>JAIQFO010000018.1 GCA_020073215.1 Terriglobia bacterium | reverse complement strand
TCGACGTAGTCGAGCAGCACCCATTCCGCCTGTTTGTAGCCCTCGGAGTGAGTTACGCGCAGGCCCAGTGCTTCCAGTCGCTCGTCCACCGCATCGGCAATGGCCTGGATTTGCCGGGGATTCGCGCCGCTGCACATCACGAAATAGTCGGTGAACGCTCCCGAATCTTTTTCCAGTTGGAGAATCGCGACATCTTGCGCTTGTTTGTCCTGGCAGGCCAGGAGGGCTTCAGATACCTGGTGTTGGAGGTCGTCCTTTTTCTTCATACGGGCTCACTGATTGTAACCTGCGGGCGGCGAGGTGGGGGGGAGCGCCGCCATCGCGCGGAGGGGAAGTCTGGTTCGCCCTGTCGAGCGGTCACAGGCGCATCCTCGCGGATTACTTGTGGAATGGGGATTTATTGTCATTCAGACAGGGGAGGGCCGTACTGCCAGTCTCTGGCATTGAGAGCTCGCACGCAGTCCTTGCTCAAGTAAACCTCCAGAGGTGCCGCTGATTGAATCTCCCCGGTCCACACTCCATGTTTAGCCGCGTCCCCACCAGCTGAAATACGAAATCGCCCAGACAGGCTGAGTGTGGCCGGTTGCCCTGACGGGAGCTTCGGAGACACATACCATGAGCCATCGCAAAGATACACATTCGTAATCAGAAAATCCCCCGCGCTGAGCCCTAAAGTCGCCGGGGCGTTCTTGGTAAATTCCCTTGGTCGAGCTGCAAATTCGTACGCGCGCCCATTGGCGTCCCTGCCCACGAACGAGCGTGCGTCGTAGCCCCACGAGTTCCAATCCTGATACACCTTGACTCCGCTCGTCTGCCAGAAAAGGAGAAAATGCAGGTGATGACGCGAAGCAGGAGACCACCATCCTCCCAAATCAGGCCCGCGAAGCTCACATCGAAGTAATGACCTGTTGACGTCGCTTGTTGACGATCTGAGTTCTTGCGGTTTGGTGTTGTTGCCAGTGGACCTTTGCAGAGGACTACTGCAACCCATTGCCAATCCGATGGCAATACAGAAGACAGTGCCTTTTCTCATGCCTCCATTAGACACCGAACGCTATTGTTGGAGATGATTACAGGTGTAATTGTTGTTAGCAGGCGACTGCACCACCCATTTCCCGCTCTCGCCCGGCCTCGTGGCGACCAGTTCTCACGCGCCCTTCCGGTATAGCCCGTGCTTCCGCACATAATCCGCCACGCGCGGGTCCAGCCATCGTGCCAGCGGCTTGCCCTCGGCAGCGGCCGCCCGAATCGCGGTCGCAGAGACGCTCTGGTTTACGCCTTCCAGCAGGTGCAGGGTAACGCCGGGAAGAACGAGATCACCTTTTGCGGGCTGCCTATGAAACGGGCCCGTCACCGCCGCCGGGGGCCGCAAACCTTCCGGCAACGACTCGGCCACGTCGCGCAAGGAATATCCGGGACGGCTGGCCACGATGAAATCGCATTCCCCGAGAAGAGCGCGCGCCTCGTGCCAGTTGGCCACGTCGCGGAACGCGTCCATTCCTATCAGGAAGAAAAGGCGGTCGGATTTCTTGAGGGTTTGTTTCAGGCGTCGAACCGTATCGATGGAATAATTTGCAACTGCGGGGCTTCGCCCCGCTGGACGGCCGAGGGCGGCCGTCCCTACGTGGGTGTTTACGGATTCTGGCGCCTCCAGCAGCGAGGGCAGGAATCGTTTTTCGTCCTGCGTTCCTAGCGCCACCATGGCATAACGATGGATGAAGGGAGTGAGCGGCTGTTTCTGTTTATGGGGAGGGACATTGGCGGGCACAAACAGCACCTGCCGCAGAGAGTAGCGGCTGGCGGCCGACTGGGCCAGGGTCAGGTGTCCGCGATGGATGGGGTCGAAGCTGCCGCCGAAAATACCGATATTCATTTGGCATTCCCTGGATGCTCCGTTAGTTTCGTCGTTGCCGGCCACGGTTGCAAGTCCTGTTGCCCGCCGATATTCCCGCTCTCCAATTTTGCACGAAAGTGTTTTGCAGGAACAAGGTTTGAGATTAGGCTGTTGGCAAGACGTTTCCTTCTGGCCGAGCTTTACCCCAGGTTGAGCGATTATGCAGGGACGGGTTTCTCGTGCGTTCAGCCGGGCGAGGACGCCCGGCGTTCCACTGTCCTTCTGTTCTTCCTGGCCGGTGTACCTCTGGCCACTGTGCCGCCAGGAAGCTGCGGTGGACTGTCGTAACTCGCTCGGCGCACGGTTGGCGCATAGCATGTATCTATGCGAATGAAACTCCCCCTCATCCGCAGCTTGGCCGTACCTCCTTCGCGCGATCCCCTACTGCGCTATGGAGTCGCTCTCCTCAGTGCGGTTCTGGCGCTCATCCCCACCTTGTTTTTCTCCGATATCGCGGAGAGCCGACTGGTGGTGTTCGCGGTCGCGGTCATGGTGAGTGCCTGGTACGGAGGATGGAAGCCGGGACTCGCCGCCACCTCTTTTGCGCTCACCGTCAGCGCCTACTATTCGTTTGCCGGAGAACTGACTCCCAGCGAGTATCGCAAGGCGATCGCGCACCTCGCCTTGTTCTTCGCGGTGGCCCTGCTGATCTGCTGGTTCAACGCCGCCCTCCGCGCTGCCCAGGAAAGCTTACGCCGGTCGGAAACCAATTTTCGCTCGCTGGTGATGAACGCGCCATACGGCATCTGTCGTTGCGATGCCTTCGGTACTTTGCAGGACGCAAACCCCGCGCTGGTGGCGATGTTGGGCTATGACAGCGCCGCCGAGCTCACGGGCCGGCACCTGGGAAGCCTGTACGCCGATGCCCAGCAGTGGTTTCAAACTGCCGATTATTTTCACGCCGGCAAAGAATTCAACAACCTGACCATGGAGTGCGTCCGGAAGGATGGCGCGCCCATTGTGGCGCGCATCTCCGGCCGCTCGATTGCGAACAGCAAAGCCGGAGGCACCTTCGAGATTTTTATGGAAGACGTGACTGAAACCCGCACTCTGGAACTGCAATTCCGTCAGGCGCAAAAGATGGAAGCGATCGGCCGCCTCGCCGGCGGCATCGCGCACGACTTCAACAACCTGCTGATGGTGATCTCCGGCTACTCCGAGTTTCTGCTGGAACGTCTTGGACCCGATCCCCAGCTGCGCGGACCGGCACAGGAAATCTCCAACGCCACGCAGCGCGCCACTTCGCTGACCCGGCAATTGCTGGCGTTCAGTCGCAAACAGATGCTGGCGCCCAAGGTGCTCGACCTGAATGAGGTGGTTGCCGAGAATCTGAAGATGCTGACTCGCATGATCGGCGAGGATATCGATCTGGTGATGGTTCCCGGCCCCGGACTGGGCGCGGTCCGCGCCGATCCCGGCCAGATCGACCAAGTCATCATGAACCTTGCCGTGAACGCTCGCGACGCCATGCCGCAAGGCGGCAAGCTGACCATCGAGACCGCCAACGTCACGCTCGACGAAAATTTCGCGCGGACTCATACCCCGCTCACCCCGGGCGACTACATCATGATCGCCATCAGCGACACCGGCATCGGCATGGACGGCGAAACCCAGTCCCGCATCTTCGAGCCTTTCTTTACCACCAAGGGAGCCAAAGGCACCGGCCTCGGCCTCTCTACTGTGTATGGCATCGTGAAACAGAGCGGCGGGTTTATCTTCGTCGACAGCCAACCGCAGCGCGGCACGGCCTTCCGCACCTATTTCCCGCGAGTCGATGGCCGCGAAGAGGCCGCTGCGGCGCAAGATTCTCTCGGCCTTCCCCGCCCCGATCATGGGCAGGAGACCATTCTTCTCGTCGAAGATGAAACCCACCTCCGGCGGCTTGCCCGTCAGTATCTGGAAACGCAGGGGTACAAGATCCTCGAAGCCGAAGACGGCGCCGCTGCCCTGCAAATCGTGGACGGCTACCACGGCACCATCGACATGCTGCTCACGGATGTGATTATGCCCGGGATGAATGGCCGCGTATTGGCAACGAATATTGCCAAGCTGCTGCCCGAAATCCGGGTGCTCTACATGTCGGGTTACACCGAAAACGCCATTGGACATGACGGGACGCTTGATGCCGGCGTTAATTTATTGCAAAAGCCGTTCAGCCTTCCCGCTCTGAAAGACCGTGTTCGCGAAGTGCTGGATTCCGAGCCCATCCCGCTAGAGGCCGCGATGTCATCCCGCCCCGGTCCAAGTGTGGTTGCGGGAAGGAAAGTTCCGCCGTTCCGGGCCCGGCGTTTCAACCTCCATCTTCCGCTGCGCTATCGTCCGCTCGGGGAACAGAGCTGGCGCCCGGGCACCACCGAGAACATCAGCCGTTCCGGAGTGCTGTTCCAGGCGCAGGAATTGCTCCGTCCGAACGCGCTCCTGGAAATCAGCCTGGTGCTGCCGGCGGAAATCGCGGGACTGGCTGCCACCGAAGTCATCTGCCGCGGAGAAGTGGTGCGCTCGGTCGAAGCGCAAGGGCAGGGTGTAAGCCCCGCGTTGGCCGCGAAGATTCTGCAATACCACTTTCAGCACGGTACGCGCGTCGGCGAAGCGTAAGAGCGGTGCCAAGCTTGCGATTGCGAGCGGCCTAGAGACTGCCGAGCTTCGCTCGGCTGGACGGACGAATGCGTCCGTCCCTACGTGGGCTATTCCCTTGGACAACTTCCCCTCGGGCTGGTACATTGCGGCCAGTAGTTTTGGCTCGGGTGAGGATAACGATGTCCCTGGTGGTGAAGCTGGAAGACGATCTCGGCGAACGGAGCGAGTGGGTTATGCTGCACGGCGTGGTTCCCGTCACCAGCCATGCAGATTTCGTGCTGCTCAGCGGCATTGATCCGTTCGGAAAAACCGTGTTCAACCACCTGCAGATGAAAGCGTTCCTCCAGGAATGGGATCGTGCGAAAGCTCGCGTCCGCGACGACTCGCAATTAGAGGCCTGGGAGAAGGTGAAGCAAATGGCGGAAACCTGCCGCGACGACCGCGACCTCTATCTGCGCTTCGTGGGCAACTAAACACCTCTCTTGGTGTCCATATATACCTCCGCGCATCTTCCCCGCGAGCGCCGAAGGAGACGCGGCAAGCCGCGTCTCTACCGGAATGTGTGGCACTCGTTTGGCGGGAGTCACTTTGACAACGAACCCAGCGCCTCGCGAAAGAGCAGGTCAAAGCTCTGAGGACTCTTGCCGCTCCGGGCCGCCAGTAGGGCCCTTTCCGCTGCAGTTCTCTGATAGCCCAGATTGACCAGCGCGGAAATGACATCTTCCTCGATTGGGCTGGCCTGCGGCGTGCTCATGGAAGTGTCCGACGCTCCCGGCGCTGGCAGCTTGTCGCGCAGTTCCAGCACCATGCGCTCGGCCGTCTTTCTGCCCACGCCTGGAATGCGCGTGAGCCGCGCCAAGTCGCCACCGCGAATCGCGCCTACCATCTCGTCGGCGGGCATGCCGCTCAGGATCTTGATCGCGAGCGTCGGACCAATTCCGCTTACGGTGAGCAGCTTTTCGAAAAGGTGTTTCTCGGCCAGACGCAAGAATCCGTACAGACTTAACGCATCCTCGCGAACATGAGTGTGGATGTGGAGCGCTACGTCGGCGCCTGCGGCGGGCATCTCGGTGAACGTCGGGATGCTGATGGCAACGTCATAGCCGACTCCGTGAGTTTCCACGATAGCCTGGTTGGGATGCTTAGCCAGCAGCGTTCCTCGAAGGTGCGCAATCATCGGGGGTATTGTACGGCAGACCGTCGGTTTTTCTGCCGGGCGCGACACCAGTAAAAGTACAGTTTTCCTTCCCTTTCCACAGGAAGTTCTTTGGCTCCACAGTATTTACACAGCGCAGGCGCAGTTTGCCGTTGCGCAAATTCTTCCGCCGCCGCAAAGTGCTTGCAGTCAAAAGCGTGAGACGTTCTGAATCTGTTGCGACAAAGGTTCAGCGCTGCCGGTGATTTCTCGAGAGTGGAATCACTGGGGGAAATTCGGCACATGTCCAGTGTGCCGGCGCCCGGGCTTTGCGGCCTCCCCTGAAGTCCTTCTTTCGAGAAGGATGGAAACGCTGAGTCCTGACCCTAAAAGCGCGAGCCTTAGGGGAGCATCGATGCATGGCACTTTTTCCTAGTGCGGTGGCGCGATGATCTTTTGATCAGCGATCTCGTTCAGCGATCTCGCTCGGCGAAAGACAGCAGTCGGAACGTCCGCGATAACAATGCGGCTTGGGTGGCTGGCCCGAGCCGCATTTGTTTTTTTAGCTGTCAGCTCTCAGTTGTCAGCTCTCAGTAAAACCCTCTGAAGCTGCTGGCTGGTCTTTCTGCCTATTTACTCTTGGATTATTAACCAACTGTTGATGGCTGGGTACCCCCCTCCCAACCCCCGGTCTTTTGGAATCAAAGACTTCGGAGGAAGTCACCGCCAGGTCTTTGGGTTTAAAGGACTTGCAGCTAAAGTCTTTGAAAATCAACAAGTTAAATTGTCAAATAGCGCTGAAAATGGGTTTGGGGCAGTTTCGAGGACCGTCTTTGGTCGACGGATACACCTCGGAACTGCCCCAATCAGATCTCTATCGTCACGCGCGAAGAGTCTTAAGTCAATGGATTTCTATCACGGGTGATTGTGATGAAAAGGGTGAAAGGCGCCCGCCGACGCGAAGCATGGACGGGACAACCCTCCAGTCTATTTTCGATTTTCGGGCGGCTGCACCAGTTCTGGGATGCTGGCGATCACTGCGAGATTGGGAGGCTTGAGATCGAGCTCCTTGACCAGGAAGGCGATCCGGTCGCGGCGGGCTTCGGCGTTCAGGGCGTGGGGCGCGTCATAAATCTTTAGAGACTTTGGTTCGCTCACGATGGCGAAATACTCTCTTGCACGCTCCGGGGTTAGAAAGTCTTCTTTGGTTGCGTATTGCAGGAAGACCAAAGCTGGCGCTGCGTGCGCTACGTACTTGCCTTGATCTAGCCAGGAGTACTTGGCCATGAAGGAGTCCAATTTTTCCGGACCGACTTTGGTTCGAAATTCCTGCCATTCTTTAGACTTCATGTCCACCTGGTCGGAGAGGTTGCCAGCCATCAGCACGAACGCCTTGAAGCGCTTGTCGATTCCCGACAGAAACGCGCCGGTGGCGGCGTTATAACTGTGGCCTACATAGGCTAGCCGTTTGGGATCGACATCGGGGCGGGCCAGCAGCAAGTCGGCGCCGCGACGGACGTCGAGAATCTGTTGCACCCGATGATCGATCTGGATCTCGTCCAGGGGCTCGCGGGGAGCAAGGTAGCCTGGGCGCGCAATCGGGCTATCGGCCAGCAGGGAGACTACTCCGGACGGGGCCAGCGCCACCGCCTCTTCGAGAAATTCCTTGCGGTTGAGAAACTCCGAATTGTCCTGATACCAGTGCGCCCAGATCACGGCGGCAAAAGGACCTTTGCCCTTGGGGACGACCAGATAGGCGGGCACGCGTCCGCCCTTGGGGCTGGCGTAGGAAATGTCGTGGATGGCGACGTCACCGCGCTGTTCGACCTTGACCTCTTGCATGTCGAGTGGAGCTTTCTGGTCGTAGTCGAAGTGGCGCAGGAGATCGGCATCGACGTTTTGGGCAGAGAAGGTCGAGACAAAGAGAAAGAGAAGGATGGCGACTGATATACGGCTCATGAGGACCTCCGGTGAGCGCTGACATCTTACCTTGCGGTGAGGACGAACACACGCCAGAGTCGCAACCGCAACGCGGGCTTGCCCGCCAGCTTCGCAGGCCGCCTTGCTGTTTCCTGCGGTGTCAGCGTCCATATCGAGCTCTCGGCGTCAAAAGGCTTCCCGGAATATCTACCGCATCGGTCACGCCGCCAACCCGTTCGCCAGGCGTTGCTGCACCCTCTTGTCCAGGCAGAGACACCCAGGGCTTTGGAGATCACATTTTGGTGTGTACTCCGTCACTGAACTGACGATCGATTCGGGAGTAAATGGACAATACTGTCGCGATGTGTGGCAGGTCGCTCATGACACCAGATCCTCATAAGACGCAGCACACCTGGGGCGGATCGCTCAAGAGCTTTGCCGTGGGCTTTTGTGTGTTTTCTCTTGGGAGTGCATTGGAAGCTTGGCTAAACCTCCACAACGTTCATGGATTCTTAGCGTTCGTGGACAATATTCTGACGGGCACTGCTGCCGGCCTTATGGTTCTCCTTTACGAACGTCGGCGGCAGCGTGACGTTGAGAAGAAGTTGCGAACCATCCGACTGATGAACCACCACGTTCGCAATGCCTTGCAGGTCATCTCCGCTGCTTCCGACAGTCTTAACGGAACTGTACCGCCGTCGACAGTTCAGGGCGCCGTAAGACGCATCGAATGGGCACTTCGGGAAGTGCTTCCCGGAGAAAGCGAACTGACCGATGCTGCCGTGCCACCGAATCCGGGAACGCCCAAGAATGGATCCGCCGCATAATACCCTGCTTTACGAATCGATGAGAAGTACCTAGCCTGACTGTCGCAAAATCGCCATCTCACTAACGAGCCCCTCGACTTGCCTAGACATTTGCTTTTCATTCGCCTTATGGCATACTGCGCGGTAGGGAGCTGCCAAGCTTTGCTCGGCTGGACAGCCAACCAGGCGGCTGCCCCTACGCGTGACGTGGGAATACATAGGAACTGAGTCGACGGGAAATATTTTATTTTCGACCCGGTTTTCCTGTGGTGCTCCTCATACGTCCACAGGCGGAAAAAGATTACGATGCAACGCACTCACTTAAACATCGTGGCCACTCTGGAAACCAGCATCGGGCGGTTGCCGGCTAACATCGAAGCCGAGCGTTCCATCCTGGGCGCTGTGCTGCTGGACAATCACGCCTTCAACGATGCGGCTGAGCATCTTAAGCCGGAAGATTTTTCCATTGACTCGCACCGGCGGATCTATTCGCGGATGATGGACCTGGCCGAATCTTCCCGGCCCATTGACATCATCACGCTGGTCGAAGAGCTGGAGCAGAAGAAAGACCTGCAAGCGGTCGGCGATGTCGGGTACATCTCGGGACTGCTGGACGGCGTGCCGGACCGGCCTTCGATTGAGCATTACGTTCGAATCGTCCGCGACAAGGCTATTCTGCGCGGGCTGATCAACGTGTCCAATGCGGCCATCGCCAAGGCCAGCGAGCAGGCCGAGCCTGCCGAGGAGATCCTCAACGACGCCGAAGCTGCCGTCTTCGAGCTCTCGGAGAAGCGCATTGGCAAGGGGTTTCAGAGTTTCAAGGAGATCTCTCGCAACTCCGGCGGAATCGACGCGCTACTGCAACGCGGCGCACGCATCACCGGACTTGCCACCCACTACACCGATCTCGACGAGATGACCAGCGGCTTCCAGAAGTCGGACCTGGTGATTCTGGCGGCCCGGCCTTCCATGGGCAAGACAGCTCTTGCCATGAACATCGCTGAGAATGCCGCTATCGACGATGGCAAAGTGGTCGGCATCTTCTCGCTTGAAATGTCCAGCGAGGCTTTGCTGCAACGGTTGCTCTGTTCGCGCGCCATTGTCGACGCGCACAAGTTGCGCACCGGATCGCTTTGGGGCGACGACACTAAGAAAATCGTCCGGGCGTCGGAGGAACTGGGCAACTCGCTGCTGTTCATCGACGACGCGCCAGGGGTCTCCCTTAGCGAAATGCGGGCCAAGGCCCGACGGCTGAAACAGTCACAAGGGCGGTTGGACTTGCTTGTGGTTGACTACCTGCAGCTTATGTCCGGGGGCAGCAAGCGATTTGAGAATCGGACGCAGGAAGTTTCGTCAATTTCGCGCGGACTGAAAGCGATTGCCAAGGAACTCGGCGTCCCGGTACTGGCTTTGTCGCAGCTTAGTCGTGCTCCGGAAAGCCGGGGGGGCGACCATCGGCCGCAACTCTCCGATCTGCGGGAATCGGGGTCGATTGAGCAGGACGCCGACGTGGTGATGTTTATCTTCCGCGAGGAGATCTATAAGCAGGACGACCCCGACCTCAGGGGCCGGGCCGAGATCATTGTGGCCAAGCAGCGTAACGGGCCTATCGGCAAATTCAATCTGGCGTTTCTGCACAATTCCACGCGCTTCGCCAACATGATGGAAGGCAATAGCGAACCGGGCGAGTAGGCTGGGATCGGCGTCCCGATTCGTCCCGATGAAAGATCGGGAAAATCCGACCGTGGGACACCTCAACCCTGTGGAAAAGATTGTGGATGAGAAGGGCCGGGCGCGGAATCCAGCGAGACCGACCGTTTGGTCGGGATATTTCAGAGCTGCTCTATTCTTCCTAAAGCTATGTTTCTAAGTTGGTTAACTCTTGCTTGAACGGGAATCGACAGAACCTCTTGCGAATCAGTACTTTCGTCACTAAATATGAGATTTGCACATAATGCGGGAGGCGCAAACCGGCATGGCGACCGGCTGGCGCTTGCATGAACCGTTCCGCAACTGCTGGCAGCGCCCATGGACAGAGCAGGGTGTTTGTCACAGCCAGCCGTGACAGTCCTCACGGCGCTTGTGCTCGCCAAAGTAGACCCTCTCATAGGATGGGGACTGGCGTTTCCCCCTTGTAATCGTCTGTGTCGGCAATGTTGATGGTGCCGCCGGAGAGCTCTGGAGCTTTTTCATCTCCGGCTCGGCAGTACGGGCTAGTTCCGCGCCTTCGCGTTTTCCATCGGCCGTCAAAGAATTCAAATTTCATACCTACAATCCTTTTCGACTGGAGAAGTTTCTATGCTGCATCTCGATACTGGTAATACAGGATTCATGATTCTATGCACCAGCCTGGTCATGCTGATGACACCCGGCCTCGCGTTCTTCTATGGCGGCCTGGTCGGGCGCAAGAATGTGCTTGCCATCATGATTCAGAGTTTTGTTTCGATGGGCTGGACGACGGTGATCTGGTATTTATACGGCTATTCGCTGTGTTTCAGCGGCGACTGGCACGGGGTCATCGGCAATTTCCACAACGCATTTCTGCGCGGCGTCGATCTCACTACGCCTTCGCCGAATAACACGATACCGGCTTTTGTGTTCATTGCTTATCAGATGATGTTCGCCATTATCACTCCCGCGCTTATCTCGGGCGCATTTACTAACCGGGTCACGTTCAAGGCGTACATGCTGTTCCTGACTGGTTGGCTGACCTTCGTATATTTTCCCTTCGTCCACATGGTTTGGGGTGGAGGATTCCTGCAGCAATGGGGCGTGAAGGATTTCGCAGGCGGGATTGTGGTGCACAACATCGCCGGTATCGCCGCGTTGGCGTCGGTGCTGTACGTGGGGAAGCGGCACACGGCGGATCGCGGGCCGCACAGCATCCCGCTGGTCGCCCTGGGGACTGGCCTGCTGTGGTTCGGATGGTACGGCTTTAACGCCGGCAGTGAAATGCGCGTCGATTCGGTGACCGCGACCGCATTTCTCAATACCGATTTGGCCGCCTCGTTTGCGGCCGTCGCCTGGTTGCTGGTGGCATGGGTCAACGAAAAAAAGCCTAAGCTCCTTGGCTTGCTCACCGGTGCGGTTGCCGGGCTGGCGACCGTTACTCCCGCTGCAGGTTACGTTTCTCCAACCACGGCGGTCATCATTGGATTAACTGCTGGAGTGGTTTGCTACTACGCCGTGGAGATGAAGAACAAGCTGCAGTGGGACGACGCGTTGGATGTTTGGGGAGTTCACGGAGTAGGCGGCTTCCTCGGCATCGTCATGCTGGGAATCTTTGCCAACAAGCAATTTAATCCCGAGGGAGCGAACGGACTGCTCTACGGCGATCCGACGTTCCTGCTGAAACAAGTTACGGCGGTGGTTTTCTCGTCGGTATGGGCTTTCGTGTTTACGTACGCGATGTTACGCATCATCGATATGTTCACGACGGTGAAAGTCGACGAGATGAGCGAGGAAATCGGCCTCGATGAATCCATCCACGGCGAACATGCCTACGAGGAATTCGGGCACGAGGATCTCGTTCATGCAGGTACACGCTAACCGGATTGAAACCGGTTGGCGGCGGTTCTTGGGTAAATGGATCGTCGCAGGGATGATTCTGGCAGGGATGATCGTAGGGTCATCCCTACCGACCCACTCTCAAACCGGCGCATCCGCCCCGGCTTCGGCTGTCGGCGGCACCGATTTTGGTGGGCCGCACTCCTAGATCGAAGCAGCAGTTCACTCGGGCGGTGAACTTGATCTACCTGGTTTGAGACGGGCCGCAAATGTGCGTGGGAGACTGCTCTGGCTGCGTTCATACGTCGCTTCGCGGCTGAAGCCGTGGCCTTCCCACAGCCTAGGGTTGTTCAGCAATCTGAGACGGGGCAAGCCCCGTCTCTACACGAGTTTTTCCGCAGCTTGTGAAGGCGCGCTTGTTCCGCCGCACCGCATGAATTAGACGGCCGCCAACCCCAGCCCGCGAAAAACGCGCGGTCTGGGGACACCGGCGAAAGCGGCCATCCCTGCGTGAGTATTGCTGCCCTACTTCAGCGATGCCATGTCGATGACGAAGCGGTACTTCACGTCGCTTTTCAGCATCCGGTCGAAGGCTTCGTTGATTTGTTGTATGCGAATCAGTTCGATGTCGGAGGTGATGCCGTGCTGGCCGCAGAAATCGAGCATCTCCTGCGTCTCGCGGATGCCGCCGATGAGGGAGCCCGCGAGCTGGCGCCTTTTGAAAAGCAAACCGAAGCCATTTACCGGCGATGGGGTGGGAGGCGCGCCCACGAGGGTTAGGGTTCCGTCCCGCTTGAGGAGATCGATGTAGGCATTCAAATCGTGCGGGGCTGAGACCGTGTCGAGGATGAAGTCAAAGCTGGCGAGATGTTTTTGCATCTCGGATGGATTCTTCGAGACCACTACCTCGTCGGCACCTAGCCGTACAGCGTCCTCCGCCTTGTTGGGCGAGGTGGTAAACAATATGGCGTGGGCGCCGAAGGCGTGGGCGAATTTCAGTCCCATGTGGCCGAGACCGCCCAGACCAACAATGCCGACTTTCTGCCCCTTCTTCACATTCCAGTGCCGCAGCGGCGAATAGGTCGTAATGCCGGCACAGAGCAACGGGGCGGTTCCGGCCAGATCGAGCTGCTTGGGTACGCGCAGCGCAAAAGCTTCGGTAACGACAAGGCTCTCGGAATAGCCGCCGTATGTGACGCCGCCAAGCTGCTTATCTTCCGAGTTGTAGGTGAAGGTCGCGGGCCCATCGCAAAACTGCTCGCTGCCTTCGCGGCAACTCGGGCACACACCGCAGGAGTCGACCAGGCAGCCTACGGCCGCAATATCGCCTTCTTTGAACTTCTTGACAGCGGTGCCCACTTTGACTACCCGGCCTACGATTTCGTGTCCCGGGACGCAGGGATAGACGGTGGGCATGGCGCCTTCCCATTCGTTGCGGACCTGATGCAAATCGGAATGACAGACTCCGCAGAACAGAATCTCGATCTGGATATCGTGCGGCCGCGGGGTGCGTCGCTGGATTGTGCCGGGGGCTAGCGCCGAGGTTGCGCTTCGCGCGGAATACACCTTTGCCGGGTAGGACTTCTTGGATTGGGTTTCATCTAACAGAGCGGTTGTCGAAGATTTCTCGTTCATGCTGGTTTTCTCCTTCCTCTATCCGACTCGGAACAACCTAACTGCGATTCCAAAAAACTTTCGCCATTTAATTCACAGGTGGGAGGAGCTGAGTAGCGGAGAGCGCCGATCCCAGGTCTCGAAAAGCACGAGACCTGGGGCACCCGGCTCGGTGGGACAGGCGAGGCAGCGGTCGCACCATCGCAGGGCTCATCACGCCGTCGGGGTCTAGTCGCTGCCCTCGCCTACCTTTAACACGGCCAGGAACGCTTCCTGCGGAATGTCGACGCGGCCGATGCGCTTCATGCGCTTCTTGCCTTCTTTCTGTTTTTCGAGGAGCTTGCGTTTTCGGCTGATGTCGCCGCCGTAACACTTGGCGATCACGTTCTTTCGCATGGCTGGCACGGTCTCGCGGGCTATGATCTTGGCCCCGATCGCCGCCTGGATTGCCACCTCGAACATCTGGCGCGGGATCAATTGCCTCATCTTTGCCGCCAGCGCTCGGCCGCGTTCGTAGGCAAAGTCGCGATGGATGATGGTCGACAAGGCATCGACCGGTTCGCCCGCTACCATGATATCCAGCTTGGCCATGGGGGATACCCAGTTTCCGGACAGGTGATAGTCGAGCGACGCGTAGCCTCGGGACACCGATTTCAGGCGGTCGTAAAAATCCAGGACGATTTCATTCAGAGGGAGCTCGTATTGCAGCATCACGCGCGAGGAGCTGACATATTCAAAACTCTTCTGCTTGCCGCGCTTTTCCTCGACCAGCTTCAGAATGCCGCCTACGTATTCTTCGTTGGTCAAAATCACCGCTAGAATCACTGGCTCTTCCACTTTCGCGATCTCGCTTACATCGGGCCAGCGCGAGGGATTATCCACCTCGATCACCTGGCCGTCGGTCTTGGTGATCTGGTAGCGCACACCCGGGGCCGTCGTGATCAGCTCGAGATTGTATTCGCGTTCCAGGCGCTCCTGGATGATTTCCATGTGCAGCAGGCCCAGAAAACCGCAGCGGAAGCCGAATCCGAGCGCCACCGAACTTTCGGGCTCGAAGAAAAACGACGAATCGTTCAGCTTCAATTTTTCCAGGGCCTCACGCAGGGCGGTGTGCTCGTGCGCGTCCACCGTGTAGAGTCCGGCGAAAACCATGGGCTTGATTTCTTCAAATCCTGGCAAGGCCTGCAGCGAAGGGCGGTCATCATCCGTAATCGTGTCACCGATTTTCGTATCGGCTACGTTCTTGATATTTGCGATGATGAATCCGACTTCGCCCGCTACCAGTTCGTCGACTTCCACCGGCTTCGGCGTGAGCACGCCCAGAGTTTCCACCTGAAAAACGTGGCCATTCGACCATAGGCGGATCTTCTGTCCCTTGCGCAACCTGCCCTCGAAGACACGCGCCAGCACCACCACGCCGCGGTACGGATCGAACCAGGAATCGAACAGCAGCGCTTGAAGATGGCGTTCCGGCGCGCCTTTGGGCGGCGGAACGCGCTTCACGATCGCCTCGAGAACGTCGGGCACTCCCTGGCCGGTTTTCGCACTGATCAGCAACGCATCGGAGGCATCGAGGCCTACCGCGCCTTCGATCATTTCCTTGGTGCGGGGGATGTCGGCGCTCTGCAGGTCGATCTTGTTGATTACAGGGATAATTTCGAGGCCGTGATTGATCGCGAGATACGAGTTCGCCAAGGTCTGGGCTTCCACGCCCTGCGACGCGTCCACCACCAGCAGCGCGCCTTCGCAGGCGGCCAGGGAGCGCGAGACCTCGTAGGAAAAATCGACGTGGCCCGGCGTATCGATCAGGTTGAGCTGGTAAATCTGTCCATCGTGCGCGGGGTATAACATGCGGACGGCATGAGCCTTGATGGTGATGCCGCGCTCGCGCTCCAAATCCATGGAGTCGAGGACCTGCTCTTGCATTTCGCGCATGGCTAGCGACCCGGTCAGCTCCAGCAGGCGGTCGGCTAGCGTGGATTTTCCGTGGTCGATATGCGCAATAATCGCAAAATTGCGGATGCGAGCGGCTTCCATGAGGATAGGTCGATTCTAGCAGGGTGCAGCGGGGGCAAGAAAAAGCGCAGGTCTGGCGGCGTTGGTACGTTAGGGGTCCTTCGACTGCGTGGCCGCTTCGCTTCGCGAAGCGGCCACTACGCTCAGGACGACAATTTTCAGCAGGACAGCATGGTTACGAACTGCGCGACACGCCTAGGGCGCGAGCGCATTCACAAAGTTCCAACCGTCGGGGGTGCCTACGCCGGTTACGTTGTCCCAGCCGGGGCCCGTGGTTAGTGAACTATCGGTGCCGAAGGTGATTACGAACCAGCGCGTCGAAAACGGACTGTTATAGAGTGCGCTGTAGTAACTGGTGGTGCCGTCGAGAGGAGCGGCTAGGTCGTCCGCCGTCTCTATGGTGGTGCCGTTGATTACTCCGGTTGCGTTGTTCGGGGAGCTGACGGCTAGAACATCCGTAACTGCGCCAGCGGGCAAGTTGTACACCAGTTGCGCCGCTTGCCCCAGGCCGTGTCCGGCTTTTTGGGAAGCGATTCCCATGACGGCCGAAAACATCGGGCAGGCCAGGCTGGTGCCTCCAATGACGCCAACGGTCAATTGGCCATCGAAGGTTTCGATGATCTCCACGCCCGTGAACGGGTCCGCCAGCATGGAAATGTCAGGAACCATGCGCATCGTTCCGGGAAGGCTGCTTTGGAAGGAGGGCTTGGCGAAGGTGAGGCTGGTGCCGCCCCCGGCGCCACCCTGGAATCCAAGGCTCAGAGGCGGAACCACAGGGGGGCTGCCTAATGCGATGGTGTCTACGATGCGAGTCAGGTTGTTTCCCCAGCCGGTCTGGAAGTTCATGGTGTTATCCGGGTTCAGCGCCAGGCTGGTGCCGCCGATGGAGGTGGCGAACGGTGAACTGCCAGGGAAGCCGACCGTCTTGAATCCCACAACGGCGGCAAAGTCGCCAAAGTCACCGGAGGAGAAGTTTACGTCGATTCCCTGAGCTGCTGCCGCCTGCAGAATGCGGTTGTCGCGGATGTGCTGGGCGGGATTGCCAAAGCCTTCAACGCTCGACCAGCTATTGGAGATCGTATTGCCCAAGTGATGGACGACGGCGTAGTTGATGGCCTCGTCGAGATCAGAGCCGTTGTTGGGCCCGATGACCAGGACGATATTGGCTCCAGGGGCGATGGCGTGGACCCATTCCACGTCCAGTGTGATTTCATCTCTCCAACCCGCGCTGCCGCCGAATTTACCTTTGCCGGGGTTGTGGACGGCGCCGGGCGCGCGCAGGACCTGGAAATTCGACGGCGTCAGATCGGGCAGGCCGTAGATTTGCGAGAACACTTCGGCATCGCCCGCAATGGTGTCATCTCCGAAGGCATCGGTGATCACAATCGTCTGCCCGGTTCCATCCCAGCCGGCGCTGTAGAGCGGGGTCATATTGTAGGCCGTCTGCATCTCGCTGGGCTGATAACCGCAGGGCGCCAGATGTCCAAGCGAACTGTTGGTAATGTCGGCGCCGTAGCGATTACCGGTGTAGGTCGCAGTGTTGCCTCCTCCGGTGAAGGTATCGGTCTCGGGAGCGCGGAAACACTGGCTCTCGAAGAAGGCTCCGTTCGGAGTTATTGCGTTGAGCGGAACGGGCTTCATGGCCGCCCCTTCGGGGCCTCTGGGATAGGCCACCATCGGCTGGAAGCCATAATCGTCGAGTCCGGTGACGGCGGCGATCAGTCCGCCGGCCGTGTTCTTGACCGATGGGTCGGCATTGTTGGAGCGGTAGGTTTCGCCATTCAGCTTGTAGCTGTCAATCTGTACGTTGAAGGCCTTTTCAATCGCTCCTACCGTTCCTTGCACTTTCACGTAGAAGTTGTTTTCCGCTACCGTGAGCACGGAGAGGCCATGCGCCGACAGGAAATTCTGCACTGCTTTTACTTCCTGCGCGGTCGGGCTAAAGCTGGCGTTGAACTGGTCTTGCGTAATCCACTTCTGGTAATTGGGAGAGCCTTTCTGTCTTTGGCTTTCGACCAATTTGTCCAACTTAGCTTCATTATGCAGCTTCAGCCATGCCGTGACGGAGATCACGCTGGAGGGATCGACTGCTCCCAGGTCTTGAGATTTCTGAATGAATCCCGGCGTGTTGCCGTGGATGGCATAAGTCTGCGCGCTCGCTAAAGGTGAGAACGCTGAAACGGCAAAGAGAAGAACCAAGGCAGCCACCGACCGAGGAGGCAGCCCGGCAAAGGACCCAGTTGTTGCGATTGAGGTCATAAACTAATCTCCTTTTTCATGGGTGCGGACATCGTGCGGACATTAAGACGTAAACAGTTCACCGTGCATGCCGAGGGCCAGTTCGGGGCTTGGACCGCGCAGCACGGGATCATGGGCGAATCGGGCCTTTTCATTTCAACTCCCAGGCCGGTTAGAGAACCGTGTGTTGCGCGACGTAGCGGCGTCAGCGGCTAAAGCCGCGTTGATTTTGCGATACTTACGGCGCGGCTGAAGGCGCGACCTTTCAAAACAAAAACAAAACCATTCACAACAGACGCAATACCCGAAGTCTTTCCAAAAGTCTGTCAGGGTAAAAGATCGCCGATCACCGATCAGAACGCCGCTTCCTGTTCACAGCCGCGGGAACTGCGGCTGCGATTAAAGTGCAAAAGGGTGCGCCCCACTGACTCGACTCGACGCCCGGGTGCGGCCACGAGCCTTCCTCGCAAGTCGGTCAGAATGCTACTACTTTTCTGAAGTGGACATTGTCAAACAATTGTCAATTTCGCAGTCGCTTCACGTCTGCGTGGATGCCCCGGGAAGCGGTTCTAGACCTAACCGGAATCCGGTATCATAGACAGATACTCTTTCCGGAGGGGTGATGGCAGTTCCTGTATCCCAGATGTGGACGGTGGCTTCCTATGTTCTGCGCCAGAAGCTGGCGGGACGCACGCGCTATCCGCTGGTGCTCATGCTGGAGCCGCTGTTTCGCTGCAACCTGGCTTGTGCTGGATGTGGCAAGATCCAGTACCCGGCCCACATTCTGAAGAAAGATCTCTCGCCGGAAGACTGCTTCAAGGCGGTCGATGAGTGCGGGGCGCCTATGGTGTCGATTCCGGGCGGCGAACCGCTGATGCATCCGCAGATTGCCGAGATTGTCGAGGGCCTGCTCGCGCGCAAGAAATATATCTATCTCTGCACCAACGCGCTGCTGCTGAAGGAAAAGTTGCACCTGTTCAAGCCAAGCAAGTATTTGAGCTTCTCGGTTCACGTGGACGGGCAGAAGGAGCATCACGATTTTTCCGTGTGCCGCGAAGGTGGATACGAGCTTGCGCTCGACGGGATCCGCGCGGCCGTTGACACCGGTTTCCGCGTGACCACCAACACGACGCTGTTCGATGGCGCCGATCCCAACAGCGTGCGCAAATTCTTTGACGAGATGATGGAGGTTGGGGTCGAGAGCATGATGGTCTCGCCCGGATATTCTTACGACAAGGCTCCCGACCAGAAACACTTCATGGGACGGGCGCGAATTCGGCGTATGTTCCGCGCCATGCTTTCGAATCGTAAGAAGAGCTGGCGGTTCAACCAGTCACCGCTCTTCCTTGAGTACCTGATGGGCAAACGCCACTACAAATGCACTCCCTGGGGCATGCCGACCTATAACATTTTCGGATGGCAGAGGCCCTGCTACCTGCTGCAGGATGGCTACGCGGAGTCCTATAAAGAATTGATGGAAACGACGGAGTGGGCCAGCTATGGCACCGAATCGGGCAATCCGCAGTGCGCCAACTGCATGGTGCATTGCGGCTATGAACCTTCGTCGGTGGACGACACGTTCGGATCACTGCGCGGATTCGCGGACACGGTGAAGGCTACCTTCTCGCTTTATCCCGACAAGGAGGCGCTCGCCGATCTGGACCGGGAGGTGCGTCCGGTGCATTCTTACAATCCGCTGGTGCAGATTGACGGCTCTGCTGCGACACCGCAAGCGGAAGAAAGCCACGCATGAGCGGTCGCGAACATGGGCACGATCCCTTGTTGCCCCACGGTGCCGAAGCGGTAGCCGCGCCCCCGCGCCCGACCGATGAACTCGAAGTTGTCCCGGGGTTCGAGCGCGAAAATCTTCAGGGATGGATTCCGCAACTGGCTAACGAGGCCGATGTGCGGGCGGTCATCGAAAAGGCGTTTGACTATCGTGGCGACATAACCATCACCTGCAAGAATGGCTCCGCCATCACTGGATATCTTTTCGACCGCCGTATTGGATCGACGCTGGCGAACTCCGTTGTGCGCCTGATGCTTGGCGCCAGCAATGAGCGGCCAGCCGTGCCGTATTCCGAAATCGCCGCCATCGCTTTCACTGGACGCGACACCGCTGCCGGCAAGAGCTACGAAGCCTGGGTGAAAAAGTACTGGGAAAAGCGCGCCCAAGGCGAGAAGAACATTTCGATTGAGCCTGAAGCGCTGGAGTAGTGTGTTTCCTCTTCGGTCGGCATCGATCACACAACAACCTGGGTCGTGGGTGAAATCGCCAGTTAATAACAGTTGATCCGGGACAGGCGTAAACTCAGGGCCCGGTCGAAGGAGGCATCATGGCCAAAGGCTACTGGGTCGTGTTCTATCGGAGTGTTTCAAATCCCGCCGCAGTCGTTCAATACGCTAAACCAGCTGAAGCCGCCATCCTGGCTGGTGGTGGACGTTTCCTCGCCCGCGGTACCGCCGCCAAGGCGTTCGAAGCGGGGATAAACGAACGATCCGTGGTGATCGAATTTGACAGTCCCGCGGCAGCAATCGCGGTTTACGAGGGCCCGGCATATCAGTCCGCTTTGAAACTTCTCGAAGGCGCGGTTGAGCGAGACGTGCGCATCCTAGAAGGTGTTTCCTGAATTGGGGAGGCGAAAAGGCCTGGTCATCTAGTGAATCGCTTTCGAAGGTCGTCCGCTTCCGAGACCTCGAACGGGTCAATGAGCATGATCGCCGATTACACTTACTGACCCGTCCGGCACAGACCCATACAATGCTTCCATGCTCGTGCTAGCTTCTGCTTCGCCGCGTCGCCAGGAATTACTGCGTAACGCCGGGATTACTTTCGAAGTGCAGCCCTCGCATATCCCAGAAGACCCGCTGCCTGGAGAAGGCGCGAAAGCATGTGCCGAGCGACTGGCGCGTGAGAAGGCGCTTGCGGTTGCGCGTCAACGTCCGCAGGATTGTGTGCTGGGGGCCGACACCGTGGTCGTCGTCGACGGCCAGATTCTGGGCAAGCCGTTCGATGCCGCTGACGCCGCTTGCATGTTGCGTTTGCTCTCAGGACGCGAACATCAGGTGATTACTGGTGTCTGTTTGGTGGCCAGTGGCCAGTGGTCGGTGGCCAGTGAAACCACTTCGGTGACGATGTCGGAAATCTCTGCGGAGGAGATCACCGACTACGTTGCCAGCGGCGAGCCTTTGGACAAGGCTGGAGCTTACGCAATTCAGGGCATCGCTTCCCGGTGGATTCCTCGCATTGAAGGGGATTACAGCAACGTGGTGGGACTGCCGGTGGCACTGGTATGGCGGATGCTGCGGCAGGCTGGAATTTTCGTAACGTAGTTCTTCGAGCCCGGAAGTTATGCGGACGAGTCGCCCGCATCCACACGAACTACGATTTCTTCTCTTCGCCTTCTTCACCTTCTTTTATGGCGGACTTGAAATTTCTAATGCCTTCGCCCAAGCCCTTCCCGAGACTGGCGAGTTTGCTCGGTCCGAAGATGAGCAGCGCTACGGCGAGAAGCAGCAGTATTTCAGGCAATCCCAATTTTCCCGGCATACGAACCTCCAGCGGGGTTGCCCGACGCGGGCGCAACAGCACTCCTAGGTCCCCAAAGTCAATTCTAGCAGCCTGTGGCGAAAGTGAGAACCTGCTTCTTGACGCTCAACTTGCCAAACTTTGTCTTCCTGACGGCAACAAGGGACCTCCTTTGTTTTCGGCGCACGAGACAGCAGGTCCTTAGCTTCGCTCAGGATGACAATTCATGGGTGGATGACAATTCATGAATGGATAATGATTCATGAGTGGTGTTGCTCATGCACGGTTACACGGCTTCGATCAGGCTGGCCAGGAGGGCGGCTCGGCGGGGCAACTCCGAGATCAGGATGTGCTCGTGCGGGGCGTGCGCTCCGTCGCCTACGGCGCCGAGACCGTCGAGGGTTGGAATTCCCAAACCGGCGGTGAAATTGCCATCGGAACCGCCGCCGACGGCGGCTTCGCCTAGCTTCCATCCCAGGTCGCGCGCGATGGCCTTGGCCTGCGCGTACAGCGCCGCCACTCCGGCGGTGCGTTCCATGGGCGGACGATTGATGCCTCCGATGATCTCGAGTTTGCACTTGCGGTTGAAGAGGCGCAGGCTGCGCATCTTCTTATCGATTCCGGCGGCGTCTTTCATGCGCGCGATGCGAACATCGACCTGCGCCGACGCTTCGGCCGGAATCACGTTGGTTCGCGATCCGCCGCTGACGATGCCGACGCTTACGGTCACGCCTTTCTTTATTTCAGTGAAGCTGGAGATTTTTTGGATTTGACGTGACAGTTCCAGAATCGCGTTCACGCCCTTCTGGAAATCGAGGCCGGCATGAGACGCCTTGCCGGTGACTTTGACGCGGTATTCGCCAACTCCTTTGCGCGCGGTTTTGACGGCGCCCTGGAATCCATAGGAAGGCTCGAGGACGAGCACGGCCGCAGCTTTTTTCGCAAGCGACTCGGTGATGGCTCGCGACGAATCGCTGCCGACTTCCTCGTCGGAAACCAGAAGCACGGTAACGGGGCGCGGCAATCCGCCATGCCCATCTACTTTTTTATGCCAATCTTGCAGAGCGGCTAGGGCGTGGAGCATCAGGGCGATGCCGGACTTCATATCGAGGACGCCGGGGCCGGTCAGTTTATTGTCGTTGACGCGGCACGGCATGGTGGCGAGCGCGCCGAGGGGATAGACGGTGTCGTAGTGGCCGAGCAGCAGCACGGGCTGGGCGGACTTGCCGGCGAAGTTCACCTGAAGGTGGTTGCCGAAGTCTTTCGCCTGGTGAATTCGAACTTCGCCGCCGAGCTGGGAAAATTTCTGCGCGACCGCCTGGGCGATGCGGTCTACGGCGGCCTTGTTGTCGCTGGGAGATTCGATTTCGACCAGCTCGCGGATGGTCGAGACGATTTCGTCGCGGCGGTCGCTGAAATAAGAAAGACGACGCTGGGCTTCAGAGTGCTTCTCAGAACTAGGTCGACCCTCCGGGACTGCAATCATTTTGCCGCCTTTCCTGAAACTCTGATTAAGTACCATCGAAAACCTTGAACCACAGGGTACCCTTCGGCTTCACTCAGCAGGCTCCGGGGCGCACGGAGTCCCCCTGGGACTTAATCAGACTTTCCCTAGAAGGTATCAGGCTATCGCATCCATGGCCGTTCGAGATAGTTGGTGAGCGCTTGTTACTTTAGTGCGCAAAAGCTTCTCGCATGGTCACCTATAATTCTCTTCATGCAGCGCGGCACAAGACTTGGAACCTTCCTTCTCGTGATCGGCCTTGCGGTCCATTGCGGCGCCAAGCAACTGGCCGTCGTCGTCGAAAAAGAGAATCCGGCGTCGGGTCTTACGTCTGTAAATCTCGTCAAGATTCTCAAAGCTCAAAGCCGGACTTGGCCGGATGGCTCGGCCATCACGGTGGTGATCCGCGAGCCGGGGTCTCCGGAAATGCAAATCGTGCGGGACCGGCTATACAAGACTTCGTTCGACGAACTGAAGGCGCTGATAGCGAACCACAAGGGCTCCATTGTGGTCGCGAGTTCCGATGAGGACTTGTTGCGTTTCGTTGGATCTACCCGTGGCGCCATTGGGCTGATCGACGTGTATTCCATCACCCATGACGTCAAGGTCTTGAAGATCGACGACCTGCTTCCGCTGGAAGCGGGATATCTGTTGCGAGGGAAATAGAGGCCTTCATGCTAAGCAAGCGTGCAGCGATTCTTGGGTTCGTGTTACTCACTGCCGGTCTGCCATTGTCCTACGCCGCCGCGGCGGAGCCAGCGCACCGGGAAGAGACACTTCCCGTGACGACTCGTTCGGCCAAGGCGCGGAATGTGTTCGAGCAGGGTCTGGCTCGCTTTCAGAGTGACCTGAGAATTGAAACCGCGGTGAATATCTGGAAACAGGCGGTCAGGAAGGATCACAATTTCGCTCTGGCGCACGGGTTTATCGCTTTCGTTTCCCGGGACCCCAGGGAACAGGCGAGCCATCGCCAGGCTGCGCTGGGGTTGTCAAAGAAGGTTACGAAGGGCGAGCAATTGTTCATTACGTGGATGGCGGACGCTGGCGACGGCCATTTTCTTGAGGCCATTGCGGACATGAACCAGCTTCTGGGGCTTTATCCGCACGACCCGAACCTGACGTGGTTTGCCGGCTGGTGGCTGATTCACCAGAACGAGGACGAAAGGGCCATCCCTTACTTTGAGCGCACGACCAACTTTCCCGGCTCCTGGAATGAACTTGCTTATTGCTATGCCGCTCGTCGCGATTGGCCAAGAATGATGGCCGCGGCTCGGAAATACATGGAAGCAGTTCCGAAGGAACCCAACTCGCATGACAGCCTCGCCGAACTCTCGCGGGTGATGGGACGATTCGACGACGCGTTCTCAGAGTATCGTGCCGCTCTGCAGCTTGATCCAACTTTTTCCTCAGCTCAGCTTGGGATTGCGGACACCTACGCGTTAGCGGGAGATCAGGTTCGGGCTCGCGTGGAATACGAGAAGGCAATCAAAATGGCTCCCTCGGAGGCGCAGGCGGCAGAGTGGGGGCTGCAGTCCGCGGCTACCTACGTGCGCGAGAAAGATTTCGCGGCCGCGGACAAAGCCTTTCAGGCCGTGGCCGGCCAGGCCCGGGCGAAGGGCCTGGGGGAGCCGGAAGCCGAAGCGTATCGGCAGATGGCGCTCTATCAAGAGAATCCGCAGACTGCCCTGGAATTGCTGAGCAAGGCGAGTGATGTGTTGAAAGAAGACAAGGGGATGAGCCAAGCCGCGCGGGACGAGGAAATGGCGGTTGTGGTGTATACCCGAGTTCTTCGCGATCTCGATGCTGGGAACCGGGAACAGGCGCGAGCTTCGGTCGCTGAACTCAACCAACTGGCGACCTTGAGCCGGCGCACGACGATCCAGCATGCCTACTACAGCGCGCACGGTGCAATGCTTGCCGCCGAGGGCAAGTGGGACAATGCGGCGCAGGATCTGGAAGAGGACGATCGGGATCCGTTCGCCCTGCGCACGCTGGTGCGGGCGTACCAAAAGCTCGGCAAACAGGCAGAATCGAACCGTGCGGCGGAAACTCTGTTGAGCCTGAATCGTCCAACGCTGGAACAGGCTCTGATCGTTCCGGCCTTTCGGTTGCAGCGGCAGGGAGAGCGCCACAGCCGTGTCGGGGGTCCGGCGGCGAAAATCGCCGATCCATTGGCGAGCAGATGAATGAGCAGCGTGAGCAGTCGCGAGTTCTATGCGGAGGGCGCCCGGCCCTCCCGGTGGCAAGGTTGTCAAGCTTCCAGAGCATTTAACTGATCTACGGTGCGCGCTGCGATTTCCTCGGGAGATCCCTTGGCTAGAACCGGCAGGAGCAGGCCCAGATCCTTGTAGAACTGGATGAGGGGTGCGGTGCTTCGGTCGTAGGCTTCGAGACGGACGGAGATGGCTTCAGGGCGGTCGTCTTCGCGCTGCACCAGGCGTCCGCCGCAGCGATCGCAGATGCCCTCAAACTTCGGTGGCCGCTCTTTGACGTTAAAAACCGACTTGCATTTTTCGCAGGTGCGGCGACCGCTCAGGCGCCCTACGATCTCATCCACCGGGAGTTCGTAGTTCACAACCGCGCTGAGAGACATGTTCTCCTTCTCCATCAACTCTTTGAGCGACTGGGCTTGGCCGAGGGTGCGGGGGAATCCATCGAGGATGAAGCCGCCGCAATGGAGGACGCACTTGCTGCGCTCACGCACCATCTCCCAAACGGTGGAATCGGGCACCAGGTCGCCGCGGCGCATGTACCCCAGGGCTGCCTTCATGGCTGGGGATTGATCGCAGTCGGGCCGCTTGCCGGCCGCTCGAAAGACGTCTCCGGTCGAGAGATGGCAGGCGCCCAGACGAGCGGTCAGGATTTCGGCTTGCGTGCCTTTGCCTACTCCGGGGGCGCCTAAAAGGACCAGCCGACAAGGGTTCTTGCGTTCGGCTGGGAGAACGGAGCAATCGGCCGAAGGGCCTTGCAACCACGCTGCGCGATCGTTCTTGATGGTGGGGCTCATCCCCATAAACTGGCACAGGGGCGCGGGGCTCGCAGTGATGACGGTCACGAGTGGAAGTGCGGCGCTACGATGCCGATAAAGTCGCTGGACGTGATTACCTTGGTCTGTTTCCAGAATTTTGGGAAATGCCGCTGGTTGCCGGTTACCAGGTAATCGGCGCGGGCGGCATCCGCACATTTCAGGAACTTGTTATCGTCTGGATCGCGCGCGACATAGAGAGGGCGCGCAGGGGAAACGAGGTGCGCGTGGTTCTGGATGAGCTGGAGCAATTGTTGCCGAAGGCCCTTGCGGATCTTGAATTCCGGGTGGGCGAGCACCTCGCGATACTCTGCGAGAATGGCTTCGGTAACGTACAGCCTGGCGGGTTTGGTGAGCGCAATGAGGAGCACAGTGCGCTGAAGTCCGTCCGGTTTGAGCGCCGCCGAGACGAGGATGTTGGTATCGATTACGAGCCGAAGCGGGATCATCGTTGTCAGGTCAACGACGCTTCGGTTTTTGCGTCCGCGCGGACTTGATGACCTGGTCGATCCGGCGCGAGTTGAGCGTATTTGTGCCCTTGCGTCGGGACTCCTCTCCGATCAGGCGGAGTACCTCTGGTTCGGGAGCAGCGAGTCGCACATAGTCCCGGATGCTCAAGAGCACCGCTTTTGGAGAGCCGCGCTTCTCGATGAGGAGCGAGCGGTGCTCGTTATCGACGCGGCGCAACAGTTTGCCAAAATTGGAGCGGGCTTGGAGCGCGGAGACGACGATCGTGTTATTCTGGTCGGTTCTCAGCATGGGAAACTCTCCAGTTCAGTAATTCGAAGTGTACAGTTCATTCTCAGCGCCGTCAAGAAAACCCAAAATCAGGCGGCGGGTCAATTTGCAAAACCGTTAACCACAAAGGGCGCCCTTCGAATGCCCGCTCGGCTTCGCTCGGGGCTCGGCAAAACAGGGAACGTTCCGGTACACGAAGGAAGACCCCCTTGAGACCTGAGACCAAGAGCGTTCGTGATACTTTGGCTTCCTGGGGTTCATGGGTGGTGCAGATTCTACGCGAACCTTACCCGCTAGCAGAAAATTTCGTCGTGCCTGGAGAACGCCAGCTTCGTCTAAACTAAATCGGCAAAACGAGGGGCTCCTAACTTGCACAAATTCTGGTCGTGTTTGAAGCGTGGTATTCCTGCTTGTACTTTTCTGCTGTTCACCGTCGCGGCCATTGCGCAGCCGGTACCTACGGAACTGGTGAATGGGCTCAAGTGGCGACTTATCGGCCCCTTCCGCGGCGGACGCGTGGTGGCCGTGGCTGGCGTGCCGGGCGACTCGGCGACTTTCTATTTCGGGTCGGTCGATGGCGGTATCTGGAAGACAACCGACGCCGGAGTGGTCTGGACGCCGATTTTTGACCGCCAGCCGGTGGCCTCGATCGGTGCACTGGCCGTGTCCCCCTCCGATCCTAAGACCATCTATGCCGGAACCGGCGAGAGCGATATTCGTTCGGACCTCTCCACGGGCAATGGCGTCTACAAATCGACCGACGGCGGCGCGACGTGGACTCACATTGGCTTGGAGGACACGCGCCAGATCAGCCGCATTGTGATTGATCCGCGGAATCCGGCCATAGTTTATGTCGGCGCTCTGGGGCACGCTTATGGCCCCAACCAAGATCGTGGCGTTTACAAGTCGGTCGATGGGGGAAAGCATTGGACGCGGGTTCTCGATCTGGGGCCGGGAGCCGGTATTTCGGATCTGGCGATATGTTCTTCCGCGCCGCAGGTCTTGTTTGCCGGCGCGTGGAATTCGCATCGTCCTCCGTGGAGCACCTACGCCCCCATCGATGGACCCGGTAGCGGCCTTTACCGTTCTCAGGATGCGGGCAAAACCTGGTTGCGGTTGGTGGGACACGGGCTGCCCGCTGGCGATTGGGGGCGCGTTGGCGTCGACGTTGCTCCGGACGCCAGGCGTGTGTATGCGCTGATCGAAGCGAAAGGATCCGAGGCGAAAAACTCCGGCCTCTATCGTTCTGACGATGGAGGCAACACGTGGGTGCTGGCCAACGCAGATCCTCGGCTGACGAGCCGGGAGTGGTATTTCGGTGGCATCTCGATCGACCCGCAGAATCCCGAGGTCATCTACATCCCGAACATTGCTCTTTATAGATCTGAGGACGGCGGGAAGACGATTTCGGTCTTGCGCGGCGCGCCGGGGGGAGACGACTATCACCAGCTCTGGATCGACCCGAAGAATTCGTCCAGTATGGTGCTCGGAACGGACCAGGGAACCACGATCAGCCTGAATCGTGGCCAGACTTGGAGCAGTTGGTACAACCAGCCCACGGCGCAGCTCTATCATGTGACGACCGACAACCAGTTTCCTTACGTTGTGTATGGCGCGCAGCAGGATACCGGCGCTGCCGCGGTGGTTAGCCGCACCGACCACGGGCGGATCACGCCGCGGGATTGGTTTCCGGCCGGTCCGAGCGAGAGCGGATACCTGGCGCTCGATCCGAAGGACCCTAACATCATTTATCTGAGTGGGACTTTCGGGACGGTTGCCCGGTTCAACAAGCGGACTGGCCTCAGCCAGGACATCACGCCGTGGCCCGCATTGCGGTGGGACTCGGAAGTCCATGAGCGGAAATATCGCGCGCCGTGGACTCCGCCGCTGGTACTTTCCCCGGCTGACCTGACAACGCTTTATCTGGGGACGCAGTATGTGATGAAGACGGTCGATGGCGGTCTGCACTGGGAGACCATCAGTCCCGATCTCACAGGGGCGGCCGGCGATGCGGGGGATTCAAAAGCTACGAAACCGTCGAGTCCGCCAACGCAAGGTTCGCCAACGATTGAGGAAGCCAAACGCGCCGGCTATGGCGTGGTGTTCACGATCGCGCCCTCGCCGCTCAATCGCGATTTGATTTGGGTGGGAAGCGACACGGGATTGATACACCTCACCCGCGATGGAGGAAAGAACTGGAAGGATGTCACCCCGCCAGGACTGAGCGACTGGAGCAAGATCTCGCTGATCGAAGCTTCGCATTTCGATCCCGGCGTGGCCTATGCCGCCGTCGATCGCGGGCGCCTCAACGATCAGACGCCTTACCTCTATCGCACGCGGAACTACGGGGCCACCTGGCAGCGGATCACGGACGGCATTACGGCCCCAGCATTTTTGCGCGCGGTTCGCGAAGACCCGCAGAGCCGAGGGCTCCTGTTCGCGGGAACTGAATTTGGAGTTTACATATCGTGGGACGACGGCGACCACTGGCAGTCCTTGCAATTGAACCTGCCCGTGAGCTCGGTTCGCGATCTTACCATCCACGGTGATGACCTGGTGATTGCCACGCACGGGCGTTCCTTCTGGATTCTCGATAACATCACGCCGCTTCGCCAGGCGATGGAGGCGAGAAGGGACGGTGGCCCGTGGCTTTACCGTCCGGCCACGGCGGTGCGCGTGGATAACGACTTTTTTACGGGTACGCCGCTTCCGCCCGAAGAGCCAACGGCAGAGAATCCTCCCAATGGCGCGGTGATTGATTATTTCCTACCGGCGGCGGCTAGCGTTGTCGGGCTGGAAGTTTTCGATGCACAGCAGAACCTCATCCGAAAGTTTTCGTCAGAGGATCAAAGTACGGGAAAGCACCGGGCGCTTCCTATCGCCGAGCGCTGGTTCCCGAAGCCCGAAGTCCTCGAGAAAACTGCCGGAATGCACCGCTTCGTTTGGAACCTGACGTGGGGCAGTTCGGGTGGCCCGAGCGCGGACGAAGAGTCCGACTACCGGAATCCGAGCGGGCCGAAAGCGGTGCCGGGAATCTACCAGGTGCGCTTGACAGTCGATGGGAAAACGCAGAACCAATCGCTAAAAGTGATGATGGATCCGCGCTCGCCGGCGACTCCCGAGGTGCTCGCGCAGCAGTTGCAGTTGGGTCGACAGATGTTTGGGGAAACCATCGAAGCGCGGCGCGCACTGGCCGAGATTGGGTCGGTTCAGAAACAACTCGCTGACATTCAACAGAAGCTGGGTCCGCAGGCCTTGGGGGCACAAAGCGCACAGCTCAAGTCAGCGCTGGATGAGGCACGATCCGAAATCGGCAAGATTCTTGCGAACACGATTCCTGTGAACAAGGAACACGTGGCCAAGGAGGGTGCCGGGTTGGAAGAGGCTTACGCGGGTCTGGCATCGGCTCTGCGGGTCGTCGAGAGTGGAGACCGTGCCGTGCCTTCGCAGGCCATCGCGGTTTACACAGAGGCAAGCCGGCAGGTAAAGGCACGCATTGCGGAGTGGAATGGATTCAAGCAAACGCGATTGGCGCAGCTCAACCAGCAACTGGGTGAGGCTAAGCTTGCTCCCATTGCGATCTCTGAAATTGAGCGGCAGGTTGAGTTTCTGATGTCGCGCTAGAGTGCGCGTGATGGTGGTTTAAGGCAGGGAGAGCCCAAACCCGGCGCTACGCGTGCTTCACGAAGTGCCCTTGCACTGAAAGCGCAAAAGTGTGCACTACACAATAAGGACAAATTAGCCTCATACAAATTTTTGCAAATAATTCATCAGCGCCGCTTGACCCGCGCGCTCACATTCTGCTAAAAGTTTTGACACTGTTGTTGGGGCCTCTGATTCGCGCAATCGCACCTCCCAGGTAAGAAATGGTGCTCGTTCTCAGCGTTTCGGCTGTTTCGTGCGACAGTCTTTATTCCTTCCGGGAAGTGCCTGCCCATTTCGCGTCTGAAAACCAAAATCAAAATTTCACTCGTGACAAAGAAGGAATTGCCTAGGGCGTCTCGATGTTTCCGACCCTCATGCACATTGGCCAACTGCCGGTTTTCAGCTATGGCGTGATGACCGCGCTGGGATTCCTATTCGCTATTCTCTGGCCGGTCCATTTGGCGCAGAAAGAAGGACTGTCCGCCGCCAAGATGGAAGGCCTGGGGCTGGTGATTGTGCTGAGCGCCGGAGTTGGATCGAAGCTGCTCACCGCTTTGGATTATCCCGGATTCTATTCGGGAGGCTGGGAGCACTTCGTCTTTGACCAGATGCTGGGCAAGGGTGGCGTGTTTTACGGCGGCTTCCTGATGGCCACCGCGTGCTCGTCCCTCTACTTCCGCGTCGTAGGGCTTCCCGGATGGCAGGTTGCAGATTGCATTGCTCCGGGATTGGCTCTAGCCCAGGGGATGGGGCGGATCGGCTGTTTCCTGGCGGGTTGCTGCTGGGGCACGCCGACCAGTTCCCGACTGGGCGTGACCTTCACTTCGCAGGTTGCTCACAATTTAACCGGCGTGCCGCTGGGCGTGAAACTCCATCCCACACAACTCTACGAAGCGGCAGTAGTTCTGCTGGCGATTCCACTGTTGTTGTGGCTGAGAAGGACGAAGACGTTCCAAGGTGAAGTTATTCTGGCGTACGTGCTTTACTACGCAGTGGTGCGATTTTTTTTGGAGTTCGTTCGCGACGACCCTCGCGGACGCTATGTCTACGATCTGCTTTCTACCTCGCAAGTCATCAGTCTGCTCATACTTCCTTTCGGGCTTTATCTGCTGTTTCGGTTGAGAACACGGCCGCGGCTCGCGCGAATGTCTGTTCGCGCGATTCGGGGTATGGAACCCAGAGCCGCCGGACAACAAAAGACGGCATAGCTTTTTTGGGCAGAGCTGCAACCAGGAGCGAAACGGACAACACTCGAAGCGTATAGACAATTTTCTCCCAGGAAACTACAACGCGAAAACACTCGTTAAGAGTAGAAGGATAAAACGGAGACAATGATGAGAAAACCTGTTTTTCCAGCCGTTGTTTGTGTGGTGTTTGTACTGGCGATCTGCGCACTTCCGGCCGTAGCGCAAAAAAATGTGCAATCGATTAGCAACGCGATCGTGAGCTATCCCGTTCACTCGGATATTTCGGCACCGCTGAGTTCCTATCCGGCGCAAGCGATCGTTGGATCATCCCGTGTACACGCCCCTCTGAAACCGAAGGAGCATCTGTTGCGGTCTGTCGGCGAGGCAGCGGGTCATGGACTGGGCAGTACCGGAAATGCGGGCCCCAGTGTTGGCCTGAACTTTGAAGGCATTTCGGGAGATCCCGGCTCAGCCGCCTCCGTAAATTGTCCCATCGTCTCAGGCGTGCAACTGGCACCTCCCGATACCAACGCGGCCGTGGGTGACACCCAAGTTGTACAGTGGGTGAACATCTGCTATTCCGTGTTCGACAAAGCCACCGGCGCACTCATCGCCGGGCCTTTTGCTGGAAACCACTTCTGGTCGGGTTTTGGCGGCGTCTGCCAGGCCGATAACGATGGCGATCCGATTATTCAGTTCGACAAAGCCAACCATGTCTGGGTGGCCAGCCAAAACGTGTTTGGACCCTTTGCGACTTGCCTTGCCGTCTCAACGACCGCGGATGCGACTGGCTCCTACAATCGCTATCAGTTTACCCAACCCGGTTTCCCCGACTACCACAAGTGGGGGCTTACCCCTCACGCGTACTACCAGACGCAGAACAACTTTGGCAGCGGGGCCGCCTATGTCGGCGTGACTGTGTGCGCCTATCAGGCGGACGCCATTCGCGCGGGCAGCAAGAAGGCGAAGCAGATCTGCATGGTCGATAACTCCAACGGCACGTTGTTCGACGACAGTTTCCTGCCCGCTGACGCTGACGCCGATCCGCCGACCGCCGGTCCGGCTCCAGAAGTGTTCGTGGGAAGCATTGACAACGTAAATCCCGGCAGCAACGTTTACCAATACGTGCTCAACGTCAGCTTCAAAGGGAAAGGGAAAGCAACCCTCAGTGGCACCAACGGAACCATGCCGATCGCGGTGCCTTCGTACAGCCTGGCTTGCGGCGGCTTCGGCGCCTGCGTTCCGCAACCGAGCGCCGGGAGCGAATTGCTTGATTCGCTGGGCGATCGACTGATGTACCGGTTGGCGCTATTCGACGACGGCACTACGCAGCACTTCCTGGTGACGCACAGCGTGAACGATACGGCCGCGACAGGTGCGAGGTGGTATGAGTTTACGGCTCCGACCGGTTCGACCACTCTAAGCCTGGCTCAGTCCAGCCAGACTCCCGATGACAGCGAGTATCGCTGGATGGGTTCCATCGCCAGAGATAACTCCGGAAACATTGCTCTCGGCTACAGCCGTAGTAGCGCTACCGCTGGTGACTTCCCGTCGATCTATGTCTCCGGTCAGACGGCTGGTGAACCCGCGGGCACGACCGACGCCGAGGTTCTGGTGAAGCAAGGCGGCGGTTCGCAAATCTCCACGGCAAATCGCTGGGGCGATTACAGCAGCATGGCCCTTGATGGAGCGGACCACTGCACCTTCTGGTACACCACCGAATATTACCCGTTCGATGGCTCGTTCCAGTGGTACACGAACCTGAATACAGTCAAGTTCGCGAGCTGTCCGTAGAGTGAAACGGATAGTTCTCGGAACGTAGTTGCAGGTGGAATTGGTCTCACGAAACCCCGCCCGTGCTCGAGTCCGGTGAAATGCCGCTGCCGGAGCTTGAGCCCGGGAGGCGAGACTAGCAACCCACACTTGCGGCGCGCCTGATTCCACGGGCTCAGGTATTAAGGAGAGAAGAAATGAGAAAACTCATTTGGACTGGGATCATACTGGGGTTGATCCCGCTGTACATGGGCGCAGCGTGCGGCGGTTACTTGGGGTGGTTTGGACAGGACACTGCGGGCGGAGACGCAAAGGTCAACGAAGAACTCTCGGTGTCGAGCACCAATCCGCTGGAGAACGGGCTGTTCACCTACTATGTCAACTATAACGACGACACCGGTGCGGGAATGCAGACAATCAGCACTTACATTGACCACACGGCGCCGTTCTCTACCTTCACCACCGACGGGCTGGGAACGCAACATTTCGATACCCACGTCGGCTCGGTTGTGGCCGTCGGCTATGACCATGATGGGGACGGGGCAATCGGCTGGGATGGTTCCGGCATAAGCAACGATTTCACCATCCTCAACGCCTTTTGCCCGGCAGTTGGCGGCACGGGCAGCAGCGCTACGAGCAACGGCTTCGCGGCCTACTGCAAGAAGGGGCAGTGGGAGACGATCGTTGGTTCTAACTCATTCACGGAAACGAAGGGAAAGGCAAGCGGAACCAAGTTCTCGAATGCGAAGTATGGGAACTACAGTCCCTTCAACATCGCCCAGGTACTTGCCACCAGCACACCGAATTCGACTGGCGGTGTGACCACAAGCGTAAGCGCTATCTCGCTTCCGAATGGCGCTTCGCATACGCTCACCAATGCGGTTAGCGCGAATGTGTTGGGATTCGGCAGTGCAATTGCCCTCAACGCGAACCAAGCCGGCATGGTCGAAGCGGCTAACTGGCTGGCGCAGCAATGGGCGGGTCAGCCGGATGGCTTTACCAACGTTAAGCTCAGCGTTAACGGAGGGGCGGCCAGCATGACGTTCCAGGTAGCGAGCGGAAATAGCGCCAGCCTCGTAATGGCGAACTTCGCGGCTACACACTAACTCAGCGGATCTGCCAGGGACCGGGCAGGGAAGGGCAATTCCCTACCGGTTCCTTTTTTGTTTATGAGGAGAGCGTCAACCCTGCTGCTTCAGCTTCTGCAGTTCGCGGAGCGCCTTCTGGAAGCGATCACTCTTGGGTTCTTCGCTGGTCTTCAGGGCAAGGTCACGATAGCTTTCAAGATGACTCTGGGCCTGCTGCCGGTCTCCGATTTGCGCATACCAGAGACCCAGCTGGTAGTGAGCGGGCATTTGAGCGGGAGGATACTTCAGGAGCGCTGAGTAGGCCTCAATGGCTTTCTTGATCTTACCTTGGCGTTCGTAAGCGCCGGCCAGCAGATCGTAGACAGAATAGAATTGCGGATTGTATCGCGTTGCCAGCTCCCATTGAGCAATGGCGTCGTCGGTTCGGCCTTGTTTCTGGTAGTCGAGTGCCAGGCGATCGTGGGCCACCGCCCAATTGGGCTGTAGTTCCAACGCCTTTTGATATTCCGCAATGGCTTTATCAAGCTCGTTATGATGGTCGTGGTTGACGGCTACGTTGAAATGCTCTTGAGCGGTTTTGGGATCGGTGATATTGAATGGCGGCTCGTAAGGCGGCACCTTTTCAAATCGTTCCGGTGTTTTGGCATAACTGATGTTGGATTCATCTTGCGCTTTCCCATCTGCGGGCTGGGATGCGCTTGGAGAAGGCGCCTTGTCCTGATGTGAGGAGGATGATACAGGTTGCGTTTCTTTCGCCGACTGCCTGGAACTGCATGCGATCGAAAACACCATCAGCACGACCAAAACGTGCCCACATACGAACTGAACTGCCCTCATGGTTAACCCTTCTTACCTGGTGACGAACCCGGATTCTACTGCCATCCCTGCAACCGGGTCAACGCAGGCTGCACCTTCGCAGGGCAGTACCTGGAGCAAGGAAGATTTCTTGCCGGCGTTGTCAGGGTTGCTCTTAGGGCTGGCGTTTGCTCCCACGAATTTGTTTTTTTTGGCGTTTGTCGGTCTGGTTCCGCTTTTCATTTATCTCGACAAGCCGCTCAGCCGCAGGCGAATCATTCGCGCCGGGCTGATCTGTCCGTGGGTCCTTTACGGGTTCACGCTCAGTTGGCTGGCGGGCATGGTCGCATTCTCCTGGCTCTCGGTGCCAGGCTACATCTGCATTATTTGGCTTTATGTCTTCAGTTTCTTCGTCTTTATCCTTCCGGTCGTCATGTTAAAGAAATATCTTGCGTTGCCGTTCTGGGCCACGGCTCCTTTTGCCTGGGTGGCCTGCGAAGGGCTGCGTGGCTATGGCGACATGGCCTTTCCCTGGAGCAATCTGGGCTGTGCGCTGACCGGATTTCCGTTTCTAATTCAATTCGCCGACATCGTCGGAGTTTTTGGCGTATCGTTCTGGCTGGTCCTGCTCAATGCGCTGCTGTTCGAAGCCATCGCTGCCCGTCGCGATCCAGTCCGGTTGCGACGGCACGCCATTGCCTGGGTTGTGATCTTCGGTTTCGTCAATCTCTATAACGGCGTACGGTGGTTTCGCGGGATCGCGCCCGCGGGGTATCAGGAAGTTGCTGTTATCCAGCCGAATATTCCGCAGAAAATCAAGTGGGATGATCGCTACGCACGCCAGATATTGGATCACATATTTACCATGAACGCGGCTGCGACCACGGATTTCACAAATCTTGTGGTCTGGCCGGAAACGGCAATTCCTTACTACATTGATGAAAGTAAGGAGTTCCGCCTCACCCAAATGGGGACTCTGCCTCCGGGCAACACTTACGTTCTTACCGGGCTCCTCACTTCTTCGCAGGACAGGCAAGGGCAAGTTCACTATTTCAACGCCGCGGAGCTGTTCAATTCACGCGGCCAGAGTCTGGCTGTGTACAAGAAAATGTATCTCGTGCCCGTCGCCGAAAAATATCCTTTCCGCAGTATCTTTGGATTTACCCGCGCATTTTTTCCCATCCATGACATCAGTTACGGGGCGATGGATGCCGGAACGGAATTGACGGTCTTCCACCTGCCGGGAGCCAGTTTCTCGGCAATGATCTGCTACGAATCGGTTTATCCGCAAGTTTCCCGGAGGCTGCGTTTGGCGGGCAGCAACTTTCTGGTGAATATCACCAACGACGCCTGGTTCGGCCATTCCTTCGCGCCCTCGCAGCACGCGTCCTTTCTGGTGTTGCGCGCCATCGAAAACCGCGAGGCTATGGTGCGCTGCGGCAATACCGGAATCTCCGGCTTCGTCGATCCGCTTGGGCGCTGGCAGCAGAAGACCAAAATCTTCACCGAAACCATCGTTTCCCAGAAAGTGCCCATCACCGACAACCTGAGTTTCTATACCCGTTTCGGTGATCTGATTGTTTATGTATCCTATACAGCGCTGGGAGGATTTTTTCTGCTGGCGCTCAGGAAGAAAATGCGGACAGGGGGGACGAGGTGAGCCGTTACTTGATGTTGCTGGGAATAGTAATTGTCGTTTTCTGTGTGGTCGTGGGATCCATCGAGTTGTCGTCCAGTTACCGGGAATACCAAACTCACATCCAAGCCGGTGGTGGCGAAGGCAATCCCATGACGGTGATGGATGTGGTGAAGTGGCAAGTGGCGCGCCTGGTGGGCGCGGCGGTGATTGCCGGAGGCTTGATCTCCGGGTCTATGCTGATGGGATTGGGGTGGATCGGCAAAACTCTGGAGGAGGTTCGCGACGCTCTCGAAGGCGAGCTGGCATCGACATCGGCGGGGAATACGGAGGGGCCGGTAAGGGCGGGGAATTAGGAGCCGGCGCGCGCGTCGGCGCAAGCGGGACAAACCCAGCTGCGTTCCTTGCGGGAGAGCATCCGCAGTCCGAGGAACATGACTGCGATTCCAATCAGGAAGAACGTCAGCGTCGCGCCCACAAATATCAACACCATGACCCAGAAAGGGTCATATTTTTGTTGCCAGGCAGGTTGGAGCGCAGTCCCGCACTGTTGGCAGGTCTTGCTGCGGGTTAGGCGTCGCAAACGTGTATTCACTACTTCTTTCCTGACTCTGGTATCAGCGCAGGATCACCGGCTCGGCACATTGGACTGACAGTAAGAACTGGCGGAGAGGGAGGGATTCAATTCACGCCTAAATCCCTCAAGGACTTGCGCCGATTTTTCAAGGACTTCTGAACTAGTACTAGTGATTTGTCCATCAAAACTGCAATTTCCTTATAGCACGATTTTGTAGCTTCCTTGTAGCTTTTTGTAGCTTGCCGCCTATCGCGCGCCATCGAGACGCCAATCCACTCCCGCCACCCGCCAGCCTTTGATGTACGAGATGCGCCTTATTTTCGGAGTTATCTCCGGCGACGCTTCCCAGGCCAACGGAGTTTTCCGTCCAGTTCCTGCAGAAGCCCGTCGTTGTCATCGTCTTCTTTTTCGTGGATCTCGCCTCGATCATCTCGGAACTTCTGCGGCGGAACCTCTCCGTCCTCGAACCACAGCAGCGTAAGGGTCTGATCCCATGGCGCGAGGTGGCGGGCCTCCTCCAGCAAGATGCCGCCGCGTTCCCAATCACTGAACCAGATGCCCGCATCGACCTCCTCGGGACTGTCGCAGGCTGCGCCGGAGCGCACCTTTTTGGAAAAGCAGCCGTCGGGCAAATCGAGACGGGGCGGAATCCAGGCATAGGCGTCCTTCAACTGGTTCGACCTCGACGCATACCGCACCTTGCCTTGCTCCGAAAGCACGAACGCCAGCGGTGTGCTCACCACGGCCGCATATCGGGAACCCGTTGCGGTCGCGGATGCCTGAAAGCGCTCCGCGAGATCGTCGATGGCAGCGAGACTGATGCTCGACTTCTCTGCTTGTGGCTGGAAGAGGTCATATGGAAGGAGTAGTTCCGCCGCAAAAACATCACAGAGTATTTCGGCGAGAGGCTTTTTCGCGTAACTCCACCAGGGCGATGCGCCATGCTGCGAGGGCAGTCCGAGCACGATGTGGGCGATCTCATGACAGACCGTGAACCTCTGACGCTCCGGTTTGTCATTGGCATTGGTGCAGATGAAATGCTTGCCATTGTTCTTGAAACAATATCCAGCTTCATCCGGTCCGAGATCGGTCTGCGGACGGATAACCGCTCCCAGTTCCCGAGCATACATTTCGATGGGAACTGGGATGGTAGCGGGGTTCACCTTCCGAACAAATTCCCGCGCCTTGAGGACTGCCCGGAATTCATCGATTGCCATTTTCTTCCAGCAAGATTCTTCGCACGCGTTCGATCAGTTTAGGGTAATCCGGCCTGCTCGTTCCACGAAAGGCTACGCCCGCCACCGAAGAGAACTCCTCGATGGTCACCGTCGTATCAGCGAGCGCGTACGCCACCAATCCCGGATCGATGTGGGGGTGCGCCGCGAGATAGCGGAGCATTTCGGCTTCGCGCTTGCCGGCCTTCAGGGCGCGGACTAATTTTGTCAGCACCTCTTCCGACGGAGATTCCTTGTCGCCAGTTTCCAGACGGTAGATATAAGCATGATCAATCCCGGCAAGTTGCGCCAGTTCGCGCAACGACAGTCCCCTTTGCTCCCGTAGTCGTTGAAGCAGGACCCCGAATGCAGGTTGAGCCATTACACCTCCCCCTTGACAAGAATATGCACTCTGGCAAACTGTTGTCTGACTGGACAACAACACTAAGTCGAAGTCTCGTCTTACTGCGAAAGCTTCGACCGAGGCGTTAGCCAGTAATGTTGCCCAGGTGGACACCAACTATCGCACCTTGCGCCGGCGGATGCAAGTCCCCGGCGAGGAGCGCCCAAAGGAGACGGCAAATGGCCGGTGAAGAACTTGAGCTGTATATCCACAGCCAGGGTGCAAAACCCAAAATCGCTGTGGCGCGTCCGCACGAGGTCCTCAGGGATGTTCTCGTGCGGGAAGGAATTATCAAGCAGGGCCAGGACGACGTGCTGATTTTCGTCGGCGAGTGGGAGGAAGCACTCAGCGAGGCCGACGAAATCGAAGACGGCGAAGACAAGCATAACCCGGTCGATGTTTTGCTGACGGTTGAGGTCCTGGAACTCCACCGGCACAGGCACGTGCACGTCCATAAATGCAAGCGGGTCGCCGTCGAGGTCAACTTCAACGGCCAGACCAAGCGCCACCGCTTCTCCCCTGCGACGACGATTGGCGCCGTCATCCGGTGGGCGAAAAAGAAATTCAAACTGGACGGCGCTGCTGGAGCGGAATACGTCTTGCGCCTCTGCAACACGGACAAACAACCGCGTCTCGGCGAGCATCTCGGCGAACTGGTCGCTCTGCCGACGTGCGCGATCTGCTTCGACCTGGTGAAGGAGATCACCCCGCAGGGGTGACGGATGGATAAACCCGACCAGCGTTTGTTCGAGGCTGACGTCGCATCGGCCGAATTCCGTGTGGGCGCCCTGAAGGGATATTGGGGCTTGGCCGGCGCGGATGTTCTGCCGGACCAACTGGCCTGGTCGGCGCGCATTCTATGGATGGCGGCGGCTTCGCGGCCGAACGCTCCGGATCGCTTCTATGTTCAGCTCGACCTTTCGAACTACCGGACGGTCCCTCCCACCAGCACGTTTTGGGATCCGAGCACCAAGGCCACTCTCGAATTTGCCAAGCGCCCCAAGGGAAGGCCGGACAGCCGTTTCGCCAAAGTGTTCCGCACCGACTGGGAAGGCGGCAGAGCTTTCTATCACCCCTACGACCGCGTGGCGGCCCAAGGCCACCCCGACTGGGCCAAGGATCAGCCCAGTCTTGTTTGGGACAGCAACCACACGATCGTCGACTATCTGGAAGAGTTCCATTCACTCCTGAACTGCGGAGACTATCTTGGCCTCTGATCCTGCTCGGAACTCGATCCGCATTCCGATCTGGCTTTGGCGCCGAATAGTCATTCAGCTGCGGCTGCGTGGAATGGGAGAAAGGGAGAGCGGCGCCTTTCTGTTGGCACCGCAGGACGGCCCTTCCGATCATGTCACCGCGTTCATCTGCTACGACGATCTCGATCCGAATGCTTATCAGGGAGGCGCCATCGCTTTTCACGCGGTCGGCCACGCGGCGCTATGGGGGCATTGCAGGAAGAACAAGCTGCGTGTTGTTGCCGACGTGCACACTCATCCGGGGCGGAATGTCGGACAGAGCCCCATCGACAAGCGAAACCCGATGATCCCGGTGCAGGACCATACCGCAATTATCGTTCCCAATTTCGGGAATACCTCGTGGTGGTCGCTCGACGGGGCCGGCATACACGAGTATCTCGGCAATTTCGAATGGCGCAGCCATCCCTTATCTCGCGGGAAACACCGCGTAAGTTTGACGCTCTGGTGAATATGGACGTTTCCAGCATCACGCTCTCCCGCATCTCGAAGCTGCTCGTCGACAGCAGCGCATTGTCCACACAGGAGGCGCTCGCGCGGCGAGAGCGCTTCGGGATCACTCTCCGATGCGGGACGGATGTTGAACAATCCCGAACATTGCAACTGGCTGTGCTCACGGCCACCAATATCGCGGCGCGCTGCTTTCCAGGCGCGGTCAGGGTCGTGCTGGAGCGCGATGTTGCCGATGCGCGCCTTCTGGTGTGGCCTTCGCTCGCATGCACACTCGGTTCGGCCCTCGCAGACATCGTTGGCCCGAACAGCCTGTGCGCCGCGGCCAAATCTGAAATTGAGGGCCCTGCACTGCTATTCGGGAATGCGGCCGCTGTTCGAGGTGCGCTTCGCGTCACCTTTGACGGGTGGATCGTGAAGGTCGGACCGGCGGCGAGTGTCGATCCGCTCCCGCAGAGGCAATATTGCGCTCTTTCGGGCGTCCTCGCCGGCGCGCTAGCGATTTCCGAAATGTTCCTCGTCTTCGCGGAACTCAGCATCGAGGCTGGACGACGCGCAGTCGGGCTTTCCCTCTGGCGGCCCGATCTTCCCATCAGCGATCCCGCTGCACTTGGCGTGCCGGTGGAGGTTCTGCCGCGTGACCTTTGGGTCCTCGGTCTCGGTCACCTCGGCAACTCCTATCTATGGGGGCTAGCGGCGCTTCCTTACGCGCAGTGGAACGCAAGTGAAATCTATCTCAACGATTTTGACAAGGTTGAGCCGGAAAACGTCGAAACGGGGATGATTTTCACCCCGAAGGATGAAGGCCAGCTCAAGACGCGGATATGCAGCAAATGGATGGAGGAACGCGGCTTCAGGACCAGGCTGGTCGAACGGCCTTTTGATTCCAATTTCCGCTGCCGTACCGCGCCGCCGCAGACCGAGCCGCGGCTGGCGCTCTGCGGTTTCGATTCAAATCCCGCCCGCCGCGATCTTGCTACGGCGGGGTTTGCACGCGTGATGGAAAGCGGCCTCGGCGGCGACAAAGACAACTTTGAGACGATCAGTTTCCATACGCTCCCGAATCCTCGCACGGCAGAGGAGTTGTGGCCCGATCTCACGCCGGCGGAAGAAACTAGGCGGCGCGAAAAGCGGGAACGTCTTGCGAGGGAAAACCCTGCTTACGCGCAGCTGGCCAATGACGAGTGCGGACGGGCGGAGCTGGCAGGCAAGTCCGTCGCAGTTCCGTTCGTCGGAGCGACTGCAGCTACTGTTGTTCTGGCCGAGGCGATAAGGCTCTTGCATGACGGGCCATCCTACACGGATATCAAAGTCGCGCTAACGGGCCTGGACAGGAGATTCGCGGAAACAAGTCGCAACTACACTGCGCAGGATTCGGCCGGAATAAAATTCTGCGACGCCAGCATCGATCGGTAAAGTGAATGAATACTGACCCAGCTCAATTTCCGTAGCGACAATTATGATCTGCTGAGGAGCTTGGCTGCCGCCGATTGTCTCTCAAACTCGGCGACACCTCGGCCCGCATAAATTTGGCCCCATCGATTCGGGTCCTCAACCACACCATACCGCTCATCGAACGGTCCACGGAACAAGCGACGATCGAGGGGAACTCTCGCGTACGGATTCTCGTGAACTCGAACTCGTATTTGGTTCAATGAGAGCTCACGCTCGGTGCCCGCCGACTGTTCTACTGACTGCAGACATTCTCCAACACTAAGTTCTCGTCCCAACTCCTGCTCCCGTTCGTGCACGAAAAGGCGAAATCGTTTTTCGCCAATCGCGTATCGTTCGACCACGATTATTGCGCTGACGATCGTGTTCTCCGGTGCAATCGCCATATGCTCGGTAGTCCCTCCGTCTCCCTGAGCAAAGTGCTCTGTCTTCGAGATTTCACCCTTTCCAGTGATAGTGCTCGCGGAGAGGGGGGGCCCGAGGTCGCTGAGCATCGCTCCGATGACGATCTGCCAGTTGAGGCCGATCCGCAGCTTCTCCTGGTTCTGCAGAACTAGGCAACAGCAGTGCTCCTCCATATCCTTGAATTTCCTTCGTGCGGCACTGATTGTTTCTCGGACTGGACCATACGGGTTATAGGTACCACCGCGGACGCGAAGGTCTTCAGGTTTCGCACTGAAATCCTCAACTTCCAGCAGCACCTCGGTACCATCCGCACGCAACCGGTAATCGGGCCGATTGTTGCTGTTCTCGATAGCTGGCTCAACTTCAATGTCGGTCAACCCGTGGGCCCGGAAGTATTCTGGCAGCAACGTTTCGGATTGAGTTCTGGCCGGCTCAGGTTTGTCGTTCGCCGATTGCACCTGGAGTCCAACCGCGCTCAGGATGCGGCTCGCGTCCATGGTCGTGAAGTCCACGAGCGGAACACCAAGCAACTCAGACACGATTTGTTTAGGAGGAAATCGGCGGCCCTGGATCTTGGTCCAATATTTGTCGATGCCCTTCGGTTCGAGACGAGAGGCGAGCCGGACGATTTTCTCAGAGTCGATCTGGTAGTCGGTGCCGTTGAGTCGGATGGTCTTGCGTAAACGCATATTGCATACTCCTGTGCATACTATAGAGTATCTGTAGGTATTATACAAGACAACATAACCTATTTATTATCAATCACTTGCCTATTGTTACCAAAGATTTATTGGAAAACTAGCCAATTTCTAGACGATTTTCAATTCACCGCTGTATACTATGGCCGAAGGGGAAAACGTTATGGACTACAAGCGAAAATCAAACCAGCAAGTTGGCGGCACCCAAGCTTCGGAGGACCGCCGCACCGTGGTCCTCGACATCGAGACGGTGGCGCTGGACCCGAGTGATGAGAAGGGTGCGCTGGATGCGATGACCGGTCGCGTGGTCTGCGTCGGAATGCTGGAAGATGACGGCAAGGCGGCGAAGGAGATCACGTTCGCTGGTGAAGACGAGGCTTGCATCATCACCGGCTTTTGGGACGCCTTGAGACCAGGCGACGTAGTTGTCGGTCACAACGTTCTGGATTTTGACATTCGCTTCCTGCAGCAGCGCAGCTGGATTTTGGGCATTCAGCCTAGCCGCACATTGGACACGCGCCGGTACTACACGGCGGATGTAATCGACACGTTGCAGCTGTGGACCAACTGGAGCGGCAACAAGAAAGGCGTCACGCTCGATGCGCTAGGCTCAGCTCTTGGTTGTGGCAGAAAAACCGGCGAGGGCACGAACGTCGCCCGTTGGTGGGCAGAACGCGACATCGACAGCATAAAGAAGTATTGCCGTGAAGACGTGCAACTCACTTATCGCGTGTTTTGCCGGTTGACGTACCAGGAGCCGAGACAGCTTGCTCTTGATGAAGAGCAGCTGTTCACAACTTCCGTAATGGAACCGATTGTAAACCCAGTCGCGGAGGTGAGTCTTACATAAGCTCTGAAATAAAGCGCCCCGCGCGCTAACGCGGGGCTAACCATAAACCAGGCTGTCTAGAGCCCGGAATACAGCTCTACGTTATTGTCCGCCAATCGGCGGTCCGGTGCAATAGGCAGCCCCAACCAAAGCCAAAGGAGGCTGCTATGTTGCACGAGACCACTATTACTTGCCCAAGCTGTAATGTCGAGTTTCCTCTCACGGAAACTCTTGCCCAACCACTTATTGCCGCCGAACGTGCCAAGATTCAGCGCGAGACACAGGAACGTGCCAGCGCGCTGAATAAGCATGAACAGGATCTTTCCCAGCGCCGCAAGGCGCTGGAGGACCTGAAGCGCGAGTTAGATGTTCGCTATGGCGAAATCGACGCCGCGGTTGAACAGAAGCTCCGCGCGGAACGCGACGTTCTGGCAAAAGCTGCCGAGAAGAAAGCCGCGGACGCTTACGCCGACCGGCTGCTCGCTGTCGAGCAGGAGCTGGCTGACAAGCAAGCCAAGCTCGCTAAGGCAGAAAACGCTGAACTCGCCTTGCGCAAAGAACGCCGCACCCTCGAAGAGGAAAAACAGCGCCTGGAATTGGAGATCGAACGCCGTCTCCAAGCCGAGCGCCTGCGCATCCGCGAGGCTACTCAGAAAGAAGAAGAGCAAACCTATCTGCTGAAGCTGGCAGAAAAGGACAAGCTGATCTCCGACATGAAGACGCAGGTCGAGGAACTGCGCCGCAAAGGCGAGCAGAACTCGCAGCTCCAAGGGGAGGTCCTGGAACTGGAACTCGAAGCCATGTTGCGGGCCGCCTTCCCGGCTGACCAGATCGAGCCGGTCCCCAAGGGGCGCAACGGCGGCGACGTTGTGCACAAAGTCGTCGGTCCCAATGGGCTGCAGTGCGGCACGATTCTGTGGGAAAGCAAGCGCACGCGCAGCTGGAGCAACGAGTGGCTCATCAAGAACCGTGAAGACCAACGACTCGTGGGCGCTCATGTCGGTGCAATTGTCACCACCACCATGCCTAAAGGCGTCGATACCTTCGATCGCCTGGAGGGCGTGTGGGTGGCGGCGATGCGTTGCACGTTGCCCTTAGCCAAAGCGCTGCGTCACGCACTCGTTGAGGCAGCGATGGCGAAAGTTGTCACGCAAGGTAAAGACGGAAAGATGGAACGCCTGTATGAGTACCTCATCGGTCCACTTTTCCGCAATCGCGTCTCTGCGATCGTCGAAGCCTGCGTCTCTATGCAAGACGACCTCGAAGCTGAGAAGCGTGCCTTGACGAAGCATTGGGCGAAACGCGCGCGGCGCCTGGAAATGCTGATGAATGGGACCGCGGGAATGTACGGCGATCTCCAGGGACTCGCCGGCCGTTCCATGCCGGAGCTCCACGGACTGCAGATCCCGCAGCTCGGTGAAGGCATGGACTTGGAGCCGTCCGATGGATCGGAGGTAGACGGTGACTAAACGTGTGATTGGCGGGATGGCGCCCGCAAGGGCGCCTCCCTTCGATCACCACCGCCAACGGTTGCGCCTATAAAGAAGAGGAAAAGGAGCGAGGACATTATGACTGATCAAATCAATCTCAAGAAAGTCCGGCCGCGATCCAACAAGAGAGTGCGGAGCTCCAGTCGACCCCAGGGCGAAGACACGTGGCAGTCGGTGGATGCAGCTCGGTTCCTGTACAAGGGGCAATGCTACGACGCAGGGCATGAGTCTGAGACTACATGCGAATTGTGTCGCAAGCGCATCCGGCTCTGCTACCTGCTGAAGGTGGTCCAAGATCCTTCTCTGCCGTATTCCCCAGACGTCAGCAAGTTGCTTATCGGCGAGTGCTGCTTCAAGCCGATCAAAGCGGTAAACGAGAAGCTCTATCGCCAGCTGCTGGCTGCCGCGGTAAACCTTCGCACCTTTATTGAAGCCATTGAGCGAGACAAGCGAATCTTCGCTGAATCTGACGGCGCACCGGAGAAGTTCGACTCCTCGCAACTAAAGCTCAGTGTGGATGAAGAGCTGGCTTGCCAGCTTTTTGAGGGTCTCATAGACGAAGGAGGGGAACATGCCTAGCCACGACTGGGGAGGCAAAGGTCATCGTGAACCTAAGGATATATTCGCACCGGCGGGTCCCATTCGCTATCGAGTTGCGTACCTGAATTACAGCTGTCTTCCCAGGGCCCCGTGATATTCATGCCCACCCTCCGGGTTAAGAACTGGAGTTGTGCGCGCACGCGATGGGTTGTGAGAGGCAGATGGAAAGCTTGAAGGAGAAATAAGAATGAAAGAGGAAAGAACAGCTACCGATTTGATCAAGGCGAAGCGGGTCCCGGCTCGCGGTGACGCCGCCGGTGCGGCAGGGAAGCGCGCAACCGATAGCAGGCTTGAGATCCCCGCCGGACCGCCGGACCTTGCAGCATTGCGTTCGGTTACTCACGAATGGCTGGTTCCACGCCTGGTCCAGGAATTCCTACGAGAGCGCGGGATCGAACTGAAGCAGCCGCCAATGTCAGTGAACTACGAAAACCCAATACCAAAACCACTTATTAGAGGAGGTCGCGGTGCAGCTTCCCGCCGCGAACGATAGTTACGCCACACAAGTCTTCCAATCCGAGCCAACCGTCTGGGCAGCCGCAAGGGCGATGCGCCGTCTACGCGCGCTACTCGTCCGACCTGCAGCGTCCGACGTCCAATGACGACCAGATTCGTCAATGTCGCGCTGTCGCTGGACAGAAGGGCTGGACGGTGCTCGACGATTTCATCCGGGCAGATTCCGGGATCACCGGACAGAGCATGGTCGGAAGGGACGGTCTCAATGACCTTATCCGACTGGCGAAGACCGCCCCACGACCGTTCGACATCATTTTGATTGATGACAGTTCCCGCCTAGGTCGATATTTGCCCGACGTACTGAAGGTGACTGACGTTCTTGATAACTACGGTGTCTCCCTCTACTTTGCCGCGCAAGGGCTGGATTCGCGTCAACCCGGATTCCGGCAGATCTTCACCCTCCACGGGATGATGAATGAACAGTACGTATTCGGACTGCGCGATAAGGTTCATCGCGGTCAGCGCGGGCGCGTTCTTAATGGTTATGTACCCGGCGGCAAGTGCTACGGATATAGAAACGTTCCTGTGGAAGACCCAAACCGCCGCGGCGAGTATGGTCGTCCCGCTGTTATAGGAGTTTTGCAGCAGATTATCCCCGAAGAGAAGGCGGTTATCGTTCGCATCTTTGAAATGTACGCCGCGGGAGCGAGTTATGCCGACATTGCCAAGACTCTAAACGCAGAGGGCATCCTCTCTCCGCAAGCACCTCACAAGGGGAAGATACGTGCGTGGTGCCCCTCGGCAATTCGCGAGATGCTGCTCAACGAGAAGTACCGCGGCGTTGTGGTATGGAATCGCACGCAGACGGTCCGGAATCGCGAGACCGGCAAGACGGAACAACGTCCCCGACTGGAGTCCGAGTGGGTGCGTGTCGAGGTGCCGGAGTTGCGCATCGTGTCCCACGAACTCTGGCAGGCAGCCCGGGAGCAGAACCGTCGTGTGCGAGAGAAGTACGGTCCGAAGCGGCTTGGCGGAATGAACCGGACGAAGACGAGCCGCCTTTACTTGTTCAGCAGTTTGCTCGAATGCGGGCTGTGCAGCGCGAATATAGTAATCGTCTCCGGCCAGGCTCCGAACGCGCGCTACGGATGCCCCAATCACCGCCGCCGTGGCGTCTGCAAGAACAGTGTGACCATCCCGCAACGAAAACTGGAGCAGCAACTTCTAGCTGCCCTCTCCGCGAACCTACTTGACCCGCGGCTGGAGGAAGAGCGCGTCCAATCCTTCCGCACCCAACTCAAGGCGACTCTGGATACGGACACGAGGCGCGCCCGCGAAGCGGCATCGCAAGACTCCCACTTGAAAGATGAACACGCCACTCTCAAGAAAGAGCAGCACAATCTCGTTGACGCAATCGCGAAGCATGGCTTTTCGCCTGCTCTGTCCGCGAGGCTTGCTTCCGTGGAAGCTCGCATCGTCCAAATCGAGCGTCTTCGGAATGCTGGCTCGGCGCCGAAGGTGCCCGTGTTCACGATTGAAGAGATACGCGAGTTCTTCGAACGCAAGTCCCAAGAGTTCGTGAAGATTCTGGCGGGCGACCCCGCGATAGCCCGCGAGCAACTACGGAAGCGCATCACCAAGCTCGTCCTCACACCGAAGCAAACACCGGACGGTTCTGTCTTCGAGGTAACCGGGGACGTCAGCCTGTTCCAAGGGAATGGCGATGTAATGCTCACCAATTCCTTGGAGGGAATTGCTCAGCATTACACCGCGCTTCGAATCTCTTTGGCAGCAGTAGTTCTGGACCCTTCATTTCGCGTCAGTGAATGAACGTTTGAGTCGCATTCCTAGCTTCTTCAACGCGCCACGTAGTGAGGTGCATCGGACTTCGATGGGCTAAGGCTCCGAACCTCCGCCCCCCGGTCCCGAAACAACCACGGAAGTGCTATCTCATTGATTCGCTTAGCTTGGTCTCTGCGTCACAGACCACGGTTTTATGTGTTCGGCGCTTAATTGACCAAAATTTAACCCAAGTTTTTTCTTCTGGTCTTTGAGTCTTGAACTTGTCTCGCTCGTCCGGGTCCCATTTGTCGAGCAGAGTAAAGAATTACAGCAGGGATAACCGCTTCCATTACGGTTGCTATTGGTTCGGATTCGTTGACCCGTGGCCGACCAACTGGCTCTACACGCAAGATGTCTTTGTTGTCGAGATCAACGGCGTGTATTACCTGTGCAACCCGACGTATCCCGGCGTCAACATTGCACTCAGCTTCACACTTTAGCGGCATTGGGTGTGGTCGGGAAGCGCACCCAACTTAACTACTATCGGAGCGGGTCCACCGATTGGGCCCGCGCCCTTTCTTTCTGGCTTTGACGGATTTCCTCGCTTCGATCACTTCCTTACTGCACTGAGCAGTTTTGACCATCAAGGAACTGGCGGGACGCCTATAAATAAAGCTGACGCCGCCTTCGGCGCCGAGTTTGGACGCAGGGCTTGAGGATTGCGAAACCGTCGCAGCTACTAAATGGAGGTAGCACTTGTGAAGATAATTGGAATCACCAGCACAGCCCTTCTGTCTTTGCTTCTCGGACTCGCTGCTCCTGTTTACGGACAGCATGAGCAGCAGGGCGAAAAGCAAGACCATCCCGCACAGCAACAGGGCAAGCACGAGCAAGCCAAGCCTGAACAGCAGCATGCTCGACAGCAGCAACAGACAGAGCAAAAGCAACAACAGCCACAACGGGCTCAGCAACAACAGCAAAACAAGCAGACACGGCAGCGTGCACAGCAACAGCAGAAGAACGAGAACAAGCAGTCCCAGCAGCGTGCTCAGCAACAGCAAAAGAACGAAAACAAGCAGTCTCAGCAGCGTGCTCAGCGACAGCAGCAGGGCGATCAACGCCCCCAGCGCACGCAGGAACAGCAGCGTGTCCACCAGAGCGCATGGCAGCAGCATCGGTCACAACACTGGGATTCCGACCATCGCAGCTGGCAGCAACGTGGTGGCTACCACGGATACCGCATTCCTGAGGACCGTTTCCGTGGCTACTTTGGGCCGGACCATGGATTCCGCATCTACGGACTGCCCTTTCTGGTTGTGGGTGGGTACCCGCGCTTCCAGTATCAGGGCTATTGGATCAGTCTCGTTGACCCGTGGCCGGAATACTGGGGGAATGACTGGTATGACAACGACGACGTTTACGTCACCTACGTCGACAACGGCTACTACCTGTTCAACCGCAGGTATCCCAATGTTGGAATTGCGATCAGCATCTCGATGTAGCCGTGGTACGCGGTGCAGCTTCGGGAGAGGCTGTACCCCTCATGAATCCATGACAAGGAGCACAACATGCTTGGAACTATATTGATCGTGATCTTGATTTTGGCACTTTTGGGCGTCCTGCCACGGTGGTCGCACAGCCGGAGTTGGGGTTATGGCCCGACTAGCGGAGTGGGACTGGCCCTTTTCATCGTTGTCATTCTGCTGGTTCTCGGACGGATTTGAATCATGCGCCAGTTGGCAATCTCGCCAGGCGCCAGAGCCAAAGGTTGGCGCCTGCTTTCTGTCCGTGCGGGGACACTTCTTCTCGTCGTGCTCATGTGCTGCGGCTGTTTGTCGGCGTACTCCGTGCTGACCCACGAGGAAATCGTGGACCTGCTCTGGTCCGATGAGATCCGGCCCTTCCTGCTCAAGCGCTACCCGGGGCTCTCGGAAGATCAGATCAAGGAAGCCCATGCCTACGCCTATGGAGGCGCCGTCATTCAGGATCTGGGCTATTATCCGTTCGGCAGCACGGAATTCAGCAACTTGGTGCACTACGTTCGCAGCGGAGATTTCGTTCGCGAGCTGTTGCTCGAAAGCCAGGATGCCAACGAGTACGCCTTCGCGCTGGGCGCGCTGTCGCACTATGCGTCGGATATCGCGGGTCACCCGGCAGTCAACCAGTCGGTGGCCATCGCGTATCCAAAATTGCGAGCGAAGTTTGGCCAGTCCGTCCGCTATGCGCAAGACAAGACGGCGCATCTGAAAACCGAATTCGGGTTCGACACGGTACAGGTCGCGAAGAATCGCTATGCGTCGGAACAGTACCACGATTTCATCGGATTCCAGGTGTCCAAGCCCTTGCTGGAGCGGGTCTTCCCCGTCGTCTACGGAGTGGAACTCAAAGACGTGCTTACCCATGAGGATCTGGCGGTGGGTTCGTATCGCTTCGCGGTCAGCGAGCTGATCCCGAGGATGACCCGAGTCGCGCTGCAAACCCATAAGAAGGACCTGATGCGCGAAACGCCGAACTTCGCGAAACGGAGGTTCCTGTATCGTCTTTCGCGCTCCAGCTATGAAAAGGAGTGGGGAAAGGACTACGTGAAGCCGGGTGTGGGCACGCGGATTTTGTCCACCCTCCTGCGATACATGCCGAAAGTCGGTCCCTTCAAAGGGTTGGCGTTTACTAACCCGACTCCGCAAACCGAGGACCTGTATATCAAGAGCATCAATACGACCGTCGATCAATACCGGGTGTTTCTCGAAGAAGTGCGCGCGGACGCCCTCGTGCTTCCTAATTGTGATCTTGATAGCGGCAAGGCGACCACGCCGGCGGAATACTCGCTGACCGACGACACGTACGCAAAGTTGCTGGGCCAGCTGTCAGAGCGGAAGTTCGATCGGACCTCGCCGGAGCTGCGCGCCAATATTCTCGGCTTTTATTCCGACCTCTCGGAACCGATCGCAACGAAAAAGGACCAGAATGATTGGAAAAGCGTATTGACCGAGCTGGACCAGTTGAAGTCGGTGGCGCCGATGCCGCCGGCGTCGACGGTGGAGGGCAGCCTTGCACAGTGATCCCGATCCGTGGCCAAGACGAGGGTTGCCACCACGACGAACCCGTCGTTGGCTAATACGATTCCGGCGACCGACTGCAATGCCGGACCAACAATAATGCGATCCAGAAGGGCTCTTCCCACATGATCTGCACAACCGCCCTTTGTCGATTGGGTATCTTGATTCGCACTTCGATGTTCTCCCTCGGTGCCGTCCTGGCGCTTACCCAGACAGGCCTTGCACAATCTGTTCCCAACGTGACCCGCACGATGCCGCCCGTAATCGTCATCGGTTTCGTCGGCGGGTTCATCAAGCACGATAATCTCGTCCACAGCGAGGTGCAGCTCGCGGCACGTCTGCGCAAGGCTTACCCCATGGGCGTCGACGTGGAGACCTTTGAGAGTTACCACGGGAAAGAAGCTAGAAAGAAAGTCCTGAGCCTGCTGGACACGAACCATGACGGGACTCTAACCCCCGACGAGAAACAGAATGGTCGCGTCATCATCTACGGGCATAGCTGGGGCGGCTCGGAAGCCATCAATCTGGCACGTAAACTGGAGAAGGATGGCGTCAAGGTGCTTCTCACCATTCAAGTGGATAGTATCTCTAAGATTCACCAAAATGATGCGGTCATCCCGGCGAACGTAGCCCAGGCCGCCAATTTCTACCAATCGGATGGCCTTTTCCACGGCCAGTCCAAGATTCGCGCTGCCGATCCAGAACGCACGAATATCATCGGGAATTTTCGATTCGACTACAGGGCGAGCCCGTATAAATGCGACCAGTATCCCTGGTACGACCGCATTTTCGGGAAGTCCCACACCCAAATTGAATGTGATCCAGGTGTGTGGAAACAAGCAGAGTCTCTGATACGGTCAAACCTGCCCCCGACAAGAGGGACCGTAGCTGTAACGCGTTGATAGAAAGACCTAGAGCGATTAGGCCCTCCGGCGACGAGGTTGCAATCTCGGGCGGGCAGCTTCGGCGGCGTTTCCGTTCCGCCCCCGCTTGTATTCGAACAGGCCGAACAGTGCACCGAGCACTGAGAACGCGATCAGAACGAAGAGCACATCCCAGTAGTAGAGCGCGAAGAATCTCACGATGTGACGGCCGTAGCGGACGCCGAGATAAGCCAGGATGGTGTACCGAATGCCGCGCCCCACAGCCAGAGCAGTCAGAAACTTCCTGGTGGAATACTGCATGGCGCCGGCGGCCAAGAGCATGGGCACGATGGGAAACGGCGGCGGAAGCAGGGCGGGGATCGCGACCGCCGCAAAGCCCCAGCGTGAAAAAATGGCGTAGACCTTGTCCGTCTTCTTCTTCGAGAACCTTTTCTCCAGAGTCTCTTTGCCACCTTTGCGAGCCATGCGGTAGGTAAGGTAGCCGCCGAGAATGGCTCCCGCGGTCGCCATCATCGCGTAATAGACCCACAGGTTGCGATGGTGGGCGGCCAGCAGGATGGTGACGACGTCCGTGCTACCCGGTAGAGGAATGAGCGAGTTGTCGGCGAGGCCCAGCAAAATCAGGCCGGGGCCGCCGAGATGAATCAGCCATCGCAGGGCGCTCTTTTTCGACACGAGCAGGACGATCGCAAGCAGGCGCATCTTCGTTATAGGATCTGAATTGCTTTCGGCAAGACGCAATGTTAATCGTTTATGCGGCCCGGCTAGAGGCCAACGCGCCGTCGGTCGCAGGATCGGGACTTGACTGCAATGTCTCGCTCGAACCCGAGCCTGGCATTCCGCGGTGGTCGGACGTGCTCAAGGTTGCGGAAACGAATGACCACAGGACAATCTGTCTGCGCAAAAAAGTCCCGTGGCCTCACCGCCCCGTCATTGCTTGCGGGACCTCGTTTCCGCGGCCTCGGTCGCGGAAAGTTTTCGATCTCGGTGGGGCTCGGTGCGCGGGGCACCTGTGTGCAATTCACAAGCCTCTCCGATCGCTGCACCACAGGTATTACAGGGCACGGATAATATCTGTTTCGGAGTGAGTTCTTTGGTCTTCATAACCGCATCATGCAACGTTCCACTGCGGGGAGGATGCTCAATATTGCTCATTTTCAATACAATTAACCAAGCGCTTGGTGCCTTTTGAGTGGGGACAGGGGATCTTTCCAATTATGAGCAAAAGTGAACATCCTCAGTGATTGCATTCTGCCAAGATCGACGGGAGTGTAGCGCCACTCCGGGGAGAAGCTATTGACGGCATCGGCAACCAATTTGGTCATGAAAAAGCGCGACTTCGACCCGCAAGAATTCCTTGCCACGATCGGCGCTGGCAGGAAAGTCGTGACCTTTCCCAAGAAACAAACAATCTTCTCGCAGGGTGACGCAGCCGATTCAGTCTTCTACGTCCAGCAAGGCAAGGTTCGCCTGTCGGTCGTTTCCAAGATCGGCAAGGAAGCATCCCTGGGCATATTGAGCGAGGGAGATTTTTTTGGGGAGGGTGGCCTGGCTGGGCAGCCTTTGCGCATGGGGTCTGCAACCGCAATGACGGACTGCGAACTTCTGCGCATTGACAAGAAGGCAATGATGCTTGCGCTTCACCGGGAACACAAGTTCTCCGATCTGTTCGTAGCGTATCTACTGGCACGGAACATCCGCTACGAAGAGGATTTGGTTGACCAACTTTTTAATTCCAGTGAAAAAAGACTCGCTCGGATTCTGCTCTTGCTTGCACATTTCGGCAAGGAAGGCAGGCCCGACACTGTGATCCCCAAGATCAGTCAGGAGACTCTCGCAGAGATGATCGGTACAACCCGGTCCCGCGTCAGTTTCTTCATGAACAGGTTTAGAGAGCTAGGCTTCGTTGACTATGGCGGGGATGGGCTGCAAGTTCATAGTTCACTGCTAAACATCGTTCTCCACGACTAGTCTGAGCCCCAATCCCACAAACCAAGCTGCCAGACAGCGATGAACAATACCGTCCGCTCCGACTCTGTCGCGCCGGCATTCGCCCCAGTCCGATGGATGCGATTGCTCCATTGATAACCGCTGTCCAGTAGAGTACCTTCACGGGGTTAATGGATTGTTAGCGCCGTTCCTTCTTGCCGCAATCCTAGTCGTCGCTTCGGACAAGAAACTGATGCAGGGCCAACCGAGTTCACGCTTGGCGTGGACCGTCGTGGCGGTCACCACGCTGGCCATGTTCGCCGCGGGCGTCGCCATGTTTGTTGTCTAGGCCGCCGGTCTCGGCGATTTCATGCACGCATCAACCGGCGTTCATCTGCGGGACGCGGGAGCGCTGATTTACAAAACGATCAATTCTGACCAGTCTTCAGAAGGCTAAAGTCCGATACTAACCACTCACAGGTTCCGCCGCCGGAGGGAACTCCGCGAACGGCATTGGCTTTGTGGACATTCTTGGAGACAGGGAGGTTTCGATGAATCTGCATCTGATGGATACAAACCTGATTGTGCTCGCCGCGGTGGCGATTCTGATCATCGCAGTGCTGGCTTGGATGTACGTGCGAAATCGCAGGAGTACAACCGCAAACCTGCAAAAGAAATTTGGGCCCGAGTACGATCGCGCGGTGCTTGTACATGGGGCAGGACGAAAAGCGGAATCGAAATTAGAGGATCGCGAGAAGCGGGTGGAAAAGCTCAACATTCGCGATCTTGATCCGATGGAACACGAGCGTTTTTCGAAACGGTGGGAAGCTGTACAGTCTCGTTTTGTCGATTCACCAAAGGGCGCGGTCACGGAAGCCGATGACCTGGTGTCCTCGGTAATGAAAGCTCGCGGCTATCCCATGTCCGATTTCGATCAACGTGCGGCGGACATTTCTGTCGACCATCCCCACGTGGTGGAAAACTACCGGTCTGCACATGAGATTGCGCTGCGGGTCGGGAAAGACGCGGCAACAACGGAAGACCTGAGAACGGCGATGATTCACTACCGCTCTTTATTTGAGGAACTGGTGCAGGTGTCGGCCAGTGTTGAAAGAACAGAAGTGGCGTAATGGCTAAACACAAAACAAAAGACGGGGTGCTTACGGAGGCCGATCTGGCGACTTATGGCATCCTGCCAAAACCGCCGGTGGAGCCGACACTAGTGAAGAGCTATCCGGCTACGACGAGAAGAAAGGACAAAGTGATAAAGCCAAGCACGCAAGACCGGACCGAGGGCAAACTCCACGAAGTGAAAGGGAAAGTTAAGGAGGAGGTCGGAAAGGCGATGAACGCATCCGATTTGGAAGTCTCAGGGGAAGCGGAAAAGAACGTCGGCAAAGTTCAAAACTGGATCGGCCGTGCTGAAAAAGCTGTCGGAGAATAAAGATGTATCAACGCTGGTTCCAAAAGATACACAGGAGGGGTCCATGTCACAAACCGTAGCGGAAAAAACGGCTGAACACATTGGTGAGTCAGTTCGCCAGGCTTCGTGCGCAACCAGTGCGCTAGCCGATGCGATAGACGATGGAGTGGGAGTAGTGAGGCGGGCCGCAAAGCAGGGCGGCGATGCTGCCGAAGAATTCTTGGATGACACAACTCAGCGTATCCAGCGACACCCAGTGCTAACGGTTGCGACCACGTTTGCGGTCGGGGTCGCCGCAGGAACATTGTTTGGCTGGATGCTGAAACGAAGGTAGGCCAGGGAAGCGGGGATCCAAAGAGGTCGAGATTGCGTGCCAGTGCGACCATGGACCTTGTCCGCTTACCGCATGAAGTAACCCTTTGGTGTATATAGGCTGGTCTCAGATTGCCGAAGGATTGACCAAGGAGAATCTCATGAAGATGCGCCGAATTATGCTCTTGCTGTTGGTAATCACGGCCCTCGCGGCCGTACCCGTGCTGGCGAAGGCGCAGTCACTGGTCAATTCGGGAGACTCCTCCGGCAGCACGGTTGACTTGTCAGTAAGTACGGCGAGCCCGCAACCGGATTTGACTTACATGCGTCCGCCGCAGGCAACGAAGCTCCGCAACTACTTCTTTGATGCGTTCGGGCCGTATCCCATCGTCGGCGCAGGACTTGCTGCGGGCATTAACCAGGCGGACAAGACACCTCCGGAATGGGGTCAAGGCGCGAGGGGTTATAGCAAGCGATTCAGGTCTGACTTCGGCATCGCGGCGATGACTACGACGACGCGCTATGGGCTCTCGCAAGCCTTCCACGAAGACACACTGTATTACCGCTGTGAGTGTAAAGGCGTGTTTCGGCGGCTGAGCCACGCCGCGATTTCGACCTTTACCGCACGCCGCGGCGAAGATGGCCATCGCGTCTTTTCTTTTCCTGATCTGGTTGCTCCGTATGCCGGCACCATGACGGCCGTCTATGGCTGGTATCCCGGCCGCTACAACTACAAGGATGGATTCCGAATGGGCAACTACAGTTTGCTGGGGTACGTGGGTGGAAACATCGCTTTGGAATTCCTCTATAGCGGGCCCCACTCATGGCTTTCCCGCATGCACCTGAACAATTCGCACGGAGCGCCCAATCCGGGTTCCAATCGGTGATCGGTCGGGAATTCAGGGCAACGTTAAGCCTAGACCCTTCCCTTCCGGGTGCCGCGCACCTGCCCAGGTCTTCCACTGTGAGTTCCGCCAACAGCCCGGGTCTTCACTTGCAGGCTTATTTCAAGCCGAGTTCGCCATTGTACTGTTGGGTAATCCCGTAGCACTCACAGGCGGAGTCTTCAAGTTTCTTGCGGTTCACGATCTTCACCGCACCACGGGCGTACTCGATGAGCTTCTTCTTTTGTAGAACAGCCGCTGCCAAGCTCACGCTAGGCCTGTCTGTTCCTAGCATCGTTGCGAGAAAATCATGGGTGATGGGCAGCGACTCTGAATCCACTCTGTCCTGAGTCATTAGCAACCACCGCACAAGGCGCTGCTCAATGCCGTGCAGCCGATTGCACGCGGCTGTTTGTGCAACCTGCATTCCCTGAACTACTGCATAGCGGCTCAACATCAATTGCAGGTGTGGAGTGGATTCCAAAGTGTTTTGCAAAGCTGCGACCTCTACCCGAAACCCATCCCCCGTGATTTGTACCACCGCTTGAAGCGGGCTCCTGCTCAGGCCAACCGACGCTGGTGTTCCTGTAAAGCCCTCATTGCCGACGATGCCGGCTTCGGCAGTCTTTCCGTCTTTCATCACGACTACAAGAGAAATCAAACCTCGATTCGGAAAATACGCAAATTCCAGTTTTCCACCCCCCTCGTGAAGGACTAGATGGTTTGGCAAGCTGACGTATTCGAGATGAGGACGAAGTGAGCTGTAGTCGCTATCGGAGATCGATAGAAGTATTAGGTTGCTGACTGGTTTCCCTTCGGTATTCGTCCGCTCGCCAGACTGCACGACTTGGAGGCCTTTGTTTTCCACAACCATCCTTACCAGACTAGGATCAGGACCGAAAACCCTCGCAGATGCGGGGATGAACTCGCCTGCCATGCCGTGCGAAACGGGGTAGGATTCTCGGAGGGCATGATGAACCCCTCTCGGAGACCTATCAACACTACCCCGGATACGAACCCGATACTGAGCAATACTGACCGATTCAAGGCCAACGAAACCTGACCGACACCTAGACCGATTCCGCCACTTTACCGAGACTCGGAAAATCGGGTGAGCGCACGAAAAAACTCTGCCACGTATGTAGGATGCCCTACAGACCGTCCAAAACTGGCGCATTTAAACTTCGCCTGTCCCTTTACGCATTTTCCGTCACCCCGGACCGGGTCACGGTTTTCTGCTGCAATGAGGCCGTATGCCGCTGCGAGAGGAGAACGCTTCGTTCCTTTGCGCCAAGCGGGTACTTAGGCATGCAGTCAGACAACGTTGGGGCGCAACGAGATAGGAGGCCATGAGCCGGAAGCTGGGCTGGATTGAGCAAAAGCGGTTTCGGGGTTTTGGTTGCTCGGAATGTACCTGGCGCTTCAAACCTAGCGGAGCGCCTACCGGCACATCTTTCGATGAAATGATGCGCGACTTCGAGTTGCAGCGCGACAAAGAGTTTGCATTGCATGTTTGCGCCGATCACCCAAGAGCCAAGAACACAAACTCTGAATAATTCAAACCGCACCGCACCACTAATATCGGACCCAGATGCACAGCCATCGCTGGATGGTGGCCAAAGCCATCCCACCAACGCAGAGGAAGAATACTGCCAGCACGTCGCTCCCGCACTAACGGCTTACTCGGATCAGTCGACCCTCACTGTTCGCTTTTGACCAGTTTTTGCCATCCTGCACTTTGATAATAGGCAAGCGTCGCCTGTACATTCGTCCGGCGTGACGAGCGCGCGCTATTCGCCCCAGAGCTTGTGGTCACGCTACGGAACATATTGAGGACGGACCGCGAGTGTTGGCCGGTCCGGAACAAATGGAGGTTGCCATGAACGACGTTCAATCCACTGGGAAGCTTCTGGAGGAATTGCGGGAGGCATATCGGACCCTACCGCAACATATTAAGGAGCGCGTCGGGTACCTATTACGCGAGAGCATCCTGCGGAAACAACCCGACAAGTGTGCGAGTTGACGCTCCGGGCAGTCCGTCATTCATTAGCATTGTCAAAACTCAGCTTCGAAACCATGTTTGTACGCCACAGGGAACGACATCGCGCAGGACGCACCGGCTGGCTACGCGCGTCGGTGTTGGGCGCGAACGACGGTCTCCTTTCAACCGCGAGCCTGGTGCTTGGCGTCGCAGCCGCGCATGCGACTCACAGCAACGTATTGGTTGCGGGGATCGCCGGCCTGGTGGCTGGTTCTATGTCGATGGCTGCCGGGGAGTACGTTTCCGTGCACTCCCAAGCCGACACCGAACAGGCTGACCTGGCGCTGGAGCGCGCGGAACTCAAAGCAGACGACAAGGGCGAACACAAGGAACTGATGGCCATCTACGTCGCTCGCGGGCTCAAACCAGCGCTCGCGAAACAGGTCGCCGAACAGTTGATGGACCATGATGCGCTGGGCGCACATGCCCGCGACGAACTTGGCATTTCCGAAACTTTCCGTGCGCGTCCGATTCAGGCCGCATTGGCATCGGCTGGCAGTTTCGCCGTGGGCGCGGCCATGCCTCTCTTGGTCGCCGCCCTGGCCCCGGCGAGGGGTTTGATTCCTTTGGTCTCTGGAACTTCACTGGTATTCCTCGCTCTGCTAGGTGGGTTGGCCGCACGTGCTGGTGGCGCAGGAGTGATGATGGGCGCAATACGCGTCACATTCTGGGGTGCGCTCGCCATGGCGGTGACTGCCGGCGCCGGGTCGCTGTTCGGAACAATCTCGTGAGCGGGGCCAAGCCAAGGCCGGGGCGGTTAGGTGTCACCCACCCAACGTGCAGGCGACGGTGCAGTTGATGAAACTTTCTGAGACTTGTTCTAGTGTGCAAATTTGATCAGCTTTGGCCTAGGTATATCGTCGATCATCATGGGTGAGAAGACCAAGTTATGTCCAATTACCCAGGGCGCAAAACGATTCTGTGCATCGACGACGATGACAGCATATTGGGTTACCAGCGCGCCCTGCTGGAGAGACGGGGATTTTCCGTGCTTACTGCGGCCTCCGCTCGACAAGGCATACAAATTGCGGCAGCTTGCGTGCTGGCTGCGGTGATCGTCGATTACCACATGCCCGAGATGAATGGGCATGAGGTTGCCACCGAGATAAAGCGCCTCCGGCCACATACTCCAATCATCATGCTTTCTAGCGACGAAGGGATTGCAGAACACGCATTGAAGGTGGTTGATGCATTCGTTTCCAAGAACGAAGCATCCAGCCGCTTGTTGCCGGTGCTTACCAGCATCTGCGGTGAAAATCCTCCGGCTTCCCAAGAAACTAGGCTGACGGCCTGAGATATAGATAGGGCTGGCCCGTGGCTTGAAGAGTACGGATTGCGCCTGGCCGTTGCTTCCCGCGATCTTCTGAGCAACTGAAGAAAAGGATGACGCAATCATGGCCAAGCCGGGCGGGGCTCATTTCCTGTGGGACGCAGGCTCGAAGTGAGCTTTTTTGCACAGACTTCATAATCTCCGAAATGAGAAGGTTTCGGCGACAACTATTTGCGCGCGAGACAGAGGCTTCAGTACGTTTCGTCGCGGAAATCGGCCTTTCCATCCACGCAACCCGCAGCCGCAGAGCGAGACCGGGCAAGCGAAGGATCATCGGCCAAGAGGAACCACAATGCATATTCGTTTCATTCGTACGCTATTGTTCGCGCTCGTGATGCTGTCCCTGTCGGCGGCATCGTTTGCACAAATCGGCATATCGATCAGCTTCGCCCCGCCACCACTGCCCGTCTACGAGCAGCCTCTTTGTCCCGGCGACGGTTATCTCTGGACACCTGGGTACTGGGCTTACGACAGCGACTTCGACGATTATTACTGGGTGCCGGGGACATGGGTAATGGCTCCAGAAGTTGGTTTCCTGTGGACTCCAGCTTATTGGGGCTGGGGCGGCAACGGGTATGTCTTCTATGACGGCTACTGGGGTCCGCACGTCGGTTTCTACGGCGGGATTAGTTACGGCTACGGTTACTTCGGCGAAGGCTATGAAGGTGGACGTTGGGATAACGGACGCTTTTTCTACAACCAATCGGTGAACAACGTGAACGTCACCGTCATTCACAACGTTTACAACACCACGGTGATCAACAGCACCACGGTGAACCGGGTCAGCTACAACGGCGGCACTGGCGGGATCAGCGCGCGTCCGAGGCCTCAAGAAGAGGCGGCGGCACGTGAGAAGCATATTCCGGCTGTAGCCGTTCAAACTCAACATGCACAGGCGGCCCGCACGAACCCGGAGCAGCGGGCTTCCGTGAATCATGGCAAACCAGCAGTCGCTGCTACTCCGAAGCCTGGAGCATTTAGCGATCGCGCAGTGGTACCGGCCAAAGCGGCAGGGGCGCCTTATAACCCTCCGGCCAAGCATGCCCCCGTTCAGCCGGCGGCCAATACGCCAGCCATGCATCCCGAGAACAACGCCACTAGCCCCACGCAGCCGAACAAACAGCCAGAAGAGAATCGTCCGCCGAAGGCCCAGCCGAACAATCGACCGGAGCCCAGCCGTCCGGAACCAAATCGGCCAGAAGCGAATCGTCCGCCGACGGCGCAGCCAAACACTGCGCCGGAAACGTCCCGGCCGCCGACCGCACAGCCGAACAACCGGGCGGAGTCGAACCGTCCGCCCACGGCCCAGCCGGCTCCTCGGCCGGAAACCCGGAACGAGCCTGCTCAGCGGCCACAGACTCCTCCGCCGAGCGAGCGGTCGCAGCCCCAGCGCACCTCTCCTCCTGCAGAAGCGCGGCCTGCACCGCAGCAACAACAGCGTCCGGAGCCCGCAGCGCAGAAGCCGCAGGAGAAGAAGCAACCGGACGAAAAGCCAAAGCGAGACGAGAAGCCGCCGCAGTAACGGCAAGGTTTCGGCTCGGATCAAACTGGGATGTAATTCTCTGGGCATCCTGAGTTTTCACAGGGTGCCCTTTTTTACTCCCCCAGCCCCAGAAGCACGGACGATGGAGGTGTTGCAATCATGGCTGCGAAACTTGCTACCGTAGACGAGCGCATTCTGGGTCGTATGGAAGAAACTGCCGCCGTCCGCGCCGTGAGCATCATGGCCCGCGGCTCCTGCGACAAACCGCAGGCGGGTGGCATGCAATTCGACTGCGGATACCTCTCACCCTACTTCATCACTGACCCCGAACTCATGCAGGTTGTCCTTGAGAACGTCTACGTTTTTATTCAGGAAAAGAAAATCAGTTTTAAGATGGACCTGCTCCCGCTGCTTGAGCAGATCACAAAGAGTGGCAGGCCGCTGCTCATCATCGCAGAGGACGTTGAGGGCGAGGCGCTGGCTACTCTCGTGGTGAACAAACTGCGTGGCTCACTGCAAGTGGCTGCCGTCCGGACTCCTGGCCTCGGGGATCAGCGCAAGAGTATGTTGCAGGACATTGCCCGCCTCACTGGGGGCACGGCCATCACCGAGGGCCTCGACATCCAACTGAACAACATACAGATTTCCGATCTCGGGCAGGCCCGGAAGATCACCATCGACAAGAACCACACCTTAGTCGAAGGCAGGACGCGGTACGAACGGCCTTCCTTTGAGCCAACTCCTCGTCTCCACTCAAATGCTCATACTCCGCCTGTGCAATCTTCACGGAACCGCGCGATCCCGCCTGCGATCGGCACCGCACTAATGATTTGCAACACGCGTTCACTGTGACTGGTTTGCACGCCGATGCTTATGTCCCCGGTCTTAACACTCTGCGTCTTCGCGATGGGGAATCGGCACAACCAGGGATGCGATGCCGAGCACACAACCTGGAGCAGACCTGCAAACAGCAAGATATTCAGAAACGGCTTCTCGCCGTTATGCGTCAAATGAAGGCGGAGGGATTGATCCGCATCCGTGCAACTGTGCGATCGCAGACAACAACTGGCTGGCCAAACGATCCTTAGTGACGAAAGCGTCCACCAATTTCAAGGCTTGCTCAGGAACATCCACTGCCCCGGAAAGCATGATGATTGGCGCTTGCGGCCTAAGCCGTCTCATTTCGATGGCGACCTCTGGTCCGCTCATCCCGGGCATGAAATAGTCGACGATTACAACGTCAACCGAATGGGCGGAAGCCAGTTCCAGTCCCTTGCTGCCGCTGGGCGCGGTCAGGACGGTATACCCAAAGGTTTCGAGGAATGCCTTTTCGCATTCCAGTACATCCTGGTTATCGTCGATGCACAGAACTACTCCGTTGGAGAGTTCGGGATAAGTCGATAGGGGCATAGTTCACCTTCAAGAATCAATTTTCAATACTTGGGCTCGGGAAACTGTTCAAAATTGCTCAAACTATGCACGTGTCGTGGATTCCACACGTGTCAGCCGGAAGTGACTCATCGGATGCGATCCACCGAGAGGAGTGCATGGCGCGTCGGTCGTCCTGTGCAACAGCGTCTTAAGAAAAAATGGCGCAGCCTCAACAGCTGCGCCATTATTCGAGCAGACGACCCCGGCGACCTCTCGGGCCGCATAGCTCGTCAGAAAGAAACTTACAACAGCGCCAATTCGGAAATCTGATCAAAATTGCACAGTCCTAAAATCAAGGGGCATTGTGCGTTGATTGCTACTTCCAAAAAAGAAGTGGCGCAGACTTTTCTGCCGCTGCGCCACCAGGGGAGCAAAAACGACCGGGGTTAGCGGTGGCCGCGTAGCTCCTACGACATCTCTTCATGTTCGATGAGGAGGAAGATACACCAGCGCCAATTCCGAAATCTGTTCAGAATTGCTCAGTTCTGAAATGTATGGGGATCACGTCGAGCGATGAATTCTAGCCCTTCTGGTGCACCTGGTCAGTTTGCTGAGGGGATTGTGCGCCAGCGACTGCGCGGGATGGACCTGCTATACTTCTTGTTGAGGCGGTCACGACTTTCTCCTCTTTCAGGTTCTCTGAACTAAGTCAGTCCATCTGCAGTTCTCCCCTCCTTAGGCTCTCAGGAAAGTCGGTAGCCAAATGCCTTCGACCGCAATCCTGCAAGAAGTGCAACGACTCTACGGCGTGAGTGACCGCCTTGACTCACTGGCGGGGCAACATTCCCTCGTTTCAGAAGCACTCCTCATCATCTCGGGAAGCGTTCGCAATACCGCCACTCTGTTGGAAGTGCTGGTAGCGACGAAGATGTTGCCACTCACAGGATTCGATCCAGCAAACTAATGATTTGCCGCCGCTGGCGGGTCTCGGAGCGCACTCTAGGATTCGCGGGAGCGGAATCTAGTCGTGAAGGACGATATTTAGAAGTGAACTATGAACTCGCAACCCACTCCCGCCGTCATAGTCGACGAAGCCCAATTTTCTGAACCGGTTCATGAAGAAGCTGACCCGCGAGCGGGTGGTGCCGATCATTTCCGCCAGCATCTCCTGACTGATCTTAGGGACCACGGTTTCGGGAATGCCCTCCTTACCGAAATGAGCGAGCAACAGAAGGATCCTGGCCAGCCTCTTTTCGCTCGAATTGAAAAGCTGATCGACCAGATCTTCCTCGTATTGGATGTTCCGCGTCAACAGATAGGCCACGAACAGGTCGGAAAATTCGTGTTCCCGATGAAGCGTTTCCATCATGGCTTTCTTGTCGATGCGCAGAACCGAGCAATCGGTCATGGCGGTTGCGGACTCCATGCGGAGTGTCTGGCCCGCAAGCGAACCTTCGCCGAAAAAGTCTCCTTCCCCTAATATGCCGATGGTTGCTTCCTTGCCATTCTTCGAGACCACGGTAAGTTTTACTTTGCCCGTCTGGATATAAAACACCGCATCCGCGGTGTCCCCTTGCGCAAAGATTTCTTGTTTTCTCTGGAAAGGCACAGATTTCCGACCTTCGCCGATGGTTGCGAGGAATGCATGGGGATCGAAAGCGCGCCTCTTTTCCACTAGCCGTGGACCCATGGCGTTGCGCTGTGTTTGGGGCGTCGAACCGAGTCGGGGTTGGCGAGCGACTTTTCTTGTGCTCGGAGAACCGTTGGGCTGGCGAACAGGAGACATAGATACCTCGTTATCTGCCTGAACAACGACTTTTCTACGGTTATTTTAGCCGCTTTCATTGGATAACGTAAATCCGAAAACCACGGCCTGCCGCTCGTTTTTTGGGATCGCTTCAACTCAAGAAAGGCCCGGATCGGAGCAAAGACTGTTGTCTGAGTTCAAGACCCCCTGCCTCCTGGGGTGAGCACTCTTGCTCAGACGAATGCCCTGCGGAGTGCTAGCGTCAAGATGTGCTTCCAGCCGAATCGCCGAGGAGTCGGAAAGTCGCTTGCCGGTTTGCGGGAGGGAGCTGTGGTGAAGCGAACGGCACCAATCCGCGTCATTTCTTTTGTTCTATTGGCCGCTTGCGGGGCGTTGTGCCAGAAACCTCCTTCAGCCGACTGGCTTCAGGGAGTGCAGTTTGACGGCTCAAACCCACCCGAAGTCCAGCGCCAGGAGATGCGTGAGGCGGGATCGCTTCCAGATGCTCCGTCGACGGTACAGCCTCCAACACACGTAGAGACTTTTTTCACGTTCGTCAATGCAGCAAGGTCGCCTTCGATACCTGGCGCGCTTGGCGTTGGCGTAATGCGCGAAACAAAACTGGGACACTTCACTCCCGGACCGCAGCGCAACTTAGCAGCTCTTTATCAAGTAGCGTTTATTCAAAAAGAGTCCGGCGCTTTTCTTGGTAAGTACCTGTATCCGCCCCTGCTCAAGCCGAACACACGGTATTACCCTTCGACCAGCGACAGCTTCATGGGCCGGGCCTCCTACGCAGTTTCGCGCATTTTTGTCACGCGTGACGACTCCGGAAAGGGGAGGCTGAACACCTCGTATTTCCTCGGAGTGCTGGCTTCAGTCGCTCTCCACACCGCGTACCGTCCCGATCGGGCGCGATCCGCTTCGGAGACATTCAACAATTTTGGTTCAACGATTGGCGGCGACGCGGGGATCAACGTCTTCCACGAGTTTAGGCCTGGGATCCGGCAAATGGTGAAGGGTCTCACCCCGAAGTTCGCGTCTAGGATCGAAGAGCGCATCACCCACAATCAGATCCCGAAGCGGTAAGCGGCGGGTGACCTCTCCAGTTTTTAACTCTGCCAGCTGTGCTTTCCACTTGGCAATTTGAAGTGTGCACTATTGCTCAGACCTCTTGAATCCTGATTTGTTACGGTCGGAATTGACCCGATGCGCTGGCATGTCCACCCGGAATTGTGTGCGACTACTGTACACAGCACGAAGCCTGAGAGGCGGCGCAGAGGTAACAGAAATGAGGCTTTCCATGAAAAAGTTAATGTTGTTCTTTGCGATGTTGAGTCTTGGCACGCTGTGCTGGGCAGGGTCGGCGCGGGAAGATGCCACGGAACGACTGGAGAACGCCACTACAGTGTTACACGAAATTATGGGGATGCCTGACAAGGGAATCCCGGAAGAAGTGTTGGAGCACGCAAAGTGTGTTGCCGTTGTACCGCATATGGTAAAAGGCGGCTTTATCTTCGGAGGTAAGGGAGGTAAAGGCGTAGCCACCTGCCGCACGGCGAATGGTTGGAGTGCGCCCGCGTTCATTACCATTTCGGGCGGAAACTGGGGACTGCAGATCGGTGTAGAAGCCGTGGACCTGGTCATGATCATTCAGAATGAAAAAGGGATGCAAAAACTGCTGGAGAGTAATTTCCACGTCGGAGCGGACGCTTCGGCCGCAGCCGGTCCAGTTGGACGGCACGCCGAGGCCGGAACGAACTGGAAGATGGATACGGAGATCCTGACCTACTCCCGGGCCAAGGGTGTGTTCGCGGGGCTCACGTTGGAAGGTGCATCGATCCGCCAAGACAATGACTCCCGGCACGCAATGTATGGACGCAAGGTCACCACTCGGGCATTGCTGTTGGGCAAAGTGTCGGCTCCTGCCGTAGCCCAGCCGTTCCTTGCGGAAATTCGTGGCGCAAAAGCGCAAGCTGTAGCCGAAGAGAAATCTGATGCCAAGTCTGAGGCCAAAGAGAAAGACAAGAATTAGGGCCTCAAGCTTGATCTACTGGTGTTTGTCATTTAGTCGAGGGCTGTGCGTTCAAGTCGGAGCACAGCCCATCGCTGTCTCTTATCCGTTCGTGCGAAACAGAGTACTCGCGAATGAGCACGGGAGGTTTGACATGCTTTGGACACTTCTTGTTGTTCTTCTGATTCTGTGGCTTCTGGGTTTCAGCCTGCATTTCGGCGGAGGTCTGATCCACTTGCTGCTGGTAGTGGGATTGGTGGTTCTGGTCATTAACCTACTGAGCGGACGACGAAGTGCGGTTTGAAGTTTGAAGAAAGGCACGTTTCGCGTGGACGCTACGACGCGCAAGTGTGTACAAACCTGCTTCGACAGGAACTGAGCTGCGGCGTGTCGCACTCCTCCACAATTCGGCGCGAGCCAGCGACGCAAGCCGATTGAGCCCGAGATATGCACACGGAAGACGGGGCACGGTTCCCTTGTGCGATTCATGCGATGCGCATCGGTAATGCAGCGGTTTCGCAGTACCAGGGAGACATCTATGGCGAACTCATGGACGCGTTTTACCTGTCCAACAAGTACGTGAGCCCCACCTCATACGACGTTTGGGTAAAAATCCGCTATCGTCTTGAGTGGATCTGCGAGAACTGGCAGCGCCCTGACGCCGGCATTTGGGAGATGCGCAATCGCCAGGAACATTTCGTCTACTCGAAAACATGAACTGGGTTGCTCTGGATCGCGGCCTGCGGCTGGCGGACAAGCGTGCGCTTCCAGCCGACCGCGCAAAGTGGATGCGCGAGCGCGACCGCATCTACGAGGAAGTGATGACCCGGGGGTGGAACGAAAAACGCCGCGCGTTTACCCAGTATTACGGCAGTGAAGACCTGGACGCGTCGCTTCTGATCATGCCGCTGGTCTTCTTCATGGCTCCGAACGATCCGCGGATGCTCAGCACCATCAGCGCCATCCTCGAAGATCCCCGCCATGGGGGTCTCGTCAGCGACAGCCTTGTATATCGCTATCCGCCGCAGCCCCGCATTGACGGCCTCCAGGGAGAGGAAGGCACTTTCAACATGTGTTCTTTTTGGCTCGTTGAGGCACTGACGCGCGCGGGTCTGGCATTTCCCGAAAAGTTGGATCAGGCCAGGTTGCTGTTTGAACGGGTGCTGGGGTATGCCAATCATCTCGGGCTCTACTCAGAACAAACAGGGCCGCAAGGCGAGGCTCTGGGCAATGTCCCGCAGGCCTTTACACATCTCGCGCTGATCAGCGCCGCATTCAATCTGGACCGAATGTTGGGCAGCTAGAATGGCACGACGCGAGTCTTGCCATGAAACATCATTAGGAGAAGTTCAGCCGGATCTCAGAATAGAACGGCAGGGCCGCCTCAGTACTGTGCCGTGAGGCTAGCCCAATAAGCAAAGTGCTACTGGGAACTCCGCCAATGCCTTGGAAACACCAATTTTTGCGTGTTCATCGGTCTTCTGCAGGTCCAGGACTTCTCCTGTAAATGCGTTCCGACACTTTTCAGAACCGCTGCGAAGTGGGAGCAGAACGTGAGTATCGTCCCAGACTCGGGGTCCGATTGGTGGGAGATCGATGTCAATGTCATTGCCATTGAGCAAGCCTGCGACCAGGCGCGGAACAACCACGAGCGCCCTCGTGGTTCCTGACTTTCTGGCGAATGCAACCACGTGATTGGCCTTCGTGCCTTCCACCGCCAACGGCAGGTATTCGCCTTGCTGAAAGAGATCTGGTTGCTGTTGACGCAAGCACAGAGTTCTCCAGATCAAATACATCTTGAGTCGACCGTCCTCAGGAGTTTCCAGCAAGCGGCCGGTGGATAACGTATCAGGGTCGTCGCCCCACACACGGATACTCTCGAACATTTGCTGGCGGCGGATATAGTCGACTGGACGCCGGTTATCTGGGTCGACCAGACTGAAATCCCACAACTCATTGCCTTGGTAGATGTCGGGAACGCCCGGGCACGTCAGTTTGAGAAGCGTCTGCGACAGGCTATTCCATAGGCCAATGCGGGCGACACGGCATTGGAACGGCACAAAGTCGTCGAGGAACCGGTTCGTGGTGCCCGGATTCAGCAATGTCCTGACGAACGATGAAACCGCGGTTTCGTATTCAGTATTTCGATTGATCCAACTGGTGGTCTGCTTGGCTTCACGGATAGCCTTCAACATGTAGTTTTCTATCCGCTCACAGAAAGTCTTCCAGCCGTCTGCATCGTTCAGAGGCTCTGATGGCCAGGCACCCACCAACGTCTGATAGAGCAAGTATTCGTCATTCGGCGAGGGGGCGGGCCTGTCGTTGACCAGGCACTTATGGCCGCGATTGAAGCGTCTCCAGTCCCGCACCCGAAGCCTCCATAGCCCCGATATCTCCGAGAGCACATTGATCCGGGCGCGCACATCCTCGGAGCGCTTGGAGTCGTGCGTGCTGGTCGCCAGCATGGTGTGAGGCCAACCGCGGAGGCGCTCCTGATTGGCGAGGTGAAACTCCGGCGTTGTGGTTCCGAACCGGTGAAGATCGCTTCCGACGTCGTTCAACGAGACCAGGCGGTTATAACGATAAAAGGCGGTGTCTTCCAGGCCTTTGGCCATCACCGGGCTGGTGACCTGCTGGAACTTCATGGCGACGGTTGTAACGGCGTTCCGGTAAGCGCGATCTTGTCCTCCGGCGATGCGAGTCAGAAGCACCTCGCCGACGAAATCGAAGATGCTGGTATCAGCGGCCGGACTTCTCCATTTGGCCGAGGCGATGGCGCTGCGGATGTAGCCTACGTCCTTATCCGAAACACCGGAGGAGGTGACGTAGGTGCGGTACACGGGAAAGGTGGCGACCACCTCCATCAGCGCATCGCGCAGGCTGTTGAGGGTGAAGTCGCAGGTGTGCCGTTTGGCGAGAGCGATCTTGGCGATTTGATTGGCAAGTACGTTCAGTTCACTGGCCAGGGCAACCCGGATGATGAGTTTTCGGCAGCGGTAGAAAAGGTCGTCAGGATCGACGTCATCACCTACAAAGTTTCGGTAAATGCGCTCCAATCGCATGACGGCGGCGGGGTCTACAAACACTCCGTTAACGAGATTCGCGAAGTCGTAGCCCGTGGTGCCGCAGACAGGCCACTCGGCGGGCAGCCGTTCTGAGCCCGAAAGGATTTTCTCGATGACCACATAGTGTGACCCGTTCCCGTTGCTCTCGGACCTTTTTGCGGCGAGTGCGATGCTGCGTTGCAGACGTTCGAAATATTGAGCGGGATCATACAGTCCGTCGGGATGGTCAATGCGGAAGCCATCCACTTTGCCGTCGGCCACCAGACTCAGAACCAGACGGTGGGTTGCCTGAAAGACGGTTTCGCTTTCCACGCAAATACTGGCGAGATCGTTGGTATCGAAAAATCGGCGGTAGTTGATGTCATCGGAGGCGACCCTCCAGTTGGCCAGGCGGAAGGTTTGCGCTTTGATAAGTTCGTGCAGTTCTTCGAAGCTTGCGGGATCGGCCGGCGTGCCGTTGATCAGCTCGACGGCTCCAAGAATGCAAGTGGCGATCTCCTGGGAACGCGTACACAACTCGGCCAAGCGGCGCTTATGGATTTCCTTGTCACGATTGCGCTCGGCGATGCGATCGCTGCTCGCCTCCTGCCTTCCCGGCAGGTGGCCAAAAGCGGTGATCAGGCTCTGAAACTCGAGTAGGTCCGGATTCTGCGCGCCGAGTTTCGCTGCGAGTGCGTCCGTACAGTGCTGCAGGATGCGGGGGTACTCCCTGGGATCCACGGGAAAGCGATGATTGCGGTAGGACACATCGAACTCGCCGCGCTCATGGTGAAAGACAAGCTTCAGCTCCCCGCTCTCCAGGACCGCGCCGTAATGATCGTGGAGCACTGGAATTAGCACTTTACCGTGGAGTTCGTCTTTTAGCGGATGCCAGTCAATATCGAAAAAGCCAGCGTAGACGGACGATTCGCCATTCTCGAGAACATCCAGCCACCAGGAATTGTCACTGCCCATCACTCCCATGTGGTTGGGCACGATGTCGAGTATCAATCCCATGCCGTGTTCGTGGAGAGTAGTCACAAAGCCGTCGAGGTCTTCGGGGCTCCCGATTTCGGGGTTCAACGAGTCGTGGTCCACGATGTCGTACCCGTGCATGCTGCCGGCGCGAGCCTTTAAGCACGGAGAAACATAGCAATGACTGATGCCAAGTGCGGAAAGGTAGGGAACGATCGCCGTAGCTTGGGCGAAAGTAAAGTCGCGATTGAGCTGCAGGCGATAGGTGGCGAGCGGGATGGGCGAGCGTGGCTTCATGATTCCAGGAACCACACCACGGACCAAGCCGGCAGCGTCTTTCGCTTCAGAGTATCGGCGTTCACTTGCTCGCTGGCATAGATAACCTGCGAAGCAGGGGGAATCAGGCCAGAGAGGGAATCGGTTCCAAGATTCGCCATCAGAATGAGTTCCGACTGGTCGGAGAATTTCCAGTGCGCGGTGAGGCCCCGATCCCCGTGGATCTCGTAATCCGCGTTGACGGTGCATCCCGTTGCAAGACGGGAGACAATGTGCTCACACCGCAGTCCCAGCAATTTGCTATAGAAGCGCAGCCAGTCTTGATGGCTCGGTTCCGCAATGACGCTCCAGTCGAGCTGGGAGGCCTTAAAGGTTCTGGCATCGCTGGGGTCGGGAATCCGCTCGCGTTCAGCGGGGTTATTGAATCTGGCAAAATGAGCGAACTCATTTCGCCGGCCCGCGGTAACCGCGGCAGCCAGATCCTTCTCGAAATCACAGAAAAAGAGAAACGGAGTTTCAGCCCCGAACTCTTCACCCATGAAGAGCATTGTTGGGGAAGGCGCGAGCAAGAGGATCGCCGCCGCCGCGCGTACCGCACGGCGATCCGCAATCTGAATGATCCGCTCGCCGAATGCACGGTTTCCGACCTGGTCGTGATTCTGAAGGAAGGAGACAAATGCAGTAGGCGGCAGGCCCTCGGTGGGTTCACCGCGGGTTTCGCCATTCCTGTAGAGGGAAACCTCGCCCTGGTACGCGAATCCGTCGGTAAGGCAACGTCCCAATTGATCGATTGGACGTTGCGAATAGTCCGCATAATAGCCGTCCCGCTCACTCGTGATGAGCACGTGCAACGCGTGGTGGACGTCGTCGTTCCATTGGGCGTCGTACGCCTGCGGCTGGCAGCGCTCGGTACGTTGAAGGTAACGCGCCTGGTTGTGGTCGTTTTCGAGGATGAGGTGGACGTGGCGATCCGCCTCGACGGAGCTGCGGACGGCATCGGCCAATTCCGTGAGGATGTGGGGTGTGGAGTCGTCGATGATCGCATGAACCGCGTCCAGGCGCAGTCCGTCGAAATGGTATTCGGTCAGCCAGTAAAGCGCGTTGTGGATGAAGAAGTCCCGCACGATTCGCCTGTCGAGGCCATCGAAGTTGATGCCGTCTCCCCAGGGAGTAGAGTGCCGATCAGTAAAGAATTGTGGCGCGTAAGACCTGAGATAATTTCCTTCCGGGCCAAAGTGGTTGTAGACAACATCCAGCAAAACCATGAGCCCGCGGTCATGGGCACTTTGAACTAGCTCTTTGAGATCTTCGGGTCGGCCGTAAGTGCTATCGGGAGCGAAGGGGAAGACGCCGTCGTAACCCCAGTTGCGCTGGCCGGGAAAGTCGGCAACTGGCATCAACTCCACGGCGGTGATTCCCAGATCCGCGAGATAGTCGAGCCGCTCGCCCACGGCGGAGAACGTCCCGAACGGGGTGAAGGCTCCGACGTGCAATTCATATAGAACCGCCTCTTCCCACCGACGACCATGCCAGTCGCGATCCTGCCAGTCGAAGGCACCGGGGTCGATCACTTCGCTGGGTCCACGCACGTCCCGAGGTTGAAACCGGGAGGCCGGGTCGGGGACTTCCTGCCCACCATCGATCCGGAAATGGTATTGAGTCCCAGGCCTGGCCGCATCGGTGGTTAACTCAAACCAACCCTGATCGCACGGGTCCAGAGGAAGCCGCATCGACCTGTTCGCACCGGCAAGGGAGAGCTCAACCTGACGTGCGGCCGGGGCCCACAAACGAAAGCGCACGCTTCCGTCGTCGCGGCGCTCGGCGCCGAATGGCATGTTATAGCGGCGCTTCATTCGGCTCTTCCTTTTTGCCGATTCCGCGTCGTTCCAGCAACACGACCATGGACCGCGCCTGCAGAGGATAGGGGGTGCCGGCGTCGTACGTTTCGAGGGAGCGCAAACCACCTTCTCGTGAGGTGTCCATCCATGCGCTCCAGCGAGCACCGGCTCGGAATGCCGGCAAAGTGAATCCAACATCTTCGTGGTGAGCATTGAGAAGCACGAGGAAGTTGTCGTCGCGGAGTTTCCGGCCGCGTTCATCGGTCTCATCCACTCCCTCCCCGGAGAGAAACATTCCCAGGCAGTGTAGCGAAGGATCGCGCCACTCGTCCTCGCTTACCTCATTGCCGCCAGGATTGAGCCACAACACATCTTTTACGCTCGCCCCTTTGATTGGGCGGCCCTGGAAAAAACGCCGACGGTGAAATACGGGATGCCTCTTGCGCAGGCTGATCACTCGCTGCACGAACGCCAGCAAGTCGCGATCTTGAGGCTGCAAATTCCAGTTCAGCCAGCTGGTCGCATTGTCTTGGCAGTAGGCGTTGTTGTTTCCCAGTTGAGTATGGCCGATGGCATCACCCGCATACAGCATCGGTACGCCCTGGGACAGCAGCAGCATGGCCAGCATATTCCGCTTTTGCTTGGCGCGCAGGGCCTGGATGTTGGAATCGTCCGTGGGACCCTCGGCCCCGCAGTTCCAGCTGAGATTATTGTTGTTGCCGTCCTGATTCTCTTCGCCGTTGGCTTCATTGTGTTTTTCGTTGTAACTGACCAGATCCTGCAAGGTGAAGCCGTCATGCGAGGTGATGAAATTGATGCTGGCATAAGGACGCCGGCCGCTGTGTGCGTAAAGGTCGCTCGAACCGGTGATGCGATAAGCCAGGTCTCCCAGCAGTCCTCCGTCACCCTTCCAATAAGCACGCACCGTATCCCGGTAGCGATCGTTCCATTCCGTCCATCCCACCGGGAAGTTTCCGACCTGATACCCTCCTTCGCCCAGGTCCCAGGGTTCGGCGATCAGCTTTACCTGCGAGAGCACGGGATCCTGATGGATGATGTCGAGGAACGCGCCCAGGCGATCAACCTCATGCAGTTCGCGGGCGAGGGTGGCAGCCAGGTCAAAGCGGAAGCCATCCACGTGCATCTCGAGAACCCAGTAGCGCAGACTGTCCATGATCAGCTGCAGCACCCGCGGGTGCTGCATGTTCAGCGTGTTTCCCGTGCCCGTGTAGTCCTTGTAATAGCGGGAATTATCAGCCACAAGGCGGTAATAGCTGCTGTTGTCGATGCCCTTGAGCGAGAGCGTGGGGCCAAGATGATTGCCCTCCACCGTGTGGTTGTAGACGACATCGAGAATCACTTCCAGTCCCGCGGAGTGCAGGGTCTTAACCATGGTCTTGAATTCGTAGATTGAGTTGGTTGCCAGGTATCGAGGTTCGAGCGCAAAAAATCCGATGGAGTTATAACCCCAGTAGTTGCGGAGGCCGCGTTCGGTGAGTCGGCGGTCGTCCATGAAGCTGTGCACGGGCATGAGCTCGATCGCGGTCACTCCCAGGCGTGTGAGGTGTTCGAGAACCGGAGCGGTGGCCAGACCCTGGTACGTCCCTCGTAAGTGCGCCGGAACGTCAGGGTGGCACATGGTGAATCCTTTGACGTGGAGCTCATAGATCAAGGTATCGTGCCAAGGAATATTGGGTGGTGTATCCGATTCCCAGGTGAAAGCGGAGTCGATCACTCGGTTCTTGGGCATTCCAATGGCATCGTCGCGCCGGTCAAAAGACAGGTCCTCCTGCTTGTGTCCGACCCTATATCCGAAGTGGGCGTCGCTCCACCGGAGAGCTCCCTGAACTTGCTTGCCATAGGGGTCGAGCAGGAGCTTGTGATGATTAAAACGATGGCCTTGCTCCGGGGCGTAGGGGCCATACACCCGGTATCCGTACAATTGGCCCGGACGTAATTCCGGCAGATAGCCGTGCCAGACCATGTCAGTTTGTTCGCGGATCTGGACACGAAGCGTCTCACGTTTCCCCGAACTGTCGAAGAGGCAAAGTTCCACTTTCTCCGCGTGCTCTGAGTAGAGCGCGAAGTTGACGCCCTCGCCGTCCCAGGTCGATCCCAAGGGATAAGGTTGGCCAGGCCAAACGATGGGCTGAGTTTCATTGGACATCTATCCCGGATTCCTCCGACGTACCAGAAGCAAGTTTCTTGGAGCCTAGGATACATCCGTAAGGCTGGGTTGCCGCTGCTATTTCGCACCGGAAAGTAGGCTATGCTTTTTCGACCCCAACTCTTTGGCGCCGCGTGGCTGGGCAACTGGTAGGTCGCATGTAACCCGTATGCAGGTCCTCCAGCACGGCACTTAACAGGCTCGCAGCGCCACAATCCAGGAGGAAGTAGAGTCCACCCGTCGCCGCTGCGAGGGCCTGCAAAAAAGTGGCGGCGTCCAGGACAGCCGTCTTCCGGCGTTACAGGGGAGAGCTGATTGACTCATAGACCGACGTGGACGCCATTGACTATGCTGCGCACCTCGTCGCTGGTGTCGTCGCCGACCGCAAGATACCGAAGCGTGGTCTCAAGGCTGGAATGGCCTAACCACTTCTGTATCTTCCTCGCGCTTGCGCCGCCGTTGTGGCGGTCGGTCGCGAAGTTCTTGCGGAAGCGGTGCAAGATCCACTTTTCGCAGACCGGGGCCTCCGCGCACGAGACTTCCTTGCCGTCCACGGTTCCCTTGCACTTGCCGCAGTTGAGACCGCCGTCGAAGGCAACGTGCTTGAGCACACGCAGAAGGTGACCGTCCGGTCGTCCGTTATTCCCGAACAAAAGCGAGCACGAACCCGACTTGGCGCGTGCATCAATCTCGGCGATCAAGGCGTCCGGGATCGGAACGTTGCGCTTCTCGCAGTCCTTCGGCTTGAATCCGAAGTAGGTCTTCTCATCGACGCGGATAGTCTTGGTGTCGTGGTTCACGTCCGTGACCTCAGCGACCGAGACTTCCGCCTCGCGAAATCCGGTGCCAAGGAAGAACCGCCACAGGGACCTCTCGTCCTCGTCGGACACGCGGAACAGGTCTTCGAGTTCCTGCCGCGTGTACGCTTCCGGTGGTGCCTCGACGTACTTGACAGTGATGCTCACGTCCTTGATCGCCGGACCGAGGCGGCGACCTTCTTCGTTGCGTAGGAACGTGACCACGTGCTGCACGCGGTTGTGCCGCGTGCGGTCTTCGTTGCCGTCCTCCATGAGGGACGTGTCGAACGCTTGCAGGTCTTGCTTGGTGATCTGGTGGACATAAACCTTCTTGCAGGACTGCCGGAACACTTCGAGGCTTCGCTTGTACGCCTTGTAGGTCTTCGGCGAGAGCTTCGCGACGTTTGACAGGTAGACCGCGATTTCTTCGTCCAAGCGGTAGCCGTCCTTGGCGGTCGGCGCGTCCGGCTCTTTGTGCTCCGGTGCCGTGGTTGAGACTGCCGGACAGATGCTTCCTGCTTGCGCTTTCGTCCAAGCGGTGTTGGCGTCGCTGCCGACCGATTCCCATCCCCACTTGCCTTCGCGCTTCACGCGCTTGTAATAGGTAGCCTCTGGATGGTGTTCCGGCGTGCCTTTGACCAGGCACCAGAACGGACGGATGCGGGACTTGTTGTCGAATAGAGCCGGATAGTACGGGGACTGCTTCCCGTCCGGCATGCGGAATCTAAGGTATAGGCTGGCTTTCGGCTTGCGCATTGATCTTCCCTCTTTTCCCTAGTACTGCGTTTCGGGAAAAGTCCTGGAAAATCGGGTCAAGCCTTGTAGCTATGCCGCAAGTCCTTTGGTTTGAAAGACTGGCGGAGAGGGAGGGATTCGAACCCCCGATACCCTTTCAGTTATGCCGGTTTTCAAGTACACAGAAGGGTTCTGCTCCATTTGGAAAATTCTTTACTCTAATCCATTTCTCAGCAGCTTACAAATCGGCCACGTTGAATCGTTATGAAGCGATCTGCACCGTTTTGACCATAGAACTACTACAGTTTTACTACAGTGATTCAAGGCGACCGAAGAGATCGCTGACACTACTCCGACGAGGTAAAATCGATCTCAAAGATCCGTAGCATTTTTCGTGGTTTTGAGCCTATGAAGCCAGATTTCGCCAAACTCTTCCAAGAATTCCTGCACGGCTACGACGTAGAAAAGGCAAACACAATCTGGACGGCGCAGAGCCAGAAGTTTCGCACGTTCTGGAACGACAGAATCATGCGGGGACCGGAAGGAGAGCTCGATGATCCAGAAATTGATGACATCGTGCGTATCCTAGACCGTAACGGGAAGGGCAACACCAAAGATAGTGAAGCCGTAGCGCGGGCCATGATCGCCCAAGGGGCGTGGAGGAGGATGTTCAATGAAATTAAAGCAAGGAAGCCGCTGGCGAAGGCGCTGAACGAAGTCTTAGGCGAAAGTGATGTTGAACAAGAGTGGCGGCAATCAATAAAGTTTACGCGCTCAACCAGGGACATCGAAATAATTTGACGGGTCAGAGCGGCAATGCTGTTAACGCGATGCTCGCAGCGTGGGACCCGTTTAAGAACTCCAGCATCGTTTCGTTGAACGATAGGAAAAAGGTAATAGATTACTTCGAGTTTAGCGGCGGCCCGGACTTCGAAAAGGACATGATCGGGCGGAAGATTGCTCTCTCCGATGCTGCTGTCGTCAACGGCTTCGAAAAGTGCGGCATCCGTGGCAATCTGAGGACGATTTCAAAATTCCTCTACTCACCGGAGATAAAGCACTTCTGGAAACCCGGGCAGGAGGACGATGTGCCGACCCCGCCGATAGTTCCGCCTAGCACGCCCGAAGAACCAACCGACCCGGCGCTCTTCTACATGGAAAGCCAGCTGGAAGACTTCCTTATTGAAAATTGGGATAAAACGGAACTGGGCAAGAGGTACGACCTGATCGAGGAGAAAGGTGAACTCATCAGTCAGCAATACAAGACGGAGATCGGCATTATAGACATTCTGGCGCAGGTCAAAAATTCAAAGCAGCTTGTTGTGATTGAACTGAAAAAGAATCAGACAAGCGATGATACGGTGGGCCAACTAGCCCGCTATATGGGTTGGCTCGAAGAACACAAGACGAACGGCGAGCCCACGAAGGGCATAATCATTGCCGCCCGATATGACAACCGGCTCCACTACGCGCTTAAGAAAGTGAAAGACGCGGAAGTATATCTGTACCGCGTAGATTTCAAGCTCCAAGAATTTGCAGAGCCCAAGAAGTAATTGTCCCTCCCACATACTAGAGGTCCCCCTTTTCCGTTATTATCGCCGGATAAACCATCGCCACTGGGCTACACTACTGGTCCCTGTTCGTTTGCTGCAACTATCATTCGATAGCTCCGCTGCTTAAGCGCAACAGCACTTCGTGCAACTTAAGCATTGCGTACGTATCCATTTCGCAGTATTTAAGGAGTTGGCGCCGAGTAGTCTCTGCTTCATCACCAGAGACTTCGCCTTTGGCCATGCGAGCGAATCGTGCAATCGCAGTATCGCCGTCCCTAATGTTTAGCTCTGCGTAGGACAAATCGGGAACGAGAGCCGGTAGTACTTTCTTGATAGAGAAACTTCCCCGGAACTCGGGATGGTAGACGTTCCCCTCAATCATTTTCTCCAAATCTAAGAGCCTGCCCAATATCGATTGCAGGGGAGCTGCTAAATCAGGAAACGCATCGCGTAATGCTTCGATCCGCTTCTCCTCGAATTTTGTGTATACGATGATCGAACCATGTTCACCAAGCTTCTCAATCAGTGCTTCAGTGAGTTCTCTCTCGCAATTTGTTTTCGGATCGCCCGCGAGGTATTCGCTGTGGCTCGGTTCGGCATCGATGCTTCCGCGATGGTGAATGCTGAACTGCGTAACAACCTGCCGGTGACAACCAAATGTTGGGTAAAGGGGAAGAACTGTCGCGACGGTTTCGAAATCCAGGTAATGGCATGGCCATTCGATGTTCTGGAGCGCCGCACTGAGCCCAGGCTCCACGATCGCTTTGCCTGAAAGCATCGCGCCAACGGCCCGTTGTTGAGTCGGGTTGAGCTTAAGGTCGTTCGGCAGTTCGGGTATGTCTACAACCCCCTCTTGCGACAGTCGCTTTAACTTCGTGTGGTGTGACCTGCTCCCCTCTTTCGGAACGAAGCTGAGTATGATTTCGGACGAAGGAAAGGGGAAGAGGTATGTCGAGGAGCAGGCACACGGAAGCGCAGATGATCGGGGCGCTGAAACAGCTGGAGGCGGGGCGCAAGGCGGAAGACGTGGCGCGGGAAGTGGGCGTATCGAAGCACACGATCTATGCCTGGAAAGCGAAGTACGGCGGTATGGATGTGAGCCAGGCGCAGGAAGCGAAGCAGTTGCGTGACGAGAACACGAAGCTGCGGAAGCTGGTGGCGGATCTGAGTCTGGACAAAGAAGCGCTGCAGTCGGTAATCCGAAAAAACGGCTGGAGTTCGTAGCCCTGAAGGCGGCTGTCGAGCAGGTGCGCGGGGAGTATGCCTTCAGCCAGCGGCGGGCGTGCGGTGTGATGACGATGGCGGTATCGAGCTATCGCTACCAGAGCAGGCGCTGCGATGAGCCGCTGCGAACGCGGCTGGTGGAGTTGGCGCGGGAGAAGCCGCGCTTCGGGTATCGACGGCTGCATGTTTTGCTGGGCCGCTCGGGAGAGCATGTGAACCACAAGCGAGTGCATCGGGTGTATCGGGAAGCCGGGTTGATGCTGCGGCGGAAGAAGCGGAAACACTGCGTGCGCGAGGGCAAGCCGCTGCTGGCGCGGACTTCGGCGAATCAGGAGTGGGCGCTGGACTTCCTGCACGATGCGGTGGAGTGCGGACGGGCGATCCGGGTGCTGAGTGTGGTGGATGCGTACACCAGGGAGTGTTTGGCCCTGGAAGTGGATACGAGCTTTGCCAGCCGAAGAGTGACGCGCGTGTTGGATGCGATCGTGGCCGAGCGGGGACAACCGCAAGCGATCCGCTGCGACAACGGGCCGGGGCTGACGAGTCGGCATTTTCTGGCGTGGTGCGTAGAACGACAGATCGAGTTAGTACACATTCAGCCGGGAAAGCCGACACAGAACGCGCACGTCGAGAGCTTCCATGGACGGCTGCGGGAAGAGTGTTTGGCAGTAAGTTGGTTTCAGAACCTGTTCGATGCGCGGCGGAAGATCGCGGTGTGGCGCAAGGAGTACAACGAGGAGCGTCCGCACAGCAGCCTGGGATACCGGACACCGAAAGAGTTTGCTGCCCAGGCCGTCGGCTTCTACAGCGCTGCGCGAGGGGCCAGGGACTCAAACGCCGTCCCTTGCCCCTCGCGCACCCCCATCCCGGCTCAACCCCGAGATGGAACAGAAGAAAGTTGTCGTATTCTTACGTGAACGAGAGCAGGGGGCAGGTCAGATCCTCAGTTAATCGAAGCACACAAAGTCTCAGCTGAAAGACGACTCCGTTCGCTTTCCAAAGAGTCGCAGCCCTTGTGTTCGCAGAAACGCACTTTGAGCTTGCTTGTTGTTATCTCTTGCGATATGACCGCCGGGTGAAGGGGCGGCACATCGAACACGCTGAGCAGCACTGTGAATTCGCACTGAGTGTGCTCACCAGCACCGACTCTGCAAGCGTGCGTGGCGTCATTCAATGCACCCTAGCCGAAGGATACTACCGCCTACTTTCGAAGCGAGATTTCCACGATAGGGTGCGCGACAAAATGCTCGAACTTTTCCGCAGGGGCGCCAATTCCTTTCAGGAGGGTAACAATTTAGCGGAAGCTGCTTTAGAGCCTCATCCAAGCAGCGAATTCCAAATCGACACGGCGTATACGCATTTATCGTCGCCCCGCGAACTGCTGGGTGGATTTCATAGTGCCTGGCCCAGGATCGTTCGGCTCCGGTCATGTCCTGACGCTGAACTAGGATACGGAAAGTATGATCTTCCAAGGTAACGGCTCCGATGGCCTTCAACTCCTGGCGAACAGCGGCGTTCAGCTCGCGGCGGGACGCATTGTCCGGTGAGACGATGAGAGGTGTTCTCAGAATGCTGCCGAAGACGCGGCACTGTCCATTCCAGAATCGCGCGCGGAAAAAGCAACGTCTTCTGAACTGTCGTTAGCCCCGAGTCTGATCGAGAAAAAACCTTGTCGCCGATGCTAGTGCGATACAGACAAAGGCCTTATCGCTACCGGAACACCCCACATTTCTCTGTTCTTACAAAGGCTTATCGACCGAAGCCCGGCGGATTTTGAGACCTTCCACGGCCATTCCTAAACCCCGCATTTACCCGCGTTTGGAAAGACTTGCGAAAAACTGGCGTTACGTTCGGTGACTTTCGGTTGCGTCCTGCATCGTTCAGTTGGGCACAAATTGGGCACAGGCTCATGGGGTGAACCCCTTCGTTGAGACAGTTTGGAATTGGCACACTTGCCGTTCCATGGTTTTTCCTTCTCAAACTTCCTCTTCTCTTTCAGGATGACGCTCGGCTGGTGAAGCGGAGGCGAGCTCTGCTGGAGAGCAACTCGCCGAGGAATAACCAGCTGGAGACTCATCAGAACGATGAGTCGGGGGGCGGCTCTTGGGTCGCTCCCCGCTACGGTTTCCTACATCGGACTGATAGATCTCCCCATGCCTGAAAAAGCTCATGGTTGCTCCAGCAGAATTCACTGCGGTATTCGCCTCCCGTTCAAACTCTTCCGGTGACCGATAGCCCAGCGCCGAATGTAAACGGCACCGATTGTAGTACTGTTCGATGAAGGCCTCGATGTTACCGAGCAAGTGTTCTAAGTCTCGGTAGTCATTCGCATAAATCTCCTCCCGTTTGAGCGTCTTCATAAAACTTTCGCAACTGGCGTTGCCATAGGGGTTCGCCGGCCGACTCATGCTTGCACATCAGCAAGGGAGCGAGGGCAGATCCGATATTTCTGCGCGCGTCTATCGGACCTGCCATTCAGTGGGCACGAATCTCCTTTAGAGCCGACTCGATCTCTGGCGATACATACCCTGCATGACCTGCTGCTAGGGCAGCAGACAGTTGTGTGGCGACAGCAATAATGCCTTCCCGAGACCGGATCTTGGCCTGCACCGTGTAGTCGCCGTAAGAGGTCAAATCCTCTGTGAACCCAACCGTGCGGTCGCGCGATTCACGCACCGGATTGTAGTAGGTCTCGTGCAACAAATAAGTAACGGCGTAGGTGTCCTCAGGGACATTCTCCACGTGGAGCCGAATGCGGTAGTGCCTATGATCCGTCCCCTCGACGAAGGCTGGTTGACCCTTCTCATCCAGTTCAAACACGGCCTTGATCACTGGCGCGGGCTTCATGCGGGGCCCCCTAGAGGCGCCTCTCGCAGGCCGAGCTGGTTCACCGGAGTCCAGTCGGCCTCATAACTCGCGCACAGTCTGGAGACCTCCTTGCTGACCTCCTCCTCAATCCCCGGCGCGAATGGCGTCCAGGGCCAAGAATTTTCCTGGATGTTGCGGTCGACGGTGGGTCGAATGCTTTTCTCCAAGAGTTCATTAAGGGCGGGCATGGGATCTGGCTTTCCGAGGGCCATCGCCAGGTTTGCCTCCGCCTGGCGCAGCACCTGGGTGCAGCTCTTTGCGAGCACGGCGCGTTTCTGGCCCTCCTCCCGGTTGAAGGCGACACGGAGGACAATCCACGCGATTACAAGCACTCCTGTCGGGAAATAGAGCCAGTTTGGCACGGAAGCCAGAACGGCGGTCAAGGCCGGGGCCTGCGTCGCCTCTTTTTCTCTGCCGCCGGCGACACCGAGCAGCGCCAGAAGGGGCGTGGTTACGCCGATCGCTGTGAGAGCCACCACGAGGTCAGTAGTGTATCCGAATAGCGCATGCAGGCGAAAAAACCACTGACGTCGGAGTCGGCGGGCCGAGACCAAGTAAGGCAGGACATCTCGCTCAAGGGTCCGTCTGGCCGGATGCTTTGGCATGTCGGGCTCCTCGTTGACTCGGGGGTAATTCTCGAAGCAGACTCCACTCCCACCACGCGCGCCTCATACTGCGAGTCCCGTGGGAACGTGTGGGTACCCCTGCGTAAGTTTATCTCATTACTAGAGACCGTCTGGGCCTGCTTGCAGTCACTCACTCCTGTGATCTGGATCACTGCATTTATTGCGAGACTTCGTTCTAGTTTAGCCAGGCACGACAAAGTATCCGCACTTCCCCAGGGTTCCAAGTCGTACCTCGGACCCGATTCATTCTTCCCCGCTGACGGTGATCTTCCTGCCTGGAGGAAGCATGACCTACGCACTCTCTCGCTATTTCTTGACAGCGTGGTTTGGATTTGACCCGAGCAGGCAATCGCTCGGTCCAGCGGCGGAAACATTTCCTCGGGTCCCGGCCCATGGGCCATCTACCCGGACGGGACCCATCCGAGAATCGATCAGACTAAGGAGGTTCTCCAAATGCGCGAGACAAATCACATCTGGCTCAGGAAGGGCGTTCTTGGAACGCTGGTTGTCCTGTCCCTGCTGCTCGTGAACTCATGTGTCAAGGTCATCAAGTTCAATCCGCCCCAAGGAGCGGTGGGAACCACAGTTGTTATCGAAGGCCGGAATTTTGGAGCCACTGCAGCACAGAACACAGTCAAGTTCAGTGGTGTGACTGTGCCGCCTTCGGAGGTCCTGTCCGCCTCGAAAACTGAGATTACGGCAAAAGTGCCAATTGGTGCCGCCACCGGTCCGATCTCAGTCACTCGACTAGGGAAATTCTCCAATACCGGAACCAGCGCCGATAACTTCACGATCGGCGCGGTCGAGAATCATGTCTCGTTGGCCGTGACAATGCATCCCCAGGAGACAGGGATGTGGTGTTGGGCGGCGAGCGGGCAAATGGTGATGCACTTTCTTGGCCATGATGTGGCCCAATGTGTTGAGGCAAACAACCGCTTCGGTACCAACTATTGCTGCAATGTGTCGCAGACAACTCCCACTCCAGTTACAGGCTGTCCCAAACCCCAATGTGTTTGGGGCGGCTGGCCGGAATTTGACAAGTATGGATTCACATTCCACAGGACCTCCTCAACGGCGCTAACCTGGGATGAGTTGGTACATCAACTCGCTGACCTTAAGAAGCCGGTGGCGTTCACTTGGGCCTGGATCGGCGGTGGTGGACACGTCATGGTCATCACTGGAATCCACACAGTAGACGGGGTTAACTGGGTTGAAGTGAACAATCCTTGGGCCCCCTGTTTCGGGGAAATCCAAACTATTACTTACGACGAGTACGTTCAACGCGCAGGCGACCACACCCACTGGGACGACTTTTACGATGTAGCCTACGTAGGAGGTCCGTAATATGAATGCACAAAAGCTATTTGCCTCAGCATGCCTTCTGTTGATGATGGTTCTTCGAGTGCAGGGTCAGGAAACAAAGGACCCAGGTCAGCTCCTAGCCAAAGCGCAACCAGTCGCCAGTAAGTCATTAGCGCAGTTCCGCCAACTCATCACGGAGCAGAACTACGAGCGGATGGGCTTCAAAAGCATGCAAGAAGTGCAATCGTCGAGCCTTGGGTCACCGCTCCAGGTTTTCAAAGTGCGGCTGGACGAGTTGCAGAAGTACACAACGGATACCAATCCCGACAAATTGATCCACGGCGGCGACGAGTTTCTGTACCCGGTGCTTTTTGAAAACCAGGTACGCTCATCTGTTTTGGTTGCCGACGTCGCCGGAACCTGGAAGGCGGTGTCGTTTGGGAAGTCGGACTCCACAAAGGTAATCACAACCGTGCGCGATCGTGCCCTGCCACAGGGGGCGGCAGTCACATCTCGGTTTCTAGTGCAGATACCTGCACTCAACCTCTCCTTCATTGCGTATCGCGCCGCCGAAAAGCTGATGTTGACTCCGCTTTTTGACGACTCGCGGTTCAATTTCAAGGTGGAGCAGAGTCTCCCGGCTGACGAAGTGTTCAAGCGGATACTCCCAGCCGCGAAAGAGCATTCAGGGCTGCCGTCGTAACTAAACCATTGAGTGCGTGCTACTCAGCAGAGAGAGGATTGCGGCATTTCACCTTACTTCATAAGTCGTTGGTCGTGACTAAGCGTGGTCGTCCCGGAGCATCTGGAAGGCCGTAGCATGAGTTTGTCGTGAAGGGAGGGGACATATGGGGACTGCGCCAGAGCGAAGATCATTCCCACGCGAGAATTGAGCATTGTCGCCGAGTGGATTGAGGGTCAACCTGGTTAGTAGCAGTCGGGCTGCGGTCCCTTTCTTGTGGGGCCTACCAATAGCGAGATATTTGATGTTCGCGGAAGATGTCCGGGCGCGGACACACGGTTCTCAGCCCGTGCCATTGAGTGATAGAAGACCCAGGTTCAGAACGCAAGCAGCTTCGTTGCCACGGTTGGCGACCTCGGCGATACGCATCGGAAGAAGATATGCGCGAGCGAGTCAAGGTGCTTGTCAACTACGTCATTAGACCCGGTTAGTCGAGCGGGCCGCAGAGGACAGAGCCATGCCCATCGCAAAGCTACTGATTAACAAGGCCTCGGGGACGTTGCCGTCAGAACCCTGCCAGTTGGCCGGGACCGCGGTGAGTGATCATCGCGATCTGGGCGGGGATTGGAGCGTGGCGGAACTTCGTGTGCCGATTGGCCGGGCAGGGGATGCATGGGAGGTTGCCTACGAAGCGGTACGAGAAACGCCGGATCAATTCTTCGAACCGGACTATCCCAGCGGTTTCCATGTGGCAGAGGGGCCCTTGGCAGGGCTCGGCGCGACTGGCAACGGGGATGTCGGTATTCCCAACGACCAGGTTGGGGAGGTCGGGGACAGGATCCGCGGTCCAGGCTTTGGCTGGCACCGTACGGAGTCGTATACACAGCTTGCGCAGGCGAGGACTGATGCCGACACGGGGACACCGAGCGTCGTGCGGGTGGCAATCTGCGATGTCGGGTTTGACCTCGACCACACGACCTTTCCCAAAGAACGGGCTCGCATGGATTTGGCGCGGAACTTCCTGCCGGACGCGGCTCCGAACAACGTCCGTGATCGGAAGATTCAGGGTTTGCTGCAGAACGCAGGCCACGGAACTGGAACTATTGCACTCCTTGCTGCAGGTGAATTGCCGGACGGAATTCTCACTGCGGAGCCGGTTCCAGCGGATCGTTTTCTCGGAGCAGTGCCGCAAGCTGAGGTTATTCCCTTACGCATCGCGACCAGCGTCGTGCTGCTGGATACATCGACTTTTGTTCAAGCCATTGAACATCTGATTGCACTCCACGATGCGGGCATCCACACCGACGTAGTCTCGATGAGCATGGGTGGCGCCGGAAGTGCCGCCTGGGCTGACGTGGTGAATCGTGCGTATGAGAAGGGCATTCTGGTTGTAACCGCTGCGGGCAACAATATTCCCTTGCTAGGCCCCCTGCGTTCGCCAAAGAGCACGGTCTTCCCTGCGCGATTTAATCGGGTGATTTCAGCGACGGGAGTCACCGCGGCTTTTGAACCCTATGCCACTCTGGACGTGAAAGAGCTGAAAATGCGCGGCAACTCTGGGCCGTCGAGCAAGATGCGTACTTCTCTTGCCGCCTTCACGCCGAACACCCCGTGGGCAGAATTAGGGAGCCCGATGATAGTAGATCTGGACGGTCAGGGAACCTCATCGGCGACGCCGCAGGTCGCGGGCGCTGCTGCGCTGTACCTCCGAAAGCACAAGCACAGGACGACAGGCTGGCAGCCGTGGCAGGTTGTCGAGTCGGTACGGCGTGCCCTATTTGGAAGTGCGAAGAAGCTTCCCGACAGTCAGCCCTACTTGGGTGCCGGAGTCCTTCGCGCATTCGATGCGCTCCAGATCACACCCGAGCCTCCGGACGCCCCCGAGCCAAGGGACTCGGTCCTTCTGCCAGCTTTCCAACTGATGTTCGAAAGTTTCTCGTTTGGACTCGCCGCAGGCAAGACCGAAGAAAACGCCCGGAAAATGCTCTGGCTTGAAACCGTACAACTGATTCACCGCGATCCCAACGTCGAGGCTGCCGTGGCCGATCCCGACAGCGGCGTGATGAGCGATGAGGAAAGGCGAAGGCTCACCGCGGCAATCATCGACAGTCCGTATGCCTCGGAGACCCTGAAACATGTATTCGACCGCACATACCAGCGGTCCAGGCGTGTCCTACCTCGCCATCCTATCGATCCTCCTCCTCCGGCCATAGAACCTGAACCACCTGAGCCGGTGAATCGTCGCCTGCGTGCGTATGCATTCGACCCGAGCCTTTCCGGCAGTTTCGAGACATTCCAGTTCAACCAGATCACTTTGGAACTGCCTTGGGAAAATCTTGCACCTGGCCCTACGGGAGAGTATGTCGAGGTCATCGACCACGATCCGGCGAGCGGATGCTACTACCCGGCCGTGGAGCTAGATCACAAGCACCTACTCGCCATCGACGGCTTGGCACCTTCACCTGGAAGCCCGCAGTTTCACCAACAGATGGTTTACGCGATTACGATGCGGACCATCCGCAACTTCGAACTCGCGCTTGGTCGGCGTGTCCAATGGTCACCGGACATGCGAGAGGGCACTCGGGATGACAGCAAGTTTGTTCGTCGGCTTCGTATCCACCCGCATGCGTTGCGTGAGCGGAATGCTTTCTATCATCCGGGAAAGAAGGCGCTACTGTTCGGGTATTTCCCAGCGCAGCCCGCAGATCCAGCCGAGATGTACTCCGGGGGAACCACCTTTGCCTGCCTGTCACACGACATCGTCGCACACGAGGCCACGCACGCCATTCTCGATGGCATCTATCGCGACTTCAACATTCCGACGAATCCCGACCAGTTGGCCTTCCATGAAGCGTTCGCCGATATTGTCGCACTGCTGCAACATTTCACAGTCACCAGCGTCGTGGAATCCCAAATCCGCAGGACGCGTGGAGACCTCGCGTTGGACAACGCTTTGCTGGAAATGGCGCGAGAATTCGGAAAGGCCACTGGGATGCACGCGCCACTTCGCACTGCGATTGGCGGTGGCACCGACCCGAAGACTGGACGGCCTGATTACTACGCCCTGGCACAGACCACGGAGATCCACGCTCGGGGCGCTATTCTCGTGGCTGCCATCTTTGACGCCTTTCTGACTATCTACCGCGCAAGAACGGTGGACCTTGCGCGGATTGCTACCGGCGGCACGGGAGTTCTGCCGAAGGGCGATATCCACCCGGACCTGGTCCGGCGCTTCGCCGCCGAAGCGTCGAAACTAGCCTCACAATTTCTGTTGGTGTGTATCCGGGCTTTGGACTACTGCCCTCCGGTGGACCTCAATTTCGGCGACTATCTGCGGGCGCTAATCACTGCCGATCACGACCTGGTCCCAAACGATCCATTGGGCTATCGGGTTGCCATTGCGGAGAGTTTCCGCAAGCGAGCCGTTTTTCCCGTAAACCTCGGCACTTTCGGCGAAGAGACACTGCTCTGGCGGTCTCCGGAGTCTGACGACGTGGAGAAGTTCCTTCACGCGGCTGGAAACGACCTCGACCAGTTGGCAAACCAAATACCTGGGATCGACACCGGACCCGGACAACGTGCCATTCCGGTGGACGGTGCGCGCGAACGGCTCTTCAACGCCGCTCGCGATACCCGCAGAGCTGTGCACACTTCGCTTTGTAAGCACATTAAGGCCCTGCAACCGAATGAGCGGGCCAACTTAGCCCAGACCCTCGGCCTCGATCTGGAGGATGCAGAGCCAAGCTTTGAGGTGCATACAGTGGCCATCGCCGAGCGGCAGGGGCCCGATGGGCGGGTGATTCATCAGTTTGTCGTGACTCTCGTCCAGCGGCGCAAGAGCGATGAGATAGACCTATGGAGCGGCGCGACGGTGCTGCTCAGCCGCGGCGACCGCAAGGTCCGTTACGTCATACGGAAGAGCGCCAATAGCCGGCACCGTCTCGACCAGTGCCGGAGTTTTGCCCTCAGTCAGCTCGCCGCCGGGAATCCGTACTTCCGGGTCTCGCCAGACCAGCGATTCGCGTTGATCCACGGCACAGGAGGAATGCTCTATGACTGATCCAAAAGTCCGTATCCGCATGTACCGCACCGGGCTAGGAGATTGCCACCTGCTGATGTTTACCCCAACAAACGGGAAGCAACGAAACATCCTCATCGATTGTGGGTACTTTCCCGGTTCACCATTTAGCGGCGTCACCATGGAGCAAATTGCCGAGGACATCGGCAGAAGCACCGACAATAGGCTTGACGCTGTGGTGGTTACTCACGAGCACCAGGATCACCTCCAGGGATTCATGGATGCGGCAGAGAGATTCCAGAAGATGACCCTGTCGGAACTCTGGATGGCCTGGACCGAGAAGCCCGGGCAGAAGATTGTGCAAGAGAAGCGGAGCATCGCAGGACTGGAAGCGGCCGCCGCCGGGCTGGCTATTAGCGGCGAATCAGAGGGCGACGAGATGGCAGCCGCGATTGAGGGCATGCTCGGCTTCTCGAAAGGCACGGACCAGTCATTCGAGACCGTGAAGAGTTGGTTCCCGGCGGGCTCACGCAAGTTCTGGAATCCCGGCGAAGTGTTCGAGCCCAGCTGGCTGCCTGGCGTTCGAGTCTACGTGCTCGGCCCGCCCAAAGATCTCTCTGCATTGCGGAAGACGACGGGTAAGAAAAACGTGGAGATGTATGAGCTGGCAGCGGAGCAATTCGGATTCGCTGCCGCCGCAATGGACGAAATGGAGCCGGGATCACTCTCACCGTTTGACGGCAAGTATGCGCGGGAAAAGCTACAGGCTGCTCTGGAGAAGTCATACAGCGCACCCGATGAAGAGTGGCGCCGCATTGATACCGACTGGCTTGTTAGTGCAGCCCGATTGGCTCTCCAGTTAGACAGCTATACGAATAACACCAGTCTGGTGCTGGCGTTTGAGCTCAAGCAGTCACAGCGGGTACTGCTATTCGTCGGCGATGCCCAGATCGGCAATTGGCTTTCCTGGCAGTCGCTGGAGTTCGAACCGGACGGCAAGGGCGGCGAGAAGGTGCCTGCGGCCGACCTTCTCTCGCGAACGGTCTTTTATAAGGTGGGACACCACGGCAGCCACAATGCCACACTTGTCGAAGGCGGTCTGCTCGGAATGACTTCCGCGCAACTCCACGCCGCCATACCAACCAACGAGGATTGGGCAAAGCGGTCCAAGGATTGGGAAATGCCGAATCCACGTCTATTCAAAGAGCTGCGAAAACGTTGCGTGAGCCCGATCCTGCGTGCCGACAAGGCGCCGACCGGAGCTCTTTTTGTGGAGCGTGCGCTGTAGTCGGTGTTCACCGCAGAGCTGAGAGCCCTTGAATCCATGAGATCAATGATCGTGAACGAGTCTGTGGAACTTGGTCGACGGAAGGGAGGAGTAATGATAAACAACGACAGTTCGAGGCATGGGAGTCTCATCGCACGTGTTGGTCTCGGCTTGCTGATGTCGGTTGCCGTCTTAGCATCAGGGCTTGCGGTTGCTCAGCAGCAAGTCGACAAGTTGGGCGCGAAACGAAAGGCACTAACAGTGATCGAGAAAATCTGGGACAAAGCGGACAAGCGGAAGGGCCTGCGTGCTCAACAGCATCCGCTGAAGCTTTCCAAAGGCAGTCAAGTAATGTCTGCATTTTCTGCTCCCGGTAAAGAGCACGCAGTTCTCACCTGCAAGCATACGTGCTGGTTTTTCTTTGTGGACGAGGACCCAAACGCTCACTTTGCCCACCCTGTCCACTATATCCTTATCGATACCGTGACCGGGGAAGAGGAGGTCACGAAGGCAGAGTGGTGGCCCCTGATCGACGGCAAACCGCGCTTCAGTAAATTGAAGGAGCGCACCGATCCTGCCACCATCATCTTCGACAAGACGCGAGGCCGGTCGGAGAGAGGCGAACTGAGGCCTCTGATCGGGACAAGTATCGCTGAGCTGAAAATGCATAGCCCATGTTGCGCCTGGGCTATTATCGTCTGCGGATATGACGACCTGCCTGACACATTCGACGAGGACACGGACGGTATATACAGCGTGCTGACCGGACTGGGCGTTACGGATGATCACATCTTCTTTGTAAGCCCCCATACCACCCATCCCGGAGTGGACCAGCCTTTGAGCGTTGCCAATGTGCAATGGGCGATCAATCAAGTGGCTTCGGGCGCGACAGAAAATGACAAGGTTCTCTTCTTCTATAGCTCACACGGAGGTATTGACAGCCTCACCTGCGGGGGCAATTCCATATCGGCAGCGACTTTGAGTGGTTGGTTAAACAACATTCATGCCGAGGAGCTGAGCATAGTCATGGAGGCATGCCACAGCGGCAGCTTTATCGGTAAATACAAGAATGGCACGTACGTTGCAGCCGAGGATGATCTGACCGGGCACGGCGAACTCAACCGTGCTGTTCTAACCTCCGCGTCCACCGATACCTCTTCCTACGCGGATGTTGACGGCAGCGACGACCCCAACCCGGGAGACTCAGGAAGCGAAACCATCTGGGGCTACGTTGAGGCCTTTAGTACGTCGGCGGCCGACACCAACGGCGACTCGGAGATCTCGTTTGGGGAGGCTTGGCAGTACGCGTGGAAAAACGATGTTACACGGATACGCGGATTGAACGTCCCGCAGATGACCCATACTGGGCTCAATGCCAGCAACGTGTACAACTACTGCTATCGCGTTACCGGCCCACGTGATCTTTTCGTCTCGGACGGACCGGGAGATGTCGGACACAACTCATACGACTACAACTCGACTGACATTTGGGTCACGCAAGATCCTGCAGCCACTGAGCATCGAGATGTGGTGAGCGGGATGGACAACTATGTCCATGTGGCGGTCCACAACCGAGGCACTACGCCAATAACTAACGGCTCTTTGAATGTCTATTGGGCCGACACGTCAACTGCAACCTCGTGGCCGGGGGACTTTCATCAGATCGGGAGCACGGATACATTCGGATCTCTGGCTCCGGGTGATACCCACATCCAAACCTGGACATGGCCGGTTAATCCGTCAATCGGATTGGGACACCACTTCTGCTTGGTGGCAACGGCGGACTCTCCCGATGATCCCATTGCCGCAGTTCCGGCTGGTGTGACGTACGTGGCGCCATTCGACAACAACATCGGCCAGAAAAACATTACCATCGTAGAGGATCCCGGGCATGGCGTTGGCACGTTTGATTTCACTCTGAAGAACAACACGAGAGATGCTGAGTTCGTGGATCTCGTTGCCGAGTGGATCGGCAGGCCATGGGGCTCAGTTATGCTCGTTTTGCCAGAAGATCTTACTGTGCTCGTGAAGAAAGCCCAGATACAACGGGACAATTTGAAGGCGGTCGACCTTGCAGACAGAAGAGTGGGGCTAGAGATGGGGAAGGAAGGATCTGCGCGGTTGCAGAACATCCCGCTCAAGCCAGGCGAGAGCCGGATCGTTACCGTGATCATGCGAACCGAGAGAACTGAGCCCGCGCTCAGGAACGAAATCCGACTATCACAAGAGGCCAAGGGCAAGAATCTTGGCGTCGTAACCGTCCGACTCCAGGAGGTCCATCCAGCGGACTGCAGTTGGGTCGGGAGAGCAAGCGTCGAGGCCTTCGCCGATCTGGGGTTCAGGCACAACATTCCAGAAGCCAACGAGATCAGCAGACTCTTCGCCAAGTTGGTCTCAGGCGGCTGCGGCAGCGAAAAGCAGACGGCCGAGGTCCTTATGCAGGCTCTTTCTCTTCAGCAGGAATTGGTCAAGAAGTTCCCCCCAACGCACGGGGATGCGCACGCCAGATTCGCACAAGCCGTCGAGGAACTTGCTGACACTCTCAAGCAGCGCCGCATTCGGGGAGCGCTCGGCGCACAGGGGAGGATTTTGGAAGCTGCAAAGGAACTGCGGCCCTAGGTAAAGAAGTATGTTTTAGATCACTGCGGATCAAGGTTGGAAGGCCGCCATATTCCCGCTTGTGCGGGGCAGAGATATTGGCGGTTGGGTCGCCAGCTCCGATGTCTACGTGATCATGACGCAGGACCCTGTTCGCCGCGCAGCCATAGCTGAGAGCACCTTTCGGAGTAAATATCCTAAGGCTCTTGAGTCATAGCTCACGCGCGCAGGCAATGGGTGAACCTGGGAGCGCTTGCACAATACCAACTCCGCGTAGGCTCCGGTGATCGTGCCCGTGGTATAGACACGATCGCCTTGTGTCAGCTCGACATCGGTTCCTACGGATTCCACGATCCCGGCGGCGTCGGAACCTGGCGTAAAGGGGAGGGCCGGATTCCCGGAACCGTAGGTGCCAGATCGCATGTTCTTCAGACCGGAATGCTGTTCGGCTTCACAACGGAATGGCGTTCAGCTTCAGAGCGGAATCGCGTTCACCTTCGACCGGATTCCCCAACCAGCGTCGGAACCCCATACCACACAAGCATCTGCTTCGCTTCGTTCTCGGGAGGCACTTCGTAGATCACGATCAACTGATCGCCGGACTCAAATTGAACTTTCTCGCCTCCTGCCGTTGACCAGTATTCTCCATTCACATCGAGATGTCGGTCGATGTGTGAGCCGACTTTGATCGTGTCAGCTACAGGTATATTTCTTGTGAATCCAACGCCATCGGCATCTTCGAACACAGTACGAATTTGTCCTTTTCGAATTATCACAACGCGCCAGCGGAGCGCCCCCCAACTGTTTGCCTCTGTCCACACCTTTAGCGGCTTTTGGTGTGAGGCATTGGCCATCCTGACAGTGATCCTGCCAGAATGCGTCACATCCACAACCGTTAGTTCCAGATCTCTCAGGGATTCACTCGCTCCGATAGCGGTCGTGACAGAAAGAGCAAGTACAAAGGACACCGCGCAAACGAACTTTATGACTGTCATCGAAGCCTCGAAAGAAGTTTCCGCTGAATTGTAAATGGAACTTTGTCGTAACTGTCGAAATCAGGCGTGGGTGTTGAAAAAGGGTTGCTCGAAAGAGCTATTGGGGCTGTGTAAGGAGCGTGCAGCGAGGGACAGTTTTCTGCAGCGGGCGACTAGGTCGTTGCAGGGAGCGGTGGCTGCGGCCCTTGGCTGAGGAAGCGAACCAATCGCTTTATGTTTTGCGCAGCCGCCGCCATGAAGAACTGCTCGCGAACAAACTTTAATCTCCGCAGGCGTAGGCGACGAAGTCCGATCT
>JAIQFO010000075.1 GCA_020073215.1 Terriglobia bacterium | reverse complement strand
CTCAAACTCAAGATCGAGCGCAAGCAGTTCGATACCTCGGCACCCGGTCGCCCGATGCGAGTCGTACAAAACACCCTGGCATCTCGAACCTTGACCGCGCTGCCCGGCGAAGTATTTGATGATCCGGAGCCCTATTACTCGGTCGCCGTGATCGACTGGACACAAACCTATGTTCCGCGTCAGGAAGAGCGCGCCAAACTCGGCATGAAGCCCGACGAGTCCCTGCCCGCCAAGGACAAGAAGGTCTGCGCCACGATGAAGGAGAACAATACCGCCAATGTCCAGGAAGGCATTGATAACCTGAACAAGGCGCTGCAGCTTCGTCCTGACTACGACGACGCCATGGCTTACATGAACCTGATGTACCGGGAACGAGCCGATATCCAGTGCGATGACCCGGGAGCCCGCTCCACCGACCTGAAAACGGCTGACGAATGGGTCGACAAGACGATGGCCATCAAGAAACAGAAGGCCGAAAAACAGGCGGGCCAAGGCGGCATTGTCATGGATCAGAACAAATAAGAATTAGTACCCAGTACCTGGTAGCCAGTACCCAGTGGGCGGAATGACGCTGCTGTGTACTGGCTACAACTGTTCTTGGCCCCCCACGTCCTGACTACTTCCGCTGTCTCCCAGTAAATCAAAGAAATGCGATCTTCGTCCTGGCGGTGCGTGGCGCTTCGCGGGGCGCGGCCCCAGGGGCGAGTAGGCTTTCCATGGCGTATATCGGGAGATGGCGGCGCCCGCGAGCGGGTGGTGTTTACGAAGCTCTTTGAACCGTTCCCTGACGCGGAATCGGTCATGACCTCGCTGCTCACCGAGGAGGGCGGCAAGACTCGCCTGACGGCTACGGTTACTTATCCGTCAGTACAAGTGCGTGACATGGTGATCAAGAGCGGCATGGCCAAAGGCGCGGGAATCAGCTACGACCGGCTGGAAGAGGTCGCGAGGGAGCTGGCGCGAGCGTTGGCCGCGTCAATCCTCTTCCGCGATTGCGTGGAATCGGGCCGCGATCCTACACTAATAGCGGTTGCAACGTCTCTGGGGAAAGGGAATGGTCGTGAACTGGACCGAGCTCTTGAAGAACGAGATTGAAACAGTCTACGGAACGACCGCTCGGCTGCTCGACAAAGTGGATGCGGACAGTCTCGGCTGGAGACCGGCGAGTGGTTCCAATTGGATGACGGTCGGCCAACTCATCAAGCACATTACGAACGCTTGCGGCGCCGGGTGCAAGGGATTCGTGTCGGGCGACTGGGGCCTCCCGGAAGGCCAGAAGCTGGAAGACCTGTCGCCGGAGGAACACCTGCCACCTGCCGAAAAGCTGCCTACCGTTGAGAGTGTCGACGAGGCTATGCACTTACTCGCAGAGGACAAAGCCGTTGCCCTGCAGATGATTGACAAAGCTGGCGAAGATGATCTAGCGAGCAAAGAAATGGCTGCTCCGTGGGCTCCCGGTAAATTAATGCCGCTGGGCCCACATCTCTTCCAGATGATCCAGCATCTCGATCGACACAAGAGTCAATTGTTCTACTACTTGAAGCTTCAAGGAAAATCCGTCAATACTGCGGACCTCTGGGGTAGTTGGTGAAAAATCGCGTGGGTGTTGAAAAAGTCACGTCGATTAGCAGGATGAGATTCAGCAGAAGCATGTTAGAAGAAAGCATCCGCCATGCTCAGTTTGATTCTGATCCTCGGAGGCCTGCTCATCATGATGGGGCAACACGACCGTTCCGAAGCGCTGTTCTACTGCTTCCGTCTGGAAGATCAAGTTCCGGAAAACCATCTGCTGCGGCTGATCGACAAGCACATCAGTTTTGAGTTTGTACGGGAGCAGCTGAAAGATAGCTACAGCGAAACTGGTCGCCCCTCGATCGATCCTGAGCTCCTGCTGCGCATTCTGCTGATCGGCTATTTGTACGGCATCACCAGCGAGCGCAAACTGGTCGAGGAACTGCGCATGCATCTGGCGTGGCGCTGGTTTACCGGTCTGGGCTTCGATCAAGAGATTCCGCATCACTCTACGTTTTCCAAGAACCGTCATGGGCGGTTTCACGAGTCCAACGTGTTCGAGCAGTTGTTTGAACAGATCGTGTGCCAGTGTGTGGACGTGGGACTGGTGCAGGGCAAGCACCTGTCGGTGGATGGCAGTTTCGTGGAGGCCAATGCCGCCAAGCAGAGCCGCATTCCACGGGAGCAGTTGGGGGAAGCGGCGCAAGTCCATCACACCGTGCGTCAGTATCTCTACGGAAGTGGAACAGCAGAACCCGGTGGAAGAACCGGTGCATGAGCAAGAGCAGGTGTCGACCACCGATCCGGATTCCACCTACGCCACCAAGGGTGGCACACCCGCCCGGCTGGGGTACTACGACAACTACCTGGTCGATAATCCCAGCTGTGTGATCGTGGGGGTACAAGGGACGGCCGCCCGCATGAGCCAGGAAACCGTGGCCGCACAGGACATGATCACTCGTTTCGCCGAGTGGCAAGGACGGGAACCGCAGTCGGTGGCTGCCGATACCACCTACGGCAATGGCGAGTTTCTGCAATGGTTGCGGGAGCGGGACATCACTCCCTATATGCGCACGCGGGACAGTATCCACAGAAGGAACAGCCCGTTCTACGGCCCGGAGCGGTTTACCTATCAGCCGGAAAGCAACAGCTATCTCTGCCCCGCCGGTCAGCAACTCAACTACGGCGGCCGGAGCGCTCGAAATCGCACCTATACCTACATCGGAACCCGCAAACGTTGTGGTGCCTGCTCGCAAAGAGCGCAATGCACTAGCGCAGCCTTCCGCTGTCTTGCCATCCACATGCATGAGCCAGCTCGGCAGCGCGCACGCGAGTTAGTCAACACGCCAGAGTTCGCCAACGCACAACGGCAAAGAAAGAAGGTGGAAGCGCTGTTTGCGGAACTCAAGAATCAGATCGGACTTCGTCGCCTGCGCCTGCGGAGATTAAAGTTTGTTCGGGAGCAGTTCTTCCTGGCGGCGGCTGCCCAGAACATCAAGCGACTGGTCCGTTTCCTCAGCCAAGGGCAAAGACCAGTGTTAGCCGCAACGACGTAGTGGCAATCCGTTGTAAAGAAAAACTCGCGCTACTGCAGTATTCGAAGGCGAAACAAAATCTCCTTCGGAGGTTCCTTTTTCAACAGCCACAGGCGATTTCACGAAAACTACGGTCCATGAGCAACTGACCGAACTGCGGGAATACGCGCTCCGCGGGTTGGAGACTCTTTGAGTTTTCGAGGTTAATCCATCAAACTGTGAATGCGTCAAAATCCTTTGCCGCATATTTCGTATTTCGCGGATCCGGGCTCTCTCAAGACACATTGCGCTGCCGCAACGATATCGGAAATTGCCATACCGTATCGATCTAGCAAGGCCAAAGCCTCTCCTGATTCGGGAAACACATCTCGAACGCCTACGCGCGCGAGGCGCCCTGCGCCATGTTCTGCGATCACTTCGGCAATGGCGCTACCGAGGCCCCCAATAATGCTGTGATCTTCGACGGCAACTGCGGCCCGGGTTGTTCCGAGCACCGTGCGAATCCCTGATACGTCCAGCGGACGCAAGGTGTGCACTTCGACGACCCGAGCGCCAATCCCCAGGGCATGGAGTCGGTCCGCGGCTTCGAGGCAGCGCCGAATCAGGTATCCGTTGGCAAAAAGCCCGACATCATCCCCGTCGTCACGAACCACGCGGATCTTCCCCAATTCGAAAGAGACCGAAGAATCATAGACCATGAGGTCTCGCCCGCTTCCCACCCTCATATAAGCGGGGCCTTGGATCTCTGCCAGCGTTTTCGTGGCGAGATAGACTTGGTGCGCGTCGGCCGGTACAACCACCGTGACTCCCGGGATCGTGCGCAGAATGGAAACATCCTCGATGAACTGATGAGTGACCCCTTCGCGTTCCCCGCCCATGAGACCGCCATTGGCTCCGACAAACTTCACATCGAGCCCCGGGTAGGCGACACAAGTGCGAACCTGCTCGCAAGCGCGCATCGTAATGAAGCCGGCGTACGACGCCACGAAGACCTTGAGCCCGCACGCAGCCAGTCCCGCAGCTATACCGACCGCATTTTGCTCGGCGATGCCGACATCAAAGATTCTATCCCGAAATCTCGCCAGGAAAGCGTCGGGCGCCTTGAAGATTTTCGTGGTATCCGCGAACACCACGACGATGCTGTGCCCCGCTTCCATCAACTCGGAAAGCGCGGCTATAAATGCCTCCCGCGTGCTGTGAGTGGACCGATCATTCATGGCGACCTCTTCATGCCAGGAGCGCGAGAGCGCGTTGTAGCTCTTCAGAATTCAAGGCACGTTTATGCCAGGTGTTGTCCCCTTCCATAAAAGCGATTCCCTTGCCCTTAACCGTATGAGCGACGATGCAGGACGGCCTGTCAGTCTCGGACTGCGCGGCCTTGGCGGCGCCGCAAATCGCCATCAGATCATGCCCGTCGATTTCGAGGCAATGCCAGCCGAAGGCTTGCCATCGAGGAGCAATGGGGGCAACCGCGTTGATTTTGTCTACTGCGCCACCGCTCTGAAAATCGTTCTGGTCAACAAAAACGATCAAGCGCCCGGTGCGGTAATGAGCTGCTGCCATGGCGGCTTCCCAGACAATGCCTTCCTGAAGTTCGCCGTCCCCGGCCACGACGTAAACGAAGTAATCCCTGCCGGTGACCCGAGCCGCCAACGCCATGCCCAAGCCGATAGCAATGCCGTTCCCTAGCGATCCGGATGAACTATCAATGCCTGGAGTTTTGCGAACGTCGGGATGACCCTGGAGAATGGAACCGAGACTGCGCAACGAGCTGAGAATTCCTACCGGGAAAAAGCCTCTGCGCGCCAAGGCGGCATACAACGCGGGGCAGGCATGTCCTTTGGACAGCACGAACCGGTCTCGGTCTGGCCACCGGGGCCGGGCCGGATCAATGCGCATAATCGAGAAATACATTGCCGTCACCAGTTCGACTATGGACAAGGCCGGGCCCGGATGTCCGTCCCCCGCAGCATGGATCATCGTTACGATGTCGCGGCGGATCTCCTGTGCCCGGATTGCCAGATCATCGTATTCAGGTTCTGCTCGCATCAGTTCGATGCCTTTCAGGAGGCCTGCTCAGAACCGTAATAACTCTCAAGGCAGCGGTCCATGACCCAAGAAGTGCGCGCCGCGCTTTCGCCCGTCGATTCGCAGATCCCAGAGCCGAGCAACTGGTTCACCACGGTTTGAATCAAGGGCTGGTGCACGTGCGGGGGGTTGCGGAAGGGAAGGATCTCCTTCTTCCCGTGCCGTCGCAGGAGAACATCGCCGTCGGTAAACAGGGGCATTTGGATTTCGCCATCCGAGCCGGTCAGGACAATTCCGTTCGCCGAATGATCGGCGTGAAAATTCCAGATGCCGGTACCGGCCGCGCCGGAAGCAAATTCGAAGCATGCGGCGGTCACATCCTCGGCGCGATAGCTTCCGCCGGTATTGAGCGCAAAGCCGCGGGCGGATCGGATGGGGCCGGCAAAGAAATCGAGCAGGTCCAGACCATGAGAGGCGAGGTCGAGGAAAAGTCCGGCCCCGGCGACCTCCGGATTAAATCGCCAAGCCCGCGCCTGCTCGCCGGTCACCAGAGGATCGTAGTGCTGGATATGAGCCGAAGTCAGCCGACCGATGGCTCCGTCGCGCAAAAGATCCCGGACCTTTAAGAAACGAGGAAGCGCGCGCCGGTAGAAAGCCACGAAGAGAGGCACACCTTCGCGCTCGAAAGCTTCGAGCATAAGTCTGCATTCATCGTAATTCCTGGCCATCGGTTTCTCTACCAGGCACGGTTTTACACTCGCCGCCACCATCAACGCAAGCTCAAGGTGAGACGAGGGAGGCGTGGCCACGTAGACCGCATCGACTTCGGGATCGTCGATGAGGTCTTGCGCACGATCGTAGAAGCTCTTCACTCCATGACGCTGCGCATAATCGCGTGCTTTGTCGCGGTCGCGCCGCATTACAGCAACAAGGGAGGAATGATCGGCCTTCTGGAAACCAGGACCACTCTTCACTTCGGCCACGTCGCCGCAGCCGATCATTCCCCATCGAACCTGCTCTCTTTGCATCTCTCCCAGCCTCTTTTTTTCGCGGCGCCTTCGCCCGGAGTCCTGTGCGATAATCTTGCCGCCCACTGCCATCTTTATATACGCGAAATCCGGATTTTCCTGCGGGGAGATATTTCAAGTTTCCTCATAAGGCGGGAGGTTGAATGAGACGCGAAACCGGGCGAGATAAGATCCGATTTCTTATTCCGCAGGTTTTCACCGGTGCCAGGGTGGTTCTGGGTGGCATCGCCCTATTTGAGGCGATGAGAGGGCAGACCCATTGGGCCGCAACCTGGATCACCTACGGCGCCGTGACCGACGGTTTGGACGGGATCGTGGCGCGACGGTTATCGGCGGCCAGCGATTTTGGTGCTCTTTTCGATCTTTTCGCCGACTATGTTTGTTACATTGTGGCGCCTGTAGCTCTTTCGCTGAGCTTTTTCGAAACGGCGCCGGGAGCCATAGTTTTCGTCCTTCTTGGGTCGCCGCTTTTGGCCGGCGCTATTCGGTATGCGCGCAACATCCAATGGAGCAGGGTGCAGTCGTTTGAGGTTGTGGGTATTCCCGGGCTGGGTACGGTGATTTATTCATTCTTCATCGTTACTTTGGTTTTTGCCAGGCCAGAAGAAGTGATAGCCATAGAGTGGGTGCGGCACACCGTACTGGTTCTTGTACCTGCCCTCTCTTGTCTGATGATTTCGCCGATCCGCTTTTCGAAGCTAATGAAGTACCAGTGGATCTTCTTTCCCGTGATGGCGGGCCTCCTGATCATGCCGTTCGCATTCACCCGACTGTTCTCATCCATTACCCTGGCCCTCGGTTTCCTGTACACCGTTATCTCCCCGCTCCTGATGTATGCTCGGAAAGAATCGACGAGTCATGATTAAGCTTGGTGGGGCGGGAATGTTGTCATGAATTTGCAGTTTTTTGAGTCGATGTGAGATCTGCTGAGAAACACCAGTGGGGGCGGGCTTCAGCTCTCCCCCAGTTTTCTTTAAGGAGGCTGGGTATTGGGCTCCTAACGCCCACGCGATCGTTTCCGATGGTGTCTTCACCCCTCCCCGAACGAGTCCGCCAGCTGTTTCTGCGGTGTCATCATCAAGCGAGTGGCATACGAGGCCTTCATGGTCAACCCGCTCTAACGGGTTCACCCCGGTATTCCATCCTGTCGTATGAGCGTTTCTGTCCTGGCACACAAGAGGACAACGGGAAGAAAAAGCGGAGGCGAAAAGGGGGAATCCAGGGAGTGCTCGGACAGGCCGATTTCCTTTGCTTCCCCTTGTGCCCGAAGATAAGAAGTCCTATAGATCTTTGTTGGTGATAAACACTTCCCGGAGTGGCCAACATTATGTCTACCAAGCGAGATCGAGCAGTGTTGCAGTTGCCTAAATTGGGGACGAGTCGAAAGCCGGAAGATAAAGCCCGCCGAGGAATGCTGAAATACGCAGTTCATTGGATTGCCGGCTCACCTGGCCGCGCCTTTACTGTTATCTTTGCTTTATCCTTTGTCCTGCGGGCTGGTTTTCTGGTCGTGGTTCCCGCGGCATATTTTCTGCCGGACTCAGGCTGGGAGGTTGGTGCCGTCGCCCAATCGCTGGCCACGACCGGCCAATTTGCAAATCCCTATAGCATCCCGACGGGCTACACGGCGCACACTCCGCCAATTTACCCGGCCATTCTGAGTCTGATCTACCGGATCTTTGGAGTAACGTCAGCGGCCGGCTACGCGTCATGGATTTTGAGCATTGCTGGCACTTCCGCCATGTACGGTCTGCTCCCCTGGTATGCCGGCAAATTCGGCCTCCCGAAAGAGGCCGGGGTTATCGGCGGAACCGCAGGCTCCCTGCTGCCGAAGTGGCCGGCACAAGTCGAGTCCCTCGCCGCCCTCGTCCTAGCTCTGCTGCTCGCGGCTTTTCTTCGTCGTTGGATAACGGGATATGCAACTCCGCTCGGATCCATCCTTCTGGGCATCGCGGCCGGCGTTTCCCTACATCTGCAGCCGGCTCTTCCGCCCATCCTGCTGGGATGCCTGGCTTTTGAACTGTGGTGGAGCGACCACAGGCGCAAGTGGCGCTGTGCGTTCCTGATGGTCGCAGGCGTTACTGTTGCCTGCATTCCCTGGGCCTGGCGGAACTACGCGACGTTCCATGAGGTGATCTTCATTCGCAGCAATCTTGGGCTCGAGTTACGGCTTGCCAATTTCGAAGGCGCCACGGTCGAGCGGACCACACACCGCCATCCGCGCATCAGTATGGAGGAGGCGCAGAAAGTCAGAGATCTCGGTGAACTCGAGTACATGCGACAGGCAAGAAACGAGGCGATAGAATGGATCCGGTCTCATCCGGCGGTTTTCCTGTGGCTTGCCTCACGAAGATTCGCATACTTCTGGTGTGGACCGCTGGATCGTCCCCTGACCGCATTGCCCGCCCTCTCGATTACGTTTCTTGCTTTTTTCGGCGCACGGCGAGTTTTCCCACGGCTAACGACCCCGCAACGCGCAGCCCTCGCGATCCCGCTGGCGACTTATCCGGTTATCTATTACTTCACTTGCTACATGGCGCGATATCAGGTCCCCGTCGAATGGATCCTTCTGCTGTTTGCCGGGGCGGCCCTGGGAAGTGATGAGTAGAGTATCGATTAATGAAAGGGACCGGAGAAGTGGCGGCACTGCCACCAAATGCATCCGCTTGCTGAGCACTCGGCTCTGTCCTCCATATTCCAGTCACTCAAAACTCATCACTCATCACTTTCGTGAGGTCTAGTCTGAGTCGCAGCCACCATTTCGGCTGGTAAACTATTCGCAGCGGCAATCCCTGCATCGGTCCGTCGAGCGCGAACCAAAGCGTGAAGTCATCCTCCATCGCATCTTTCACATTACTGATTCGGAAATCGACTTCGGCAATCGGGGAAACCGCACCGGGTTTCCCGATGAAAGGTGCTTGGAAATTTTCTGCCGATCTTATTTTCCTGACCGAAAGAAGATAGGGCTTCGCGTGAAAGGCATAGCGGGTGGAGGGCCTGAATCCGGTCCAGCCTTTGGGATTGCGGGCAGCCTGGTCGGAAATGCGGGTGACAAGACTTTGAGCTGCCGTCAGAAAGCCGGCGGGGGTTTCGTAATTCGCTGCCTGGCGTGGAAGTTCTCTCCTGATTTCCGGTGGAGTCGAGCTTATGCTCTGTCGATATTTCCGGATCAATCTCTCCGGGGCTCTATAGTTGAAATCCTCTTTTTCCACAAAAAATCGGATCTCGGTTGTAGCCTCTTTCTCGTTGACCTCACTGCGGACCGCCTTGTACAAAAACGAACCCTGACCCTTACGCGCTTTCGTGTAATCCTGCATGTCGGCGGGAAATTCGTCTCTCGGGCGCATGAAGCCCTCAAACACGCTCTGAACCAGCTCTTGTCCTCCCCCTTGGGTCAGTTTCCAGCACGTTCGTTCTTTTCCGTACCCCCACATGTTTACCTTACCCGGCACCCGTTCCGGGTTCGACCCAAAAAGGACTTCCGCTTCTTCCCACAACTGGCCAACAGTGTTTTCCGCGTCACGTGATAGCGAGATTCTCCCGCCGCCTACATTGTCCCGTCCAACCCAGAAGAACAGAAATCGCACCTCGCCTCTCATCACGTAGGTCAGCGTTCTGGCCGAAGTTGTCCCCGCGGCCGATTTAGTAGTCACCACGCTGGTTGATTGCACCAAACGGGCGCTCGGCTGGAAACTCAGCAGCAGCCATAATGTCGAAGCAAGGATATTCGAAATCATCGTACTCGATTCAGTTTCCCGTTAAAGGCTCCGATCAAAGATTTTCTTTAAGGCGGAATAGGAGTTTGTATTCCTCTTTTCCTTGTACCATCGGAACACAGGATCCTTGATCCGTTGGCGCCAGCCAGGCTCGGTCAATTCCTGGATGCGCTCCGCGACTGGCCTCACTTTGTGAATGTCCGGACATCGTTTAGAGGTACATCCGTCTGCTTGAACTGGAACAAGTTCTTGTACTCCGTACGATCCTTGAACCAGCGGTTAGTCGGGTCGCAGATAATATGCTGCCATTCCGGCTCGGTAATCTCCTTTAGCCTTTCTGCATACGCGTCCACCCAGAGCACAACCGCCGGGTCACGAATCAAGTCCTCCGAGTGTTCATGACCGTGCGGGACAAGATACCGGGCAACTAGCCGGCGCAGCACTTGTGGGTTGTCAAGGAGGATGCACGGTCGCTTCAGGTTCCCATTTTCGTTGTAGGGGAACTCCCGGCGTATTGCTTTGAAGAAGGGCGAGTTTGCTGCTTCCAGGAGGGATTTCTGCCGAATGTTATCACACCCGAAGTGGGCAAAGACGCAGGGCTCGACTCTCCCCGAGTTTAGGATATGGAGGTAGCGTCGCGCCCCACCCAAACACCCGCCCACCACCGGGCCGTCATTCCAGAAATCCGCCATGAACACCGGATAGCGCTTTCTCAAATCAGTGACCCGCTTGCCACAGCGTATGCGTTGCTCAGGAGTAGGCACCAACGCCAAGATCGGGTCTCTTCCCACAGGCATGAACATGAAATACCAGGCAAACACCACTCCCTGCTCCATGTAGTATTCGATAAAGCGGTCAGTGGTGACTAGGTCCACGTTCTCACTGGTATAAGTGACACTTATCCCGAAGATCACGCCGTACCGGTTCAGCAGCTTCATGGCCGCGATGGCTTGATCGTGCACTCCGTTCCCGCGTCGAGCATCCGTCTCGTCGCGATAGCCCTCAACACTGACGGCTGGCGCTACGTTACCAAGCTCAGCGAGGGACTTGACTAGCGGCTCGTCGAACCGGGTGCCGTTCGTGAAAGTCAGGAAGAAGATGTCGCGATGTTTCCTGAACAGTCGTAATAGTACTTCCCTGAGCAGGTAAGGCTCTCCACCGCTAAGAACAACAAAATGGTTGCCCATTTCTTTACACTGCGTGAAGATGTCATCGAGTTCCTCCTCGCCGAGTTCGCCGTGCTTCGAGTACAGACCGGCATAACAGCCCGTGCAGTTCAGATTGCACCGCATGGTTGGGCTAATCGCGATGAAAAAGGGTACCCAGTATCCTTGCTTGCGGAGACTGATTCGGCGCGGGGCTCCTTTCACCACCCAGTTCACGGCTAGATTTTCGATGAGCTTGTGCTTGTATTGCGGATTGGACTGCTCGCCCAAACGAAGCAGCAACCCTGCTATGCCGCTGCTATCGTCCATATCGCGACGAAGACGCTTCAAAAAAGCCCTGAACACGGGACTGGGGTAAGGGATCCTTTCCAGGGCAAGCAGCTTGTGCAGGTCCTTCTTCTTGCCAGTCAGGCACCGCACGACTGCCGGAACGATCACTTTCATAAGGACCTGGTCCCGAACCCACATGAGGGCCTCCTTAAGAGATCTGCCAAAATTCATCTTCAAGCTGGGCGATTGTAGAAACTTCGCATTTGAAGAGATCGTCGCTGCGATCTTACTTTGCTTCCTCTGCTTTGCCTTTGAAGTCTTGATTGGCAGGCTCGAGTATGTACGCCTGCTTAAAGGCCAGCATAGCGCCAGCATTGTCCCCTTTGGCCTGCAGGGTCCTGCCTAGATTGAAATAACCCCATGCGTAACCGGGGTCGATTTTCGTGGCTTGCTGGAATTCGGCAGAAGCAGCGTCGTGTTCGCCTTTGAGAAGCAAGGCACACCCCAAATCGTCATGGGGGTGGGGCGCAACTGGGTTGCGCTCGACCGCTTCCCGATGCTCCGCGACAGCATCGTCTAACCTGCCGGTTTCCAGAAGGGCGTGTGCAAGGATTGCGTGGTACTCCCAATCCTTTGTCTCGAGATTTGGTTTGTGAGTTTCCGGCGCCGATCCGATCCTATGTCCTTTGCGTTCGAGCATAGCTGAAAGGAAGCGTTGGTCTTCGGTATTCGCTGGCTCTAGGCGGACTGCTTCCCAGGAATGTACGATTGCTCCGTTGATGTCCCCCAGCTTCGCGAGCACGTCCGCCAGATTGGCGTGAGCATTGTGATAATCCGGCTTGAGGAGGAGGGATTGACGAAACTCGTACCCAGCGCTGTTGAGGTAGCCCTTCCGGGCCAGAGCTACGCCCACTCTGTTGTGGAGGCCCGGGTCCGCCCAGTTCTTGCGGAGCAGGCGGCGTGTGTCTCCAATCTTTTCGTCAAGGTTGACTTTGTCCGGTCGCCAATCAGGGTTCTTCAGATTCTTCGCATCGGGGTTGCTTACCGTCTGAATCTGCTTGGGGTCGCGCTCGATCTCGTTGCGGATGTCCCGGACCTGCTCCCTCATGCTCTTCATCCAGGCCCCCGAAGTCCATAAAGGTGGATCATCGCGGTCCAAGGCTGCGCCGCCTTCATAAACTTCGATCGTGTCCACGTTGAGCACATGCGAGCCTATAGAGGGTTCGTTCCACTCATATGCGGCGAAAACCAGGTCGGCGCTTCGCGGATCATCCACGAGAGTGAAGCGGTTCCAGACCGACAGTTCCTGTTGCACAATGGCGCCGGCCTTCTCTTCGCTTGCCAATCCGAACACCTTGTCCCCCAAAGAGGCCTTGGCCCTGGGAGCGGTGACCATGATAGCCACGGTTTTGGCGTTCCGCATTCGTTCCAGTGGGTCAAACGCTGTAGGCGTCCGAGTTGTTTCTGGCCCTGTACTCAGCGACACGCTCGGGGCGACCGCAGCCTGAGGCTGGGGACTAGGAGTGCCAGGCAAGGTCGTTTCGACCGGAGTCGCCGCCGAGGCGGTCGCCTGTGTTACGGCGGTTGCAGCGCTCGTGGGTGCCCCTCTCTTTGAGGAGGGCAGATCCGCGAGTTGCTTTCGGCCAGGATTAGCCTGAGCTAGTTGCTCTATGTGCTTACGAAATCGAGTGACTACTTTCGCGGCAGCGGACATGCTGAACATTCCAGCGTCTTCATCTGCCTGCCAGAGGGGATGTTCGAATTTCTTCGGTAGCTGGCCACCCTTGAAGACGATCAACTGGGAGTACACCCGTTGGGAGCGCCCTCCCAGTCCCCCGAGAACGCTTCCTTGGCGGGTGCCTTCAATGAGCAGCATGATAAGGTCTGCTTCCGCTACATCGGAGACTACTTGGAAGCGGCCCCACCTTTGTAACTCCTGTTCGAGGCGATTCTGCGATTTATCCGACGAAGGTCCTCCCCATAACCATACGCCTTCCCGCCAACCGACATCGCCAACAGCGATAGCGGTCTTCGCGGAAAGCAGAACATCTATAGGGTCAGGAGTGGCAGGTGGCGTTTGAATGGTCTGCGCGGCGGGTACTGAAGGCTCTTGGGCGCCCGGCCGGTCCTGGGCAAAAGCGAGTCCAGCAAACACGCCACACAGCGCAAACACAAGTTTTAAGATTCGCGTGTTGCACGCTGGGACAAGCATTAAGGAAATTGGTTTGGAGACCATTTGGAACCTCCTTCCCTTCACGAACTAACTCCGCCTTTCTCCCCTCGCTCTAAAAGCGAAAGACGATTCCGGCAGAGTAGCGGACGTTCTTTTTCGACGTGATGCCATGGGAACGGAACATTAACCAATCGGCTTGGGCTAGCCGAAGCGCCAAGTGATCTGCCAGCACAACATCCAGACCCCCACCGAGGCCCATGGAAAACGCCGTTTCGCCGCTGCTTGTAGCCCCTCCGAACAGAGCATGAGCAAATGGGACGGCCCGCTCGGTCCGGTACGACACCGTCGGTCCGAACATGTATGTGTACAGATGCGATCCGGACTCGTAGCTGCCACTGAAGTCGGCAGTAATGCCAAACCAGCGATCGACGTTGCCGTTGAGCGCGGCGTTCCAACCATTCAAGTTGACAGTGTCTTCCAGTCGGGTGAACTGATACCCGCCGAAGACTTCCGCTTTCGGGAAATCCTGGGCGGCCAGCGGGACGAAAAGCAGGACTAGAATTGCGAGCAGCTCAAAGAATTTGCGCATACGCTCTTCTCCTTTGAGGAATGTGACCTGCGACGCCTTGCCAAGTTCTTGTTGGATAATTGCTTTACCCTCCTGTGCCTGGCTCTTTTTCGGGCGGATCGCTCCGCCGGATGGTTACGCTACCTTCTGATCGGCTTCGGGGGTCGCTCGTCATCTGCGGGCGCCACCATCATCCTCTTGATTCGGATTGCGTGGTTATTAGCAGCGAAGAGAGACGGCGAGGGTGCTGAACGAATTGGGCATCAAAGAAACCGATCTTAGCTCACGAATGGACTTGTGCAGCTCAGATTCTCCTGCGAACGGGAGCCCAAGATATCGGGGCCGCACAGCGGATGCTTTGGCCGCGGTTTGGGGCGTTGCAATCGCGAGTACTGGCACACTCTCGGCAGGCAGAGACTCCGACTCGTCGTACGAGGTCTCTGCCACATCTTCTGCCGGAACAGCCAGAGACACACCGAAGGCCAAAAGCACGAAAAGAACGAGAATCGAGGAAGCCCTTCTCATAAAGGATGCGCTTCCTACTAAATTCGGGGACCTTTCGCCTCAGGGGGTGCTGCGTCTCAACGGGCGGGAACTGCTCTTCGGAGAGGCAACGTTAATGTGAATACGAATGAGCACATCCTGTCAGTGAGGAGGGTCACATCTTGATGTGCGGTCATCAGTTAGAGCGCAGGGCCACATGTCACTGTTGCAAGATCGCCTTATCACAATGCCAAAATCGCCGGTCGCTTGAGTCTACGAATGCCGGGCGACCCACACAGCGGGAGTAAGGTCTGGGAGGCACCGGACCGGGAGATCGGCAAGCCCGGGGAGAATCGCGGAAAAGTAGTCGCGCACCGGGAATTTCAACCTGCGGCAGCTTTCCACGACCGAGAGAATCGCCGCAACCTTAGGGCCCGCCTGTGGACTACCGATGTGTATCCAGTTCTTCCGACCCAGTGCCACGGGACGCATTGAATTCTCCGCAAGGTTATTGCTCAGCTCAAGTTCCGGATATTCCAAGAATCGCGTAAGTTTCCTCCACAGTGTGAACGCGTATTGGCAGGCTTTGCTGAGTGCACTGGAGGGCAATGCAATGGACTGTGCTGCCTCGATCTTGCTCCGGATATCATCCAGGAGAGGCTTGGCTATTTCCTGACGCCGGATATGGCGCGCCGCAGTAGTCAGCGCTTTGCGGCGAGCTTCGGCGTCAACGGCAAACAGTTCGTCAATGCGCGCCACAATCGGAGTTGCAACCGGGTCTCGTGGATTTAGCTGCACCGCTTCGAAAAACTGTCTTCTGGCATGCGCCCAACAAGCGGCATGTACCATTCTGGTCCCGCCGATCTGGTCATAAGCCGCGTAGCCGTCAGTTTGCAGAATGCCCTCGAACTGTCCCAGAAACCGCTTCGGTCCGTCACGTCCGCGACCCAGGCGGAAGTCGAACACCACGCTTCCTCCGGGGCGACTGTATTGCCAAAGATACGCTTGGTGATTCTGTCCCCGACCTTCGCGTGTCTGCACATCGACTGGGGTTTCATCTGCTTGAATGTAGCTCCCGCTAATCAACTCTCGGTGCATCGCCGCGACCACGGGAATCAACAATTCGCCGACTTTGAGAACCCAGCCGTCCAGCGTCGCTCGGCTGATTTCCAAGCCGATGTCCCTTCCCAGAATCACGCTCTGCCGATGCAGCGGCGTGTGATTGCAGTATTTGCTGACGACCGTGTCGATGACGATGCGGTCACTCGCCAGGCACTTCTCGATAATTCGCGGCGGCAGAAGTGCCGCGACCACTCCAAGTTCCTCACAAGACCGGCAAACCCGTTTCTCTCGTTTCGTGACCAGCACGAAATACTTCGCCGGCTCTACATCGAGTTGGGATTAGCCCTTGACCGCAGGCGACTTCTTGCGGCTTTTCTTGTCGTTCGACTTGCGCAATGACACCAACTCGACCCTAACGGTGTTGCTGCTAGTTCCGAGCAGGTCTGCGATGTCTTTCGGCTGAAGTCCGGCCCGGTTCAGGAGTGCAATCTGCTCGCGCTGTTTCATACCCGCAGTAGCCGCAGCTGCGAGAATACGCAGGATTTGGTCGATCTTCTGAAGAATGAGTTCGTCCGTGGTTCGTGGCATAAAGGGTTCTCGTTAAGACCCAACAATCGACTAAAAACTAATGTCATGCTAGATCATTAGGAATAGCTATCAAGGGTGCGTGTCGCCTGGGGCGACAGGGGAAGGAAAACCTCGTATTTCACAAAACGGCGGGCGGGTAGTAGGGATTTCCGATTTTGCATGGATTTTGGAAAAAGTGGGTTGGCCCGGACTGGCCGGTACCGTCGGGCGACGGATAGGCCGAGAAGCAAACTTCTGTGATTTCCATGGCGGCCATTCAGCGGCCGGTCTGTTCGGGTCTCCTCAGACTTCCGACCTTGAAGAGAACCTGCCCTCCTAACCCTGGCGTGGTGTCCATGTGGTGTCCATGACTACAGAAAACCAGGGAGATTTACGGGGACAGAAAAGACTAAAAAGAAAATGGACGAATCGGCCAAAACACCGCGTAAATACTGGGGGTTTTAGCTAAGTGGAAGATTTGGTAGCGCTACCGGGAATCGAACCCGGGTTTGAAGATTGAGAATCTTCCGTCCTAACCCCTAGACGATAGTGCCAATTGGAAGAATCTCTTTGTCAGCCGTCCGGCGCTCCGCCAGTATCCGGGCCGCGCGGGATGGGGCATCAGATCTCTGGCAGCCCGGGCACAAGGCTGGCAAGCCAGCGTCTCTCGGACGGTCGCGAGTTCCACAATCGCGTTGTCGCAAATTTCACGAAAGTGTGGGCGGGATGCCATAAGGGAATTTTTCATAGGAATTTCTCATGAGATTTCGGCGGAATTTTTCATAAGATTCTTGCCTGTTGTGCGTGGGTCCCTTCGCGTGCGGTGTAGTAGCGAAAGGCACAGAGATTTGAGGTGCCCCTACCCATGTCTTTATTTGCTTTGACTTACAGAGTCACGTCCGAATCCACGGTCGTACTTTGCGGTTTTATAATCATGACAGGGCTTACACAAAGGCTGATGGTTTCGTCTATCCCAGAAGAGTCTTAGGTCTCCCTTGTGAGGTATCTTGTGATCGACCGCTTGGCTAGGGACTCGGATGTCATGCTTGTGGTAAGGGCCGATACAGTAGGGATGGTCTTTGAGGTAGGCTTTGGTATAGACTTGCCACTTGCTGTCGTATCCTCGCTGGCTGGCTGTGGGTCTGCCTGCATCCTGCCTCTTTCTAAATTCTCTTTGATGGTCAGGACAATAGCGACTATTGACTAAGGCGGGACAGCCAGGATGAGCACAGGGTTTACGCAGTTTGTAGGGCATCTTTCAGTTCCGTGGTCGGTTTCGTTTGACTAGCCCAGCAATCAAGACAAGCGGGGTGTGATGCAGGAACTCTTCGTAGGTGAAGATCAGAAACGCGATGAACAGGATGCCATAGACCACGCAGAAACCGAGCGAAGATGAGAGGCGAAGCAAACACCCAAGGCAATTTTCCCGTAGCGTGTATTACAGACGAACCCACCAGAAGCACTATTGAGCCTATGGCCAGGGCCAGCAGGTACTCAGCCGCACGAACGTAGTACGCAAGGCGCTGCTCGAAGCTGCCCGGTACCCCCGTGGCTCGAACGTGAACGTACCACCCAGCGGCGTACGCTAGTCGATGATGTACCGCACGAGCAGATAGAGCCCCCCGCTGACAAAGGCTCCGCTCGTGCCGGGGTGAGTGTACTTCATGCACAGATGGTACCAAACCCCGCCCTGTTAAGGAGTCCGACGCGTTTAAACGAACTAACTACAGAAAACTGTGCTAATTTGTGCTACCGATCTGCAGATCCTGCCCTTCTCGCTGTTCTCGCCCATTGTGGAATCAATAAGTTATAATGTTTTCAACACGTGAGCCGCTACGTTTCCTACAGAGATTTCGACTGGGTCCTGATGGGCTTCGTGCTGGTCATCTGCGCCCTGGGCGTGGTGCAGATTCACAGCGCGACTGAGCACACCAAATTTGCCGAATCCCATCTCTACCTCAAGCAGATCTACTGGGTTCTGGCGGGCGTGGGCGCGATGTTCCTGGTCAGCTTGCTCAACTATCACGCCCTGCTCGAAAAAATCCACTGGATCTACATCGCCGCGCTGGTTTCGTTGATCTCGGTGCTTCTGTTCGGGCAGAAATATCTGGGCGCGCGGCGCTGGATCAAGATGCCGGGGGGCGCTCATTTTCAGCCGTCGGAGTGGGTCAAGCTGATCCTGATTCTGGCGGTGGCGAAGTACTTTGCGGATTTGCATGAGCGCGAACTGTCGTGGCCGGACTTTATGAAGGCGGGCGCGATCGTCGGCTTTCCCATGCTGATGGTGCTTGCGCAACCGGACCTGGGCACGGCGCTGACCTATCTGCCGGTGGCGGTCATGGGCTTGTTCCTGGGCGGGCTGCGATGGAAGCAGGCGTTGATCGTGCTCATGATCGCGGGGTTGCTCGTTCCCGTGGCATGGATGAAGGTGCTGAAGCCGTATCAGAAGGAGCGGTTGACCAGTTTCATGAACCCCGACGCCGATCGGCAGGGCTCCGGCTATCAAGTGAATCAGTCGTTGATTGCGGTGGGGTCGGGCGGGATTTTTGGCAGCCGGCAGGGATCGCAGACCCATCTGGCGTTTTTGCCGGTGCCGCAGACCGACTTCATTTTTGCCGCGTTTGCCGAGGAACACGGGTTTGTAGGAGCTCTGGTGGTTCTGCTGTTATACTTCATAGTGCTGATGCGTTTGACCCAGAATGCGCAGACGGCGCCCGACCGCGCCGGGGCATTTCTGGTGATGGGTGTGGTGGCTGTGCTTAGCTTTCACATCCTGGTCAACGTCGGCATGGTGGTTGGCTTTATGCCAGTCACGGGAATACCTCTGCCGCTTATGAGTTATGGCGGGTCTTCCGTCCTTTTCATGTTTTTGGCGCTGGGGATAGTGATGAACGTCCGCATGCGCCGCTTCGTGAACTGAAACGGACGACAGCAGTTGGGGCGCCCTTCACAACAACCAAGAACGGCGCCAGGAAACAAGATTACGAGGGCCCTCGCGAAAAAGGAGGGCAGAATCCCGGCGAAGTGGAAGCCGGACAGGATTGAAGCCAGTCAGGCGGGGAACGGCCCCCTCAGCGTAACGCGAGAGAGTGGCCACAGACCTGACGGAAGGCTGAACGCGATCAGTGCAGACGAGCAACTACAATTCACTGCAGTGTAGGTCCCGGGAAGAATTCCGGGATCGCGCCCGCTCCTACCCGGAGCGGCGCTGAACGCTATCGATCCCTCGGTCCGCCTTGCGCTTCTGGTCCGGTGAAGAAAGACCGGAGTAGAAATGAACAAGGAATTGTACGTATCGACCACCCCCCACGAAACCAAGGTGGGGATCACAGAAGACGATCAGCTAGCGGAAATTTACCTCGAACGAGAAAACGAATACACCTTAGCGGGCTCGATTTATAA
>JAIQFO010000074.1 GCA_020073215.1 Terriglobia bacterium | reverse complement strand
AGCTCCTGCGAGATGTCGAGGAGCAGCTTGAGCTTCTGGGACTGCCGCTCGTAGAGGTCCTTCGCGTCCACCTTCAGGTGTAATTCATCAAGGCGCTCATCAGGGCTGTTCAGAACACGCACGTCCTCCACCGAGCCATCCGATTGGATCACCGCATAAAGCGTTACCGTGCCCTGGACATTCTGCCGCCTGAGTTCGAGCGGGTAGCCAGGGTCGGATTTTTCGGTTGGCTCGGGCCGGATCAGGTCTCCCGGCTGCTGTCCTGCTTTCAGTTCGGCGAACCGGATCACCCAGCTTCCGGTCGAGGAATTTAGGTTCGGCATGTTCATCGTCATCGAGTAGAAACGCTTCGCGCCGAACACCTGCCGGTCCACCTCAGTCACCTTGTCTGCGGAAACGGGCGCGGCAGAATGTGAATTCGTCCCGACGCGAAGCGGTGTGGCGCTGGCCAGTTCGCGGATTTCAGAAGAAGAGTTCTTGCTCCCCCCGTTTCCTCCGCTACCAGCAATTGAGCCGACCGGGCTGTGGTCCGGAGCTCCGACGTGGAGTCCACTGGGCAGAGAACTGTTGCCGCGAGACGTAGCGCCGCCGTTTCCGTTGCCGCCCTTGCCGGATCCCTTCGCTGCGGTCGAAGCCGGGCCGGTTTGATCAGGCGTTCCCGATGCGCCCCGTTTTCCTTCTGGTGTCGCCGCAAACGTTCCCCGGCGATTCCCCCCCGGCGCCAGGACCGGGCCGCTGGGACTGACGGGATGGATACCCAACGCGATCAGCCGTCCTCCAGCGCTGGTTCCACTGACTCCGCTCATCGTGGGCGGAGGAGCGACTGGTTCCGCGCCCCCATTCGGCAAACCACCCCTCATGCGCACCGCCAGCGTGTGCTGCTCAGCTATGGCTAGTTGCGGCGCCGGCGCGATTACCTGGCTCGCCGCAATATTGATGGGGCCGGTACGGCCCTTGCTTGAGTTCGGAAGTTCTGGGGGAGGCTCAACCACCGCTGCATCCGGACCAGCGATGCCTCTTGGCTGATTCAGCGCGACCTCCGGCGGAGGCGCAATTACTTCGGAGGTGAGCGTGTTTCGTGCCGTCCTGCTGCGGGCAGCATCGAGTTCCGGCGCTGGGGCCACGACCGCCGTTTCCGGAACCACCATTCTCGCCATCGTTATTCCGGTGGCTTCCAGAGGAACGGCCGGGAGAACGTGGCCCGCTGCCACGATATTCGGCAAAGGCACGTCGTGATCCAGCCGGATATCCGGCGGAGCCACGATGGTTTGGGTCCGGTTATCCGCCTCGCGTGGTACCGAGATAATCGGCTGCTTCGAGTATTCGGGGTCGCCTTTCTGCGCCTGTGCAGACTCAGGCGCACCAGTGTCCAGAGCGGGGAGATATTCTTCGGGGGAATAGGTTAGAAGCGACGCCGGGTCGAAAGTGGGTCGCGCGATAACATTCTGCCGCAGCCACGCGATCGAAAGCATCCACACCATCGCGAGGGCGCCCGCATGTAACACTGCGGACTGGAGGAACCTGTGCCAAGGCATCCGCTGACGGACGAACACGTCGCGCCAAATGCCAAGATCGGCATCGTCGGCTAGTCTTGCAGGGCGCAGGGCGGCGCGCACGCTGCTCCAGAACGCACCTCTCCGGGGCTCCAATTCAAGCAGAAGCTTTACGGAATTCGGACTCGGGGACTCCATCCCTGGCTGGCTCCAAACGTGCGCTGAACAACTCCTTCGGTGGCGCCCCCTGAAGGCGGGATCCGAAGCGCTTTCAGTATTCGCTCCGGACGGCTACTCTGTAGCTGGATTATAGCTGACCGAAAACAGCCGTGAATGCCTGGGTAGCGAGATTCTGCTGGCATCCTGGAATCTGCGGCCCTTGAGGTGAGAATGCATATGAACCCGCTTCGAGTTGCCTGCTTCGTCGTTTGCGCCCTTTTGTTTGCGTCTGCGCAGGAAAGCAAGGCGCCCACCCCGGCGCTGCCCGGCGCCGAATACTCCGGCATGTACAGCTTCCTGCGCGACGGCGAATTCGTGCAGGTTACAGTCGAAGAGAAGGGCCACGTCACGGGTTTCGTCTCCCGTTATGGTGATCTAGAGAGCGACCGGGGCGCGTTCCTCGACCATTTCTTCAAGCAGGGCAAGCTGGAGGGCAACAAGCTCGCCTTCACCACCGAGACAGTTCACGGCGTCTGGTTTGAGTTTCGCGGTAGCGTCGAACGGGGCGATGGCAAGAAGCCCGGAGACGAGGCCTTCTATCTTCTGAAGGGAACATTGACCGAAAATTCCACGGACGACAATCAGAAGACCTCGTCCCGGTCCCGCGAAGTAGTTTTGAAGAGCTTCCCCCAGGACGTGTCTCCCACACCCTCGAAAAAACAGTAGAGCCGATCCCGCACTAGCGAACTGAAGCCGGGTTTTCCTTGGCAGTCTCTGGCGCAGCCGTTTCCGGGTGAATCGGCTGCGTGGTGACGACTCCGTTTTCGACCACCACCTTCAGTGCCAAGCTGCAGGGTCCACAGAGCCAATAGTGTTCCACCAGACGCTGGGGGTTGGAGTCATCGAGCGAGGCGGTTGTCCGTTCTATCTTGAAAATCCGGCCCTCATGGAGAAAGCGAAACTGGGCGGTGCAAGATGGATTCAAACAGTGGGAAAGCATGACAACCTCCAGCCGACTACGGTGGTATTTCGAACTGGCTTCCGGCAACGGTTCTTGCGTCCAACCACGGCACGCAGCACTGAACCAAGGTGCCTGTGTGGGTGCGTCAATTCGTGCCGGAGACTGCAGCCCCTTCCTCTTGCGTGAGTGATTCCAGCCGCCGTATCTCCGCCAGGAGCCAGTTCCGGACCGCCTGCTCTACTTCGTCCGGCGTGTATTGCCGGCTCATACTGTGGACCGACTCGGCATCCTGGTTCAATGGGATGAATTGGCAAGGCCGTGGCTGCTCCTGGAACTGCTCGGGAACGAATTGGTACAACCAGCAGTGCTGGCAGGGAGTGGACTTGTCGGCGTCCAGCCGGTTGGGACAGGATGGCGAGTCCAGAAAAATCGAAACCGGTCTCCAGGGGAGGGAACCGCCGTAGCCGCCACGCTCCAAAAAGGCCAACTCCTCTTTCAGGAAAGTCAGGGTATCCGGCTTCGCTTTGGGCACAATCGCCTCCCGCACCTACACTGCTGCCTCGCTTTCCAATATTCTGCGGCCCCGTCGAACGCTCTGCCGTGACATTGGGTACCACCACTTGTGACAAATCTCACAGGAGCCAGTTCGGCACGGCTCAGGTCACTGACGGCAACCCCTAACGCTGGTACTATTTGCACTTCGTCGAGAGCGGCATGAGACCAAAACTTCAACTCCTCGACTCAGTTACCGTTGAGAAAGTGCTGGCGGAAGCCTTCCAACTGCTGGAACGGCCGGGCGTGAAGGTCGCCCCAGTGGCCGCTGACCTGCTCGGTTCGGCCGGAGCACGCATTGCCGATGGCATCGCGCACATTCCGGAATCGGTGGTCCGCCACGCGCTCGACTCCGCGCCGAAAGAGTTCTTCCTCTATGCGCGAGATGGCCAGGCCGCTGTGCACTATGGCGGGGACGACGTTCATTTCGATCCCGGATCGTCCTGCCTGAACATCCTCGATCCCGCGACCAGTCTGCCGCGTCTGGCGCAGGCCGCCGACCTCGCACGTCTGGTGCAACTCACCGAACAGCTGCCCGAGTATGCGGCCCAGTCCACGGCGATGGTGTGCAACGACGTTCCCCAGGAGATCGGCGACTTCTACCGTCTGTTTGTGGTGCTGTGGTATTCCAACAAGCCGGTGGTGACGGGTGCCTTCAGCGGACCGACGCTGCAGGCCATGATTGATTTGCTGGCTGCGGATGCGGGTGGCGCCGACCGGCTTCGGCAGAAGCCGCGCGCCGTGTTCGATGTCTGTCCGTCTCCGCCCTTGAACTGGTCCGATTTCGCTTCCGAAAATATTGTGCAACTCGCTCGCGCCGGAGTTCCGGCGGAGATCGTCTCCATGCCGCTGGCGGGGGCAACCGCTCCCGTGACGTTGATCGGCTCCGTCGTGCAGCACGCCGCGGAATGCCTGAGCGGTTTGACTATTCATCAGCTCGCTGGGCCAGCCGCGCCGGTTGTTTGGGGAGGTGCGCCGGCCATCTTCGACATGTCCAGCGGCGGCACACCCATGGGCGCGATCGAGACGGTCATGCTTGACCTGGCTTGCACCCAGGTAGGGAAACACTTTGGGCTGCCGACCCACGGCTACATGGTGGCGACCGAGTCGAAGCGGATCGACGCCCAGGCAGGCATGGAGAGCGCCACTTCGGCAGCCCTGGGCGCGCTGGCGGGAATCAATATGATCTCGGGTGCGGGTATGCTCGACTCGCTCGCCTGTCACAGCCTGGAAAAGCTCGTCATTGACGCCGAGGCCATCGCGTCCGCCCAGCGGCTCCAGCGAGGATTCGAAACAGCTTTCCCTTCATTCGCCACCGGGATGTTCGAGCAGATCGGGTTGAGCGGGGAGTTCCTGAAGATGAAAGAAACCCGCGCGCTGTTTCGCAGTGAGCAGCACTTTCCGTCGTCAGTGATTCACCGTGGAGAAATACCCGAGGGTAGCATTCCGGAAGATATCTTCACACGTGCCCAAGCGCGAGTTCGCGAATTGCTGGACTCTTACCAGAAACCGGCGATCTCCGCTGATACCGAAAAGCGGCTGATGGAAGTGGCGTTGCGGGTGGCGCAGTTGGCGGGGCCAAAAGAATTGCCGGGAATCGAACCCGCGACAGTGACGGGGTAAGATGAGCCTTTGCTGATCGTAATCCACGGCAAGCGAGTGAAACTGCCTGATTGCGACAGTCTACTTGCAGCGGGTCCCGTTCTGCTCCTTGCAGCGGTCGTTTATGTAAAGAAGCCCTAATCCCGCTAGCGGATCGTAACAAAAACCCAGACATACGTCCTTTAACGTTCCCAGATTCTTCTCTGTTGGGGCAACGGACTCCAAATCACGGAACAGATCGACTACTTCCTTCGGAAGCTCTGTCCCATATTCAGTGGTAAAAGCTAATACGCCTTGTCTCGTACGAATGTACCAACCCTCAGCCTTTCGGTCCCGCAAAACGGTCGCAGGCTGCGTGTGCGAGTTTCTAATCTGAGGTGATTGCGTGAGCAGCTGCACTCGGGTGGTCATTGTTTGTGGCAGCACGCCATTCGCAGCATGTACTGCGAATCGGTACTGGAGCAATCTCCTATCGTTTCGCGTGACGTAGAACTTCCCATCCCTATAGACAGTGACGGTCGTTTCGTGAAGTTGAATGCCACTCTTTTCTACGTGTAACACCGTCAACTCCGGCCAGACAGCATCCACGATCCAGGGAATACGATATGGCCTTGCCGACGCGCAGTACCAAGAAAAGATGACAACGAAACAAACAGCAAAGGCTGGCCATGTTCGTTGCCGGACCGGGATTCTTCGCAGGGTCCAGTTAGCTGGCAACAGGCGTATCAGGGAGCACGTGGTTGAGATCACAATCGTAACGACGAAAAGGATTCTCAGCTTTGCAATGATAATGGTGGGATCGCCGTCCGGCAGATTAAATAGAATCCAGGAATTTAGTGGAGGAAAATCGAACAATTCGATCCGCGAGAACCAATGCAAAGCCACGATCCCTGAAATCGTGCCCGCAAAGTAGCTGATACGTGGACGTAAGAAGACTGCGCAAGAAGCAGCCAAGAAGCCGAGAGCACAAGCCATCACAACTAGAGGGGCAACGCGATTGTCGCGTGGGGTGGCCAGAACCAACCACACGATACTGAGTGCCGAGCAGGTGAAGAGAACAGCGGTAGTGATCTTGGCTTTCATTCGAGTGCTGACACAGAAACTGGTCCCATGCTGACATTTGACACCGTTAGGCGTCGTGGAAGCGATTCTCTTCGGTAACCGTTTTGTTTTCTTGGGGTTTTTAAGGAATCCGTATCGGCCCGGGCGATAGCTGGCGTAACAGCGCCATTCCACCACCGGTGCGTTCTTGTCGACAACCCCTAGAACGCGCTCCCCCCGCCGCCGCCAAAGCCGCCGCCCGAAAAGCCACCACCACCGCCTCCTCCACCACCAAATCCGGATCCGCTCGAACTTGCCCGCGGCGACGAGACGAACACCTGGTGCATGTCGCTGGCCATGCTGTGCATCGAACTGGAAAAGAAGATGGGATTGAACATGACGGGACCGCCGGGCGAACTGTACCAACTAGGCGGGTCTTTTATGATTCCAGCAAAAGCTTGTGCCCAGTGGTGCTCTACTCCGAGCGACATCGCAAAAGGCAGAAACTTTTCGAACGTGTCGGGCGGCATGCGCTTGATGCGGTCCGCATCCACGCGGTTCATGAAGTCCTGGAAGCCGAGGATAGCGACTCTCGTGCGTCCGCCACGGATGGTTTTCGCAGTCACCTGCCGCGCGAACAGCCACCAGATCACCGCAGAAACGGCCACCGACAATACCACCATCGACATGGACGCAAACAAGTCCTTCCATCCCAGAACCTGCACGATCACGAAGGGAGCCACGATGAGCATGGCGGCCACGATGCCGTAACCAATCGCCGAATTGGGGTCCACCAGGTACATGCCCTTGCTCTTGAGCGACCCCATGATGTCTTCCCGGATCCTCGGAACCGCTGTATAGAAGCGATTCTTCAGGCTGGAGAGGCGAGTTTCGGTGCCGCCGCCCGAGAAGATGTTATTCAGCATGACCTGTTCGTGGGGCGCGATCTTCATCCACTGTTCGGGAGGTTTAAGCGAGTGCAGAATATAGTCTTTGCTCTTGAAAATGAGTCCCTGGTCTGGCGTTTCCTCGATCTTCACAAAGCCTCGGACGGCCAGATCCACAATCGTGGACGTGATGTCGCGCGGATCAACTTCATCGTCCACCAGCGCCCCAACTTCCGCCGGCGTCATGTCTTTCGGCGGCTCGTACATCGGGGCGACGGACACGCCCGGGTCTGGATCCTTTCCCTTGTACCACCAGAGCGTAAACATCCCGGCCAGGGTCACAAAGGGCAGAAAGACGATTGGGTTGCCTCCGAGGAACCTGAAAAACTTTGTCAGCGCGCCCGGCTCCTTCAGCACTCCCTGCGGAATGAAGATGTCGATCGTCATCCCGCCGCGCATGGGCAGGGGATTGGTCGTCTCGAACATTGCGTCAGCGCCTTTGACTTCCGAGGTCGCCTCGTGTCCGGTGGAGCCGTAAGTTCCGGTGAACGATTGCGCGCGCAATCCCCCGGCAGCAGTCTCCGGCAAGGTCACGAAGGCCGACGCGTGCTCAATCGGCACCGGCCAGTCGTTGCCCGTCACGTTCCAGTAGAACTCATCGTAGTTATCGAAGAAGCGGACAGCGTTGTCCACGGTGTAGTCGATATTCACCACCCGGGTTGTGTCCACTGCACCGGGGATGTAGATCTTCAGGTCGCGGTAGGCTCCCGATTTGCCGGAGTCATACTTCAGCTTGTTGCCGTTCTCGTCGGTGACGCTCTTTACATCCACGAAGAGGGTGTAGTTCGTTCCGTGTGGCCCGGGATACTCGATTGGAATCGTACGGTGAATGCCGTGCCATTCCCCGACGAAGACCAGGGTGATTTTCTCGCTGACCAGCGCGCTGCCATCGCCGCCGATCGCAATCGTGTCTTTGAAATCCGCGATACGCCAGTTGCGGCCCTGGGCAGCGCCCGTGCTGGGCAGTATTCCCAGCAGCAGCACCAGAAGAACTGTCACCACAGAGGACACAGGGGGACACGGAGGAAACCCGATTCCCGGTGCGTTTCTGCTCCCTGTGTCGCAGCTTGATCGCGGGCGCCGCATTCCTAGAATTTCACCGCGACCGGTTCCCGGTCCGCCGCCGCCGTTTCAAAGAATTGCTTCTGCTGGAACCCGAACATCCCGGCCAGAATGTTGGTGGGGAACGACTGGATCTTGGTGTTGAGGTCGCGCACCACGGCGTTGTAGTAACGGCGCGCGTTCTGGATGGCATCTTCGATCTGGCTGAGAGAGGCCTGCAACTGCATGAACTGCTCGGACGCTTTCAGTTCCGGATAATTCTCGGCCACCGCAAACAGGCTCTTCAACGCGCCTGTGAGTTGATTCTCGGCGGCCGCCTTGTCGGCGGGGCCGGTGGCCTGCATGGCCATCGAGCGGAACTTCGCAATGTTTTCGAACGTGCCCTTTTCGTGCGCGGCGTAACCTTTTACGGTTTCAACCAGATTGGGGATCAGGTCGTGGCGCCGTTTCAGCTGCACATCAATGTCCGACCATGACGAGTCCGAGCGTACCCGCAACTGGACCAGGCTGTTGTACATCCCGACCAGGAAAAACCCGAGCAGAACTATGACTGCCAGAACAATCCAGCCCATTCGTTTCACCTCAATGCGGATTTAAGGGGACGGTAGCACACGGGCTGACCTGGCGCAATGATGGAGCAGTTGTGCCGGTTTGTTCTGGGGCGGAACAGGACTACTGGCGAGGAGCGTAGTAACCGCGTCGCGCGCGGACCTGAAGGTCCTTTTTCAGGGCGGTGATTTCGATCGAACGGTAGCGCCCGTCTGTATTGAAATCCGAGGGCTTATAGGAAACCACGTACTGGCTGCGCAGTTCGTCTTCGATGGCGGCGAAGGAGTGCGTGATGTCCTTCATTTTGAAGGGAAAGAACGCGCGCCCGCCAGTGGCGGACGCCAGGTCTTCGAGCACTTTGTCTCCGCGCAGGATCAGGCCGCTGTCATCCGTGGAGATCGCATAGATCAGAACCTCGGCGCGCTGTGCCATTTCGATCGCCTGGGCGCGCGTGACCTCACTCTGATTGTCCTCACCGTCGCTCAGGATAATAATCGCTTTCCGCACCGGGTGATCCGAATGCTCGCGCAACAGTTTCTCTTTACAAGCGTTGTAGACAGCGTCATACAGCGCGGTTCCACCACCGTCGGTGAGTTCATGCACGCCCGCCGAGAGCAACTGCACCTTGTCGGTGAAGTCCTGTGTGACGTGGCTGCTCCTGCTGAAGCCTAGAATGAAAGCCTTATCGTAGCCGGGGCGAAGAACGTTTTGCAGAAAGCCGACGGCCGCCTGTTTTTCAAAATCGAAGCGGCTGCGGATCGAAGCGCTGGTATCCACCAGCAACCCCATTTCGATCGGCAAATCGGTCTCGCGCCGGAAGTTCACAATGGATTGCACCGGCTTGTGATCGTCGAGTATCGAGAAATCGTTTTGGTTCAGATTGCGAACGAATTTGCCGCGGCGGTCGGTCGCGATGAACAGGACGTTCACTTCGTTCACGCGCGTCTTGATGGTAAGGATCGGGTCCCCGGTTTCGTCGGGGTTCGCAGCCGTAACCGTCGTGTAGGAAGAACCGGCAGCAGCCGCGAGACCCGCACTCATGTACGGGCTGCTCTGGCCGAAGGCGGGCAGCCCCAACGCCAAAATGAGCGCAATCCCGAAATTGCAGTACTTCGTCATTTTTTACTCTTTCGCCCGCTGCCCCTGCCCGCGTACGGCAGGTCCCTGCTAATTCGATGCACGCCAGGGGCCGAAGGCCCCTGAAAGCACGTCCTCAGACTGTAGGCCGTTCCCGGCTCCAACTCCAAGTTACAAAAGGAGTACGCATCCGGTGCCATCCTTTAAGGATAGGCTCCTCAACGGCTTATGACCCCGTTCCCCGCGCAGATTGATTTTTTCTTTCGGCAACACGTACGATTACTGGAACCCAACGTGCACTTTACTGGTTTGCGGCTCTCTTCTATAAGGTTTCAGGATACTTTTTTCCCTGCTTCAGGAGGCTTTCATGCAAAAACTGCTGGCTATGCTACTCATGTTGTCGAGCGCTCTTCCCCTGGCTGCAGCCGGCCACGAAAGGGAATCCGACCGGGTCAAAGAAGCTGGAGTGGTTCTGAAGGAGATCGTCAATATCCCGGACAACATCCCCAAAGATCTCTTCGATCGCGCCGAGTGTGTCATCGTTTTGCCCTCAGTCAAGAAACTGGCCATCGGAATCGGTGGCAGCTACGGTCGCGGCGTGATGACCTGCCGGACGGGGCAACACTTCACCGGACCCTGGAGCGCGCCGGCGTTGTATGCCCTGGAAGGTGGCAACATCGGCTTCCAACTCGGCGGCCAGGCCACCGACTTTGTTCTGCTCGTCATGAATCCGCGCGGAGCTGAGAGCCTGATGGGAAGCAAGGTGAAACTCGGGGCCGACGCTTCGGCCGCCGCCGGACCAAAAGGACGCACGGCCACTGGCGCCACCGATATCGCAATGCGCGCGGAAATCCTCTCCTATTCCCGGTCTCGTGGACTTTTTGCTGGTGTGTCACTGGAAGGGTCCACACTGCGTTCTGACGGGTCGGCCAACGAGAAGCTCTACGGACGGAAGCTGAGTGCGCGCGAAATTGTTCGCCAGGGTAAGGTGGGTGCGCCGGCGTCGGCCCAGGAGATGCTGGCGGTGCTGAGCAAGCATTCGCCGAAGAACCTCTCGGATCCAAAGTCACTGGAGTGAGCCGGAGTAGCCTTCCCGTGTTCGTTCGTTGAGCGCTGCCGGACAGTGATACCCTGATCCGAGGTTTCTGAAGCATTCGCCCAGACCGGGGGGAGGCAACATGTATTTTGAGCAGTTCTATCTGAACTGTCTGGCCCACGCTTCTTACATGATCGGATCGGGCGGCGAGGCCGCTGTGGTTGATCCCCAGCGCGACGTTGACCTCTACCTGGAAGCCGCTGAGGAGCAGAAACTCCAAATCCGGCACATCTTCGAAACTCACCTTCACGCCGATTTCGTCTCCGGGCACAAGGAACTCGCCGCACGTACCGGCGCAAAGATCTACATCGGGGCGCGGGCGGAAGCCAAGTTTCCCCACGTGTCGCTGACCGACGGTTTTCAGTTGAAACTCGGGTCGGTACGCATTCGCATCCTCGAAACCCCCGGCCACACGCCCGAGAGCCTTTGTATGGTGCTCACCGATGAAGAAAAATCCTGCGACCCGTGGGCTGTTCTGACCGGCGACACACTATTCATCGGGGACGTCGGCCGCCCCGATCTTTCGCGCACCCACACCGCTCAGCAACTCGCCGGCATGCTCTATGACAGCCTGCACCAGAAACTGCTGGCGCTGCCCGACTCCGTGCTCGTCTATCCCGCGCATGGCGCCGGTTCGCTGTGTGGTCGCAACATGCGCGCCGAGCGCTCCTCGACCATCGGGACTGAGCGCCTGACCAACTACGCGCTCCAGATCAAGGGTAGGGAAGAGTTCATCCAGCAGTTGACCACCAATCTCCCAACGCGGCCGGACTACTTTCTGCAGGATGCCGAGATCAATCGTTCTGGCGCCGGCGCCATGACCGATCTGCTGCCGCTGTCGGCGCTCACTCCGGCGGAGGTGAAATCGCGCCTCGATCAGCATGCGAACGTACTCGACGTGCGTCCAGTCGATCAGTTCGCTGCCGGACACGTCCCCGGTTCCATCAATATCGCTCTCTCCGGCCAGTTCGCGTCGTGGGCGGGAAATATTCTTGGCCTCGATTCAGACCCAATCCTGGTTGCTGAGACTGAGGCGCAGGTCGAAGAAGCCCGCACGCGCCTGGCCCGTGTTGGTGTTGAAGGTGTGAGTGGATATCTGGCGGGCGGCGTATCCGCGTGGCAGAAGGCTGGACTGCCTTTGGTGGTGACGCCCCAGATCTCTGCCAATGAGTTAGGCGACAAACTTCGCGGGAGTAGCGTTCGGGTACTCGACGTCCGCCGCGAAGGCGAATGGCGGGCCGGCCACATTCCGCAGGCAAAGTGGCACGCACTGGATGTCTTCCCACACCAGTTGCCGGTCGTCGAGGATGCCCGACCCCTGGCTATCCACTGCAAGAGCGGATACCGCAGCATGATCGCCTGCAGCCTGCTCGAGCGCGCCGGCCATCGCAACCTCATTAACGTGGTCGGCGGCTACGATGCCTGGCACGCCGCCGGACTGCCCGAAGTTTCCGAGCAACCCGTGAAAGTGTGATGAGCGGGGCGCGGACACTCCTGTCCCGCGAAATGGCAGCGCGATTTAAATCGCTTTTTCGTCGATATGAATCTGATCCTGCGCGGTGATGGTGAAACGACGGCCGCCGGCATTTCGAAAAAGCTACGGCGTCACCGACCTTCAATGCCCAAGAGCACCCGAACTGGAGGGCTGCAAGCAAACGCCTCGTTGGGGGGGGCGCCTTCGATGAAAATTGAGAAATCGAAAACTCGTCGCCCTTCTGAGAAGACGAGAGGGATCCTCTCGTACTACGTGAGCGGCCCCCCGATTTCTGACACACAATGAAGTTTAGTTTCCGGCAAAATCTACTACCTGAGGAAGGGAGATTTGCCGTGAAGAGGAAGCGCTTTTCCGTGGAGCAGATCGTGGCCGTGCTGAAGCAGGCGGAGGTGGGAGTGCCGGTGGCGGAACTGATCCGGCAGGTGGGGATCAGCGAGCAGACACTGTATCGCTGGAAGAAGCAGTACAAGGGACTGGAAACCGACCAGGTCCGCCAGTTCAAGCAGCTGCAAGACGAGAATGCGCGGCTGAAGCGGTTGGTAGCAGAGCTGACGCTGGACAAGACGATGCTCCAGGACGTGTTGGCAAAAAAACTTTGACGCCCTCGCGGCGCCGCCCGGTGGTGAGCTATCTGCACGACACCTACCGGGTGAGCGAGCGGCGTGCGTGCCATGTGGCGCGGATTGCAGTCTCAACGTTCCGCTATGAAAGCCGGCAGGAGCCGAGGACGGCACTGCGGCTGCGGATTCGCGAGATCGCTCAAACTCGGGTTCGTTACGGCTACCGGAAAATCCGGGTGCTGCTGAATCGCGAGGGCTGGAAAACCGATGGGCGGCGGTTTCGAGCTTTGACGATTCTGGACGTGTTCACGCGAGAGAATCACAACCGGGTGCAGATCGACTTCTCCCGGCCGGGGAAGCCGACCGACAACGCGCACGTGGAGTCGTTCAACGGCACCCTGCGCGCTGAGTGCTTGGATGTGCACTGGTTCGCGACGCTAATCGAGGCCAGGCAAGTCATCGAGTCTTGGAGGCGGGAATATTTTCGGTTGCTTCTGGAGCATCGTTGAGTGTTTGCGCACTCTCATCACTGCAATCATTGCCTAAACGGTACTAAACTATTTCATGAAAAGGGACAAAATTCTCCACTTGGAGGTGTCCCGTGGCAAGCTTTTCTCAAGCGACGCCCCTACTGAAAACAAGCCACGTATTTCCAGCGGATTGTTCCTCCTGCTCGCGAAGGGTAAGCAACGTACTCTTCGCGACTGATTTTTCGTCCTGCTCCCGGGCGGCGCTCCCGTATGCCTGCGCGATCACGAGGCATTTCGGAGCCGTTCTCCACCTCGTGCATGTTGTTGGTCCAGTACCGATGATTGGCCCGCTGGGTGCGCCTTACACCGACGTCTACTACCAGGATCAATTGGCTCAGCGCGAACTCGCAAGTATCGCCGACGACCCGGCTGTGAAACAGGTTCGTCACTGTGAGAGCCTGCATCGGGGGGTAGTGGGCGACGTTGTGTCTCGCCTCGTTTTCGACCGCAGCATCGATCTCATCGTTCTGGGTACGCATGGCCGCAGCGGGCTGAAATACTTTGTGCTTGGTTCGGTAGCCGAACACATTATTCGGCACGCGACCTGTCCGGTCATGACCATCGGGCCTGGAGTCTGCAAAGATGGTCCCCCTGAAGGCAGGTTCGCCAGAGTCTTGCTCGCCACAAATTTCTCTCCAGCCTCAATGGATGCTCTGAACAATTCCTTGTCCATCGCTTGTGCGAACAATGCGACATTGATTCTCTTCCATGCCATTGTCGGTGAAGCCACGGAGACCGACGAGGAATACAGGGAATACCTGAAAGACGCGACTGAGGGCTCTGGAGAACAGTTGGGCAAGCTGGTGCCAGAGAATCTGTCCATCAGCTGCGAAATCTTAATGAAAACCGCTCTGTCACCAAAGACCTCCCCAGCAGAAATGATCCTGGAGGCTGCCACTGACAATAGGGCGGATCTCATTGTCATGGGTGCGCGTCGCGGCACGACAGTCGCTGCCCATGCGCCGCGGGCGATCGCTCATACCGTCGTGTGCAGAGCTCCTTGTCCTGTCATGACGATTAGTCGATAACCCACACTGTGGCTCGATTCAATTCAGTTCGAAGGAGACTGCCGATGATTACGATGATTCCAATCCCCATCATTGCCACAATTATTGTCGTTCTGTACATCCTTAGTGCAATCAAGATTCTGCGGGAATACGAGCGTGGCGTGATCTTCCGCTTGGGGCGGCTACTGCCGTATGCCAAAGGACCGGGACTAATCCTGGTGTTCGCGCCGGTGGACCGCATGGTACGGATTTCGCTGCGCCAGGAAGCTCTGGAAGTTCCTCCGCAGGACATCATCACCCGGGATAACGTCACCTTGAAGGTGAACGCAGTTATCTTCCTACGCGTAATTGATCCGCGGCAGGCGGTGGTCGAGGTCTCCAATTACCTCCACCAGACTTCGCAATTTGCTCAGACCACGCTGCGCTCAGTCCTGGGCGAGGTGGAGTTGGACGAATTGCTGGCCCGCCGGGAAAAGATCAACTTGCGCCTGCAGAGCATTCTCGATACGCACACCGCCCCGTGGGGCGTGAAAGTGGGGAATGTGGAGGTTAAGCAGGTGGATTTGCCCGAGTCCATGCTGCGCGCCATGGCCAAGCAAGCAGAAGCGGAGCGCGAAAAGCGGTCGAAGATCATCCATGCTGAGGGTGAGTTCTCGGCGGCACAGCGGTTGGTAGATGCAGCCCGCGTGCTGGCCGAGGAACCGGTCAGCATCCAGCTGCGCTATCTCCAGACATTGACCGAAATCGGAGTGGAAAAGAACACGACCTTGGTTTTCCCTGTGCCAGTGGATATATTTTCGCGGATCATTAAATTGCCCGAGAAAGTGTAAGGCCAGCGCTCCATGCGGAAGTCCTTCATCGGCGGCGTCATTCCATCGGGCGGTGTGATGTTGACCAGCGGCTTCAGAGAACGTCTGGCACACCTTAACTTGCTCGTTCGATCTTCTCTTGACAGGCTAACGGCAACACCAGCTTCCTAAGAAACATTGAGGCGCTGCCGGGGCGATTTTCTGGGCAGCACCAGTCCGCCGACGCCGCTGGGTTTCGGAATAGGCTTAAATACTGCTTGCAGACCCAATATCGCATCCCTCGGAGGAAGACCTCAGCTAATGCACGAATGCGTAGCACTACCCGGGCGGCAATAATTGTCCTTCACATGAAACTGAACAGTATTCCTGCCGTGCCGACATGTTGCTGGTGATCGTGGGCCAGCAGAAATTGGTAAGAAGCTTGAGTATCGAGGGAGCGACTTTCATGAAGAAGCTGATCAACTCTCCGGAAAATGTGGTCCGCGAAGAACTGGAAGGCATGGAGCTGGCGCACGGCGATCGCTTGAAGGTCAGCTATGAGCCGTTTTATATCGCGCGGAAGGACGCGCCAGTAAAGGGCAAGGTGGCTCTGGTCTCCGGCGGCGGCAGCGGTCACGAGCCGATGCACGGCGGCTATGTCGGCAAAGGGATGCTCGACGCCGCCTGTCCGGGGCATATTTTTACCAGTCCGACGCCCGATCAAATGTTTGAGGCTGGCAAAGCCGTCCACGGCGGCGCGGGTGTGTTGCAGATCGTCAAGAACTACACCGGCGACGTGATGAACTTCGATCTGGCCGCCGACACGCTCCGCGAGGAAAAGATCCAGGTCGAAAGTGTTCTGACCGACGACGATGTTGCCGTTGAGAATAGTCTATACACCGCCGGACGCCGCGGCGTCGGCCTCACCGTTCTGATGGAAAAGCTGCTGGGCGCGGCCGCTGAGGAGCGCCGTTCTCTTGCAGCTTTGAAGAAGCTCGGCGATGAGATCCGCGCCAGCGGTCGCAGCATGGGCATGGCCTTGACGCCCTGCACCGTACCGCACGCTGGCAAGCCATCCTTCGAGTTGGGCGAAAGCGAGATGGAGGTTGGCATCGGCATCCACGGCGAGCCCGGACGCCGCCGCGTGCCGTTGGTGCCGGCCGACGAGATCGTCGCGATGCTGATGGAGACCGTACTCAAGGATCTGCCCTTCAAGAGCGGTGAGAGCGTGATACTCTTCGTCAACGGTATGGGCGGAACGCCGCTCATCGAACTCTACATCGTCTATCGCAAGGCGGCGCAGATCGCGGCGCAGCACGGTCTCAAGATCGTGCGCAACCTTGTGGGCAACTACATTACCAGCCTGGAGATGGCCGGATGCTCGATCACGCTTTTGCGGGCCAATGATGAGCTGGTCCAGCTCTGGGACGCCCCGGTCAACACACCGGCGCTGCGCTGGAGCATTTAGTATCAGCGAGAAACGGAATTCATGGGCACGTCGTTCACATTGAAAGAGGCGCGGTCGTGGATCAACACGGCCGCCGCCGATATCGAAAAGAACTCCTCTCTGCTCGGCGATCTGGATGCGGCGATCGGCGATGGAGACCATGGCGACAACATGGCGCGAGGCTTTACAGCCGTTGTCAAGAAGCTCGACACCGGCAGCTTTGCGGAGCTTGGTGCTCTCTTCAAGACCGTCGGGATGACGCTGCTCTCCACCGTCGGCGGAGCGGCGGGGCCACTCTACGGAGGCTTCTTCCTCACTCTCGGCAAGCAGAGCGCTGGCAAGACGGAACTCGATACGCCAGGTCTCGCCACAGCGCTTGAAGCTGGTGTCCAGGACATCAAGCACCGTGGCAAGGCCGTACTCGGCGACAAAACGATGGTTGACGCGCTGACGCCCGCGCTGGCAGCATTCAAGTCCAGTGGCGATTCTCTGCCCGCCGCCACCAGGGCCGCCGCCGAGACCGCCGCGGATGCTGCCGAGAAGACTAGTCCGCTGCTCGCGCGCAAGGGCCGTGCCAGCTATCTGGGCGAGCGCAGCATAGGACACAAGGATCCCGGCGCGGCATCCTCCGCCATTCTGCTGCAAGCGTTGGCCAAGGTATGCGCCCGAGCATGAACCTCCGGCAGGAAGCAGAATCCATGCGAGGTTTGCCCTTTGAATGGTTGGAATCGTACTAGTTTCGCATAGCAGGAAGCTGGCCGCGGCGCTGCGCGAGATGGTTCTGCAAATGGCCGGGCCTGAATTACCCGTCGAGATCGCTGCGGGCGTCGGCGAAAACCACGGCGAACTGGGCACAGACGCTGTGCACATCTCCGAGATCCTCGAACCCTTCTGCGCCGGAGACGGCGCGGTCGTCCTGATGGATGTGGGCAGCGCGGTGTTGAGTGCGAAGACGGCTCTGGAACTGCTCAAGGCTCAGAAGGTGCCTGGCTGGAAAGAAAAGCTGTGCCTGTGTCCGGCACCGATCGTGGAGGGCGCCGTCTCGGCAGCGGTGCAGGCGAGTACCGGAGCCGGCCTCGAAGATGTCTGCCGAGAAGCGCTCACGGCGCTGCAGCCCAAGCGCGAGCAGTTGACGGTCGATGAGCCCGCCGCCCTGTCCCAGGCTGAGCCGGCCACGCGAACTGACATAAACTCCGACACTGCGGCGCCTGTCAAAGAGGAGAGCGTCGAACTTGATCTGACGATCAAGAACGAGCATGGACTGCACGTCCGACCCGCGGCGTCGCTGGTGCAGTTCCTCAACCGTTTCCACTCAGAAGTCGAACTGACGAACCTCAGCAACGGTCGCGGCCCGTCCCCAGGATGCAGCTTGACCAGCGTGAGCCTGTTGCAGGCGCGCCGCGGCGATGTCCTGCATGCCGTCATTCGCGGCGCCGACGCCCATGAGCTCGCCGCGCAGCTCCGCGAGTTTGCCGCCGCGAGCTTTGGCCAGGCCGACGCTGCGGCGTTTCAATCTGCGCCACCGTCGCAGCCGTCTCCCAATCTTGAAAAGGAAGCGGCCCGTGCGGGAGCCTATTCGGCGGTTGGAGCCTCGGCGGGAATCGCCGTTGGCCCGCCGCTGGCGCTGCAAGCTGCTATCCCCGAGCCGCCAGAGGGCGAGCCCGGAACTACCGCCGAGGAAATTGCCAAATTTGAGAAAGCGGCGGCAACCCTCGCCGCCAAGTTTCGCAATCCCAGGGCAAGAGCTGCGGCAAGTAGCGAGATACTTTCTGCTCAGGCCATGATTCTCGAGGACCCCGTGCTGCTCGAAGCCGTCCGCACAGCCATGCGGAAGGAAAAACTTTCGGCGATGCGCGCTTGGCGTAACAAGAGTGAAAAGCTCGCTCTGTCCTACTCCGCTATGGAGGATCAGTATCTGCGCGCCCGTGCTGCCGATGTGCGCGACATCTCGCGCAGCCTGCTGCTGGAAATGGCGGGAGATGAAGTAACGAGCCGCATCCAGCCCGAGCCGCCCGCGATTCTATTCACGGACGAGTTGCTGCCCAGCGAGGCGATGGCCTGCGATCCGCAGCACGTTCTCGGCGTGCTCGCCCGCGCAGGAAGCCCCACTGCTCATGCCTCGATCCTGATGCGCGGCTCCGGAATCCCGATGGTTGTCGGCGCCAGCACGTTGGACGCCGCGCGCCTGCGCACTGCCAAGCTCATCGCCCTCGACGGCGAGACCGGTCACATCTGGCTCGACCCCACAGCCGGGGAGCTTGCAGAGATAGAAACCCGCCGAACCGCGCGCGCCACGCGTTTGTGGGAGTTCGAAAAGGCCAAGCGCGAGCCCGCGCTGACGACCGACGGTGCTCGCATCGAGGTGCTGGCAAACGTCAGCAAAGTCGAGGATTCAGTCCATGCTGCGGCTAACGGTGCCGAGGGCGTCGGCCTGTTGCGCACAGAGTTTGTCTACCTCTCTCGGCGAAAGATGCCCACTGAGGAGCAGCAAACGGAAGCTCTCGCTGCGGTCCTCAAACCCTTAGGGCCGGGCCCCGTCGTCGTTCGCACTCCCGACATCGGTGCCGACAAACCTCTACTTTTTTTGCCTGCCTGCGAGGAGCACAATCCGTTTCTCGGCGTGCGCGGCGTGCGGCTGTCCTTCGAGCATAGGGAGTTTTTCGCTTCGAACCTGCGTGCTATCCTGCGCGCCGGGCAAGGCCGCGAGCTGTGGATCATGCTGCCGATGGTCACCATTCCCGAGGAAATGCTGAGGTGCCGCGGTCTGCTTGCAGAGGCGCATCAATCCTTGCAGAATTCTGGTGTCGAACACGTTTGGCCTGTGCGTCTTGGCATGATGGTTGAGGTTCCTGCGGCGGCAATTATGGCAAAACGTTTTGCAATGCTCGCCGATTTCTTCAGCATCGGGACCAACGATCTGACGCAGTATCTGCTCGCCGCCGAGCGGGGCAACGCCGGACTGAGCCGCCTGCAGGACTCCCTGCATCCTGCCGTCCTCCGCATTATCCAACAGGTATGCGAGGCCGCGGGCGAGTACTGTCACGTCTCCGTCTGCGGCGATGCCGCATCCGACCCTGTAGCGGCGGCGCTGATGACTGGCGCGGGCGTCCGCTCTTTGAGTGTGCGTCCTAATCAGATCGCCGCGATCAAAGCGACGCTGCGTCGCTTCTCCATGGAGCGTCTGCGCGATGCAGCTGCTCAGGCCTTGCTACTCGATGACGCTGCGGCAGTGCGCGAGCTCGCCCGCAAGCTGCTACCCGAGCTTTTCTAAGGAAGCTCCAGGCCAGGACTGCAAGAAATTCTTCGACAAGATTCTGTCCCTCGAGAAGATCTCTAGCCTGCTGCGAACGCGATGAGGTTTCCATCCAGATCTTGGACGATGAACGTGCGGGCGCCCCACGGCTCCGTTCTCAATGTCTGGTGAAACGCGACTCCCGCCTGCATCACACGCCTGTTCTCAACAGTTACCCATCGTGCCTTGGCGTAGAATGCGTTTCGCCAGGCAGGATAGGAGCGAAGCATCCGGAATTAGCGACTGCGAGCGATCCACATCTGCCGCCCGTAGAGCGCAAGATT
>JAIQFO010000073.1 GCA_020073215.1 Terriglobia bacterium | reverse complement strand
CCAGGGGCTGAAAGAAGTCACGTTGAACGTGCCGTCCCCTTTGGAGAGCCAGACGTTAGCGTAGTCGGTGTTGGCTACGGCATGCAGGATGTCGGTTTTGCCGTCGCCGTTGAAGTCGCCAGCCATCCAGATTCCGTTAGGAATAGCGTAGCCCGACCAGGGACTGAACGAGGTGACTTTGAACGTGCCATCACCGTTGGAGAGCCAGACGTTGGCGTAGTCGGTGTCCTGGACAGCATGCAGGACGTCGGTCTTGCCGTCGCCATTGAAATCGCCGGTGAGCCAAACTCCGTTGGGAATCGCATAGCCCGGCCACGGACTGAACGAAGTGACTTTGAATGTGCCATCGCCGTTGGAGAGCCAGACGTTGGCGTAATCCGTGTTCTCCACGGCATGCAGGATGTCTGTTTTTCCGTCGCCGTTGAAATCGCCAGTGAGCCAAACTCCGTTGGGAATCGCATAGCCCGGCCACGGACTGAACATCCCGACCGAGAATTGCTGGGCGACCGACACAGGAACGGCGACAAATAGGCCCAAAGCGGCCACCAGTCCAAGAGCCGGGAAAGCCCGCAAGTAGGGTCGATGGGCAAAGCACAAAAGATGAACCCAGAATTTTCTTATGGAGACGAGTAAGCGAAACATGACACACCTCTCTTCTGTCGTTCAACGGGCCGGACGTGCCTGCGCCTTAACGTGGCCGACTGTCTCAACACTGTCTGAAAGGGAAGAGTCTTTCTTAGTACACCGGGGAAGCGCGTAGGCAGACGCGCACTTCAAAACGAGCCTGACAAAGCAACGCTATACACCCGTCACCGGAAGATTGCAAGCAGTTTGTGAATCAAATCGGGCTGAGGTCAAAAAGTTTCGCCGAAGTCGAAAGCCGTCCAATATTTCGTTGCCCACAAATGATGACCTTGGCATTGTTGATGAAATCAAAGCGTAGCTGCTGAAGAAAAAGGAACCAAAGCAGTAATTTCAGTGAATTTCAGCGTCTAGGGCGAACGAACATTCAATAACTTACGGACGAATTTTGCTATTGGAATTCCCTGAAAAGAGTTTTTCAACAGCCACAAACGATTTTACCAACCACGCGCCCCTGCCCCCTGCTCCGGCTTAAGCGATTCGATTTAGAATCTCTCTGCGCGTGGATACCGTCCGCATCGCCGCGCTGCTCCAACCTTTCCTCGAGAGGACACTCCCCGAAGTGTCTCTCCAGCACATATCTATATACATCGATCTATTACTGCGATGGAATGCCCGCATCAATCTGACCGCCGTCCGCGACGCAGATAATATCGTGACCCGACATTTTGGCGAGTCCCTGTTCCTCGCCCGCCATCTCTTTCCGGAACACGTAGCCCCGGACCCGGGGTCCCTGGCCCGCCCGCATTTGGCCGGTCGGGGTGAGGATGCCCCCGCAATCAGTGTGGGGCGGACACTCTTGTCCGCCGAACCGTCGCTCCCACCCGCGCGCTTTTCGGAGAGTGGGGCAGGCCGCGTTATCGACATCGGTTCCGGTGCCGGCTTTCCAGCTCTCCCCCTGAAGATCTGGGCGCCTGCCATCCAACTCACGCTCATCGAATCGAACCACAAGAAGGCCGCCTTCCTCCGCGAAGTGGCCCGCGAACTTAAATTGACGAACATCAATGTAATGACCGAGCGCGCCGAGACCCTCGCCTCCCGTTTGGGCTCCGACTTCCCGCCCGCCGACTTGGTCACGCTGCGAGCGGTCGAGCACTTCGAAGCCATCCTGCCGCTGGCTGCGCGCTTCCTCGCTCCCTCCGGCCACCTCGCCCTCCTCATCGGCGCAAGCCAAGTCAGAGCCCTCCCATCTCTCGCGTCCGGACTTCACTGGGCCCCTCCCATTGCCGTCCCCAACTCCAACGCCCGCGTCCTCTCCATAGGATCAAAATAGTAACAAGTGGGAACAATAAGCGTTTTCAGTGGATAATCTAGGTACTTACTCCCACAAAAGCAGCAATCGGATGAATAAAGTGGGGATGTTGTTGATTCATGCTTTGCTTCTGCATCACCCGGTTGGAGTGTTCCACGTGGAACATTGAGCACTACCGGACATTTTTCTGCATAACGTTCCACGTGGAACATGTTGGGGTCTTGGCCGCCAATTTTAAGAGAATGTTCCACGTGGAACACTTGCACCAAAATGCGGCATTGCATTCACAGATCACTTCGCATTATTCTGGCCCGCACTCTTGAATCTCCGAGAAAAACCTGAATTATGGGACGCGTAATCGCGGTTGCCAACCAAAAGGGTGGCGTCGGGAAGACTACGACTGCCATCAACCTTGCCGCTTCGCTCGCAGCCGCCGAGGTCAATACGCTGCTGGTGGACTGCGATCCGCAGTCGAATGCCAGCAGCGGCATGGGCCTGCGCAAAGATCCTGAGCGCATCAGCACCTACCACTTGCTCATGGGCGCGGCTTCAGCTGAAGAGGCATTGCAACTTTGTGAGCTGGAGCAGTTGTGGCTGATTCCATCCCACAAGAACCTGCTCGGGGCGAACCTGGAGCTCGTGGACGCGGAGCGGCGGGAGTTCCGGCTGCGAGATGCGCTTGCGCCCCTGCGCGAGCGCTTCGAGTTCATTGTGCTGGACTGTCCGCCCGCGCTCGATCTACTTACTCTGAATGCGCTGGTAGCCGCTGATGGAGTGCTCATCCCGATGCAGGCGGAGTACTTCGCGCTTGAGGGCGTGTCCGAGTTGCTCGACACAGTGGACCGGATCCGGGTGGCACTGAATCCGGGGTTGGGGATTGAGGGTGTGGTGATCACCATGTTCGATGAGCGCACCAACCTGGCGCAGCAGGTGGCAGCGGAACTCAAGAGACATTTCGGGGAGAGACTGTACACAACGACCATTCCGCGGAATATCCGGCTCGCAGAGGCGCCGAGTCATGGGAAGCCGGCGCTGCTCTACGACGTGCGGTCGCGTGGGGCGGAGAGCTACATTCGGCTGGCGAAGGAGCTGCTCGACCGGTACGTCCAGGCACAGGGCGGGGCGGAGGCCGGGCCGGTGGAAGCGGCTTAGATCGATATCAGTATATATTTATATACATCGATGTTTGATTGCAAAAGGCAGATTGCAGAAGTAAAAACCGATTGCAGAGGTTAGAGGTCAGATTGCAGAAGTGAAACCATTGGTGGAGTGGTGCAAACGTGCGAGGGCAGGATGCCCTCGCGACAGCCGGCGGGACGCCGGCGCTACGGTTGTTCGAGAAGGAAACGGGGAGGACGATGACGATTCCTGCGGAAAAGATTGCGGTGGAGAAGGCGGCGGACAAGCCGGCCGAGAAGCCAATCGAGAAGCGGCGCGCCTTGGGACGAGGATTGGAGTCACTGCTGGGTGGGCCGCGGGTGGTGACGGCACCGGCCAGCGATTCCACGCTTGCGCCACGAGCGCGCACGGATGGGGCACTCGCTCTAGATGGGGTGCACAATCCACAAGAAGTACGAGGGCAGGATGCCCCTTCGACAAGCTCAGGGCAGGCTCTCGCGACAGCCAGCGTGACGCCGGCGCTACCCGAACCCGGCAGCGTGGCCGAAATTCAGGCGGTGGCGGCGCGCCAGACGGAGGACGGCCACGCGGTCCACGATCTTCCCATCGGCCTGATCGATCACAACCCGCACCAGACGCGGACGGACTTCCCAGAGGAGTTCCTGGAGGAGCTGGCGAACTCGATCCGGGTGCAGGGAGTGATCCAGCCGATCGTGGTGCGTCCCGAAGGAAACGGGCGCTACATCCTGATCCTGGGCGAGCGGCGGTTGCGGGCGTCGAAGATGGCGGGGAAGGCGACCATCCCGGCGATCGTGAAGCGGGTGTCGGAGCAGCAAGCGGCCGAGATGACGGTGGTCGAGAACCTGCAACGAGAGGATCTTCACTGCCTGGAACAAGCGGGGGCGTTTGCCCACTTGAGCCGGGAGTTCAGCCTGACGCAGGACGAAATCGGCAAACGGGTGGGCGTGTCGCGCGAGACGGTGTCGAATTACCTCCGGCTGCTGCGACTCCCGGGGCAGGTGCTGCACTACCTCCGGCAAGGCGATCTCACCTACAGCCATGCGCGGGAACTGCTCGCCCTGCACGACGAAACGCAAGTGCTCCGAGTGGCGCAAAAGGTTGTGAAAGAGAAGATGTCGGTGGTACTGCTGGAAGAGTTGGTGCTCGATATCAACCTGCCCCTGGAACGGCGGCCGGAGGACAGAGCGGGTGGAGCGCGCTGGGTGGATCCGAATGTACGGGCGGCGCAGCGGCAACTGGAAACGGTGCTAGGGATGCGCGTACGCATCCGGGACCGCAAGGGCAAGGGGAAGATCACGATCGAGTACTCGTCGCTGGAGGATTTTGACCGGGTGGTGGGGATGTTGAAGGGGAAGTAGCGAGCGGCTCTTGGCTCTTGGCTTCTAGCTACTAGCTACTGGCTTCCAGCTAACCACTGTTGCCTCATTTGGTTCCGTGCTTGGCGTCGTGAAATTCACGGTTTTGCGCTCTCGTTTATTTGCGCTGCTGGCGTTTTCGCGGGCGGGGCGCCCGCGCCACACGGGTCTTTTCCCACTTTTTACATTCTTGATTCCTCCTGTGGACGAAAACATTCACGCTGCCAGTTCCTTCGCCGCTACTCGGAGCTCTCCGGCGACGGTGCTAAACTTCTTCTTCCTTCCCTCTCGCATATGGAAACGAATTAGTCTCGGTAGGATGTTCGTCGAAGTTCTATCGGAAGATGAACAGGGAGCGCGAGGCGCAGATTGATTCGCTGCCATACCCCGCGCTCGAAGAAAACAGGCAAGTCGCCGATTGCGAGCGCGTCAATCTACCGCTTCGCAGCAACCACGACCAACTCGCGCTTCCCGGCCTGCGCCAGCAGGGCTTGCTCCGCCTGGCACCGGAAACAGTGGTGGACTTCCTGGTCTGGTTCAGTCCAAACCTGTGACAGGAAATACTGATCTCCGTACTTGTTGAACACCAGCTTGGTGCTGGCCTCGTCAGATTTAGTCGCGGAAGGATGGACATAGGCCATGGCGCGTGCCCGGCCGTCGTCCTTCTCAATCACAACCAGGTAGGGATCCCCCGGGTGGTAGACAGAGTAATCTCCGGCGGGAAGATGCACCCCTCCAGCGACGAAGGCGAAGGGGACACTGACACGGAACAGTGGCTGCCGGATAGGCATCTGCGCCTGTAGCACAGCCGGGATCATCAGGATGAGGACGACCAGGGCTGCCAGGTGAATCATTCGAGTCTTCATAGAACCTCCTTGTTAAGGCACTCATAGACCGGCTGGGGGTCGGCATTTACGCCAACCACCATCAACGACACGGTCCCGTACCGCAATGCACGACGAATGAAATGGAAGTGAAAAGCGGGCGACACGAGCAAGCTTCAGAAAAGACGGGGGTTCGCTCTCGCCGGGTTGTGCCAATTCGGGAACAACCGAACGCAGATTTGTCGTGGGCACGTCTCCTCTTCGGCTGAACGGAGTTAGTATTTCTCTGTAGCCAGTTTCTATCGCGGGTGAAGAGGGGAGTTGTTGTGCCTCTGGCGCCCCAAACCGTCCGCTTCGGCCCGTTCGGACTGGATCTGCGCGCCGCCGAATTGCACCTGAACGGGAAAACGATCAAGCTCCCGGAACAGCCCTTCCAAGTCCTCACCGCATTGCTGGAGCATCCGGGCGAAGTCGTGACGCGCGAGGAACTGCGCCAGCGCTTGTGGCGGTCCGATACTTTCGTCGATTTCGAACACAGCCTGAATGCCGCAGTGAAGCGTCTGCGCGAGATGCTGGGCGATTCCGCGGAATCTCCCCGGTACATTGAGACCTTGCCGCGGCACGGTTACCGCTTGATCGCCCCGGTGGAAGGCCCTAAGCTCGCGGTGCCCGACGCGCAGATCCGTCCGCCCAAGACACTCCTGAGGGTGCTCGCCATCGCTGCGGGCGTCGTGATCTTGATCATGCTCGGGAGTTGGCGGTGGTCTCGACTGCAAGCTCTTCTGGGGCGTGCCCACCCGGCGCGCGTCGAGTCGCTGGCGGTGCTTCCGCTCGTGAATCTTTCCGGTAGCCCCGATGAAGAGTATTTTGCCGATGGCATGACAGAGCAGCTCATTACCGAACTGGGCAAGGTCCACACACTGCGTGTGATCTCACGTCAATCCGTGATGCAGTACAAAGGCACGAACAAGCCGGTGCCGCAGATCGCGCGGGAATTGCACGTAGAGGCGGTGGTGGAGGGTTCGGCCCTGCGGGTAGGCGACAAGGTTCGGATCACAACGCAATTGATCCAAGTCAACCCGGAACGGCATTTGTGGTCGGAAAGTTACGAGCGCGACCTGCGTGACATCCTGGCCCTGCAAAGCGAGGTCGCGCAGGCGATTACAAATGAGGTCAAGATCAAACTGACGCCCCAGGAGCAAACCCGCCTGGCGAGTACCCGCCCGGTCAACCCGGAAGCATACCAGGCCCTTCTCAGGGCCAAGTCCGAAAAAGACTCCCAGAAAGCCTTCGCATATCTCCAGCAGGCAATTGCCCTTGACCCGACATACGCACCCGCGTACGTGGAGTTGGCAGATTATTACATCGGCGAGACATATAGTGGCCGACCCGTGAAGGAGGCTGTCCCGTTGGCGAGGGCGGCCGTCGATAAGGCGCTGGAATTGGACCCGACGCTGGCCGAAGCGCATGCCAAGCTGGGGTATATCAAGTTCTGGTTCGACTGGGATTGGTCCGGGGCCGAGGCGGACCTAAAGCGCACCGTTATGCTCAACCCGAACAATGCCTACGCGCATCTCGCCTATGGCGCATTCTTGAATCATGTGGGCCGATCAGGCGAAGCAGTCAGAGAATTCCAAAAGGAGCAGGAGCTTAACCCGCTTGACTCGGGCTTCGCACTCGCCTTCGGTTTGTTCTACGCGCGGCGGTACGACGAGTCGATTGCGCAGTTCAACAAGGTGCTGGAGAAGAAGCCGGATTTCGCCCTTGCCAACGCAGCGCTGGCCTGGAACTACGTGCAAAAGAGGATGTATCCAGAAGCCGTTGCGGTGTGCCGGAGAGTCGCAAGTATCGCGCCGGAGGACCAAGTCATGCTAGGCGGTTGCGGATGGGTTTACGCCCACGCTGGCAGACGGCAAGACGCCCTCGCGCTCTTGGACCGGCTGAAAAAGCGTTCCCGACTGCACCTTGACCCTTACGCGGTGGCATTCCTTTATGATGGTCTGGGCGACGATGACCGCACGATGGAATGGCTCGAGCGGGCTTATCGGGAACGCTCGCCCAATTTGGCCTTTCTAAAAATCGAGTTCTGGTCGGACAGCCTGCGCTCCGACCCGCGCTTTCAGGGTTTGGTGCGGCGCATGAACTTTCCGCCTTAACCTCGACGCCCAACCATGTCCGTAGCCCGCCCAAACCAGTGCCTGCGGTTACCAAAACGCTAACTGTTGTAACATCCTGTGGCTGTTGAAAAAGGAACCAAAACGGTAATTTCTGTGAATTTCAGCGTCTACGGCGAACGAACATTCAATAACTTACGAAGGAATTTCACCGTTGAAATTCCCTGAAAAGAGTTTTTCAACAGCCACTCCTGATTACACTCATTGGTCCCGGTTCAGGTTTTTGGTTGTGCATCCACGACGGCGTACTTTTCTTGCCCACAATGAAGGCATCTTTACTAGCACAAACAACATCCAGCCATAGACCAGCACGTGGAAGCCGCGTGAATGCATATCGATCTGCCCAAATAGAACGAATGCAAAAGCAAGGACAAATTAAAGTTTTTGAAAAACCGTGAAGCCGACCCCGTGTAGCGCGGACACTCCTGTCCGCGCGGGCAGCGCTGGCGCCGCCGGCACGCGGATGGGAGTGTCCGCGCTACACGAGCTGATCGGAGATTGCGGCATCATCCGCCAGCAGGTCGAAGGCGATTCCTTCTACGAGATCGGAGACTAGCAGGCTGCGGAGAAAATCGTTTCTAGGTCGTCCTGACGCGATCAGATTTCCAGCAGCTGCTCATCGATGAGGACTTGGGGAATGTCCTGGCACTGCCGGGCGACGCTATTGGCAAGGTCATTGGCCTCGACGTTGTGCTCCCGGGGAATGCGAGTAATCGCGAAGTCCATGCTTCGAGCCAGTTTGCGGCAGATCCAGTTCAACGAATACAGCCTCGGACTCCGGCAAGCATAGTCGCCGGACATTTGCCGCACCACCACGTCGGAATCCGAATAAACATGGAGTGAGCGAGCGCTCTTAGCCAGGGCACATTGCAGAGCTTCCAACAGCGCGACGTACTCAGCGACGTTGTTGTCCTGCCAGCCGATCGACTTGGCAATGCGGGTGCAGCCTCCGGTAGAGTCTTCGACGATGACCCCGATACCCGAGGGACCAGGGCTCCCATGCGAGCTTCCGTCTACGTAGGCTACGAGATGGCACATGTCATTTTCGCGGCGCTAACCTTACGATGCGTGAAAACGGAGCGCCGCGCAAGAGATTTCCGTGGTTCTTTATGATCATTGGGTAAAAAGATTTCCACAGGCAGCAAAATCGGGCCGGAGGCGAAATCTTCCCATTCTCCACAGAAGCCTTGGCTGACGGGCTATTTGGAGTGCTTTTCGGTGCTTCATTGACCCGCTTTTTGCACCAAAAATGGGCGTTGACAAGTTTTTAAGATGCTGTAGGCTTGTGCCCGTCGATGGCTGAAAGGATTGGCTACATAATCGTTGCCAACCCGAAGTAGGCTGGGTGATTCGTAGGGCGGGGCGACTCGCTCAACGGCCAGACCCGAAAAAACCGACGGATCTGCGAGGAGACGCCGGGGTTTGGTACTGCGAAAGCAGAAATCGCATCAGGGACCGCGACGGTGCACGTTTCCACGTCGCTAACTCTCTCGCAGGAGTTGGCGGCTAGAGCGTAACCAATGTCGCGGTTCTTTTTATTGCCCCAGCGTTTTGTGCCCCCCGCCTCGTTTTCCGCAACAACCACGGAAGTATGAAGATTTTGGAAACCACCCGCCTGTTGCTGCGCGAGTTCACTCCGGAAGACGCCGATGCCCTTGCCCTGGTTCTCTCCGATCCCGAAACCATGCGCTATTACCCGGCGCCTTACGATCGCGCCGGTGTCGAGAGATGGATTGAACGTAACCGGCAACGCTACCAAGACGAAGGCGTCGGCCTCTGGGCAATGGAATTGAAGGAGCCGCAAGATTCCGAGGTTCATAAAACTATCGGCGACTGCGGGATCATCGTGCAGCGGGTCGACGGCGAACGCCTCTACGAAATCGGATATCACTTGCGCCGCGACTTCTGGGGCCAGGGCCTAGCCACCGAAGCCGCTGTCGCCTGCCGCGACTGGGCGTTCGCGCACCTGAAAACCGAGCGCCTGGTTTCCCTGATTCGCCCTGAGAACCTGGCCTCACGCGGCGTCGCCGAGCGTACCGGAATGACCGTCTGGAAAGAGGTGAACTGGCGGGGGTTGCTGCACTACGTCTATTCCATCGAGAGAAGCAGTCAACTCCGGTTTCTAGCTAACGAACTTCCCCAATAAGATAGTTTGGCATCCTGAGCGAAGCGAAGGACCTATGGATTCGCAGTGGAATGCATGGGTCCTTCGCTAAGGATGACACAATTTTGCAGGCGACAAGTTGTGTGCGCTCCTACACCAGATCTTCCATTTTCAATTCTGCTGCTCCCCTCCACGACTTGCGAAACTGCTGCTCCACAAACCACGCATCGGAGTTTCGATCCTGCGCCTTCAGCGCCCGATGCAATCCAAACAACGACCGCGGATTCCGCGGAGTTTTTGCCAGGTCTTCGCGGAACACCTGCTCCGCGCCTTTGGCGTCACCGCTCATCAGCAACACTCCGCCGAGCGACTCGCGCACCGGAAAGAACCAATCCTGAGGTTCGTCGTACTTCAGCGTATCCTGCACCGCGACGGCGTCGCGCAACATGGCCGCGGCTGCCGCATTGTTCTTTTTCGCCAGCGCCACCTGCGCTCCCAGAACGTCCTCCGCAATCTTCAGAATGTCTTTCGTCTTGTTGTTAATCGGCATTTGGAAGATCGCATCGGGCGGCGTCGCCTTCTCAGCTTCGGCCACGATTTTGTACTCCGCTTCCGCTTCGCTGATGTTGCCCTTTCCTGCCAGCGCCATCCCGCGCGCAAAGTGCCAGAAGCCGGCCGTGGTCTTCATCGACGCATCGGGCGCCTTCATCGCCAGAATTTCGTCCCACTTGTGAAAGCGCACCTCCACCGCCATGGGGATGGTCATGAATCCTTCGAGTGGCGGCATGTCTTTCACGGACGGTCCGACATGGGCCGCGAGCATCTCCGCCGCCTTGTGCGCTTCCGCGTAGTCTCCGGTCATGGCTGCGCACATAGCGATGAAATGCAGATTGTGGCTGTAATACATCATCGGATAAATGCCCTGCGCGCCGCTGCTTGCGAGGTACGCGCGATCGGCCGCAGCCGCTTCCTGGTTGGTCTTCACTGCCGCCGCGTAATCTCCGGTACGGATGTAAATGTGGGCCGGCATATGCACGATGTGTCCCGCCGCCGGCGCCAGCGCGGCGAGGTGATTCGCCGCCGCCAACGCCCGTTCCGGAGAATTCGACGCCTCGACGGTGTGAATGTAGTAATGGAGCGCCCCGAGATGGTTGGGATCGCGCTTGATCACCGACTCCAGGGTCGCGACAATTTCCTCCGTGCCCTCCTCGGGCGTTCCGTCTGGATGCCATAGTCCCCATGGATGAAGGTTCATCCCCGATTCCGCGAATAATGTTGCCGCATCAAGATCGTCAGGATTGTTCTTGACTACCGCCCGCATCGCGTCGCGATAATCTTCCGCCGCCTTCCGCAGGTCAGACTTCGGGTCCGCCGGAAAGCGTTTCGCCATGGCCAAGATGTAGCCGCGTTCGGCTTCGGAGGCATTGCCACTCAGGTCTACGGCCTTCTGAATTGCCTCGTGGGCCTGCTTGAAGCGGTCTTCGCTCGCCGGATCGTTGTAGTTCGGGCCCACCGCCTCCGCAATCCCCCAGTACGCCATTGCCAGCTTCGGATCCAGTTCGGCCGCTTTCTGAAATGAGCGCGCCGCCTCGTCGTGGTTGAAGGCGTAAATCAGACGCAATCCCTGGTCGAAGAACTCCTGCGCGCTTTGGTTTTTGGTCGAAACCGGATGATGCAAATCGCCCAGGCCCGCCATGATCGTGACCGGGTTCGCGCCTCCCATGGCGTGATGTTGAGCGGCAGCAAGGATTGTGAAACTAAGAAAAACCGCGAAACGCAGCAAAGCACGAGTAGCCGTCAGCAGTGTCATACCGACCTCCTGAAATGTACCAACCGGACAAATCAATTGTGATTAGAACGACCACCCCAGAACTTTGCGCGCAAGCATAGTGCAGACTTGGCCCGGAAGCAACCACCTGCTAACCTCGGCACGTGAGAGTGGAGGCCTGCGCTAAACTCAAGGCAGAGCCAGCCGACGCATGCGCCGAGTCACCGTTCTGTTCAACCCCAATTCTGGCCGCCCACGACGCGACCGGGAACTGAACCATGCCATTGGCATCCTCCAGTCGGCGGGCCTTCATACCGAACTTACGGTTTGCCGCTCCAGCCAGGAAGCGAGCGACAACGCCCGCTGCGCCGTGGCGGCCGGCAGTGACACAGTCTTTGCCTGCGGGGGCGATGGCACGATCCACGATGTGATTCAGGGACTAGCGGGCACGCCGGTCGCGCTTGCCATTCTGCCGTTCGGCACCGCCAACGCTCTTGCCCACGACCTCGGGATACCGCTCCACCCCAGCGCCGCGGCTGAAGCCGCTGTGGGAGGAAAGGTCCGCCGCATCCCGGTTGGCCGAATCGAGTACGAGGATTTCAGTGGCAAGCCTTCCGCGCGCTACTTCACCGTCGCCGCCGGAATTGGCGTGGACGCGCACCTGTTCTACAAACTGACGGCAGAACTCAAGAAGCGATCGGGCATGACGGCCTACTACCTCAAAGCCTGGCAGCTGTGGGCAACGCATCGCATGCGCCGCTTCGAGGTTGAGTATTCCAACGGAAGCGGTCTGCCTCAGCGCGTCTTGCTGACGGAACTGCTGGCGGTGAGAATCCGGTTTTTCGGGAACATTCTGCGCGAGCTGGTTCCCGGAGCATCGCTCGACCGCAGCGATCTGCGGGCCGTCATGTGCCGCACCGCCAGCAGGAATGCCTACATACAGTATGTTGCCGGGGCGCTGCTCGGCCGGCAGTGGAAGATCGACGGCATCGATCTGGTCAGCTGCTCGGAGGTCGTCTGCCGCCTACCGGAGAAAGGCGATGACGAGGTTCGTAGTAACGACCGCGTCTATGTCGAAGCCGACGGCGAACTCCTCGGCCGCCTGCCCGCGCGCATGACCATGGTCCCGGACGCGCTGTCGTTGATCGTGCCAGCCGCCAACGACTGAGGACAGATTCCCTGTTCAGCCTTCTTGCGTCTTCTTGCCATTAGGCTTTTTGCCGCGCGGTGCTGTGCTATAACTTTCGCATGCCCAGCGCTCGCCAAGGATCGATTCGCCTTTTTCGTTTTTCAGGAATTGACGTGTTCCTGCATTGGTCCTGGTTTCTGGTGGCAGCCTACGAAATCCAGCTCCGTAAGGGACTGTATTCCTCGATCACCTGGAACGTGCTGGAGTATCTGGCACTGTTTCTGATTGTGACGCTTCATGAATTTGGCCACTCGCTGGCATGCCGGCAAGTCGGGGGAACGGCGAACCAAATCGTACTCTGGCCTCTTGGCGGCGTGGCGTATGTGGATCCGCCGCCACGTCCCGGTGCTACGCTCTGGAGCATCGCCGCCGGACCGTTGGTGAATGTGGCGTTGATTCCAATCATCATGGGCGCTGGGCGCATGAGCCTTTTGTTGGGTTGGTACACGGCCGTCCCCGACATGCGGAAGTTGATTCACGCTGTCTTTTATATCGATGTGCTCCTGCTGGTTTTCAACATTCTGCCCATTTATCCTCTGGATGGCGGCCAGATCCTTAGGTCGCTGCTCTGGTTCGTGGTCGGACGAGCCCGCAGCCTGATGGTAGCTGCGATCCTTGGTTTGATCGGCGTAACCGCGTTCGTCGGTCTCGCATTCTGGATGCACGACGTATGGTTCGGGGCGATCGCTGTTTTTATGCTGATGAATTGCTGGAGCGGACTGCGGCACGCGCAGGCGCTATTACGTTTCGCAAAGTTGCCGCGCCACGAAGGCTTTGCCTGTCCGAGGTGCAAAAGCAAGCCGCCGATCGGCGCTTTCTGGAAGTGCGGGCGGTGTGGACAGCCATTCGATACTTTTCAGACTCAAGCCGCCTGTCCCAAGTGTGCGACACAGTTTGCGGTGACGAAGTGCCTGGATTGCGGTGCCTTGCATCCCATGAGCGAGTGGGTCACGCCCGTGATCCTTGTGAGTTCGACGTTCGGAAATGAGGTCAGAGGTTAGAAGTCAGATTGCAGAGGCTAGAACCTTCAGGTTTTCACCTCTGCAATCTGACTTCTAACCTCTTACCTCTCATGGAACCCGTAACTCATTTCCTATTTGGCGCCGCCATGGGCCGCGCCGGACTCAACCGCAAGACCGCGCTCGCCACGGTGACCCTAACCCTTGGTGCCGAAGCCGCCGATCTCGACGTCTTTAGCCGCTTCGGTGGTTCCGCGTTCGCCTTGAACCATCACCGCGGCTTCACGCATTCTTTTTTGGGAGTGCCGCTGGTGGCCGGCGTGGTCGTGGGGTTCGTGTATCTCCTCTGGCGCCTGCGCGGGCGCAGAACGCGCAATCCCGACCTGCCTCCACGCTGGGGATTGCTGTTCGCTTACGCATGCCTCGCCGGCCTCAGTCACATTCTGCTCGACTTCACCACCAGCTACGGGATTCGTCCCTTCTGGCCGTTCTCCGAACGCTGGATTTCCTGGGACATCGTTTTCATCGTCGAGCCCGTGCTTTTGGTCGTGCTGATACTGGGCCTGATTCTGCCCGCATTGTTTGCGCTCATCAACGAAGAGATCGGCGCCCGCAACAAGCGCCCGCACGCCAAGCCGCATGGCAGACTAGCCGCGACTCTGGCTCTGCTCGCCGTCTTCGCATACTGGGGACTCTGTGACTACGAGCATCGCCGCGCCGTAGCCGCGCTCCAGTCGCGCAATTATCAGGGAGTCGACGCGATTCGAGTTTCCGCGTATTCCTACATGACGAATCCGTTTCGCTGGCATGGCGTAGTAGAGACGCCCGCTTTCTTCGCCACCATGGACGTCGATTCTCTCGCACCCGAGGTCGATCCCGAAGACCGAATGCAGATTCGCTATAAGCCCGAAGAAACGCCCGTCACATTAGCCGCCAAGGAAACCTACCTCGGACGCGTGTATCTGAGTTGGGCTCAGTATCCCCTAATCGAAACCGAACAACTGGAGAACGATCCGGTGGACAATCCCGTCGAGAACGCCCGTGCCGCGTACGTAGTCCGCTTCCGCGATCTCCGCTACGGCTATCCCGGACGCGACTCTCGCGGCCCCCTCGGGGCAACGGTCGTCCTGACCCGCGATCTGCAAGTAGTAGGGGAACGCTTCGGAATCAGGAGCGCGAGTACGAAGAAACGCTAACTTGCGGAAGGTTCGAGGCGGTGTGCGCACCGGGATGGCCGCTTTAACGGGTCGTGATTACTTGAGCCCTTCGACCAGGTACAGGTCGGCAAGCATGCGGTGATATCCAAAGACGCAAGTCTTGGCGTCGGGCGTCAGCAGGATGGGTCCGATGGTCTCAACGCCGGCGGGGTCGGAGGGCATGAGTTCTTTCCACAGCTTGCGCTGACCGGTTTGCAGATCGAGACGATAGACCCGAGCCGGGAGTTCGCCGGGCTGGTAAATGTACACAGAGCCGCCGTCGCTGCTGAAGGTGATCGGCTGTTCTCCGGGGTTGAGTCCCGGAATGACGCGCGGCTCGCCACCTGCAACCGGAAAGAGATATCCTTTTTGGTCCGGACCGATTCCAGCTACCATCTGTGAATCCGGAGAAATGACAAATGCGGTACCACTCACCCCTTCCGGTGTGATCGGTTGACTCTTGCCGGAAGCCCGGTCGTCCACGTACAACCGGACTCCCTTGCCTGGCTCATTTCCCGAGAACAAAATGCGCTTCCCGTCGGGAAACCAGCGTGCCCAGGAATGATTGATATTGTCCTTCGTCAGGTCTTTCGGTTCGCCCGCGCCCGTAGTCAGCAGCCTGAGCTGCGAGGGGGAATCCTGCGTCTGAGCGATCACCGATTTCCCGTCAGGAGACAAAGACACGGCCCCGCCTTCACCAAGCAATACCGCCGGCGAGCCGTCCGTCTTCCGAATGTAGACGGCATAGGACAACCCGCCGGATTTCGAGTAGTCCAAAGACCCTCCGCCACCTTCCTCATCGAATAGCAAGGTCTTTCCGTCCGCCGACACATCCGCGGGATAGGTGTAATCGAGCCAGGATAGATCGTGCTGTTTGGCATCGTCGGCGGTCATGCCAATCAGTTCGCGCCGCCAACTCGCGCGCATCAACAACATCCGGCCATCCTTGAAGATGTCGAAGATCATCACAGCACCGGGCAGCCGCAACACCATGCGTTCCTTGCCATCCAATGTGATCGCGTAAAGTGTCCGATCAACGCCTGACTTGCTGGCCGTAAACCAGATCTCCTTTCCGTTGGGAGACCACGCCACCCCCTGGATGGTGAACCATTCGCCAGACAACTTTTTCACGTGGCCAGCCAGATCGACCACCGCCAGCGAACCGCTGTCGTCACCCTGGACAGGGTGGTCAATGAATGCAATCAGGTCTCCTTTGGGAGAAACGCGCGGATGGCCGATCCAACCGCCCGTTTCGTATAACGGCTTTCCGATCGGAAATTCCAGCCGATTGCGGCCGCCGAAATCGCGCACCACGGCCAGGTTGGTCCCATCTGCCGACCAGTCGGCCCACTGCACCTGTTCCAGCACCTCGCGAGGCGCGCCTCCAACCAGCGGAGCCCGCGCCAGCGTCCCCATGTTCACCCACGTACCAATGGCTTTGCTGTTCAGCAGAACGGCCATTTCCGACGCCGAAGATACCGACACCAGCTGAGTCCGACTCAACCCCATGGACCGTGCTTCTGGCGCTTCTGGACGAGCCGTAAACACATCCACCGGACTGCCTTGCCAGGCGGCGCTGTAAAGGATCGTTTGCCCATCCGGAGCGAAGCGCGCGGAGCGAATGCTGCCACGCCGAAACGTGAGTTGCCGGTAGGTCGGCGGCGGGGCGGGAGACGTGGAAAAAAATAGTTTGCCGCCATACAGACCCGCAGCCAGCGCCAGCAGGATAGCCACAGCGAAGACCACGCGAGACAGGTCGTGCCTGTCGCGCTGTGCCGCAACCTTCGTCGGCGACACCGATGAAGATGAAGATGACGAAGCTGAGCTGCGCGTCGCCGCTGATTGCTCGTGGCTGGTTTCCGCCACAACCGAGGTCCGCGACGAATCGAGCGAGCGTTTCAGCCGTTTCAGATCCGCGCGCAACTCGGCCGCGTTCTGGCATCGCAGATCGCGGTCTTTTTCCAATGCCTTGCTGATCGTCTCTTCCAGTTTTACGGGAATTTCGGGGCGCAGCCGCGTCGCCGTAGTCGGAGTTCGGTTGAGAATCGCTTCCGTGATCACGGCCGAGGTCTCGCCGCGAAACGGCACCACGCCCGTAGCCATTTCGTAAAGGACAACTCCGAACGAGAAGAGATCGGTGCGCCCGTCCAGTTCCTTCCCACGCAGCTGTTCCGGAGACATATACGCCACCGTACCTACTGCGGTGCCGGGACTGGTTAGATCCAGGACGCTCACGTCCGCACGAGTTTGCGATTCGTCGAGAGCGGCCCCTCTCGCTCGAGCGATCTTAGCCAGTCCAAAATCGAGGACCTTCGCGTGGCCGCGGTCGGTGACAAAAATATTTGCCGGCTTGATGTCGCGATGCACAATGCCTTTGCTGTGCGCGGCATCGAGCGCGTCGGCAACCTCAATCCCTAGCCCCAGCATCGTTTCCAACTCTAACGGCTTGCCCTGGATCAGATGCTTCAAGGTCTGGCCGCTGAGACACTCCATCACGATGAATAACTGTCCTTCATGCTGTCCAATCTCGTGAACGGTGCATATGTTGGGATGGTTCAGCGACGACGCGGCACGCGCCTCTCGTCTAAAACGTTCGAGGGCTTGCGGATCCTGCGAAGCTTCTTCGGGCAGAAACTTCAAAGCGACGAACCGCCCTAACGCAGTGTCTTCCGCTTTATAGACAACGCCCATTCCACCACCGCCGAGCATCTCTACGATTCGGTAGTGGGAGACCGTTTTGCCGACCATCGTTTTAGGGTATGTGCTCGGGTTTTCGGGGGAACCGGAGCGCAGTAATCTTAGGGGTAATTGGGAGTGCCGTCAATCGCGTCCTGATCCCGGGCGAAAGCCGTGGGCGCTCGATCGTCTGATGCGCATCAGAAACTCGGCCCCCACCTGAACTTCGCGCTTCGCTTGACCCGCGGTGTCCTCTCGCGCAACAATCTTAGCTGGCTCCTTGACGAGGTGATCATGCTGGCTTACGTATTTGTGCTCTTCGCAGTCGCAGTGCGGTTCATGCCGCATCCCCTGGCTTTTACTCCGGTAGCGGCAGCGCTCCTCTATTTTGGCGCGTGCGGTTCGCGACGCCAGCTGTGGGTACCCTTTGCTCTGCTGGCTGCTTCTGACGTCATCCTCACCCGGTTCGTGTATTCCTATCAGTTTTCCTGGGACCATTTCGTGACTTGGGCGTGGTATGCGGCGATCCTGTGGCTGGGAACAGGTCTGCGCGAGAACACCGGCTGGTTGCGGGTTGGCGGAGCCGCGCTGGCCAGCTCCATTTCTTTCTTCGTGGTTAGTAATTTCGCCGTATGGGCGTGCTGGGCCATGTATCCCAAGAGCCTGGCTGGACTGATGACGTGCTACGCCGCTGGCCTGCCGTTCTTCCGGCGCGGAGTCGCGGGCGATTTGCTCTTTACCGCAGTCATGTTTGGATTGCCAGCAGTCGCCGCCGTGGTCGCCCGTTCCATGCACAAGCCGCACGGAACTGCAGCCGCTTAGCTGGTCATTCGCTCAGTTGGGCATTGGCTGGCCCGTCAGCTGGTCAATCGAGTTTCTTCCGAGCGCAGCGTGGAATCTTTTCCCGCTGCGTTCTTATTTTCTGGACTCTTCTCTGCAGTCTGGCGCCTTGTCCGACGCCAAACGAGCCATCCCGCCGCCAGCGCTCCCACCCCCACCAGAACCCACACGAAGTGGTGGGCGAAAAGGCGCCCTGCGAGCGTCACAATCTCCGGACCGAACCAGAGCGTCAGCAGCGCTTCGATCAGAAAGCGCACAAAGCGTCCCGCAAAGATCGCCAGCAGAAAATGCGCGAAGTTCATTTCAAACGCCGCCGCTGCCAGCACCACAATCTTGAAAGGCGAAGGCGGCGGCAGCATGGCGGGAAACATCAGCGCCCAGAATTCATGCCGATCGAAGGAGGCGTGAATCTTCTGGAAACGCTCCGCCGAAAGCCGTTTGCGCAACAGCACTTCGCCGCCCGTGTACCCGATCACATAAAGAACGATGCTTCCGAGCGCTGACCCCAGCGAGCCCAGCAGCACATAGAGCAGGAAGCGCGAGCGATCGTTGTACACGTAGCCCACGAAAATCGCATCCAGCGGCAGGCCCATGAACGCCCCGTCCACCGCCGCAAAGGCGAGCATCCCCCATGGGCCCAAAGGTGCGAGGAGGTGTTTGATCCAGTCGCCGTAAGCATGGACAAAATGTTTGAGCTTGTTCAAGTAGATCAATCCAGTTTACGCGAGAAGGGGAAGGCCGGGCGTGCCGGCCTCGACGGGCGAGGGCGCCCGTCTCTCCACCGTATTAGTGCTCCGTCCTTCCCGCGATCAACTCCAGCGCATGGGGCAGCAAATCGATTACCGACTCGAGCGACTCGACTGCCCCGGCCGGACTGCCCGGCAGATTCAAGATCAGGCTTGTTCCCCGTACGCCGCAGACCGCGCGGCTGAGCGCGGCGAAGCGCGTCTTGCGGGCTCCGTGGATTCGCATCTGCTCCGCGATTCCTTCCACCAGCCGGTCGCAGACGGCACTGGTCGCTTCCGGGGTCACGTCGCGCGGAGCGATTCCCGTCCCGCCCGTCGTTACCACCAGGCGGGCCGAATGGCACAGCTCTATAAGTTTTTCCTGGATCGCGGCGCGCTCATCGGCCACTATACCGCGTGCCACTACTTCGAAATTGCGCCGCCCGAGCGCTTCCGCCACGGCCGGACCGGAGAGGTCATTTGTTTCACCGCGCTTCTCGCCGCGCGAACACGAATCGCTGACTGTCAGCACCGCCGCAGACGTCCTCGGCAACGCCCCTTCAGGTGTCGAGGAGGACATCTTCACCCTCGGCCGCTGCGTCCCGCTGCGACTCGTCGAGCAGCCGCAGTCCTTCCATCAGCAGGCCTTGCGTATTCAGAGTCGTCGTTTCCTGGGAAGACTTTCCGTTGAAATCAATCTGGAAGTTTCCTTCCGACCAGCGCAGCACTTTGAAAACCGCTTGGTCTCCCTTAGTTGGGCCATATGTGGCGTGTTTGGCCTGGCCCTGCGAGAAATAGATCTCGCATTTTTCGTCGTTATTGCCCTTGGTCAGAGTGAGCAGGCAACTCTTCCGGCCCATCTCGAGCGATTGCACCAAGTCAATCACGTTCATCTGCGACAGGCTGCCGCGCAATATGCCGTCGGTCGACGCTGCCTTGCTGAGTTTCTCCAGCGCAATCCGGTCCACGACGCGCTTGATCTTGTGGGTTGCATCTTTCAGGAAGAAAGGCTTTTCCAGATAATCTTCAATTGGGTCCTGCATCGACAGCCGCTCGCTGATGTCGGCCTTCGAGGCCATCAGGATCACGGCGATCCCGGCGGTTGCCGGCCTGCTTTTGAGTTTTTCCAGCAACTGCCGTCCATCCATACCAGGCATGCGGTAGTCGCTGATCAGGACATCGGGCAGGTCATCGACCGCCTTCAATAAGGCGTCGGCGGCGTCGGTTGCGACCGTGACCTCGCCCAACGCCGAGAGCGCGTGCTGCAGCATCCCGAGCACCATCGGGTTGTCGTCCACCAGCAGGATTTTGACG
>JAIQFO010000017.1 GCA_020073215.1 Terriglobia bacterium | reverse complement strand
GGGCGCTTAACAAGCGGTTGATCTGGGCGAGAAGTGCCCGGAACTTGTCGGGGTCTCTTTCCGTTTGTAGCAAGGCACGCAATTCGCGCCAGCCCTTCGGTGCTTCTTCATCTGGGTGGGTCATGCGTTTTGATCTCCCAATGCTCCTACCCGGTTTCAGCCAACCCGACCTTGGGGGCCGTTGCGCAGCTCTCCGTATGCTTGCAGGCGGCTCTCAAATTCTTTTTGAAGCATAAGCAAACCATGGAGGGCGTCGTTCATCCTTTGTTGTTCCTCGCCACGCGCTTCCGTGGCCGTCGCCTCCATGCCTTCCATGATTGCCCGATGGGCGTCAGCAATCCGCATTGCCAGATTGCGGACGTCTGTTTCTGTGATGGCGAGCCGATACAGTTCGTTCCAATCCGGCGCTGGAGGCATAGCGTGGACACTCATGACATTCCTGGCGAGATGTTAAGCACGAACCCGGATGGAGTGGAGTATTGCGGAAAACAATTGCGGTTGTCGGCACCGTGGCGAACCCGTGAATGTTCGCTTCCGTACAGAATCCCTAGCTTGGTTCTGTTTCCCAATCCTTCAGTTGCCGTTGCACAATGCCGTAGCAATCGCACGCCGCTTCTTCAAGTTTTTGTCGGTTCAATATCTTGACGCTTCCCCGCGTGTGGGAAATCAATCCCGCCTTCTGTAGGATGCCGGCGGCGATCGTCACGCTCGCCCGGCGTGATCCCAGCATCTGCGCCAGGAACTCCTGGGTCAGTGGAAGATTGTCCGACAGAATGCGGTCCTGGCTCATCAAGATCCAGCGCGCCAACCGCTCTTCCACATCATGGAGCCGATTGCACGCGGCGATTTGAGTAGTCTGCATCGCCAGCCGTTGACCAAAACGATGCATCTGCTGCTCCAGTCGAGGCAATTGCCGTGCCAGTTGCCGGAGCGACTCGGCTGAGCACCGGTAGGCCGTACCATCTCCCTGCGTTATGAGTCGGGTCGGGCTGCTGCGGTATCCCACCAGAAGTGGCACCCCTGCGAATCCCTCATTGCCAATGAGCCCAACCTCGACGCTCTTTCCGTCCGGTTGCACTGCCAGGACTGAAATCAACCCTGTGTTTACAAAATATCCGGATTTGATGGTCTCTCCCGCTTCATAGAGGACCTGATGAAGCTTGAGCCGGACCAATTCCAATTTCGAAAGCACCTGACTGAATTCTTCATCGGAGAGACTGAGCAGGATTTTGCTGCTGATGGCATTTCCATCCTCGTCAATCCTGCCATTTCCTGCCCGTGACTTTGAAGAATGGATAGGGATAGGGGCACTAGTCTTTTTTGCCATCATAAGAAGGCTCCTTGCCAGCGCGAAACGCTGTCTGATTTCGCAAGGAACCGTCACCCTATGGGCGCGGCGGAAGGATGCTAGAAGAGACACCTTAAGACTACTCCCTTTCATTGCCCGAGAGAGCCAAATAACGAACTTGCGAGAGCGCCGCCGTCGGACAGCCGGCACGGCTTGTCCTGAGCGAAGCCGGAGGATGCTAGCGCTACACTGGAGCTGGTTTCATAAATAAGTTTTGGGAAGGGCACGGCTTGAGCCGTGCCGCCCAGAGCCAATAAACACGCGGGCTTTAGCCCCTGAGGGACGTGCTTTCCGGGTTGAGAGGCATTTATGAATCCAGGTCTACATCGCACGTTTCTTCAGCAACGCCGCCTGGCTGCGGCGAATGGCAGGGTGATCGGCCACTTCGAAACCTGCTGCTGCGGCGTCCTGTAGCTCGGCTTCGAACGCTTCCTGCTTTACGTGCCCGGAAGGTTCTGCCAGCAACAGCGTTGCGCCCGGTTTCATCGCCTGAGCAACTTCAGCGAAGAAGCGGCTTGAGCTGGGCACTTCGTGCACCACCGCCATGGCGAGCGCGAAATCAACTTTGCCGCGCAAGTCCTGCAAACCCAGAGAATCGGATGGAGCCAGGCGCGCATCGGTGCGCTCGAGCAGTCCAGCCTTGGCCAGTCGGCGCTTGAGTCCGGCAATCATGCGCGGCTGAATATCGACCGCGACCACTCGACCGCTTGCGCCCACCTGGCGGGCCATTTCCAGCGTGAAGAATCCCATGCCCGGACCAGGTTCGAGGACGGTCATGCCTTCGCGAACATAGGGTTTGACGACCGCGACCGGGTCTTGTAACAGGCGGCGCAACGGACTGGCCAGTACGTAGCCAAGCCACCAGGGGCAAACGCGGTGTCCCATTTTTCCTCCCTCGAAAGTTACTCCACTGTTGTCTCAGCGCCTCGTCCATCTACTCCTGTAGACGAACGAGCGGCAGAAATATTTTAGCTGGGTCGTTTCCTTCACTCGGCTTGGACGGGCGAGTCGCCCGTCCCCACACTGATTCCGGGGACGCCAAACAACACTGGTGCATGCGATTCGCAGCGTCCGGCGCCCGGCAAAGATCATCTAAATGAATAATGGCTCAGTTCAAAACGTTTGACGCGCATCTGCTTCGCTCCGTGCCTCTTTCCGAGTTTACCAAGCATCTCGAACTCGAAGTGGATGGAGTAAGCCGCTTCGGCTTCGTTCCCGGACAATGGCTCTCGGTCAAGGCCGCCACTCCCGAGGGCGAAGAAATGACGCGCGCGTATTCGATTGCGTCGCCGCCGTCCGAGAACGGGCACTTCGCCTTCTGCCTGAATCGCGTGCAGGATGGATTCATGTCGAACTATCTCTGCGGTCTCGAAGCGGGCGCGAAGGTCGAGTTTCAGGGACCATTCGGAGATTTCATTCTTCGTCCAGCCTTGCGTGACACCCTGTTCGTAGCCACGGGAACCGGGATTGCGCCGTTTCGTTCCATGCTGCACTGGCTGCTGGCGGAGGGTGACCGTCACCAGGGACACGAGTTCTGGCTGCTGTTCGGCGCGCGCCGCGAGCAGGACATCTACTATCGCGAGGAGTTCGAGCATCTGGCCGCCGGGCACGACAACTTTCATTTTCTGCCCACCTTGAGCCGCGGCGATGCCGAGTGGACAGGCCTGCGCGGATATGTGCAGGAACATCTGCCCGAAATCGTGGGAGCGCGTACCGAGATGCATGCCTACATCTGCGGCCTCGACAAGATGGTCAAGGCCAACCGTGAGTTGCTGAAAAGTCTCGGATGGGAGCGCGCGTCAATCCGCTACGAAAAGTACGACTGACTTATAGAATGATTCCCGTTCGAAAACTTGTAATGAAGCCGGTTCGTATCAGGGCATGCCTTCAGGCATGCCGAAACCTTGCTTTGCGAATGCGCCTTTAGGCGCGGAGGGAGACCACGGTGTACGTTGCGGACGACAAGCGTTACGACTCCATGCACTATCGCCGCTCGGGACGCAGCGGCATTCAACTTCCCGCCGTCTCGCTCGGACTGTGGCACAACTTCGGGGGCGTCGATAACTTCGAAAACTCCCGCGCCATGCTGCGCCGGGCATTCGATCTCGGCATCACGCATTTCGATCTCGCCAACAATTACGGCCCTCCCTACGGATCGGCGGAAGAAACCTTCGGGCAGATTCTGAAGAAAGATTTCCTCCCCTACCGCGACGAACTGATCATCTCGACCAAGGCGGGCTGGGACATGTGGCCTGGCCCCTACGGCGACCTGGGCTCGCGCAAGAACCTGCTCGCGAGTCTCGATCAGAGCCTGAAGCGCATGGGGCTTGCGTATGTCGACATCTTCTATCATCACCGCCCCGATCCCGACACGCCCATGGAAGAATCGCTCGGCGCGCTCGACACCGCGGTCCGCTCGGGCCGCGCGCTCTACGCAGGTATTTCGGCGTACAACGCGGAGCAAACGGCCAAAGCCGTCAAGATTCTGCGCGACCTGGGAACCCCGTGCCTGATTCATCAGCCGAAGTATTCGATGTTCGTGCGCGATCCAGAACAGGGATTGCTGAACGTGCTGGAGAAAGAAGGAGTGGGAGCGATCGTCTTCAGCCCGCTGGCGCAAGGACTGCTGTCGGATCGCTATCTGAAGGGAATCCCCGGCGACTCGCGCGCCGCCCGCGATTTCTTTCTGAAGAAGACGGACCTCGAAAAAGACAAGCTCACGAAGGTGCGTGCTTTGAATGAAATGGCCGCCAAGCGCGGGCAGACGCTGGCGGAGATGGCGGTGGCGTGGGTGCTGCGCGATCCGCGCGTCACCAGCGCGCTGGTAGGTACGAGCAAAGTGTCGCAGGTGAACGACAACGTGGCGGCGCTGAAGAACCTGAAGTTCTCGGCCGCGGAACTAGGCAGGATCGACGGTATCTTAGCCGGCTAGGTTCGTGTGGGGACGGGCGCCTCGCCCGTCCAAGCCGAGCGAAGCTCGGCAGTTGCCGATGGTGACAGCGTCCTGGAGTCGCGATAAGAAAGATGAAACCTCCCAAGAAAACTCTCATCCGCTGTGCCTGGGCGAGCAACGATCTCGCGGTTCAGTATCACGATCGCGAATGGGGCGTGCCGCAACATGACGACCGCGTGCTCTTCGAGTTTCTGATTCTAGAAGGCGCACAGGCGGGTCTCAGCTGGGACACCATTCTGCGCAAGCGCGAAAACTACCGCGCGGCCCTTGACGGCTTCGACCCAAAGAAGATCGCAGGCTACAACAGGCGCAAAACCCAGCAACTGCTGTGCGACGAGGGCATCGTCCGCAACCGCCTGAAGATCGCTTCGGCGATCCAGAACGCCAAGGGTTTTCTAGCCGTGCAAAAGGAATTCGGCTCGTTCGATCGCTACATCTGGCAGTTTGTCGGGGGCAAGCCGCGAGTCAACGCCTGGCGGCAAGGGAAGAAGGTTCCGGCGCGCACTCCCGAATCGGACGAGATGAGCAAAGACCTGAAGAAACGCGGCTTCACCTTCGTCGGTTCGACCATTTGTTACGCCTTCATGCAGGCCACCGGGATGGTCAACGACCACGCGGTCGACTGTTTCCGCTATACGGTGGTGTCCGGAATTTAGGACAGTATCGCTATACAAGAGGTTCTGCTCCACCCGGCCGTCTGCGCTATCCTTAGAACATGCATGCGCATGGCGCAGACGGACATTCTCGCGGGACGGGGCGGGTGCTCCGCATCTCGCTGGGCGTCACCATGCTTTATGTCGTCCTGCTGGTGTTGGCCGGCATCCGCGCGCACTCGCTGGCGTTGCTTTCCGAAGCAGGACACAACTTGGCCGATTTTCTGGCGCTGCTGTTGTCGCTGGTGGCGGTCTATCTGGAAGGCCGTCCGCCGAGCGCCACCAAAACCTATGGCTACCGGCGCGCCGGAGTGCTGGCGGCGCTGGTGAATGCGCTGTCGCTGGTGGTGGTGTCGTTTTTTATTTTCTACGAGGCGTTCCAGCGCTTGCAGCATCCCGAGCATGTGCACGCCAGGGTGATGATCGGAGTGGCGGCGGCGGGCGTGGCCATGAACGGCGTGATCGCGCTGCTGCTGTGGCGTTCGGGGCGCGATGTGAATGTGCGCAGCGCGTTGCTGCACGAGGTAGGCGACACGCTCTCGACCGCGGCCGTGATTGCAGGAGGCTTTGCCATCCTGTGGACGGGGCAATACTGGATCGACGCCGCGCTGTCGTGCGGCATCGGCGCGCTGATTTTGTGGTCGAGCTTCGGCATCGTGCGCGAGACCCTGAATATTCTGCTGGAGGGCACTCCGCGCGGCATCAGCCTCGAGGCCGTAGAGTCCGCTGTGCGCCAGGTCGCAGGCGTGAGCGCGGTGCATGATCTGCATCTGTGGAGCATTGGTTCGGAAAATCACGCGCTCTCGGCCCACGTGAAGATCGCCGACATGGCGACGTCCGAGAGCGATGCGATTCTGCGCGAGATTAACGAAACACTCGGGCGCGGGTTTGGCATCCACCATACGACGATCCAGTTGGAACACGCGGTGTGCGAAACGGCGCATGGATGCGTGATCGCGGTGCGCGAGGAATATGACGAGCGCGATCCGTCTCGGCACGACCTTCACGGTCACGCGCACTGATCCTGCCCCCCGCAGTGAAGCTGCCTGGTTAAACCACTGGATCGTAAGGAGATCCGACGATAGCCCCGGGCGCGCGACGTCTCGAAAATCCCGCGATCTGTGCTATTCTAGGCCTTGGAGTCTTCCCTCCGCGAATTAACATCCAATGCCTATGCGACGATGGCGGCAAATCTTGCGATTTCTAGCGGCGGTGCAGTTGCTCCCGGCTCTGGAGGGTGGCGAAGAAACCCTCGTCGGTGGCCAGGCCGTGCTGGAAGGCGTGATGATGCGGTCGCCGCACGCCTGGGGCATCGCCGTCCGCAAACCCTCGGGTGAGGTGGTGACCCACAGCGAACCGCTGGAGCGGCCTTCCGAAAAGCACAAGTGGATGGGCTGGCCGGTGGTGCGTGGCGTGATGACGCTGGGGAACGCGATGACGCTCGGATTCCGCGCGCTCAGATTTTCCGCCAATGCGGCGCTGGAAGAGATATCCGCTCAAGAACAGAGCGGCGACGCTCGTGCGAGCGAAGATCATGCCAGCAAAGGCCAGGCCAAGAAGTTTGAAATTACCGGCTGGATGGCGGGAGTGAACATAGCCTTCTCCGTCGCCTTCTTCATCTTCATGTACAAGTACCTGCCGCTCGTGGCCACGACGGAACTGAAGAAGGTGAATCCGGTTTTCGGGCAGCAGATCGTGTTTAACCTGGTGGATGGCCTCATCCGCATCGCGATGTTCCTGCTGTTTGTCTGGGGCGTGTCGCTGTGGAAGGACATCCGGCGCGTCTACGAGTACCACGGCGCCGAGCACAAGACGGTATTTGCGTTCGAGAACGGCGATCCGCTCGAAACCGCGAAGGTGCAGAAGTATTCGACCTATCACCCGCGCTGCGGAACCAGCTTCCTGATGACGGTGATGATCATCTCGATGGTCGTCTACATGGCGATTCCGGTGCATACCTTCTGGGCGCGATTCGGCATTCGCATAGCGCTTCTGCCCGTGATTGCCGGCGTCTCCTACGAGATCATTCGCTTCGCCGCCAAGCATCGCGGCTCGCTATTTGCGCTGATGACCGCGCCCGGCCTGTGGCTGCAGCGCATCACCACCCAACCGCCCGATGACCGCGAGGTCGAGTGCGCGATAGTCGCTTTGGATGAAGCGATGAAACTGGAAAAGCAGCGGGGCGGCGAGTTGGTGATTGCCTAGCGGCCCCCGCCGCGACTCTTGTTTTCTTTCCCCTTCCAAATCATTAAAGTAGAGACGCGGCTTGCCGCGTCTCCGCCGCAGACCGAGACGGAGCAAGCCCGATCTCAAGGAAAGAGTTTTCATGTTCGAAAGACTCGACCAAATCGAAACCCGTTACGAAGAGTTCAACAGCGCTCTCGCCTCGCCGGAGATCGTCAAAGACTCGGCGAAATATCAGAAGACCGCTAAAGCCCACGCCGAAATTGCGCCTATCGTCGAAAAGTACCGCGAGTACAAGGATCTGAAGCGTGGTATCTCCGAGAGCAAGGCGATGCTCGCAGACGAAAAAGATCTCGAGATGCGCGCCTATGCCGAAGAGGAACTGGCAAAACTCGAAGCCCGTATCGCGACCGTCGAGGAAGATCTCAAGGTTCTGCTGCTGCCCAAGGACCCAAACGACGAGAAGAACATTGTCCTCGAAATCCGCGCTGGTACCGGCGGCGATGAGGCCACGTTGTTTGTGGCGGAAGTCTTCCGCATGTACAACCGCTTCGCCGAAACGCAGAAGTGGAAGGTGGAAGTGCTCTCCACGTCAGAGTCGGGTGTGGGCGGGTTGAAGGAAGTGATCGCGCTGATCGAGGGTGACCGCGTCTATTCGCGCCTGAAATACGAAAGCGGCGTGCATCGCGTGCAGCGCGTGCCCGCGACCGAGCAACAAGGACGGGTGCACACCTCGGCGATCACGGTAGCCGTACTGCCGGAAGCCGAAGAAGTCGACGTCAAGATCGAACCCAAGGACCTGCGCATCGATACGTTCTGTTCGTCGGGACCGGGTGGGCAGTCGGTGAATACCACCTATTCGGCGGTGCGCATCACCCACATTCCCACAAATACGGTGGTGAGCTGCCAGGATGAGAAATCGCAGATCAAGAACCGTGAAAAAGGCATGCGCGTACTGCGCTCGCGGCTCTACGAAGTCGAGATGCAGAAGCAGCAGGAAGCGCTCGCCAAAGAACGCAAGCAGATGGTCGGCACGGGCGACCGCTCGGAAAAAATCCGCACCTACAATTTTCCCCAGAACCGGCTCACCGATCACCGCATCGGCTTCACGATCCACCAGCTAGAGCAAGTGATGGACGGTAAGCTGCAACCGATTATCGACGCCCTGGTCACGCACTATCAGGCCGAGAAGCTGAAGGGCGAAGCGGCCGGTGTGGTCTGAGCTCGTGTGGTGAGGAAGTGTGGGGGCTCGTGTGGGGACGGGCGCCGCGCCCGTCCAGGCCGAGCGAAGCTCGGCAGCTGCAAGCGCTCACGACAATTTTGATCTGCCATCGGAGATTGGCGTTTCTCCTCAAGTTTCCTTTCGTTTGTTTTTCTCCGTGTCTCCGTGTCTCCGTGGTGAAATAGAAAGGTGCAACTTCGCCAGACTCTCAGGGCGGCCGTCGAGCGGCTTACGAACGCCCGCGTACCCTCCCCGCGCATGAATGCGGAACTCCTCATCATGTTCACGCTCGGCTGCGACCGGGCGTATCTGTATGCGCACCCTGAGCGAGAGCTGACCCCCAACGAAGCTCAGCGCTACGGCGAAGCTCTCGCCCGGCGGGCAGCCGGCGAACCTGCGCAGTACATCACGGGACATCAGGAATTCTGGGGACTGGATCTGATCGTTTCCCCGGCCGTGCTGATTCCCCGCCCAGAAACGGAGCATGTAGTGGAGGCGGTGCTGGAATTGGCGAATGCGGACGGGCGAGGCCGCCCGTCCCCACACGATCTACGCATCGTCGATGTGGGCACCGGCTCAGGAGCGATTGCACTCGCCCTGGCCAAAGAGCTGCCCACTGCACAAATCCACGCCGCCGAAATTTCGCCCGAAGCACTGGAAGTCGCACGGGCCAATGGGGCTCGCCACGAGCTCACTTCACGAATCGAATTTCGCCAGGCCGATTTACTCGACGGGCTGCCTGCCGCCTCGTTCGACTTTGTCGTTTCAAATCCGCCCTACGTCGGCGAGTCGGAAGAAGATGCCGTGCAGCTCGAAGTCCGCAAGTTCGAGCCCCGCAACGCCGTGTTCGCGGGACCAACCGGTTTGGAAGTAATCGAGCGGCTCATCCCGCAGGCCCATACTGCGCTCAAGCCTGACGGTTGGCTGGTATTCGAAATCAGCGGCACGATTGCCGATCGAGTGCGGAGCTTGCTGGCGAGTTGGGACAAGGTTGAAATCAAAAACGATCTGCAGGGAATCGGACGTGTGGCGATTGCACGAAAATCAACCCATAGTTAAGCGCGTTGAGTTGTCAAGTCTCTTGTAGTCTCTGCAGAAATCTCCAGGGTGAGCCTGATTAAGTTCCTTTGGTGGTGGTCCCCCGTGTACCCCGTGGTTCAGGCTCTTCGATGGTACGGAATCGGAGTTGCCCTAGAACGTCACCCGCACCCCGAGTTGCGCGGCGAACGGAATTCCAACCGTCGTCCCAGGACCGAAAAAATCTCCCAAACCGCCGGCTGGTATTTCAAGCTGCTTCCGATTGGTAACGGGCACGGTCGTAGAGCAGTCTGAGACGGTGCAGATGCTGGTGACGTTGCCGCTGGAAATCTGGTCCGGGGGGATCGGGAGCTGCGTGATGCTGGCCACGTAGTTCGCGCCCGGATTGTTGCGGTTGAAGAGGTTGAAGAACTCCGCGAAGGGGTTAATCTGCCAGCGCTCGCCGACCTTGATGGGGCGGCTGACGCGCAGGTCCGCCTGAATGTAAGGCGTACCGCGGAATTCGTCGAGGCTGGTCGGCCTTCCGTTGACGGAAATGCGACCGTCATTGGTGGCGTTGGTAATCGTAAACGGTCGGGCGCTCTCGGCTTGCGTAAGGGTAGTGAGCTCGAATCCGCCGGGGACGTGCACCGTCCCCGCGAGCACAAAGCGGTGGCGAACGTCTTCGCCGGACGGGCCGTAATCGCGGGGGTTGAACGCATTGTACGGATCGCAGACCCCATTCACGTAGTCGAACAGTTCGCCGAGCAGGCAGCCCCAGGTCTGCGCCCTGGCGAGCGTGTAATGCGCGGTCAAACTGAAGCGACGAGAAACGTTACCCTGCACGCGCAGCATCAGGGCGTCGTAGCTGGAGCGGTTGTCCGAGCGGAAGACGGTCGCGCTTGGATAAGGATACGCGCGGTAGCCGTGGTCTCCCTGCTCATGGGTATAGTCGGCGCTGACGATCCAGTGCTCGTCGAAAGCGTGCTGTACACCCCCGGTCACATGGATGGCGTATGGCGTTTTGTAGTTGGGATCGATGAGCGAAGGAGGCGCAACGGATTTCGCGTTCACCGCCTGAAATGCAGTGGCCCAGCCGTTTTGGGCGAGGTCGTTATAGAACATTCCAAAGCCGGCGCGAATCACAGTTCTCTCGCTACCGCCTGGTGAGTACGCGATTCCGAGGCGGGGCGCAAATTGCTTTCGAAAATCGTGCGGAACCGCTTGCGGGTATCCCAGTGATACCAGTTGATTGAAGGAAGGATTGGAGGCCTGGCTCAGTCCGGAAGCCGTGAACAGACCGAATGTTGTCTGATAACGCAGGCCGTAGTTGACCGTCAGGTGGTGCGAAGCCCGAAAGGAATCCTGGGCATAGAACGCAAGCCGCTGCACGTTCTGCGAGAAGTTGCCATTTCCGGCGGGAGTGTGCGTACAAGTCGATCCATCCGGAGGAACGCCGGCGGCACATTCTGGGCTGAAGTAGAAATCGCCGGTATTTTGCAGGTAATGGTCCGGGTTGCTTGCATATTGGATGAGGGTCTCGGCCGTCGCCGCAAACGCGCCGCTGAGCACCGGTTCATGAATGAAGTTGACGCCGAACTTGAGCGAATGATCGCCCGTAGCCCGGCTCAGGTCATAGCGCACCTGGTATTTCTCCTGATTGCGCAGGTCGGGGAACAGCGTGATGGGAGTGGCAAATTGATTGTCGCCGAAAGTTTCGAAGCCGGAAATCGTCTGCGTTGTAGTACTGAAAGGAAAAGCCAGGGCGAAGCCCAGATCCGAGTTACGCGTCTGGGTGAGATGCAACAGGCTGGCATCGAGAACCAGAGTGCCCAGCCAGGTCGGACTGAACGCATAACTATTGCTGAGCACGGTGTTCCAGTAGTTGTTGTGCGTGGTCAGTCCGGTGGAGGGCAAGGTGCCCTGCTGCACCAGCGCGTTGCGTGTGATGTAACTGTCTTCAGAACTGCGCAAGAACCACTGCGACTTCGAAGACTGCGCAAAATCAAACCGCAGCGACCCCATGTAATCGCGAAAAGGGATGGGAACGGTGGCGGGGACGGCAATGGAAGGAACGCCCGGAATCAAGCCGGCTGCGGCCAATTGCGCCAGCGCATCGAATTGCGTGACGCTCGCCGGGCTGTAGGCGATGCTGGCATTTTCATGGACGTGCTCGAATGAAGCGAAGACCCAGGCTTTGTTCTTCGCCAACGGCCCGCCGAGCGTGCCCACGTAGTTTTGCCGAGAGAACGGCTGCTTGGGATTGGGCGCAGGATTCTCGATCGGGAAGCGCGCGTTGAGCCGTGCCGCACGCTCGTAAAAAGCCGCGTCGCCGTGCCATTGGTTGGTCCCGTGTTTGGTGGTGATCACGACGGACCCGGCCGTGGTCCCGCCGGTGTCGGCGTCTTCATTCGCCGTCCGCACGTCAAATTCCTGAATCGTATCGGGCGACAAGTTTTGCAGGAAGCCGCCAATCCAGTCGTCGGAGTTGTCGCCGCCGTCGACCGACAGTTCGTTGTTCAAGCCCGAGCTTCCCCCGGTGGACACTGCAGTAATACGCGCCTTGGTAGGGTCGGAAGGTTCGACCGGCGCGGTTCCGGGCACAAGATAAGCGATGTTGGCGAAACTGCGCGCCGCCAACGGAAGAGTTTCGAGGTCGCGGCTGCCGACGACGCCCTGATGCACCGCACTCGCCGTGTCCACCGATTCGGTTGTAATCGAGGAAGTACTCCCCTGCACGTTCACCGTCTCGGGCCCGCCTTCCGGCTTGAGCGTAACGCTGATGTCGCGCACCAGGCTGACCGCGATGTCTATATTGGCAACGGCCTGCACAAAACCTGCGGCCGTCACGGTCACGCGATAAGCACCGGGCAGCAGGCCGTCAATGCGGAATTCTCCCCGCTCATCTGCCCTCGTCTCGCGCGTTATCGACGATCCGGTAGATTGCGCGACCACCCGAGCGCCCGCCACTCGAGCGGCGCTAGCGTCCTGGACCTCTCCACGGAGTGAGCCATTCGGATTCTGGGCACGCACGAGCGACGGAAACGAAGCGAATATCAGGAGGATCACCGGGAGGAAAAACGCGCAGACCGAAAAGCTCGATCCGCGTGCCCTCGATCGAAACAGCGGGAAGCGCTGGAGCATTTCTGAGGGCGCCGCGGCTCGGTTCCGCCGCAGGCGCCTGATGCCGGACGTTGTCATCCCTAGCCTGGTTCAGCGATCGCGGCTGCTGGCAGTATCTCTTCCACGTCCACCTTGGTGGGGTACCGTCCCGTGTAGCAGGCCGAGCAGTACGTGGTTTTTTCTCCGTCCGCGCAAGCTTTCTTTAGACCTTCCAGCGAGAGATAGGCCAGCGAGTCGGCAACGATGTAGTCGCGAATCTCCTCAACCGTCTTATTGGCACCGATAAGTTCTTTCTTGGACGGCGTATCCACTCCATAGAAACAGGGCGAAATCGTCGGTGGGCAGGAAATCCGCATGTGGACTTCCTTCGCACCCGCGTTCCGAATCATGCGGACAATCTTCTTGCTGGTCGTGCCGCGCACGATAGAGTCATCCACCAGAATCACCCGTTTGCCTTCGATCAGGCTGCGAACCGCATTCAGCTTCAGCTTCACGCCGAAATCGCGGACCGACTGCTGCGGCTCGATGAAGGTGCGTCCGATGTAGTGGTTACGGATCAGGCCCAGTCGAAAAGGGATGCCGCTTTCGGCGGCGTATCCGATGGCCGCGGTGTTGCCGGAATCGGGAACGGGAACCACGATGTCCGCGTCCACCGGAGCTTCGCGCGCGAGCTGGCGTCCCATGGCGTCGCGGCTCTGATCGACCGAGCGGCCAAACACGAGGCTGTCGGGACGCGAAAAATAAACGTGTTCAAAGATGCAGCTCGACTGCGCCGGAGACGGTGAGTAAAAACGCGAGCTGATGCCTTCGGGCCCAACGATGACCAGTTCTCCGGGCTTGACGTCGCGTTCGTAGGTGGCGCCGAGCAAGTCAAAAGCGCAAGTTTCCGAGGCGAAGACGATCGTGTCTTTCTTTTCGCTGGTTAGAGCCGGGATGCGGCCCATGGCCAGCGGCCGAAACCCGCGCGGATCGCGAGCGGCGAAGATGCGGTCACGGCTGAGCATGACCAGCGAAAACGCCCCTTCCACGCGGCGCAGGGCGTCAATGATGGCATCCGGCAAGGTCTGCTCGCGGGAAAGCGCAATCAGGTGAACCAGCACTTCCGTGTCGCTATTGGTTTGGAAGATCGAGCCCTGGCCTTCCAGCTTGCCGCGAATCGCCGCCGCGTTGGTCAGGTTGCCATTATGAGCAATCGCGATCTTGCCCTTGTTCGACTGCACCATGATGGGCTGGGCATTGAGCAAGGCTGAATCGCCAGCCGTCGAATACCGGGTGTGCCCGATCGCGAGGACACCGCGCAAAGAAGCCAATACCGCGTGACTGAAAATATCGGCGACCAGGCCCATCGCCTTGTGCTGACGCAAGTGCTCGCCGTCGGAGGTCACGATCCCCGCCGATTCCTGTCCGCGATGCTGCAGCGCATGCAGGCCGAGGTAAGCAAGCTTCTCCGCCTCAGGATGGGCGTGGATGGCGACCACGCCGCACTCATCGCGAAATTTGTCGGAAATCGGCATTTAGCAATTAGCCTTTAGCACCTGGCTCGTGTGGGGACGGGCGACTCGCCCGTCCAGCCGGGCAAAGCCCGGCAATTTTAGTCCGCGGCAGCAACGCCCGGTTCCGCCCGCAGCGCCCTCTCCAGCGAGCCCTCGTATGTTCCCCGCAACTCGGCGACACTAGCCGAAATCACATTCTGCTCCCCCATCGCAATTTCAACCCGGTCCCCGCCCGTTTCGCCCAGGACATCCGCGAAGACGCCGAACTCCTCCGCTACCTGTTGGATTCGCGGCAGGTAGCCCGGGTCGCAGCTCAGTACGACGCGGCTGGCGTCTTCCGCGAATAGAAGGAACTCAGTTGCCAGTTTCTGCTCAGGCAATTTGACGCTCAGGCCAACTCCCGCCGGCAGCGCCGCCTCGACCAGCGCCACAGCTAACCCGCCATCGGCGCAGTCGTGCGCGGACTCGACCAGCCCCGCCTGAATGATGGCCACTAGAGCGCGTTGCAGCGTGGCTTCTTTCTCAATATCCAACTCTGGCGGATAGCCCCACACGGCTCCGAGAATTTCTTTCGCGTATTCGGACGAGCCAAACTCCAATTCGGCATCGACAGCGTCCCCAGCTTCATTGGCGCGGAGCAGAACGATCTTTCTCGCGGACTCGCGCCCCGCCGGTGCAAAGTGCATCTTCACCGCTTTGTGCACGTCTTCGAGAACTCCCACCACTCCGATCACCGGAGTCGGATAAATTCCCTCGCCAAGCGTTTCGTTGTAAAAGCTGACGTTGCCGCCGGTAATCGGCGTATCCAGTTCTTCGCACGCTTTGGTGATGCCGTCAATCACCTGCGAAAACTGCCACATGATGTTCGGCTTTTCAGGATTGCCGAAGTTAAGGCAGTTGGTGGCGCCGATCGGAGTCGCTCCCGCGCAGGCCACTTTGCGCGCGGCTTCGGCGACCGCATGCATGGCGCCAAGACGAGGATCGAGATAGCACCAGCGCCCGTTGCCGTCGAGCGCCATGGCGAGCCCACGATTGGAGCCCTTGATGCGAATGACGCCCGCGTCGCCCGCTCCGGGCGCTTCGACCGTGTTGGTCAGCACCATGTGGTCATACTGCTGCCACACCCAACGCTTCGAGCAAATGTTCGGGCTCGCCAACAAGCGCGTGAGTTGGGCCGAGAAGCCTCCGCTTTCGGCGAACTGAATGTGCTCCGGCTTCTCGCGATCGACCGGCGGCTCCCAGCGCGCCAGCGGACGTTTGTACACCGGCGCGTCGTCGGTGAGTGCAGCGTTCGGAATTTCCGCCACGACTTTGCCGTGTTCGAGCACGCGCATCTTCGCATCGGAAGTGACCTGGCCAACCTCGACCGCATCCAGTCCCCACTTCTGAAATATGCGAAACACCTCGTCCTCGCGGCCCTTCTGCGCCACCAGCAACATGCGCTCCTGCGACTCGCTCAGCATGATTTCGTAAGGCGTCATGCCGGTCTCGCGTTGCGGAACCCGATCGAGTTCAATTTCGACTCCCGAGCCTCCACGCGCCCCCATTTCGCAAGTCGAGCAGGTCAGCCCGGCCGCGCCCATGTCCTGAATGCCGACAATGGCGCCGGTTTGCATGGCCTCCAAACAAGCTTCCAACAGCAGTTTCTCGAGGAACGGATCTCCAACTTGAACGTTGGGCCGCTTCGCTTCCGACCCTTCGCTGAACTCCTCGCTCGCCATGGTGGCGCCGTGAATGCCGTCGCGCCCAGTCTTCGACCCTACGTAAATAACGGGATTGCCTTCGCCCGACGCGCGCCCGTAAAAAATCTGGTCGCGGCGGACCAGTCCGAGCGCAAACGCGTTCACGAGCGGATTGCCGGAGTAGCAAGGCTCGAACTTCACCTCGCCGCCGAGGTTAGGGACTCCGAAACAATTGCCGTAAGAAGCAATGCCCGAGACCACGCCCTCCATCACGGAGTGGTTTTTGTGAATTTCCGCCGAAGCATCTTGCTCAGCCGGGCGGCCGAGGGCGGCCGTCGCTACGTGTTTCTTGATCGGCCCAAACCGCAGCGAGTCCATGACCGCGACCGGCCGCGCCCCCATGGTAAAAATGTCGCGCAGAATTCCGCCGACGCCGGTGGCCGCTCCCTGAAATGGTTCGATAAACGACGGATGATTGTGCGATTCGATCTTGAACGCGCAAGCCCAGCCGTCGCCGATGTCGACGATGCCGGCATTCTCGCCCGGCCCCTGCACCACCAGCTTGCTGCGCGTGGGCAGACGCTTCAGGTGGACGCGCGACGACTTATAGGAGCAGTGCTCGCTCCACATCACGCTGAAGATGCCAAGTTCGGTGCGCGTGGGCTCGCGTCCGCCGAGCAGTTGTTTGATCTTTTCGAATTCTTCCGGGGTGAGGCCGTGCTCCCGGATCATCTCCGGCGTAATGGCAATAGGAACGATCGCGGCGGTGGTCATCAGGGAATCTTTATTGTCGCATTTTGAGCGACTTTATTACATGCGAATTTGCGAATAGGCCCGATAAGTTTTGAGAGATAAGGTGAGCGCGGATTGAGCAGCAAACGGCGCGAGGAGCGAATTGCGGTCCGCTATTTTCCTGATTTTTCCGTCATCAGCAACAGAATTCTGCCCATCAGAAACAGCGCGGAACTGCAAAACAGACCTTTGGCCAGAAAATAAGTTGGAATGCCGCCCCTCAGCATGCCTAGGGGCTGGAACCCGTTGTCACCATTCATCGAAGCCCACAGGCAAAGCAACAGTACAACCAATGCAACCAAAGGATTGATGATTCTCAGATAGGTTTTCATGTTGATTCCCCACGAGCCGATCGGCCGGCGCCGCGCTTTCCTTCGAAACACAAGTCATTGTAGCGCCGCCCATAGTCCGGCGCAGTGACAGCCTTGAGGTTCTCCGTTATTCTTTCGCAGATCATGAGCAATCTTGCCGCACCGCCGTCTGTCGAGCACACCGAGAAACCGGAAATCTGGCAAAACGGCATGGTCGTTGTCATTGGGATCGCGGCCTTCAGCTTTGCACTGCACATGGTCTTCAACAACCGATACGGATACTTTCGCGACGAATTCGATTACATCATCTGCGGGCGGCACCTGGCGTGGGGCTATGTGGACCAGCCGCCCCTGGTGCCGGTCCTGAGCAGGATATTCCTGGCCGTATTCGGGGAGTCGTTACGCGCTGTGCGATTCATGCCGGTGCTGGCCATGTCGTCCACCATAGTCCTAAGCGGCATGATCGCGCGCGAGTTCGGCGGGAAACGGTTCGCGGTGGTGCTCACGGCGCTGGCTGTGTTGATCGCTCCAATTTATCTGTCACACGGAAGCCTGCTGACGAGCAACTGCCTGGAGCCGCTGCTCTGGATGGGTTGCGTGTATTTCGCCATCCTAGCCTCGAAACGGAATGAGCCCCGGTATTGGGTGTGGTTCGGAGTCGTGGCGGGGATCGGCATGGAAGAAAAGTATTCGATTGCCGTGCTGGGCTTCGGCATCGTGATCGGGTTGTTGCTGACTGCGCAGCGTCGTTTTCTCGGGTCCAAGCGGTTCTGGATGGGCGGAGCGGCGGCATTTCTGATCTTCCTGCCCAATTTGCTCTGGAACGTGGCCAACGACTGGCCATTCGTGCAGTTGATGCGCGCCATCAAGGCAGAGGGCCGCGACGTGGCGCTGTCGCCGTGGCAATACTTTACGCAACAGAACCTGTTGCTTCATCCTTTCAATGCGATCCTCTGGATCCCTGGCGTAATCGCACTGCTGGCGACGCCGCGCTTCCGTCCTTATCGCTTCCTGGGATGGGCTTACCTGATTGCCTTCACCGTGTTCGTAGTGCTCAAAGGCAAGAACTACTATCTGGGGCCGATTTATCCCGTGCTGCTGGCGGCGGGCGCGGTGGTGATCGACGATGCCATCGATCGCATCCGCCAGGGATGGCTGAAACCAGCGCTCGTGATTGTGCTGCTGGTGGGCGGCGCGATTCTCGCTCCGCTGGTGGTGCCGGTGTTTCCGGTGGATCAGTTCATTGCGTATATGAACAAACTGCCGATCAAGGTGCCGCACACCGAACACAGCCACATGCGAGCGGTGCTCCCGCAGCACTATGCCGACCAGTTCGGCTGGGATGAGATCGTGAGCGGAGTAGCACTCGCCTGGAATCGGATTCCTCCCGAGGAAAGAAAAGACTGCGGAATCTTCGCCCAGGACTACGGTCAGGCGGGCGCGATTGATTTTCTCGGATCGAAGTACGGCCTGCCGCAGTCGCTGAGCGGGCATCAGTCGTGGTGGTTGTGGGGACCGCGCGGCTATTCCGGCAATTGCCTGATCGTGCTCGATGACACCCAGGAAACGTTGGAGACGCATTTCGAACACGTCGAATATGTAGGCTTAACGCCCGACAATCCCTACGCACTCGAAAGAGAACTGACCGTCTTCATCTGCCACGGCTTCAAGCATGGGACGCTGGCCGAGGTCTGGCCGCATATGAAGAAATGGCGCTAGGGGTTGTGTAGAGCGGACACTCTTGTCCGCTGCCTTTGACGTTGATTCTTAAAGTTGGAAACAGGATTAAACGCAAGACCAAAATCAAAATCGGCGGAAAAGCGTGTCCGCGCCACCCATCCGTCTATACTGTCGCAGAATGAAGTCGGTCATCGTCGGTACCGCCGGACATATCGATCACGGCAAAACTGCGCTCGTCAAAGCCCTAACCGGCATAGATGCCGACCGTCTCGAAGAAGAAAAGCGGCGTGGCATTACGATCGATATCGGGTTCGCTCACTTCGAACTCCCCGCTCCCGACGGCAGCAGGATTCGCATAGGTTTCGTCGATGTCCCCGGCCACGAGCGCTTTGTGCGCAACATGCTGGCGGGCGTGGGCGGCATCGACCTGGTGCTGCTGGTTATAGCCGCCGATGAAGGTATCAAGCCGCAGACGCGCGAGCATTTCGACATCTGCCGCCTGCTGGCGATCCGCCGCGGCATCACGGTGCTCACAAAATCCGATGCGGTGGATGCGGAGACGCTCGAAGTGGTACGGCTGGAAGTGGAAGATTATGTGCGCGGATCTTTTCTCGATACGGCGCAGTCGCCGATGGCCGCCGTGAGTTCATTGACGGGCACGGGCCTGGACGAGTTAAAATCCGCGCTTGCCCAGGTCGCCTCAGAGGTTGCGGCGAAAGACTCGGCAGCGCTGGCCCGCCTTCCCATCGACCGCGTTTTCACCATGAAAGGCTTCGGCACGGTCGTGACCGGCACTCTCGTTGCCGGGACGATCCGCAAAGAAGAAGAGCTCGAACTGTTTCCCGCCGGTAAGCGTGTGCGAGTGCGCGGCGTGCAGGTGCACGGCTCGCCAGCGGATGCTGCCGTTGCCGGGCAGCGCACCGCACTGAACCTCGCCGGACTCTCTACGGAGGACCTGGCGCGCGGCATGACACTCGCGACCGCGGATACTTTTCATTCCACCTCGCGGGTCGATGCATTCCTTTCTCTCCTTCCCTCCGCCAAGCCTTTCAAAGACGGCGCGCGGGTTCACTTTCACGCGTACACGACGGAAACGATCGCCGAAGCGCGCCTGTATGGAACGAAACAGTTGAAGCCGGGGGACGAAATGTATGCGCAACTACGATTCGCGGAACCCATGCTGCTTCTGCCCGGGGATCGCTTCATAGTGCGGCAGTTTTCACCGGTAGTGACCATTGGCGGAGGTGTCGTGTTGGATGCTTCGCCCGTGACGCGCAAGCAGCGTGCGGAAGATGCGGTTGCATTTCTCAAAATCATGCGTGACGGCTCTCCAGAACAAGTCCTGGCAGCGCGCGTCTCACGTCGAGGGGCAATCGGCCTGCGCCTCATTGACGTCCCTGGAGAAATGAATATCCAGTGGGGAGAAGCGGCAAAGCTAGCTGCTAAGGCCGGATTGGTGTACTTCAGTCAGATGCTGATTGCTCCAACAGCGTATGCCGAGGCGAAATCCGATGTACTGCAGGCTCTCAAGACATTTCATGATTCCAATCCGCTGGTGGCGGGAATGAGCAAAGAGGAACTGCGCGATCAAGTCAACCTGGGCCCTGAGGTGTTCTACAGCGTCCTCGGAAAATTGGCGGAAGAAAAGAAGCTGGAAGTCGCCGGCGAACTCGTCCACCTGCCCGGCCGCGGCGTGGTCCTGAAAGACGAAGAAGCCGAGTCGAAGAAGATCATCGAACAGGCGTTCGCTTTGGCTGGTCTGAAGGTTCCGTCTCTAAGAGAAGTGCTGGCGGGTTTAAAGGTAGATAAAATCCGCGCCCAGAAAATTGTTACTCTGCTTCTCCGCGACAAAGTTCTGATCAAGATTTCAGAAGAGCTAGTCTTTCACCAGAGTGCCCTCATGGATCTTCGCCACAAGATCACCGCTTTCAAGAGTACTGCGCCGAAAATTGATGTCGCCCGCTTCAAAGATATGACAGGAGTCAGCCGCAAGTACGCGATTCCACTCCTCGAATATCTGGACCGCGAACGGGTAACGCGGCGAGTGGGAGATGAGCGTGTAATTCTGTGATTTGTAATTGTGTGGGGACGGGCGCCTCGCCCGTCCAAGCCGAGCGCAGCTCGGCCCTATCTCCGAACCGAAAGTTCTCTATATCTTTTCCTCCGGGAATTCGACTTCCAACGCCAGCGGCCCAGTGACGCGGTTGGTAAGGTTCGCCAATCCAATCAGCATGTGCAGGTCGACAATCTGCTCGTCGGAAAAATGTTTCCTGAGTTCGGTGAAGTCGTTGTCACCAGCGCCGTCGGGCGTGCGCGTCAGTTTTTCAGCGTAGCGGAGCGCGGCTTGCTCGGGTGCACCAAATCCAGCATAGTTGCCGTCCTTCAGACCCTTCATCTGCTCGGGTGTAAGTCCAGCGCGTTTGACGCCCTGGATGTGGTGCTGCGAGCAGTAATGGCACCCGTTGATCAGCGAGACTCGCAGATACATGGCTTCATATAACTTGCGGTCAAGCGCCCGCCCGACGCTGGCATAGAACTCCAGAAACTTGCCGAGCATGGCGGGACGGTGCGCCAATGCTCTCTGAATGCTGCCAGGCTTGCCTTTCAGCTTGCCCTCATAAATTTCCCGAACTTCCGCACTGGCTTGCGCGGGTTCAATCAGACTAATTCGAGCCATGCGTCCTCCAAACGTCCTTCTATAATAAAGCAGTGAATTCGTCTCACCCGCTTCCAATGCTGACCATTCGTCCCGCCACCATCGACGACGCGGCCTTGATCAGAAGAATGATCTGGGAACTCGCCGACTTTGAGAAGGTACCGGATCAAGTTTTGACAACTGAAGCCGGCATCGCCCGCGATGGCTTTGGCGCGACTCCTCTGTTTCGCGCTTTGATTGCCGAATGGCAGGGCCAGCCCGCGGGCTTTGCGCTCTATTTTGACCACTATTCGACGTGGCGCGGCGCGGGATTTTATCTGGAGGATCTCTTTGTGCGACCGGACTTCCGCGGGCGCGGGATCGGTGGAGCGCTTCTGGCACATGTTGCCCGTGCGGCTGAGCAGGAGGATCGCCGATTCCTTAGGTGGGAAGTACTGAACTGGAATCAGCCCGCCATCGATATGTATAAGGCTCTGGGCGGGGATTTCATGGACGAGCGGCGAAGTGTGTTTCTAACCGGAGACGGCCTGCGGAAGTTGGCGGCGAAAGCCTCTTGATGCGAGTACGAATCATCGGTGCGGGTCTGGCGGGGTCGGAAGCAGCGTGGCAGTGTGCACGCCGGGGCATCGCCGTTGAGTTATTCGAAATGCGGCCCGCGCGCACGACGCCCGCCCACCAGACGGGCGCCTTCGCCGAACTGGTCTGCTCGAATTCTCTGAAGTCCGAGAGCGAGAACACCGCGCCCTGGCTGCTGAAGGAAGAGATGCGGCGCGCGGGATCTCTGTTGCTGGAAATCGCGCGGGACACTGCGGTACCCGCCGGCCACGCTCTGGCGGTAGACCGGGCCGAATTCTCACGGAAGGTGACAGAGGCGATTTCGCGCGAGCCCCTCATCACGATTCGCCGCGAAGAAGTCACGCGGGTCGCGGCCGACCAGCTCACCATCGTCATTATTGCGACCGGTCCGCTGACCTCGGACGCTCTCTCGCAGGAAATTGTGCGGCTGAGTCTGGATCCTTCGCCGGCCGAGGCGCCCGCGCCACACCACAACCTGTATTTCCACGATTCGATCAGCCCCATCGTCGAGGCCGATTCCATCGACATGAGCAAAGTGTACTTGGCCGCCCGCTACGACAAGGGGTCGGCCGACTACATCAATTGTCCAATGTCGAAAGACGAGTACGACCGTTTCTACGATGCGCTGCTCGCCGCCCAATCGGTGGAGCAGAAAGACTGGGAAAATCTGAACTACTTCGAAAGCTGCCTGCCCATCGAAGAGATCGCCCGCCGCGGACGCGACACGCTGCGCTTCGGTCCGATGAAGCCAGTGGGTCTCAAAGATCCTCGCACCGGGAAGATACCGTATGCCGCTGTGCAATTGCGCCAGGAAAATCTGCGCGCCGATTCCTACAATCTAGTCGGATTCCAAAATCACCTGAAATTTGGCGAGCAGGCGCGCGTGCTGAGTTTGATCCCCGGACTGGAAAGCGCGCGTTTCCTGCGTTACGGCCAGATTCACCGCAACACCTATATCAACTCACCTACGCTGCTGAACCAGACGTTACAAATGAAGGCGCATCCTCATGTGCTGTTCGCGGGACAAATCTGTGGCGTCGAAGGCTATGTCGAATCGATAGCGACCGGACTGATGGCGGGAATGAATGCGGCTGCACTGGCCAGCGGCGGTGAGCCGGCACCTCCACCGCGAGCGACGGCTTTTGGCTCGCTTATCCACTACATCACGCAGGCAGAGTGCAAGACTTTCCAGCCCGCCAACATCACTTTCGACCTGCTGCCCGCCCTCGACCGAAAGGTCCGCGACCGCAAAGAACGCCATCGACTGCAATGCGAACTTGCGCTGCGGGAGTTCGAGAACTGGCTCCAGCGAAGCGCGCTTCAACCCACGTCGGCTGAACCGTAAGCGAACAACGGAATGATGGAACGATGGAGCGACGGGCGCCCTCGCCCGTCCCTTTGCGAGCCACGTAGCGACGAAGACGCGGCCGGCCGTATCTCCACAAGGGATTGTGTTTCCTGCACCAAGAGTTGGAACCAAATTTCTTTTCCTCTCGTACCTCTGACCAGGACGCCGCGCTTTTCATTTCCGGGCGAACCGCGCCGAAAACTTGGACATGTCATTTCGTGATCTCATCCAGGACGTGTTCCGAACCCTTTGGGCGCACCGTGTCCGCACGTTGCTGACCATGTTCGGAATCGCCTGGGGCGTGGTCTCGATCGTCCTGATGGTCGCCGCCGGAGAGGGCCTTCGCGTCGGCCAGGCCAAGCAGGCCGAAACCCTGGGCCGCGACCTGATGATCGTCTTCCATGGCCGAACCAGCCTGCAGGCCGGTGGCACGCGGGCTGGCCGTCTGGTGCACTGGGTTGATTCCGATATTCCCCATCTTCAGGAAGAAGCCATTGATTGTCAGTACGCAATCCCGGAGCTTGAACAGAACACTGTGCGCTCACACACCGCTTTCAACGCGGCCGCGTTCACCGTAACCGGCTCGATGCCGGAGTTTGCCGAGATTCGCAGCCTCGGCGTCAGCGAAGGCCGCTTCTACGATCAGGCTGACGTCAGCGAAAACCGGCGCGTGGCTTTCCTCGGCTCTGATGCAAAGAAACAGTTATTCGGCAGCCGTCCCGCAGTTGGGCAGTTCGTCTACCTCAACGAAATACCTTTCACGGTTGTCGGCGTGATGTCGTCGAAGAAGCAGGACTCCAGTTACGACGGGTGGGACATTAACAAAATCTTCATCCCGTTCTCCGCCATGCGCCGCGATTTTCCCGATAAGCCGCCGGGTACGCCGGAGACCTTCGACCAGTTGCTGGTCGTGCCGCGCTCCGTCGAGCACCACGAAGCGTGCAAGGGAGAGATCAGGCGGGTGTTGGGGAGACTGCACAACTTCGATCCCAACGACAAAGAAGCTTGCCCCATCTGGGACACCATTAAGGAAGCAAAAGCGTTCCGCACCATGACCGATGGCATGAAGTACTTTCTGGGCGCGGTCGGCATCGTAACGTTGTTTCTCGGCGGCCTCGGGGTCATGAACGTGATGTTGGTAGCGGTTCGCGAGCGCACCCGCGAGATCGGAGTCCGCAAAGCCATCGGAGCTCCTGCCAACAGCATCCTGCGGCAGTTCTTTTTAGAAGCGCTCATCGTCGCGATGATCAGCGGCGGCACGGGCCTCGTCATTGCCTTCGGCCTGTGCGCGTTGGTGAACCTGTTGCCGATGCCGGACTTTTTCGCCGGCCTGTTGCCGACGTGGCAAACCGGAACGTTGGCTCTGCTAGTTTTAGGGACGATCGCCATCTTGTCCGCCCTCTACCCGGCACGCCGCGCCGCTGCCATCGATCCCATAGAAGCCTTGCGCCACGAGGCAGGCGGCTAACATGACCTATCAAATCCTCAGCGAAGCCTGGATTGCCTTGCGCCTCAACCGCACGCGCAGCGCGCTCACCATGCTCGGCATCGTGTGGGGGATCGCCACCTTTACACTGCTGATCGCATACGGCGGCAGCTTCCGCGAAATTCTGGTCAGTGGCTTCGACGCCTTCGGCAAAGGCGCTGTCATCTGCTGGCCCCAGCAGACCAGCGAACAGCCCGGAGGCCAACGAGCCGGCAAGAAAGTTGTCCTCGAGCAGGCTGACGTCGACATGATCAAAGAAACCGCCAACTATGTGCGCCACGCCTGCCTCGAAACCGTGCGCCGTCCCGGCATCGCCTATGGAAATCGCATGGTGGGCACCGCGCCCGTCCGCGGCGTATGCCCCGAATACGGCGACATGCGCAATGAACAACCCTCGGAAGGCCGCTGGATCAACTCGCTCGATCAATTCGAACGCCGCCGTGTCGTGTTTCTGGGAGCGCGCGTCCGCGAGCAGCTGTTCGGCGGACGCCCCGCCGTGGGCGAAACGGTGCTCATCGCAGGAGTGCGGTTTACTGTCATCGGCACCATGGACCGCAAGATCCAATTGAGCAACTATTTTTCCAGTGACGATGAGTCGACGTGGATCCCCTACTCCGCGGCCAATGATCTTTGGAACGCGAAATACGGCAGCGTACTGGTGTTTGAGCCCATCGCTCCGCAGTTCGAGGCGCGCGCGGAAGCGCAGGTTCTCGCCGCGCTCGCCACGCGCCAGCAATTCTCGCCCACCGACAAGAAAGCAATCCAGATGTTCGGCCGCGAAGAGTTCCGTCCCGTAATCAATGGCATCACTGTCGGTCTGCAAGTGCTGCTGATCTTTATCGGCATTCTGACGCTCGGGATCGGCGGCGTCGGAGTGATGAACATCATGCTCGTTTCCGTCGATGAGCGCATTCGGGAAATCGGCCTGCAACGCGCTCTGGGCGCTCGCAAGTGGCACATCAAGACCCAATTCCTGGCTGAGACCCTGCTCATCATGCTCCTCGGTGGGGTGATCGGGATCGTCGTGTCCTATGTGGTTGCGGCGGGCGTGGGGACGCTTCCGCTGATGGGCCCGCTGTTCGAAGACAACTCCGGCAAAGCCGATATCCACCTCAGAATTTCGTTCTTCACCATCATGATTTCAACGTTGGTGTTGTTGGTGGTCGGCGTCCTGAGCGCCCTGATTCCCGCGTCAAGAGCAGCGAACCTGGATCCCGTCGAAGCGCTGCGATACGAGTGACCGTCCGTGGAGAGACGGGCGCCCTCGCCCGTCCGGCGTGGAGGTTGCCGGGCGAGGACGCCCGGCGCTCCACCGGACATTGGTCATTGACGCCGCAACTCTCCCCGCGATACCTTGACGGCGTCAGTACGAGGTGATCCCTTGCCAGTTTCTGCCGTTGATTGTGTGCAGCCCGCCCTGCAGCACGTGCGGGAACAACTCTTTACTCGTTTCCGCTGGGGGCAATGGTCTCGCCTGGCGTTGGTGGGGATTCTGGCGGCGGAACTGCATGTCGGCGGATGCAATTTCAATTTCAACTTTCCGGTCAATCAGCCGCGCCGCAGCGGGCAAGGGTTTCTCTTGTCTTCGGGTCTGCCGTCTGGTTGGCCTCCCTTCAATCCCGCACACATCTCCGAGCACATCGGGCAGTTCATCGGATTGATTGTTGTGGGAGTCTTTGTCGCAGTCGTGCTGGCGTTCGTCTTCCTGTACATCAACAGCGTGTTCCGGTTCATCCTGTTCGACTCGGTTCTGCGGCGGCAATGTTCGATTGGCGAAGGCTGGCAAAAATGGCGGCGCGCTGGTGGCCGATTCTTTCTGTGGCAGATTGTGTTTCTGCTTTCGACGTTGCTGTCTCTGGCGGTTCTGGTTGGCTTGCCGTTGGCCCTGGCTGTGGCTGCGGGGTGGACGACAGATCTGCGGCATCACATCGGGCGGCTGATTGTCGGAGTGATTTTGCTCGTGGGCGTGGTCGTAGTATTCGCGCTGGCCGCCGCTGTGGTTCAAGTGCTGGCTAAAGATTTTCTGGTGCCGCTTATGGCCCTTGAGAACCTCGACTTCGCCGACGGCTGGCACCGTTTGCTGGGGATGATCGGACGAGAGAAGGGGCGCTATGCGGTCTATCTGCTCCTCAAACTCGTGCTCTCCATTGCGGCGGGAATCCTGTTCACCATCATCGCGATCGTCCCGGTGCTTTTCGTCATGGTTCCTGGTGTGGTTGCCGTGGTGGCCGGCAGTGCGGCCGGGATGGGATGGAATGTGACAACGATCAGTCTGGCAATTATCTTCGGAAGCGTCCTATTCGTTCTGCTGATTTACCTGGTCGCGCTGGTGTGCGTGCCCGCCACGGTGTTCTTCCCGGCGTATGCGATGTATTTTCTAGCCGCTCGCTATGGGGCTCTCGACGCGCTGCTGCACCCCGTACCGACTCCCGCGCCTGTTGCTCCGGAAATGCCCCCAGTTCCGGAATCTCCCCCGCCGTTCGAACCCCCTCCGCTGCCGCCCTCGGCCGAGCCCATCGGTTAGCAAAATCTACGGACATTCGTTTGGCTTGTCATCCTGAGCGAAGCGAAGGACCTGTTGTCTCGTGCACGGGAAAGAAAGCAGGTCCTTCGCTTCGCTCAGGATGACAACGGGACCTCACGCTGAGACTACTTTTGCGCGGTGCTGGCCTTGCGTCCCCAGCTAAACCGCCGTCCAACGATGCACTTGATGATCAGATGGTCGGCGGAGTTGGAGACATCCACGCCCGCGCCAAAGTTAAATTCCCAGGTCGGCGACAAATTGAGGTCAATGGTAGGAAAGATCTGCTGCGACTGTTGAGAAATGGGATCGAAGCTTGAGACCGGCCCAAGCGCCCCGTAGTATTCAAAACCGCCAGTAATCTTCTTTGTAAAATCAAAGCCAAGTTTCACATTCGGAGAAAATTCCCATCCCCGGCCCGTGTTCAGCCCATGCAAAGCCCGGTCAAACGCCGGGTTAAACGAAAAATACCAGCGCCCCAGTTTCTTGTCGATGATGGGGCGAATCTCATAGTTCCAACTGTCCTCCGCAAACTTCCGCCGCTGATACCCAATTTCCTGAGAGAGACTCAAACCCACCGGCAAGTGCCACGACTCGGGAGCCGTGAAGCGCGGACGAATATGATCGCCCACCCAGTTCCAACCGTCATTGGGTTGAATACTCGAAAATACATAGAACCCGGTCTCGAACCAGTCCGTCCAGCCATGTGTGATCTCCAAAGTCTCGTGCATGGCGTGATTCGTAGGGGCAACGCCGTTAATCGCCCGCTTCGAGCCGTCCACGGTGAAGTTGGAATGGATCTCCACCATGGTGTCGTTCTTGGGCGTAGCTTCGGAGCTGTAGACCTGGATTTCGTAGTTGTCCTGGGCGCGTGCAGGCACCGTGAACAGGAAGAGAGTGAGCGCGCAAAAAAAAGATGCAAGTGCGACCGGCCAGCGATCGTTCAACATGATCCTTAGATCTATGGGACTGAAATGAGCAACACGCTGCATGAACATTCGATTCTAGCTGACCGCTGCAGGAAGCGGGCAATTCGCAATCACCCGCGCTGTCATCCTGAGCGGAGTCGAAGAGCCCGCCCTGAGCTTGCCGAAGGGACCCCTACTCCCGGCACAAACCTTCCGGGAACAGGAATTCGTCGCCATCCTGAGCATCCGCCCACTTTACCGCGTGTTACACAAAACAAAACCAACGAAAGAGCCAACCGTGGAACTCTCCGCATCATCCGGGTGTCCAATGATTCAGACACGCGCGTGCCGGTTCTCCATCCAACGAGAGGAAGATGCAATGGCATTCTCCACGGCAGGCGGCGGTTCGTCTTCGACAGGCCCAAGAATGAATGTCACTCCCCTGATTGACGTTCTGCTGGTGCTCATCATCGTGTTCATGGTGGTCGTAATCGAGCAGCGGTCAACCGGTTTGCAGGCGGAGATTCCGCAGCAGCCCAGTCCAACCGGCAACTCGATCCCGCCGCCGCAGGCGACGATCGTCATTCAGATCCATCATGCCAAGCCGGGAGCGGAGCATCCGCAGGTGTTGGTGAATGAAGAGCCGGTGGAATGGGATCACCTCCGCGAACGCCTGCGGGATATTTTCGCCATCCGCGTGGAGCGGATCGCCTACATCGAAGCCGATAACGACATCGAGTTCCAGGACGTGGCGGACGTGATCGCAATAGCCCGGATCGCCGGGGTCGACCGCGTGGGCCTGCTTACGGAGGACGGGAAGCATGTTCCGATGGCAGGGTAGGAGCTATTTGTCACCAGGGCCGCGAACGAGCGGCAAATAGTGCGCGTGCTTGGTTGCTCTCGTGCCATCGTAAGAAACAGAGGTCCCGGGTCACTGACTTTCTAGCTACGGGCGCAGGATAATCGTCGGCAGGGAGGTGACTATGTTTCAACGATTTGCCGCCGGTACTGCGATCGCTTCCATCGGCATTGCGATCGCCGCCATCACTCTGAGCCTCATACCTAGTCTCAAGTTCGAAAGGATCTATCCCATCACCATTCTCTGGTGTTGCGCACCGCTCGCGTGGGGAGTCTGGGCCGTGCTGACACCCTCGACCTGGATGCCGAAACGATTGCCGCTCTGGGGAGCGTTCCTGGGACTCTTCGCGGGATCGATGGCCGCTTTCGTCCTGAACCTGCCTTCTCGGTTTCTCGGAGCACCGGTGTCGATCCTAGTGCGTGCAACAATGGTTCTTTTCATAACGTTGTTCTATTACCTGCTGTGGATGCTGGTGCGCGGTGCTTGCCGATGGCTGGCAGGCACAACGTCCACATGACGACCTGCCCGGGCAAGGCATTCAGACTGCGTGGTCATTTCTTGGGAGGTGGCCCTGCAACTCCTTCACCAAGACCGATGACGCAACCATACTGGAAAAGAGGCGTGCCATGAAAAGCAGCAATGACAAGGCCCTCAGCCACATAGTCAAACGCGCTTTATCAGGAGAGGGCGCACACGCTGGAACCAGGAATGTTTTTGATGGTCTGGACTGGAGAGTCGCCGCCATGCAACCGCCCGGCGTTCCGCACTCCATTTTTCAACTGCTGGCACACATTACCTACTGGCAGAATTGGGTGTTGCAGTGGCTCGACGCCGAAGATCCTGCTGTTCCCAGGCATGCGGCGGGTAGTTGGCCGAGCAACCCCGGTCCGGCAAGCTCGGATGAATGGAAACTTGCGGTTCGGAGTTTTCGCGTGAGCCTCGACAAGCTGGAAAGGCGATCTAGCCAGGGCGATCTACTCGGAGCAATTGGCAAGACTAGCCGTCTACGGATGTTCCACACCATCGCCTCCCACAACAGCTACCACATTGGGCAGGTCGTCATCTTGAGGCAACTACTCGGGAAATGGCCGCCTCCTTCGGGCGGGCTCACGTGGTAAGGCGCAGGAGGGCGGCCCGGTGTGACGACTGAACGGAACGGTAGTTCGTGCAGCCTTGCTGTTACCCCACCGACCGTTTCTATTGGACGAGTTCTAGTCGCGCGCCCGGTTCTTAATCCAGATAGGCGAGCCAACAAAGCCAAAAGCAGCGCGAATCTGGTTCTCCAGAAAGCGCTGATAGGAAAAGTGCAGCTTCACGGCGCGGTCAGTGAAGAGCACGAACATCGGCGGCGCCACTCCCGCCTGCGTCATGTAGAGGATTCTCACGCGCTTGCTAACCGGAACCGAGGCGCGGTCGAAATCGATCGTCTTCAGGAATCGGTTCATCTCGCCGGTCGTGACGCGCTTGCGGCGCTCGGCGGCGACCTTCTCGATCAAAGGAAGAATTTTCTCCGTTCCCTTGCCGGTGTGCGCGGAGAGAAATAGTACGGGAGCGTAGGCCAGGAATTTAAGCCCATAGCGCAGGCGCTCTTCATAGAGCGCACGATCCTGCGGACGCTTAGCGTCCTGGATGCGAGCGGTTCGAGACTGGCTGATGGCGCGCTTCTCGCCGCTCGCCACCAGGTCCCATTTATTAACCAGGATAATCACCGACCGTCCGCTTTCGTGCGCGTACCCCGCGATGTTCGCGTCAAGATCGCTGACGCCCTCGGTGGCGTCGACCATGAAGAGCACGATGTCGGCGTCTTCGATGTTTTTGCGCGCCATGACCACCGAAAGTTTCTCGGCCATCAGACGCGTCTTGCCTTTGCGGCGAATGCCGGCCGTATCGATGAAGCGAATCTTGCGCCCTTTGTACTGGATGACTTCGTCGATGGAATCCCGCGTAGTGCCGGCAACGGGCGAAACGATGGCGCGGTCGGTTCCGGTGAGCTGATTCAGCAGCGTGGATTTGCCAACATTCGGATGCCCGATGATGGCCACCCTGATTTCATGCGGCTCCTCGGGAGTCGGTGTGCCTTCCCCCGTCAATTCCTCTGTGACCTCAGTGTCCTCTTTGGTTGCCTTTGGTTTTGCGGGCAGCACGAGAAGGATAGCGTCCAGCAGATCGTCGACACCGCGTCCATGTTCAGCAGAAACCGGAAATATATTCCGCATTCCGAGCGAATGAAATTCGCCCAGCAACGAATCCTGCTTGTCGGAGTCCATCTTGTTGACGGCAAGAAAGAGTGGCTTGCCGGTGCGCGCCAGCAGTCGAGCCAATTCGCGGTCGGGCCCCGCGATCTCAGTCCGGGCATCGACGACCATCACAATGGCCGCCGCTTCTTCGAACGCGACCTTGGCCTGGCGAAAGATTTCCGCCGGGATGAAGTCTTTGTCGTCGGGAAGGATGCCGCCCGTATCCACCACGCGGAACTCGTGGCCACGCCATTCCACGTCGCCATAGAGGCGGTCGCGGGTGATGCCGGGCTCGTCGCCGACGATGGCGCGCCGCGATCCGGTCAGATGATTGAAGAGTGTCGATTTGCCGACGTTCGGCCTTCCAACAATGGCCACGAGTGGCGCTGGTTTCTTTTTACTCAAATCTTTTGCCCAAAGGCCTGATCTCGGTTCGAGGATGAGTTGCGACGCCCATCCCGCTATTATAGAGACTTCGTGCCGTCCTCATCCCATCCCGTGCCCCCTTCACAAGCCAGGCCTGCGGGATTCTCGCTCTACCAGTTCTTCGCGCCGGGCGGGCTGCTCTCGAAAACGCACCCTGCCTACGAGTTTCGGCGCGGCCAGTTGCAGATGGCGCAGGCTGTGGAAGAAGCACTCGAAGAAAAGCGCCACCTGATCGTCGAGGCCGGCACCGGTACTGGCAAAACGCTCGCCTATCTGCTGCCGGTAATCCGCTCGGGCAAACGAGTAATTGTTTCGACCGGCACGAAGAACTTGCAGGAGCAGCTTTTCTTTAAAGACGTCCCCGCGCTGGAGAGGGCGCTCTTCCCCGACGGAAATCGCAAGCTGAGCGTCTGCTACATGAAGGGCCGCAACAATTATCTCTGCCGCAAGAAGCTTTTCGATCTGACCGGCGAGCCGCTGCTCAGCGGACTGGAAGAGATTGAGCATTACCGTGCCATCGCGGCCTGGGAGAAAACGACGCAGTCCGGCGATCGCGCCGAGCTCGCAGAACTGCCCGAGGCGAGCGCGCTTTGGCACAAGCTCGACGCGCGGGCCGACACTTGTCTCGGCCAGAAATGCAAGGAATACGACCACTGCTTCATCACCGAGATGCGGCGGAGGGCGGCCGAGAGCGACATCATCATCGTCAACCACTATCTATTTTTCGCCGACCTATCCATCAAGCTCGAAGCCGAAGACGCGCCGGACGCCGGTGTGCTTCCCGATTGCGGGGCGGTGATCTTTGACGAAGCGCACGAACTGGAAGACATTGCCGGCAGCTACTTTGGGATTTCGGTCAGCAACTTGCGCTTGGATGAACTGACCCGCGATGTCGAACGCCTGCTGCAGCGCGAGAAGCTCTACACGCCGCAGATGTCAGGAGCGATTCAGTCGGTGCGAGAGCGTTCGCAACTGTTCTTTTCGCTGCTGCCCGTGCACGAAGGCCGCTCTGCCTTCGACTCGCGCCGCGAATTCCTGGAAGAAAACGGCGAGGAATTTCTGGCGCTCAATCAGTCGCTGCTCCGGCTGGGCGCGGAACTGGAGCGACTTCCGCACAAGCCGGAAGAGGTTTTCGCACTGGTGCGCCGGGCAAGGGAATTGCAGGTGCACCTCCAATTCGTGATGGAAAGTGAAGATCCGAACACGGTCTTCTGGATCGAGCGGCGCGCTTTTCGTGGAGCGCCGGGCGTCCCCACCCGGCGGAAGTCATCCGATGAAAGACACGCAGGCGGGCGGACCAATGTTTTTCTGCAGGCCACTCCGATCGAAGTCGGCCAGATTCTGCGCCAGTGCCTGTGGTCGAAGCTGGAGTCGTCGGTGCTCACGTCGGCCACGCTGGCCGTCGGCGGCGGGTTTGAGTACATACGACAGCGGCTGGGACTCGATCACGCGCGCGAACTGATCGTTGCCTCGCACTTCGATTACGAAAGCCAGGCGATCCTCTACGTCCCGCCCGATCTGCCCGATCCGCGTACGCCGGAGTTTGCCGCCGAGGCTACAGGGCTGGTGCGGCGCCTACTCGAGATTACCCGGGGACGCGCATTCGCGCTCTTCACCAGTTACAAGCAGATGAACGAAATTTACGAGCGGCTGCTTGGCCAATTGGAATTTCCCATGCTCAAACAGGGCGACGCTCCAAAATCGGCGCTGCTCGAGGAGTTTCGGCTGACACCCAACGCCGTGCTGTTTGGGACGTCTTCATTCTGGCAGGGCGTGGACGTGCAAGGCGAACAGCTGAGCTGCGTGATTATCGATCGCCTGCCGTTCGCCGTGCCCAGCGATCCGGTGGTGGCGGCGAGGGTGAAGGCCATCGACACCGCCGGCGGCAACGCGTTCTACGAATACCAGGTGCCGGGCGCGGTCATCACGCTGAAGCAGGGCTTTGGCAGGCTGATCCGGTCGCTGCACGATCGCGGCCTGTTGGCGCTGCTCGATAACCGGATTTTGAAGAAGCAGTACGGCCGCGTATTTGTGGAGAGCTTGCCCCCCTACCGCAGGACGACAGAATTGAAGAAGGTGGAGGAGTTCTTCGGGAGAAGGTCGGACGATGTTTGATGGAGCGCCGGGCGCCCTCGCCCGGCAGGCTCCTTCGACTTCGCTCAGGACAGGCTCACGAGTCGCCCGTCCCCATACAACCAAAACTATTCGACCGCTGCTTCTTTGTCGACCACGACCTTCAAGTGCGTGGTCACGTCTTTGTGCAGCTTGATGGGGACGGTGAACTCGCCGATCGTCTTCAGCGGTTCGTGCAGCTGGATTTTCCGGCGATCGATGTGGAAGCTCTTCTTCTCGAGCGCTTCGGCAATATCGCCAGCCGTGACCGATCCAAACAACTGATCGCCTTCGCCCGATTTGCGCAGGAACTTCACTTCGAGCCCGTCAAACTGCTTGGCCAGAGCCTCGGCTTCCGTCTTTTCGGTGGCGGCGCGCCGCACTGCAGCAGCCTTCATCTGTTCGATGACAGACTTGTTGGCGACGGTGGCCTCAATCGCCAGCTTCTTGGGCAGCAGAAAATTCCGCCCGTATCCCTCGGCGACTTTCACCACTTCACCGCGGTTGCCCAGCTTGGGCACGTCTTCTTTCAGGATGACTTCCATGCCTAACTCCGTTTCGTAGTTTTCCCCCGTGTTCCTCTGTGTCCGTGGTAACGACTCTTTCTCAACCACAGAGCGCACAGGGTTTCACAGTGTCTGACTGTCTTTACTGTGCCCGTCCAGCGAAGGGCAGCAGGGCGATGTTACGCGCCTGCTTGATTGCCCGCGACAGACGGCGCTGGTGCGGCGTGCATACACCGGTCAGGCGGCGAGGCGTAATCTTGCCGCTTTCCGCCACGAACTGCGCCAGCAGACGCACATCTTTGTAGTTGACCGCTTCGATTTTCTCGACGCAGAACTTGCAAACCTTCTTGCGCCGGAAAAACTTACGCCCACCTTCGCGGGGACCGCCGGGCCCTCCGCCGGGACGCGGACCGCGGGGCGGCCCGCTGCGCTCGGGTCGATCGCTGTGGGGGCGGCTTTCGCCGCTGCTTGCCGCGGCTGGTGCTTTCGTTTCTTCTGCCATAGTGCTCCTTCTAAGAATTCGTTGGCGGAGGAGCGACATGCTCGGCCCCGCGCAGCCCCTAAAGGGGCGATTGATTTCCACGAACCGGCGGTATCGCTAAAGCGATACCCTGATACGAACCTGTTCTGACTAAACCGGCGCCGAGGTGGGAGTGCCGGTCACCGCTTCCGGCGCCGCCGGGGTTGGTGGCGTTGCCGGTGTTACCGGCGCGGCGGCCGCGGCTGGCTGGGCGCTGACTTTCTTTTTGGCGTCGCGGATCTTCTTGATCTTGTCGAGCCTCTTCAGCTCCTCATCCGTACGCACCGTGAGGAACTTGATTACCGGCTCGGTCACGCGCAGCCGGCGTTCGACTTCGTGCACGATGGCGCCGCCGGCGTCAATCATCATGAGCACGAAAATGCCATCATTGAACTTGCCTACTCGGTACGCGAGACGACGCTTGCCCCAGACCTCGCTCTTCGCGGTTCCGCCCGCCGAGTTCACCGCAGACTCGATCGTGGAAATCAGCTTGTTCAGATCCTCATCCACCATATCCGGCCGGACGATGAACATCACTTCATAGTTGCGATTCATTCGTTATCTCCAAATTCTCTGTGCGGCTACAAATCACTCGTCCGCTTCGTTCTTGCGATTGAACCGGTTCATCGCCGCCGCCGGTCCTTCTTTCAAAATCACCTCAACCGCCTGCGCTGCCGTGTCGAGAACTTCGTCCACAACTTTTTCCTGCGCACGGCGGAACGGCGTCAACACGTACTTCACGCCATCCACAACTTTGTGATCGGGCGCAATTCCCAACCGAATCCGCAAAAACTCGTCTGTATTCAGAGCTCCCAGGATCGATTCCATCCCGTTGTGCCCCGCCGCACTTCCCCGCTGCCGGATGCGAATCGTGCCCAGCGGCAGGTCGAGCTCGTCGTAAATCACAATCAGGTCACGCCCCACATCGACCTGATGTTCCGCCACCAATTCCCGCACCGAAAACCCACTCAGGTTCATGTAGGTTTCCGGTTTGGCCAGGACCACCGGCTCCCCGGCGATCGTTGTCCGCGCCGTCAGCGCGCGACATTGGCGATTCCTGATTTCAATCCCAAGCCCGTTGGCGATCCGATCGATCGTCAAAAACCCGAGATTGTGCGGCGTGAACCGATACTCGTCTCCGGGGTTGCCCAATCCGACGATCAGTTTCACGCAGATCAGCTCTCATCTCGGTGCCCCAGGTTCGCGCCCGTCCTTTGGGCGCTAACCTGGGTATCGGCTCTTAACTCGAAGCTAGAAGCCAGCAGCCAGCAGCTATTTCTTCTCTTTCTTCTCGGCTTTTTCAGCCTTCTCAGCCTTCTCAGTTTTGGCCTTGGCCTTGGCATCACCCTCAGCCTCGACTTCACCCTCGACCTCCTGCTTGCCCTTCTTGATGACTTCGGGTTCAGCCGGAGCTGCCGCCTCCGCCGCCACCACCTCCGGAGCCGCCACCACTTCTTCCTTCACCGTGGTGATGTGCGCGATCATCTGGTTCTCGTCGGTCAGGAACTTCAGCTTCGGGTTGTGCGGAAGATCCTTCACGCGCACTTCGATGCCGAACACCAGGTGGCTGATGTCCACTTCAATGTTCTTCGGAATATCCACCGGAAGGCACTCAATCTCGATCTCGCGCAGCAACTGCTCCAGAATGCCGCCCTCCGTCTTCACGCCCTCGGCCTCGCCCTTGAGCACGATCGGAACCGTGACCGTCAGTTCCTGGTCCATGGCGATGCGCTGCAGGTCCACGTGCAGCAGGTTTCCCTTGATCGGTTCGAACTGCCAGTCTACGATCATGGCCTTCACCCGATCACTGTCGAGCGCCAGATCAAAAATCGTGTTGTGCCCGCTCTCCGATTTGAGGATCCGCAGAACCTGTCGCGGATCGACCGCGATCGCAGCCGCGCTCTTTCCAGCGCCATACACCACCGCGGGAATTTTCCCGCCCGCGCGCACCCGCCGCGCCGCATTCTTGGTGCCGGGTTCGCGCTTTTGCGCTTCCAGTATGCTGATATCCGTTGCCGTAGCCATAATTCCGTTTCCGTCCTTCGCTAAATGCAAAAATCAGACAAAAAGTCTGCTCACCGAAGATTCTTCGTGAATGGACTGAATCGCCCGCCCAATCAGCCCCGCGATCGATTTCACCTTGATCTTCGAGGTATTCCGGGCCGCTTCCGTCAGCGGGATGGTATCGGTCACGACCACCTCGGTGATCGGAGAGTTCACAAGATTTTCCACCGCCGCCCCGGAAAGAACCGCGTGCGTGCAGCAGGCATACACGGCGGTAGCGCCGCTCTCGATCAGAGCTTGCGCCACCTTCACCAGCGTCCCAGCCGTGTCGATCAGATCGTCAATGATGAGACAGGTGCGGCCCTTCACATCGCCGATCACGTGCATCACTTCGGCCACGTTCATCTCGACCCGGCGTTTGTCGACGATGGCCAGCGCCGCGTCCACTTTCTTCGCAAAAAAGCGCGCCCGTTCCACGCCACCCGCGTCTGGCGAAACCACCGTCAAGTTGGGCAAGGCCAGCTTCTTGAAATGATCCACCAGCACCGGTGAAGCGAACAGGTGGTCCACCGGAATATTAAAAAATCCCTGCAACTGCGGCGCGTGCAAATCGACCACCAGCGCGCGATCCGCCCCCGCCGTGGTCAGCAGGTCGGCCACCAGCTTCGACGAAATCGGTACCCGCGGCTTGTCCTTGCGATCCTGACGCGCGTAGCCGAAGTACGGAATCACCGCCGTGATGCGCCGCGCCGAAGCCCGCTTGAGCGCATCCATCATCAAAAGCAGTTCCATCAGGTGCATGTCCACCGGTTGGCAGGTGGGCTGCATCACGAACACGTCGGCCCCGCGCACGTTTTCCTGGATCTGCACATAGCACTCGCCGTCCTTGAAGCGGGTGACCTGAGCCTGGCCGCGCGGCAGGCCAAGAAAGTTACACACGTCCTCGCAGAGCGCCTCGTTGGCCGTTCCACAGAAGACCTTGCATCGGTCGTCGACCCGGGCGCGCTGCGGCTTCGTTTGCGGCTTCTCGTCCGTGACCGGCTTCTTCTCCGCGGCCGTTTTTTCCGCGGTGGTTTTTTCGGCAGTCGTGGTCGCCAATGTTGCCATAGGTTCGGTTCTCAGTTCTCAGCTCCCGGTTCTCAGTTGTGGGGCTCCAGGATCTCGACTGAGAACTGAGAACTGGCAACTGAGAACTGGTTATCTGGCTGGGCCGCTAGGATTCGAACCTAGACAAAGTGCTCCAAAGGCACTTGACCTACCATTAGTCGACGGCCCAGTGAAACAATTTGTTGATTGCACGTCAATTGTCGTTCAACCACTGTCGTTTAACAACAGTCTTTCAACAATCGAAAATCAACGATCCAGAATTCGTTTCCAATGCTGCGAGCGCGTCAACGTGCGGGTCGCCACAGCCTTGAGCCCCTGCTTTCGCAGACGCTTTGCCGCTCTCGCGGCGCTGTCCGACGACCGGAACAGCCCGTAAAGGGTTGACCCTGACCCGGAGAGCGAAGCGTAACTCGACCCCGCGCGCTCCAGTGCACCTTTTATGTCTCGCAATTCGGGATATTGAGGAAAGACGACTTTCTCGAAGTCGTTTTCAATCCCGGTACGGACAAGGTCGAGAAGCAAGTTCCCGGCCCGGCTCCCGCCTTTTGCGGAAGCACCGGTGTTGGGTAAACCACTCAGCCACGCCGAAAGCACGCGGCCAACCTCAAATAGTCTATCGGACGCTAACGGCCGAGTCAATTGATCCCTGTTTGTGGAGGGACGTGCGCTACTCGTGTGGGGACGGGCGCCCTCGCCCGTCCAGGCCGAGCGAAGCTCGGCAGCTCCTTCCCGCGACACAAGAGCATCCCAGTCGGCAAAGGCCGTAGGCGTAGAAACCCCGACCTCCGGTGTCACCACCACCATCGGCAAGGCAGGCAGATCGGCCAAAGGATAAACCTCCTCGCCGCGCCCCACTCCCAGCACCGTTCCGCCCACCAGAAACAGCGGCAGGTCCGAGCCAATCTCAGCCGCAATGCGCAGGCGCGCAGCCCCAGATAACTTCTTCTTCAGCGCCCGCTCCAGCCCAACCATGGTAGCCACAGCGTTCGAAGAAGCCGCCCCCAACCCTCCCTGCACCGGCAGCCGCTTCTCGATCTCGATGCTGACTCGTCCCTTGGCGCCGAGTTCGTCCATCACCCGCGCAGCCATGCGATAGCAGGTGTTCGACGAATCCAACGGAACCCGCGGATCGTCACACAGAATCTCAATCCCGCTGCCCCGCCCAACACTAACCCCGATCACGTCATGCAGCGCGATGGTCTGGTACACCGTGCGCAGGTCGTGAAATCCGTCCGCCCGCGCGGCGCCGATGTAGAGCCCGAGGTTGATCTTCGCAAAAGAACGAACCGCAACTTTCATGGAAGGGGAATTGTAAGCGATTTACGGGGAAGGGAGCGGTCTCAGCCCTACTCGATTTCTAATCGCCGGTGAATCGGAGAAGCTTTTGATCCGGTTGACATCGCTTCGCTGGACACCTCACTCCATCTATCAATTCATTTTCCTCAGGTGCTTCGGCGCGTTGCGTGCTTTGCCTCAGAACACTCCTCGCGCATTAAGGAGCGCGCTGTATTCTTTGTCGGTCGTGAGAATGTGGTCCCGTAGCCACTTTTGCAGGAAAACCAACAGAGACGATGGAATGTCGGGATTGCCCGCAATGTACGACAGGTTGACCTTGGTGAGTTGTTGGGCGAGCTTTTCGTGCTCATGGCGATGGGCGGCCAAACCCGGGTATCCGTATTGTTGCAGGAAGGACTCCTCAGCGGCAAAGTGGCTGATAGCGTGCTCGATAACCTTCTCCAGAACCTCACTCACCATGGAGTCTGCACGCCCCATGCGGATCGCGTCGTTCAGTTCGGCCACCGCGAGGAAGAGCCGTTGGTGTTGATGATCGAGTTCAGCAATGTGAACGCTGAAGCTCTGGTCCCACCAAAGGCTTTGGCCCATGGCGGACGGATCGCGATTGAACATGACAGCCTCTAGTGTCTGCGCGGTGGAAGATGCCGCGACCGAAATCGGGGCCCGTGAAACGCGGCAAAGCAGCGGCAGAAGAACGGGGAAAAGAACTTCTACGCATCTTGCCTTTACGACTTCTGCAATTTAGCGGAGACTGCGGTGACTCTCTGTGACCTGGCACACACGAGCGAGTGCGGTTGCGCACAAAACTCGGTACGTTTGGCCGCGTCGCGGCAGTGGTCGGGGGCCGGGGTGCCCCACCCCTCGTTTTTTTAAAGGGTGGGATTTGAGCACCGCCAGTCGCACGAGATTTTCGGACGGCTCATCACATTTCGGGGTGGGCCACCTTAACGCGGAAGTATAACGCGGGGTTGTTTTTCAACTTTGACTGAAATAACTGGGGCACCGGCTACCGCACTTCCCAGGCAACCACTCCGGCTAGCGAAGACTCCTCCAGTGACCGGACGATTCTTGGGTGCTGAGTGTAGTCGAGATATTTCTCCGGCCGCGATGCCGATTAGTCGTTACTTCCGATACCTCAAGGAATCACCCTAACTAGGATTCGCCGGGTGCCCCACCCTTCGTTTTTTGAAGGGTGGGATTTGAGCGCCGCCAGTCAACTGAGATTTTCGAGATGTTCCAACCGTTACACAGCGGAGGGTCGATCCTCTCGTGGTTGGGGACCGACGGTGCGTCGGCGGGGAGCCATCTGCGCCCCACTCTTGAGACTCCAGCCGCGATGCCGATTAGTCGTTACTACCTATACCCCAAGGAGCCACCCTAACTAGGATGCGCACGATAAGCGGCCTTCGTCGCAACGGTAAAATCGTTGCCTCCACGTTCGCCTGCCGTTAGAATCGCGAACATGCGCCTCTCCATCCTACCCAGTTTTATCTTCTGGGCTTGCGTCGCTTATGGGGCGGTGGTACATGTTCCCATCAAATCGAGCGTTGTGCTGAAGCCCGACGAGGCTTACACCATCACCATTGAAGCGACCGAATCGACGGAAATTGGCTGGCAGGCCGTGCAGTCCCCGCGCTGCACCACTAACTGCGTCCAGGCCACCGACATGACCGGGGGCAGCCACTACACCATAGCCACTCCCCTGGGCGCGGCCATGAAATACACGCCGGTTTCCGGCAAGATCTCGGTCGAATACAAGAATGTCTCCAGCCAATCCGTCACCATTAACGTGTACCGGGTGCAGCGGACCTGCGATGCCGAGGCTTGCAAGTTTCTCGACCAAGGCCAGAAAGGCCGCTGGCTCGTGTACAAAGTCGATGAATTCAAAACCATCGCGACCAGCAAAGATGGATCGTACTCGATCATTTCCGGTGTAACCATCGGCGGCCGACCCTTCAGCTTCCGAGCGGTGTGGTGGACCGATGACAAAAACGCACTGATCGTCAACTGCTCCCCTTTCGTCAAAAGATATTTGGACAACCACACGCCAAAGGAACAATATCGGCCGTACATTATTTCGGGACAAGCCATTGGCGAGGGGGACAACATTGTCTTGAGATCGATCGATACCTGCGCGCCAAAGGCCCCTAACTTCGGGGTGCCAAATAAGAATGTTTTCCAATAGTCTCAGCTCGATTCTGGTTGCGCAGCGCTTCGGGAATGAGTTTTTTCCGCAGGCCTCCGAATCAGCCGTTGCTGCCGGGTGCCCTCCCTTCGTTTGGGGTAAAGGCGATTGATCACCAATTGGACGATCAGAAAACGGTTGGGTGTATATTTCCAACTGCGGGTGCCCCACCCTTCGTTTTGTGAAGGGTGGGATTTGAGCGCCGCCAGTCGCATGAGGGTACCTCAAGCCCTCCAAACGCATTTACTGAGAACGGTTGCGGTACTGCGGTACACTTCCTGCTCATGCCCGTCGTCACCTATCTCGAAGCCATCCGCCAGGGAATCTGGGAGGAAATGGAGCGCGACCCGACCGTGTTTTGCCTGGGTGAAGACATCGGTGTCTACGGCGGCGCTTTCAAAGTCACCGAAGGCTTCATCGACCGCTTCGGCTCCGAGCGCGTCATTGATACGCCGATTGCCGAGTCAGCCATCATAGGCGCCGCTTTCGGCGCCGCGCTTACCGGACTGCGTCCCGTCGCCGAGTTCCAGTTTATGGACTTCATCGGCTGCGCCTTCAACCAGATCGTCAACATGGCCGCCAAGGCGCACTACCGCTGGGGAGCGCCCGCTCCGCTGGTGTTACGAGGTCCGAGCGGCGGGAACGTGCATGGTGGACCCTTCCACTCGCAAAACCCCGAGATGTGGTTCGTGCATGCGCCCGGTCTGAAGGTAGTCTGCCCGGCGACGGCCTACGATGCCAAGGGACTGATCAAGTCGGCGATTCGCGACCACAATCCTGTAATTTTTTTTGAGCACAAATATCTCTACCGGAGAATCAAAGAAGAAATTCCAGACGACGACTACGTGGTTCCGCTAGGCACGGCGCGGATCGCGCGCGAGGGCCATCACCTCAGCGTGATCACCTACGCTGCCATGTTGTACACCGCGCTCGAAGCCGCGGAGATCTTGACCAAAGAAGGTATCGAGATCGAAATTCTGGACCTGCGCACGGTTTCGCCACTCGACCGCGCGGCGATTGCCGCCACCGTAAAAAAGACCAACAAAGTCATCATCCTTCATGAACACGCGCGCACGGGAGGTTTGGCCGGAGAAATTTCCGCGATCATAAACGAAGAAGCATTCGACGACCTCGATGGCCCCATCGTGCGGCTGACGTCGCCCGACACGCCAGTCCCGTTTTCTCCGCCCCAGGAGGAATTCTTTCTTCCCAAAGTTTCCGACCTGGTGCGTGAGGCTCGCCGCCTGCACGCTTACTGACCTCGGTTCATCTCGGCCGACACTGCGTCTGCAGCTGCCTGCCCCGCGCTCCTGTTATATATAGTGAGCAGCAAGCCTGATTTCCCAGGAGGTCTTTGAGGCTCTGAAATGCGAAACTTCATTCTGGGGATTGTCATCACCATTCTCGTTCTGCTGATCGGCGGCCTTGGCCTTGCCCTGCTCGGCTTCTTGCCCACGCGGGCCAACATCGCTCCTCCTCCAATCGAGGTCCACATCGCCCTGAGCGCGCTCGAGAATTCCGTCGAGCGGCACGCTCCCCGCCTGAACAATCCCGTGCCTCCCACGGATGAGAATCTGATCGAGGGTTTGAAGATCTACACCATGAATTGCGCCCTTTGCCATGGCGGCATCGAACGTCAGCCCTCGACCCTTGAGAAATCGTTCTATCCCCCGCCTCCGAACCTCATCCTTAACCCGCTGGATGATCCGGAATGGCACGTCTTCTACAAGGTTCGAACTGGCATCCGTTATACGGGTATGCCCGCCTGGGACAAGACGCTTTCCGAGTCTGACATCTGGAAACTGACGGCGTTCCTCACCCGTGTAGACAAGCTCCCGCCAGCCGTGCAGGACTATTGGAAGAAATCCAGTGGCGTGAACCCTCCCACCGGAGGAGAGGAAAGACACGGCCACAACTAGAAGGCCGTGTGGTGGAGCAGGATACTGACGTTATCCCGGCGGATAGCTGAAATTGATGGTGATCAAGGTTTGCGTGGCAGTTGCGTGGCCGTTCGGACTGTAGGGCTGGAATCGCCACTGCTTGACGGCGGCAATCGCCGCCCGGCCCAAAACAAAATATCCACGCTCCAGTTTCAGATCTTCGACGGTGCCATCGCGCCCAATCACCGCCTGCAGTACGACCGGACCGTGCAGTTTCTGCGCTAGGGCTTCGGGAGGATACACCGCATTCACGGTGTGAACCAGCAAGGCCCGGGCCGTCTCTTCGCTGACCGGGACCGGTTCGTTGGATTGCCGGATCGTAGGCTGCGGCGGCGGCGCGGAGACTGGCACCAGCGCCGGATTCACCACAACCACCACCGGCCGTTCCATCGGCGCCGAGTTTCTCATGCTTTCTGGAATCGCGACGTGTTCCCTGTGGACGGGTGCCGGGTTCTGACGCTCGAAAACCGGTACGGGCAGCGGCAACTCCGGAGCCTTGGGCAATGCCATGCGGGTTTCCGGCAGGCTGGACTCTGTGGCAACCACTGCCAGCGCCGGCGTCGGTGCATTGGAACTGGCGGCATCCCGGCTGAAGTACGCATCATCCGGCGGCGTGTAGCCAGCGGCGGAACTGGCGGGTGGCGCGCTCTTTTGGTTCGTATGGAAAAGCGCCGCCACCGATTCCCGCAAAACCTGAAGCTTTCCCTCCGGCGTCCGCGATAAATATTCGACGGCCCCCGCCGATCTCCACACAAAAAACACTGCCGCCAGCACCAGTACCGCAGCGCACGCTCCGCGGAACCCTATCGCATGGCCACGCTGTCGAGGTTCTTCTTCGGCTCTCTCGATATTCCTCTTGATTTCGCGGTCGCCGATGCCCTGCGCCGTGCTCCCCTGCCAGAAATTGGCGAGCTGATCTTGATGAATGTGTTCCGATAGACCGCCGCGAACAGAAACTGTGCCTGGGCCTTCGTTGCTGGCGCCCGCTTCGCCGGATGGCTCCGCCGTCACCTCGGCTCTCACCGGCCGCATCTGTTCACACGCTTTCGCCAGCACTGCGTCGGCTTCCGTGGCGGAGATTGGACGATAGATCAGAAAATCGAGCCGGTTGTCGCGTATTTCCGCCGGCCTCGGCTCGTGATCGACGACGGCGATGGCCACGGTGTCGCCGTTCGACGCCGACTCGCGAGTACGCTTCAACAGGAAGCTTGCCTCGGGCTGGTCAGCCCAGTCCGCGATCACGCACGAAAACGTCTGCTTCGTCCCTTTTTCGATGGCCGAAAAAATGTCCGCACAGACCTCAAGGCGAATCCCTGCACTCTCGCAGGCCGTCGTAATGGCGCTGTTCGTCTCGGTGCTTTTTGAGAACAATAGGGCGCGGAAAGCCATCGCGGCACTAGCTTATCCGGATTTTCATTCGCACAACAGGTAACCAGCGTGTAGTCGGCCCGCGGAATCTGGTCATCGGGCTGGCAAACCGCTGGTGACTTTCGTAACCAGCTGCCCGTCCCTCCGCGCAAGGTCAGATCTCAGTCCACTCTCCAGATAACTCTCGGCGCAGCTTCTGTTGTTTTTCCTGCATTTCCCGCTGCCGTTCCTGCATCTTCCGCTCCAGGGCCTGCAGCTTCTCATCGATGCATTTCAAGTCCGTATCTTTCGACCGCAGTGACTGTTGCACTTTCTCCATGATGGCCGGAGACATGCGGGCGATTTCTTCTCCGGCTCGGTTGAGTGCCTGCTCGGTCTCCGCCGTGAAATCAGGAACGTCAAAGCTGTCTTCCAGCAGGCTGCCGGAATCCTTCTTCTGTGGAATCGTCAGAGTCAGGTTCTGCTCTCTCTTCTCGCGCATCACCGTCACGGCTGCGGCGCCGCCCGACGACGATCGCAGAGCATGCGTGAAGTCCGAAGTATCGTGCACCGGCTGGCTGTTGACCTTGACCACCACGTCCCCGGCACGAAATCCGGCCTTTTCCCCCCGACTGCCTTTTTCCACCGAGCGCACCAGCACGCCATGGCCGCCCTTGACGCCAAAATACTCTCCCAGTTGCGGAGTGATGTTTTCCACCATCAGCCCGCTGCGCAACCCTGAGTGCACGACGACCACCGAGACGGGAAGGTCGAAGTCGGGCAGCGTCGGCATCTGCGGTGGCTTCGGCATCTCCGGCATCTGCCAGTTCATCGACTTGCGCCGGTCGGCAAGTTGTACTTTGAGGGTCATGGGTTGACCGTCACGGCTGATGCCGAGCTCCACCACCCGGCCCGGCGGCGTTTCCTTAATCATCCGGCGCAATTGGGCAGCACTCTCTACCGCAGTACCGTTGAGGCTCACAATGACGTCATGCTCGTGCAGTCCCGCTTTTCCGGCAGGAGCGTCCTGATCGACCATCGTGATCTCCGCTCCGTGCTCTTCCTTGAGTTTCAACGCTCCCAGCCGCTCGGGAGAAACGTCGGCGATGTCCACCCCGAGATACGACGACCCGCCGCCGCTCTCTTCCGATCCGTAACCCCAACTCAAGGTTTCGCCGGTGGCGTTGTTCGGCGACTCCGCGGGTTGCGCGCTGGCGACCAGCGTCAAAAGAAACATGCAAAGCAGGAAGCGATGAATCATAAGCCCTCCGAATCAAAGCAAACCTGTTGGTGGAGGGTCGGGCGTCCCCGCCTCGACTGGACGGGCGAGACGCCGGTCCCTCCACGCTGTACCTTAGCGGCTGGCGCGGCGGAAGCTGACGTTCCCGGAATTCGTCCGGACTTTCAGCACCGGCCCGCCGCCATTGAGTTGACCTTCGGCAGTCACGGTCTGCGGTCCCCACTGTCCACCTTCACTGGAGACACGAATGTCAGAGAAGTCGCTCTTGATGGTATGGCCGTTCGCGACCTCGATCGCGGCCCGAATGGAAATCGGCAGGTCGTTTGCAAGATAGACGGTGATGTCGCCGGCTGAAGTTTCCAGCGTGGAATTGTTGCGCCCGCCCGCCCCGCCGCTCGAGGACAATAGTTTTACGATGATTCCTCCAGCCGCAGTTTCGGCTTGCACCGAGGTTGCGCCGTCTAATTGAATGCTGCCTCCGCCGGTCTGGGCCCGAACCCGTCCTTTCGCGGAAGCCAGCCGGATGCTGCCCGCGCCCGTCTCAATTTCCGCCGGCCCTCCGATCTCGCCCAGGTCCACGCTCCCGCCGCCAGTCGTGGCTTTCACGGTCCCGCTGCACTTGTCCACGCGAATACTTCCCGCGCTTGTCTCCAGCACCGCACCTTGCAGCCCGGAAAGAACGACTACGCTTCCCCCACCGCTTTCCGCCTTGATGTCGCCCTTGGCCGAAGCAATCTTAATGTTTCCTCCACCCGTTTGCAGAGTTATGTTGCCTCCCACGCTGCCAACTTCGATGGTGCCGCCGCCGGTTTCCGCCGTCACTTCGCCACCGATATCGTCCACGTGAATACTTCCGCCCCCACTCTCGAGGTCAACCCGTCCCGCTATCCCCGTTGCGTATGCGCTGCCGCACCCGGTCTCGATCTTGGCGTACTCCAGATTCCGCGGCACATTGATGACAAAATCGGCGGCGCTCTTACGATCCCCCCCGCCCGATGATTCCGCCACGATCCACGCCGTCTCTCCCTTTACAGACGTGTTGAACCGGTGAGACTCAAAGGCGCGGCGGGCCTTCTGTTCCGAAGATGTATAAGCTCGACGATGAATGACGTATGTGATCCCCGCTTGCGATCCTCCCTGGACTTTTACCGAACCCGAGACCAGCTTGACCCGAAGGTTCTTCGCCGCGCCCAGGTCTCCAGTTACCTCCTGCACCCAGTTGTTGCCATCGCGATAGATCCGACCTTCCTGGCAAAACGCCAGAGATGCCAGCACCACCACCGATATTGCGATGCTAGCGAGTTTGATTGCCTGCTTCAATGAACGTCCTCCTCACCACTATTGGATGGAGAGCCGGGCGTCCCCGCCCGTCCCTCCATTAATCCATCTCCGGCATCTGTGCCAGCATCGTACGCGCCTGCGAGCGAATCGAGACGTTCTGATCCGTCTGCGACAACCGGGTCAGCACTGATCGCACATTGCTGTCCGCCTTCATCGGCTCCACTAACCGCAAGGCCTGCATCCGAACGCCGGAGTTCGTATCGCTGATCAATGCCCGCAAAACCCCATCCCGAACTCGCGCATCCTGCCGCACAAAACTACTCAGCCCATCCAGCGCCTTCAAACGCACACCCGGATTGGTATCGTTCTGCAACGCATACATCAGCGCCTCTCGCACGCGCGTATCGTTGGGCGCCTGGGTCAGCAAATCCACCGAATCCATCCGAACTCCCGAGTTGTAATTGTTGCGCGCCGCGAACAGCAGCAACTGCTGGATGCGCTGGTCGTTCAGCGAGCCCTGCGCTTCCTGGGTCACAACCGTGTCGTACTTGATGCTCACCTGATTCGATCCCGGCTCCTGCGTTACCGAGCGGATGCCCGCGATCGACGACTCCGCCGGTTGAGTGAGGGATGAATTGCCGCTGCCCGGCTCGACCGAGCCTGTCAACACGGCGTTGCCGCCGCGTGCATTGGAAAGGAAGTTGTAAGTGGCGCCAATGCCTCCGCCAAATCCCACAATGAAAATCGCTGCCGCCAACGCCGGCGCCATACGAATCTGCCGCAGCCACGCTCCCGGCTCGAATATCAGCCGCTGCCAGAGCCCTCCCGGCTGCGTCGTTTCCAGCGCTTCCTGCAGCCGCATCCGCGATGCCGCCAGCAGGTTCGGAGTCGGTTCCGCCACCGATTCTGAAAGCGTGGCGTGAAATTTGCGCGTCGCTTTCAACTCTGTGGCGCATTCCGGACACCGCGCCAGATGCTGCTCTACCTCGTACCGGGCATCGTCTTCCAGTTCGTTGTACACATAGAACAGGATGTTTTGCCGTACCCAATCACATTTCATTTTCGTATCCCTTCGTGGGGACTAATTCCAATCTCATCGCATCTCCGCCAGCGCGCTGCGCAGTTTTTGCGTTGCGCGAAACAACGTATTCTTCGCCGTCTCTTCGGTCGTGTTCAGCATCTCGCCCACGGTGCGCAACTTCAGCCCGTGATAGTGCTTCAACTCGAACACCATCCGCTCGCGAGGCGTAAGCCGGGTCAATGCCGCCCCGATCTTCCGCCCCAGTTCCCGCCGCATCAAATCGCGTTCCGGATTGGCTCCCGACCGTCCGTCCGGGAATTGCTCCAGCCGGCTGTACTCTTCGCCCGACGCGTCCACCGCTACCGGAGCATCCTCCTTGCGAACATTCCGTTTTCGCAGATGATCGAGGCAGAGATTGGTAACGATGCGGTAGATCCAGGTATAGAAGGAACACTCAAACCGGAAACTGCCCAGATTCTTGTAGGCCTTGAGGAAGGCCTCCTGATAAACGTCCTGGGCGTCCGACTCCGACCCCGTCAGGTGCAGCGCCAGGCGCAGCACCGGCTGATCGTAATGACGCACCAGAACCTCGAAAGCCGCGCGGTTTCCCTGCTGTGCCTCCCGGATCAGACTCGTGTCGTCAATGCGGTTGCTCTGCGCTGCCAAGGAGCCCCTCAGATTCGAATACGACGTGGGGTTCTGGTTGCCGCTGCCCTGTGCCGCCCGCTTCGGACGGGAAATTTCGCCAACCGGAATTGCGACTGCGTAAGAATCGGCCGGCATCGTCTGTCTCTATCCCCTACAAGTGTCCTGTCCTTGCCTTGCAGGGAATAGACGGGGCAGCAGCCCGAACGTTAGCAGGTTATCAGGAGTTGGCCCTTGGTTTGCTAGACAGTTGGGTTGTGTGGGGACGGGCGTGTGTGGGAACGGGCGACCTCGCCCGTCCAAGCCGAGCGCAGCTCGGCAGTTGCCGGCGGCCACGCAACTCTTGACTCCTAAGGCAGATCAAACTTCAGCCGCATTTCGTTAGTAGCCTCAAACCCCAGCTTTTCATACAAGGGCCGCCCCTCTCTGCTGGCGTGCAGATTGACGGCGCGAAAGCCGCGCTGCTTGAGCCACTCCAGGATTGTCAGCATGACTTGCCGCGCAATTCCTCGCTTGCGGAATTCCGGTTCCGTGTACACGTTCAGGATGACCGCCCGCTCAGTGCATGGGTCCTTGGGATTCGCCGGCCAAGGACCGAGCAGCACCCCACCGCCGCCAGCGACGCGGCCCGAGCCATCCAGCGCGAGCCAATGGCGATACGAGCCATCGGCCAGGGCCCGCGCCAGCCACGGGCGCGCAACTTTCACCATCCGCTCGAGCTCCTCGACCGTACCTTCTCCCATGTCGCGAAACATCGACCGCCGGTGATGAAGAATGATCGCCGACTCGTCCGGCGCCGCTTCTCGAATCTTGATCTCAGACTGTGTCATTTTCGCTCCGTGTCTCCGACGGTCTCAAAAGGTACAATAAACGCACGTCACCCCGAGGCTAGCTGGATTCCATGTACGAAGTAACCGTCGAAGACACATTCGCCGCCGGGCACTACCTGCGCAACTACAAGGGCAAGTGCGAGAACCCGCACGGCCACAATTATAAGATTCGTGTGACCCTAGCCGGCGCGGAACTCGACAAGGCCGGTCTGCTGCTCGATTTCAAAGACCTGAAAGAAGTCATGAAGCACGCCATCGATCGTCTCGACCATCAGATGATCAACGAGATCGAACCCTTCACCGTCCTCAACCCCTCGGCCGAGAATCTTGCGAAATATTTCTACGACGAGACCAACACGCGCTTAGGCGCGGTGACCAACGGCCGGGTGAGAGTGAAGGACGTCACGGTGTTTGAGACCGATACCACGACGGCTCGCTACAGCGAGTGAAATCATTGAGCGATTGAATCATTTAGCCATTGAATCATTTAGCCATTGAATCATTAAAGTTCAAAGGCAGCGCCTTTCAATGATTCAATGACTCAATGTGTCAATGATTCAATGCTTCAAATAACCGAAATCTACAAGTCGCTGCAGGGCGAATCGACGTATTCGGGCCTGTCCTGCGTCTTCGTGCGCCTCACTGGATGCAACCTGCGCTGCTCCTGGTGCGACAGCGAGTTCAGTTTTTCAGGCGGCAAGAAGATGGCGCTGCAGGAAGTGCTCACCGAAGTCGCCCGTCTGAGCCCTACCGGCGGACTGGTTGAAATCACCGGCGGTGAACCGATGTTGCAGGAGCGCGAAGTCATCCCGCTGATGGAGCAACTTCTCGACGCTGACTACCAGGTCTTGCTCGAAACCAGCGGCGAACGTTCCCTGGCGCAGGTCCCGAAGCAGGTCATCAAGATCGTCGACGTGAAGTGCCCGCACTCCGGCGAACCAGGCACCTTCGCGCTCGAGAACCTGAAGGCGCTCCGGCCGCACGATGAACTCAAGTTCGTCTTGACCGACCGCACTGACTACGAATTCGCGCGCGACTTCGTCCTGCATCACGGGCTGGCCGATCGCGTGCACGCCATTCTGTTTTCGCCCGCATTCGAAAAAACGGCGTCCGGCTCGCGCGACACTTCGCATTGTCAACTCGACCCGCAGGACCTCGCCCAATGGATCCTGGCCGACAACACTCCCGCGCGGCTCAGCCTGCAAATCCACAAACTGATCTGGGATCCCGCCGCGAAAGGCGTGTAGCAGTCCGCGCCGCAAATTTGCGACCTAGACTTGACAAGTTAGATTTGCGCCAGCCCTCTACGCCGTCCGCGTCCGCACCCGGTTCTCCGCCCGCAGATGCGCCACCACCAGTCGGATGTCTTCGAAGCTCACATAGGGCGGCAGTGCGTCTTTAATATCCCTCAGTTTCTCGACGCCCTGCTTCAGGCAAGCCGCCTCAATTAGCGGTTGCGCATCCGGCGAAATCCACCTGGGATCCAATTTCAACTGGCCAGTCTCGATCAGGTTTGCCACCGTACACACGACAGTTGAAATCTGGCGCGCGCGAATGCGGGCAATTTCCTCAAAGCAGCGACCTTCGCTCAAAAGACGAAGCGTCTGTTCCGCAGGAGTCGGCTCCTTGGCGACCGACGGCGTGGCGCGCGCTCCATCGCCAAAGCTCCGCAGAGCCTGCAGAATCTCCGCGCCGTACACATCTGCCTTCTTCTCGCCAATCCCCGCCACCTGCTTCAACTCCGCAAAATTGGCGGGACGCCGTCGGCACAATTCCTCCAGCGTGCTGTCGTGCAAGATAATGTACGCGGGCACTTTGTTCTCCCGCGCCATGGTTCGCCGCCATTCGCGCAGGTACTCTGCCAGTGCCGGATCCGCCTCCGCCGGCATGGCATCCCGTACCCGTGGTTTTTCGCGCGTTTTTTCGTGCATTCTTTCAGACGACAGAAGCGGGGTGTAGAAGGACGGAGAAGGAGTGGGCGGAAAGAGCGTCTTTCGCGCTACCTCCGGTACGGCAACGCTCACGATTTCCTTCTTCAGCCACTCCGGCTTGGCGCCGCAATTGTCGCAGCCGCCGCATTTCTCCCATTTCGGAGTCTCTCCAAAATGCTGGCAAATCTGCCGCTGGCGGCAGCCGTGAGAATCCGCGAACCGGCTGATCACACGCTTCCGCTCGGATGCCCGCTCGCGCTCCGTGTCATCGGAAATCTTATTGATGAAGTAGGTCAGCAGAATGTGGTCCCGTTTCTGCCAGAGAAGCACGCAGTCCGCCTGCCTCCCATCCCGCCCCGCGCGCCCGGCCTCCTGGTAGTACTGCTCGATCGACTGCGGCAGTGACAGGTGAATCACCGCCCTTACCGCGGGCTTGTTGATGCCAAGGCCAAACGCGATCGTTCCCACCAACACGCGCACTTCGTCCGACATCCATCGTTCCTGATTCTGCCGGCGCAGGGGCGCTTCCATCTTCGCGTGATAAGGAATCGCCGCAATCCCGCTCTCCTCCAGGAATTCGACCGTCTCTTCCACCCGGCGAATCGTGGGCGAGTACACGATCACGCTCTCACCCGCATACTGCCGCAACGCGCGGCTGAGCAACTCCATCTGCGTTCGCGCTTCGCACTCGTGCACCGCGTAGCGCAAGTTCTTGCGATGGAAGCTGGCAATGTAAAGATGCGGATCGCGCATCTGCAACTGCTTCAGAATGTCGTGCCGCACCTGCCGTGTCGCGCTCGCCGTGAACGCCGCAATCGGGAGCTTCGGAAAGCGCTCCCGCAACCGGCTCAGTTGGCGGTATTCAGGACGAAACTCGTGTCCCCACTGGGAAATACAATGCGCCTCGTCCACAGCAAAAAAGCCCACCGGCACCTGGGCCAGCCAATCGAAGGTATTTTCAGCGGTCAGCCGCTCTGGCGAAAGATAGAGGAGCCGGTATTCCCCGTGCGACGCTTTCGCCATCACCTGACCCCGTTCCGACGAATTCTGAAAACTGTTGATAGCCGCCGCCGGAATCCCCATCTGCGCCAGTTGCGCGGCCTGGTCTTGCATCAGCGCGATCAGCGGCGAAACCACCACCGCCGTCTTCCCGGAAATCACCGCCGGAAGCTGGTAGCAAAGCGACTTCCCGCCTCCAGTCGGCATCACCACGCAGGTATCGTGCGCGGCCAGCAGACTGCGGATCACATTCTCCTGCTTGGGGCGAAACTCGTGGTATCCCCAATAGCGTCGCAGTGCTTCCGCAAGATTCGGAACATCAGCCATTCTTCGGCAGTATAGCCTTAGACCGGTTGGCGAAGTCTGTGAGCGTTCAACGTCAGGTTTGTGATGAATCAACCTTCCACATATCGGGATGAGGAAGGCGATCAGCAAAAAAGGCCAGCTTAAAGGCCGGCCTTTTTGCTTGATTCCAACTTCTCGCGGACAGGAGTGTCCGCGCCACACTAACTACTTCTTCGGCGCGATCGCGTCCTTCGCGGCTTTCGCCACGCGGAACTTCACCACCGTCTTCGCCTTGATCTGAATCGGTTCCCCGGTTTGCGGGTTGCGTCCCATGCGGGCTTTACGATGCGCCTTCACCAAGCGGCCGAGGCCGGGCACAACGAACACACCGTTCTTCTTCGTCTCTTTAATTGCCGTGTCGGCCAGGTGCTCCAGAAATGCCGCGGCCGTCTTGTTGTTCGAGCCGAGCTTCTCGGCCAGGTGACGTGTGAGTTGAGTCTTGGTCATACCAGAAGCCATGAATCCTCCTTCAGAACTTGCAAGTTTGCTTGTATCCAACGCATAGTAACGCACTACGCTGTGGAAAAGTAGCACTTTATCCAGATTTTATGCGGTTTCCAGTAAGGTACCCCTTGAAAATCGGCATAAAATGAGGGTTGGGCAGCCGAAGCGGGCCGGAATGGCTCGGTTCGCCCGCGTTTAAGGAGAATTTACCCTACGGCCAACCGGCCATTTCTAAAACCTTCTCCGCCGTCATCCCGCTCTCCCGCAGATGCCGGATGCTCAGCGCATCGTGCCGTTTCGCCAGCCTCGCGCCCGCGGCATCCCGCACCAGTTCGCAATGAAAATAGTCCGGAGTGGCATAGCCCAGTGCGCGCCATAGCAGCAACTGCCGTGCAGTCGATTTCAGCAGATCCGCGCCCCGTACGACTTCCGTGATTCGCATCGCCGCGTCGTCGACCACAACAGCGAGTTGGTAGGCCGGAACATCGTCACGCCGCCATACCAGGAAATCTCCAAAATCTCTGGCCGCGGCATACCTCTGCTGGCCCAGATTCAAATCCGTAAATTCAACCACCTCGCCGTCGGGAACACGGAACCGCCAATTCACGCCCGCAGGTTCCCGGAACTCGGCCACATCCTTGCGCTTACGGCAAGTCCCCGGATAAACCGGCTCATCATCCGTGTCATTCGGAGCGCTCGCCGCCTGCGCCAGATCCTTGCGCGAACAAGTGCAGGGATACAGAAACCCGCCCTCGCGCAGTCGCCGCCAAGCCTCCAGATAGTGCGCCCGGCGCTCACTTTGCGAGTAAGAACCATACGGCCCGTCAACATCCGGTCCCTCACTCCAGTCAATTCCCAGCCAGCGCAAGTCTTCCATCATGGCGCGGACAAATTCCGCCCGCGAGCGCTGCGGATCCAAATCCTCATTCCGCAATATCAAGGTTCCCCGGTTCTTAATCGCCCGTTGCGCCGCAATCCAGAAAGTCCGCGCGTGCCCAACGTGCAACAGCCCGGTAGGCGAAGGCGCCAGTCGTCCGCGATAACCAGAAGGGCCAAGCGAGACATCGGTCACAGAGGCATTCTAGCCGCACCGTGGGATCCTCGGAGATGAGCGAGTTTCTCGGACGGCGTATGAGCGACCACGTATCCGCCCGAACACAGCGTGTTTGCCCGTCACGCTCACGCCAGAGAAAAAGTGCACTAAGTCTCGCCAAATCACTGCATTTTCAATTGGCCCTCCTCCTGCCCTTCTTCTCTCCGACTGCGCCAGCCGCAGAGGAGGTGACAACATGACAACGATTTGGCAATCCGGTGACAAGAAATCCAGCAACCAAGCAAGCAAGACAATCTCCGGGACGGTGCTTTCGTCCTGGTCGCGCCAGCAGAAGCTCGCAATGATGGCAGGCTTCACGATTCTCGGGCTGTTAGTCGCGATGAGCGCGTGTTCGAAGCAATCTCCAAAGCCGGCGCAGATCGGCGTATCCAGCCCGACCGCCGGTCCGGTGACAACCGCGGCAGCGCCAGTAGCCACCACAACCGCCGTAGCCGTGCCCGCAAAGAAGACGCCCAAAAAGCGTCCTGCGAACGTAACCTACAGTGATCCCAACTCAGGCGTTTCGTTCCTCTATCCGCGGAAATTCGCGCTGACCACCGGCGACAAAGCGCGGCCCCAGTTTGCACCCCTGGGTGATGCAGTGATGAACTTCGTGCAGCCTGGCGGAGTTACAGTCGCGACGGTCGAACTGCCCAGCGGCTCGTATCCCGGCACTGACTTTGCGTCCGCCTTCTTCAACGTGAACGTCCATCGCAGCGTTACCGAGCAGGAGTGCGGGCACTTCGCCTTTGTCGATTCGCACAATGTCAACGGCGCGCCGCAGGACGTCGACAAAGTGAAAGTCGGCTCAGCCGAAATGGAGACGACTTCCGACTTCACCGCCAGCCCCTTGACGCAAACCGAAACGCAGTACTACCACCGCTATGAGAATGGCGCTTGTTACGAGTACGTTTTGAGTGTGGGCACCGCCGGATATGGCACGAAAGACGGCGTTAAACCCGTCAACCGCGACGAAGTCTTCGCCAAGCTGGAGAAGATCCTGACCACGGTGAAGATCAATCCTGTCGAACAGGAGCAGGTCGCGAAACAAGCGACAGCCGGCACCACCGATAACCAATAGCTCTAAGCGAGTGAAGAACCGGGGCCACGCGGGCCACACGCGTGGCCCTCGTCATTAGTTGTCAGAACCCGTCCCTGCCCGCGCCCGCCTCTACGCCTGCGCCAACCCGGTCGCAAGATGGTTCACGAGAGTACAATCTTCGACGAGTAACGAGGAGAGTGCAATGACCCAGAAAGTGATCGAAGTAATCGGGACTTCAAAAGAGAGTTTTGCCAAGGCAGCGGAGCTTGCCGTAAAAGAAGCGGCGAAGACCGTTCGCGGCATCAAGTGGGCGCACGTGGATTCACTCGATATGCAACTGGATGGAGCAAAGGTCCTGGAATACCGCGCCACCACCAAGATCTATTTCAATGTCGAACATTGATGTCAACCGCCGGCCATCGAGCGCCAGAGGCCCTCGTCGCCGCTAGTTTGTAATACCTGATTTGCAGACGTTCCTCGCAGGATTCGAGGCCGCGACCGTCTCCTGAATCTGACGGCGCGTTCTTCTGCATCCTTGTCGACCCCGCCGATGACCGGATCCTCAAGGTATGATCGAACGGTGGCAACCCATCGCATCGCAAAGAACAAACTACAACTCTTGCGTTCCGAAACGCTGGGCAAACTGCCCTGGCTGGTGCATGCCTTCTCGACGCGGCCTGGCGGAGTGTCGCGCGTCTACGGCGGAAATGCGCTGAATCTTGGGTTCACGAAGCATGACTCGCGCGCGGCCGTCGAGCACAACCGCGAGATTTTTCTCAAGGAACTGGGCATTGCGAAGGGGCGCAGCCGCTGGCCGCTGGTTACGCTGCGGCAGATTCATTCCGACCTGATCCATTGTGTCGAACGTATGCCAGGGCAGCCCTTGACCGGAGACGGAATGGTCACGGATACTCCGGGGCTGATCTTAGCCGTGCAGACTGCCGATTGCTTGCCTGTCATTCTGGCGGATCGGAAACGGCGGGCTGTCGGCGTTTTTCACGCCGGGTGGCGCGGCACGGTCAAGCGCATCGTCGAGAAAGGTGTCGGCGAGATGCGGAAACTCTTCAAGAGCGATCCGCACAACCTGGTGGCGGTGATTGGGCCGGGCGTGCGGGGATGCTGCTACGAAGTGGGCGAAGAAGTGCGCACCAGGTTTGAAGGTCAGTTTTCATACGTCAACAGCCTGTTCCGCGAGGTCAAGGAATCGGACCCGGTGCGGGAGAAATATCCGTTGCTGTTCCTGACGGCGCGCGCCCCGGGACACGGCGAATTGCCCGCGAAACTTTTTCTCGATCTGGTCGAGGCGAACCGGCGCCAACTGCTGGATGCAGGTGTGCTGGCGAAGAACATCGACGCGAAGGCGCCGTGCACGGTGTGCCATACGGAGTTGCTGTTCAGTTTCCGGGCCGAGAAGGGCGTAACCGGCAGGCTGATGGGAGCGGCTGGGATCAGGAACTGAGGTTTCATGCCTTATCGCGTTGTTTCTTTCACCATGGCGCAAGTCCGGCAAGGAGCGCTCGGATTCCAACGCCAGCTGAGCGCGGTTTTGCGCGAACATCCCGAGGTCAAAGTGTATTCGGTGAGCCCGTTCGACCTGGACGAGCGCCGCCGGTTCAAGGATCGCTTTGGGGGAGACATCGTGTACTTTCTCAACGACGCGGCCTTTCAGGAATGCGAGCGACTGGGCCTCGGCCTGCAATTCGTGGGGGAAATTTCCGAAGACGAACTGCCTCGCCGGCGAACCTTGGTGATCGGCATGCCCGAGCGAACCGGCAACGCCTCGACGAAATAGGAACGCAGTGGTGGAATACGCTAGTCTTTCTTCTGTTTCTTGGGCGAGGTCTCGGACTTGGGCTTCTCGTCTTTCTTAGTATCCTTACCGTCCTTCTTCTCTTTCGCTTCCTTCGCGCTGCTCTCATTTTCAGAAGAAGAGGTCGATGACGACGCGGAAGAAGAACCCTTCTTCGCGTAGTCGGTCACATACCACCCCGAGCCTTTGAACTGCACCGCTGGAGCCGAGATCACTTGTTCGAGGACGCCTCCGCATTCCGGGCACTTCTTCAGGTGCTTATCGGAAAATTTGCGGATTTGTTCAAAGCGGTGTCCGCACTTCTTGCACAGGTATTCGTAGTTGGGCATGAGTGAAGTGATTCTAGAAGCGGAGATTCGTCGGCGTCAATTTTACGCCCGCTCCACGCGGAGCCGCTAGGCGTTCCAAGTGAACCCGCAATGGCCGCACGTCGTCGGCTTACGACCAGCCAACAGAGCGAGAAGTCCAACGGGAAAGAAGCAAATGCCCACGATAATCGCCCACGTCGGGAAGCCCGCTCGCTCCGTTAAGGTATTGCACTTGGAACAAGAAATCGCGGCCATCTAATCCTTTCTAAATCACTCTAAGAATCCACACCAACAGCAAACCGCCCAGCGCCACGTTCGAAATGTGGCGTGAAGATTGAGATACCAGATCGCCAGCTCGCGGAGCCATGATTGCAATCGGTCGCGCCACCAACTGGAAACACAAGCTCAACGCAACACCAACCCCAGCCGGATTCGCCGCCCACGCCCGTACAGGATCAAAACGAAGGATTGCAATGATCGAATGGCAAACGCCGCATCCCGGACAAGGGATCCGAAGGATCGTGCGCAATAGACACAAGTGAGGAATGTGGGTCGCAAGGCAAAGCAACGGCAGTCCGAGCGCTGCTGAGGCAAATAGCGCAACGTGTTGCTGACGCTGCTCCGAGATGCCCAACTTGGCCAGAACCCAACGCGGACATATATCAATCTCCATCTTGGCCTACGCAAAGGGAGAAGAGTGGATCATAACAGTTCAGGAACAGATGTCGCCGAGTTACTAGTGGAGAACAGCACCACATCCGTCTAGCGTTTCAGCAGATCCATTGGCTCCCGTACGTCGTGCACCCGGAAATATTTCGCCAGCGCCGGATACTTCGCGGCGACGGCCTCATACATGGCATAGGCCACATTGCGATACGACGCGTGGCCGGCGGGCGTAGTGCGCAACTCGGAGATGTAAACTGCCTCGGCGAAGTCCATCTTGAACAGCGTGCGCTTGCGGAAAGCAAGCGGGATCGCGTACTGCGAGTTTTGCCGGGCTTCTTCACCACCGGACGCGGAAAGCTTCTCGACCGCGGTTTCGGCGCGCTTCATCGCGAGTTCGTAGTCGGAGCGGACTCCGGCGGCCTCGACTTCGGGCGGCGTGTCGAAACCGTGGACGGTCGAGAAGTCCTGCATGATCTGCACGCAGCGCCGGTGGCGGTGCATGTCGCGGAAGCCGCCGGTGTCCATGAGGATGTCGAAGCGAAACTGCTGTCCGGCGGAAAAAGGACGTGGCAGTTCGTCGTGGCCTCCGCGATGGCGCAGGCCGAGGTCGACGATTTCGCGGCGGCGCGCCTCGCCAGCCGCTTCGACCGCACGGCGAAGCTGCCGGTAGGAGTAATGACAGTGGCCGTAGAGGAGCGTGGTGGCGAGATCAATTTCAAGGGGATCGGCATCCAGCAGATCGACAAGCGGCGCGGGCTCGATGGCAGCGTCTCGCATCAGTTCAGCGGCCGCCTGCCGCAGTTCACGTCGCGTCTCGATTTCGTAGACACTCGGATCGGCATACTTGACCAGCGTGGGCGCGACCCGCACTGCGCGCAGGAGTTCGCGTTCGGCGCGCTCCGCGATTTCGGGTGACACGGCGCGAATCTCGGCCACCAGGGCGCGCAGCGAGTCTTCGTTCGCGTTGTAGGCCGGAGACAGGGCGGCTTGTTTCAGCAGCGCTCCCAGATCGCGGACTTCTTTATGCGGCTGCGAGAGCAGGTGGGCGACCTGGCTTTCCAGCGTGCGGGCGTTGACGATCTCTCCCAGGGAAGTGTTGGTCGAGAGCGGCAACAGATAGCGCGAGATGTCGAAGGCGCGGGCCCGCAACGTGCGCTCGTAAGCCTCCGGCTTCATTTCGGCGGGTCGAGGCGTGATGCTGGCAAGATATTCGAACGTTCGCTGCGAAATTTTCTCGTAGGCTGCAAACAAGGACTCGATGGTTTCGCAATAGAGAGTCCGGGTGGACGAAACGTCCGGACCTGTACCGTCATTCCCAAAACTGGGCGTGTAGTAGCCGCTCTTCCTGAAGTCCTGGTAGCGGGTCGAGCGCTCCTGTCCATCCCAGCGCTGCTCGTCAGCCACGACGATGGCCGCAAGGATGGAAAGCTTCTCGATGGCGAGCGCGATGTGGGCAAGGTCGGCGATGGAGCGGTGCCCGTATTGAAAGTAGAACGTGTTGAGAAACTTCTCCGCCTTCTGCAGCGTAATTTCCTTCAGCGCCTCTTTCATGGAGAGCGACGAGCGCGAATACCTGGCCATGGCGTAAGCCTGAATCTCTGGCTCAACGCCATAAACGGCGAACACCTCGACGGCAGGATCAGGGCTAGGAACAGAAGCGGGATGCTTGGAATTGGGATGGGAAGTCGTGGGCTCGTTTGAAATTACTTCAGACATGGGAGTGGGGAAATCTTAATCGTCCGATGCAGCGGACGCAATCATCTTCATCTTCATCGATGGCAAGCGGGGAAGTGGTTGGGCCACAATCCTCGTGGATTCGGCGATCGTGGATCGGCGATCTACCAGACCAAACTTGGCAACTGATACACTACCGAAAGCCACTTCACTAAAGAGCCCAAAATGCTGTGCTAGCCTATCCTTATGCCGCAGTCCGTCAAAGAGCGCGTTGCCAGGTTGCGAGAAGAAATCGCGGAAATCAGCGAAGCCAACCGCCTGTACCTGCAAGGTGGCAAGAAGATGGTGGGTGCGTCCGATCAGGAACGGCGACTGCAACGGTTGCAGGAAATCATGGACGAACTCATGTCCTTGACCGACTGGAAAAAACCCTGACCCGCACGGTTCGGAAGCTGCACGCCGGATTAACGAAATTGGATTCACGAAATCGGATTTGCGAAAATGCAAGCACGCGACGCGAGCAGGAAGGACTTCAATCTGAAGCCTCTACCTGCATGGTTTCGGTAATCCAGAGGTGTGCCGGAGCGCCTTTCGTGGTGCGAGTGGCGGTCACGCGAAAGCTAGTGGAAGTGGTCTCAACATCGTAGACATACGGAAGACGCTCGCCCTGAATGGTAATGTAGTTGCCCGCCTTCAGGTCATCCAGCGAAGCGTATTTTCCTTCCGTAGCCATGTATCCGCGCTCGGCGTTGGCGATACCGATCAGATCGTTCTTCACGCCCGTGATGGTAACGACGTCTTCAGAATTAGAATTGCCGTCCCCAGCGCCCGGAGTCAGGGTTTTGACCTGCAAAGAGTAGATGTACATTCCGATCGCCAGGGTAACGACCGTGCCCACAAACCCAACCAGGCGTCCCATAATTTCGCTCCACCAGCAATTGCACCGCGAAACCGGAACGGTGGCAAGTAACCAGAGTGCAGGGGTTGGACGCGATGCGGAGCTTGTTCAGGTTAAGGTTGGCAGGGATGCCAGACTACGGCTTGTCGAAATGGCGACCCCGGAGGGAGTCGAACCCCCAACCCTCAGATCCGAAGTCTGATGCTCTATCCAATTGAGCTACGGGGCCGTCCGCCGGAACCCGCGTCAACGTGACCCGGCGAACTTGATTCTACACCGCTAATTGAAATCCTCAACTCTTGTCATGCTGAGTGGAGCAGGACGATTCGCGAAGCGGATCGGTCTGCGGAGTCGAAGCACCCCTACATACCCCTACATCCGAACTAGCGCCCGCGGGAGTCCGCACCTGCGTTGTAAGATCAAAACGTACCATCGGTATACATGACCTTCGTGCCCAATCCCGCGACCCACACCAGTTCGCGCCTGCTTGAGTTCGAGACGTTGCGCGACTTGCTCGCAGGCTACGCCTCTTCGCCTCTGGGTCGACGCCGCATCGCGGACCTTCTTCCTTCACTCGATCGTGCATGGATTGAGACGCAGCAGCAACTAACGACGGAAATCCGCGAGTATCGTCGCGTCGGCGGACGTTTCGAATTCGCCGGGCTGCCCGTAGTCAGAAAGCTGATCGAGAAGTCGCGCATCGGCGGAGCCGCTCTTGAGACCACAGAGATTCGCGACGTTGTGCTGGTCGCCGACCGCGGAGCCGAGTGGCGTGAAATCGTGCGTCAACCTCCCGCCGCGATGCGCTCCGAGTGGGCCGCTGTGGCCGCGCTTTCCGCCGGTATCCAGGACTTCACCGGCTTCCTGCGCTCGTTCCGCAACAAGATTCTGCCCGACGGCACGCTCGACGATCGCGCGTCGCCCGAGCTGGGCCGCATTCGCCGCGAGATCGAGAAGCAAAAGCGCCAGATCCAGGAATCGCTGCGCGGCTACCTGCGGAAACTCGCCGAAGGCGGGACGGTGCAGGATGAACTGATCACCATCCGCGGCGAGCGCTTTGTCATCCCAGTCAAGGTCGAGCAGAAGCGCCGAGTGCAAGGCGTGGTGCACGGCGCCAGTTCCAGCGGACAAACCGTGTTTGTCGAGCCGCTTGAGACCATCGAGCAGAACAACGAACTGGTGCGCCTGCTGGATGAAGAACAGGCCGAGGTGCATCGCGTCCTGCTGGAGATGACCCGCCAGATCGGCGAAAACGCGGATGCGATCCTGGCCGCCGCCGACATCCTCGCCGAACTGGAGCTCCAGTTCGCCAAAGCCCGCTTCGCCGAAGACTATAACTGCGTAGCGGTGAGCCACTCTGGAGACGAAGGCTCGTGTGGGGACGGGCGACTTCGCCCGTCCGGGGCGAGCAAAGCTCGCCTGCTCCTCCACCGAGCAAGACATCCGCTCCTCGAGCGCAACCTGAAGCTAAAAAATGCGAAGATCGTTCCCATCACCATCGAGTTAGAAGGCGACCATCGCCAACTGGTAATCACCGGACCTAACACCGGCGGCAAGACCGTCTCCCTGAAGACGCTAGGTCTGCTCGCGCTGATGGCGCAGTCCGGCATTCCCGTCCCTGCGGACCGCGCCGACCTGCCGGTTTTCGACGCCATTCTCGCCGACATCGGCGACTATCAATCGATCGAGCAGAACCTCTCGACGTTTTCGGCACATGTCACGAACATCGACTTCATCTCGCGTACTGCCACCGCCAATTCGCTCGTCCTGCTCGACGAACTGGGCTCCGCCACTGATCCCGAAGAGGGCGCCGCCCTGGCAGTAGCCATCGCCGAACATTTTCGCAAAGCCGGATGCATGATCGTGATCTCCACGCACCACACTTCGCTCAAAGTTTATGGCGCGAACACCGCGGGCGTAATTAACGCCTCGGTCGGCTTCGACGAAGCCACATTGCAGCCAACCTACGAACTGAAGACAGGCGTCCCCGGAGCATCTGCCGGAATCAACATCGCCCAGCGCCTCGGGCTGAATCCCGCCATCATCGCATCCGCCCGCTCACGATTAGGCTCGCAGACTCAGGATGTGGCGCGTTTCCTCGACCGCCTGCACGCCGACCTTCGCGACCTTGAAACTGAACGCACGCGCATGAAAGCCCGCGAACAGGAACTAGAGCGCGAGAGACAGCAACTCGCCACCGAGGGCCGCAAAGAACAGCAGGCCAAAATTCGTGAGATGGAGAAGAAGCTCGAAGCCCTCTTCCGCGATTTCGAATACCACGCCAGAGAAGCCGTCAATGCCGTGCAGGACCGAGCCGCCCAGCAGAAGTTATCGAAGGAAGCCGAGCGCCGCATCGCCAAAATGCGTCGCGAATTCCGCGAGCAGTTCGATGCCACGGTAGTAGCGCACTCGACCGGCGCCGACCGCGGAGACCCCAACGCCCAGCCCAGCCTGGTCAAGCACGTCAGCGAAGGCGACACGGTGAAGCTCAAGTCGATGGGCCGCGCCGCCGTAGTCAAAAAGAAGATTGGCGAGAATCACTTCGATGTAGAAATCGGCTCGATGAAAATGCGCATCGCCCGCGAAGATATCGCCGAGGTGCTGGCGAGCGGCCAGGGACAAAGTAAAGCCCAACCCACGCCCGTCGAAGCCGCCCGCTCCCGAGGCATCACCATCAGACTCGAAAACGAATCGAGCCACCTCAACCCGCCCAGCGAAATCAACGTGATCGGCCGCACCGTCGACGAAGCCACCGCTGAAGTGGAAAAATTCGTAGACCGGGCCTTCCTGGCCGGACTGCCGCGCGTCCGCGTCGTCCACGGCAGCGGCATGGGCATCCTGCGCAAAGCCCTCCGCCAGTATCTGCGAAAGCATCCGCACGTGGAGTCGGTAACCGAACCACCCATCAACGAAGGCGGCGGCGGTGCAACTGTGGTGGAGTTGCGGGTCTAGCGGATTTTGATCGGCGCTGGCTAGCGGTTGTTTTGAAGTTTCTAGCGAATGGGAGGGGAAGGGGGAACTTCTCTAAAACAATGCGGAGGGAGCCCGTTATTCCCGGGATCCCTCCGTTGATCCTTTCACCCTTCAGCGTCCGGCAGATTCTGCCGCTGCGGAAACCGCAGAGGGTTCCGGTGCCATCTTTGTCAGCTTGAGATCCAGGGCTATGGTTGCGTGGTTGCGGTCTGGAACGACGGCCGGTTCGAAGCCGTAATAACCCTCGCCCCCAACTGTCGCCGTCTGCACACTGTCGAGCGCGGTTGTGACCGCGGTGCCGGTGCAGATCGCGCCGGAATAATCCTCACCGACTGTCGCTGGGTTGGTGCAGTTTTCGTCCTCAACCACGACGCTCGTCCAGTTGTCCGATTCCAGGGTGGCCAGGAACTGCGGGAAACGCTCACGGTTGATGATGGTCGAAGCCGAGAGCCGGAGTACGCCGTTCTGCGCCACAGGCGGGCTCGTGACGGGGAACACCAGAGTCACTTCACGAGCATCGGTGTGGACAATCGGCTCGCCGTACTCCGGGCCATGGTACGCTTCATTCGGATCCATCTTCACACTGCGCTCTAGCCGAGTAACCGACAGCTCACCGACGACTGCCAGCTTTCCATCGCGGGTGATCGCGGTCCGCTTCGACTTGAAACTGATCTCCGGCGAATTCGGGCCCAACTGCTTGTCTGGCGTGATGTTAAGGTCGACCACCGGACCGGCAGGATCGCTCGAGTCGAAGACCACGCTTCCGCTGACAGAGGCGACACCGACCTCCACGGATTGCGGACCCCGTCCCAATGACAGGCGCGCGATGGAATGCCCTGCATCCACCTGCCAGATGCCGCTCTGAGCATGGGCGGGAATAGAAACGAACACTGCGAGCGCCCATAACAACGCGAGTGTCAGGCTGAGGTTGACGGTTACGGAGCGAAGGTTCCGTAGTGTGTGCGATTTCATTGTCATTCTCCTTATCGTCATCGTCTTGGGTGTGACTCTCATTTCGGCCCCCCTTGCCTTTCATTCTGGATTATTGTTATAATCCATATACAGGATTAGATGCGTAATCCTGATTTGGTTGCGGTTTTTTGGGAGGTGGTGAATGGGTCATTCACAGGTTGAAAAAGGGAAGACTCATCAGCGCATTGTTGCCATCGCCGCAAAGAGGTTCCGCGAAGAAGGTCTTGCGGGAATCGGGATCGCGGAGATCATGAAGGACGCGGGCCTCACCGTAGGCGGCTTCTATAAACATTTCGACTCACGGGAGGATCTGGTGGCCGAGGCGGTCGGGTCGGCATTAGGAAGCTGGAGGCGTCGCCTGGAGGCTGCTGCTGCGTCGGGCGGTCCGGCAGTGACCTACGAAAGGCTAGTCGATGCATATTTGAGCGAGGTTCACTGCAACAATCCTGGTTGGGGGTGCACCGTCAGTGCCTTGGCGGGCGAGATTGCGCGCAGCGGTGAGCGACCGCGTGCCTTGGTAGCGGAACAGATACGGAATAACATCCAGTGGATCGCAAGTCTGCTTGGAGACAAGGACGAGGATGCGGCAAGATCGAAGGCGACGTTGACCTTTAGCGCAATGGTCGGCGCCGTTGTGTTGGCGCGCGCCGTGCCGGAGAAGAAGTTCGCCCGCGAAATAATGAATACTGTAGCGGATCGCTTGAAAGAGCTGCACTCCTAAAAGGCCCGCCTGCGGTCCCCATATGGTTTGCCAGACCGGTGAGCCATTGAGTAACGGGATGGTATTTCCGAGCGAAGAGTCCGGGAACTTGCCTCGTTGCTGCTACATCGGGAACGACTTAGATGCCCAGCCGAATTTACTTAGCCTTCAACCGTTTATTCCGGTCTTCCACACCTTTCCCACAGCAATCCCGCCCTGTTCTATTCCCCTCATGGCCTTCGAACCCTCATAATCCCTAGTGGACCTGTGTGCGTTCGCAATGAATCCGACTTTGACTTCTTCTGACAACTTCAAAGAGACGCTGAAGCAGCAGGCCGATATCGTCCGCATCGTGGGCGACTACGTCAAGCTGAAGAAGGCTGGGGCGCAGAACTTCTCGGGGCTTTGTCCGTTTCATGCCGAGAAGACGCCTTCGTTTTCGGTCCATGCCACGCGGCAGTTTTATCACTGCTTTGGCTGCGGCGAGTCGGGAGACGTCTTTGCCTTCATCCAGAAGGTCGAGAATATTACGTTCCCAGAAGCCGTCCGGCTGCTGGCTCAGAAGCTGGGCGTGCCCATGCCCAAAGTCACGTTTTCCAGTCCGGAGGAGGCTCGCAACGCCCACCTCCGCATGGCCCTGCTGGACGTGCATGTGCGCGCGACCGCGTTTTTTCAGGACTGTCTGCGCCGCCCGGAAGGCGCGAATGCCCGCGAATACCTCAAGGGGCGCGGGCTCGATGACGAGACTATTGCTCGCTTTCGCATCGGGTATGCGCCGGATTCCGGATTCCTGCTGCGGGATGCGCTGCGACGGGAGTTTGATGAGGAGTTGTTGCGGGAGAGTGGGTTGTTTTCGTGGAAAGAAGACAGCAGTCAGCCGTCAGCACTCAGCACTCAGCCACAGCAGGTCCTTCGCTCCGCTCAGGATGACAATTCGGTTGAGGGATCGGGCACGAACGGCGGACCGCGGACAGCGGACAGCGCGGGCTTTGAGCCAAAAGCCAAAAGCCACGAGCCAAAAGCCGCTGCCGCCATCTACTCCAAATTCCGCAACCGCGTGACGTTCCCGATCTGCAACGACCAGGGCAAAGTCATCGCCTTCACCGGCCGCACGCTCACGACCGACGAAAAGGCCGGGCCAAAATATCTCAATTCTCCCGAGACTCCGATCTATTCGAAGTCGCGCGTGCTATTCAATCTGGACAACGCCAAAGAAGCAATTCGCAAGCTCGATTACTCCATTCTGGTTGAAGGGCAGATGGATTGCATTTCGGTGTACGCGGCCGGCTTCCACAACGTGATTGCCAGCTCGGGGACGGCGTTCACGGAACTGCAGGCGAAATTGCTAGGGCGATTCTCGAAGAATATTGTCGTCAACTTCGACCCAGACACGGCTGGAGCCCGCGCCACCGAGCGCACCCTCGGCTTGCTGGTGGAAGAAGAATTCAACATTCGGGTGCTCACGCTGGAGACTGGATTCGACCCCGACCTGTTCCTGCGGCGCAAAGGCAAAGACGCTTATAGCGCGGCGCTCAAGCACTCGCAGAAGTATTTTGACTATCTGATCGACCGGGCGCGCGCCCAGTTTCCGGCGCGCAACGCGGACAGCAAGGTCAAGGCCGTCAACCATCTCCTCCCGCACATTCAGAGGGTGCCGAGCCGCATCGTGCGCGATGAACTGGCGTTGGAAATTTCGCAGAAGCTGGGAATTGATTCCGCCGTGCTGCGCCAGGAATTGAAACATGCCGCAACCAATCGTTCGGCAACTCAGGTCAAAGCCACGCCTGAGGCGCAGATCACCGGCGCGGAACGCGTCCTGATCCGGGCGCTGGCTTCCGCTACCGAAATGCAGGCCAGCGGAGCGCGGACGTCGGCTCGCGACGGCGCGGAAGAGGAATTCGACCCGGCCCGCCAGGCACAATATGCGCTGCGATCGGAGCGGCTGTATGAGGGGCTGGCTTCGCAATCGTTGATGGAGGCGCTGCTCGAGGCTGGGACCGAGACGGCGGATGTACTGGCGCTGCCGAAAACGGAAGAGGACCGGCGACTGTTGGCCTCGGTCCTGATGTCCGAGGAGGAAGAACTGACGCCCGAGACCGTGGAAGGCGCGGTGCGGGCTTTGCGCAGGATTTATCTGCGGCGGCGACTGGAGGAGGTCCAGCTTGGATTGCAGAGGCTTGGGCTCCCGCTGGAGGAACGGCAGGCGCTTTTGCACGAGAAGGTGCGTTTGAAGCGGGCCCTGATGGATCCTGGGCTGGGCGAGAAGGCCAGCTAGGGAAAAGCTGATTGAGGCCTCCCACGAAGAGCGCGAACCACAGGGTACACGGGGTCGCACAGGGGGAAGCAAAGGCTTAGTCAGAACTCCCCCCGGCGTCGTGAATCGGGCAGAAACGTTGGAGCGAAACCGGGCCGATCGACATCTAAATATCAAGCGGGAAAAGAGATACGGGCGGCGGAGGCAATCGGCAAGGCGGCGCAAACTTCCACTTGCGCTCGGCACGGGCAGCAGTCGGCGTGCTATACTTTTAAGGTTTGTGCGCCTCGCGCACAACTCCGAAACCATTCCCACCGCTGAACAGTTTGGCGTCCGCGCAACCGGCGGGCGTCCTGAGGATAATCTTTCTTGGCATTGGATGACAAGTACGACGACATAAAAAAGCTGATCGACGCAGGCAAAGAGAAGGGATATCTGACCTATGATCAGGTCAACGACCTTATCCCGCACGATGTGCACTCTCCTGAAGACCTGGAAGATCTGCTAACCACGATCGGAACGCAGGGCATCGATGTACTCGAAAGCTCGAAAGGGCCGACGACCGATCTGGAAAAAAAATTCGAAGAAGTAGATGAGGCCTCCGAGGACGTCGAACTCGACCTAACCCCGGGGGCCCTGGAAAAAACCAATGACCCCGTCCGCATGTATTTGCGCGAGATGGGCACCGTTCCCCTGCTGACCCGCGAAGGCGAAGTTGAAATCGCTAAGAGAATTGAGCGGGGGCAAAACCGCGTTCTGAAGGCGCTGTCGCGCTCGCCGATTGTGATTCGTGAACTCCTCGCTCTGGGCGAGGACCTGGAGAAGGGCGTCCGCTCCATCAAAGAGCTGGTTACGTTCGACGAAGAGGAAATCACGGAAGAAATCGTCGAGAAGCGACTGCAGGACTTTCTCGCCAAGATCGCCACGCTCGACAAGCTTTACAAGAAAGTTGCACCGGTCGTCGAGAAGTTGGCGGCGGTGAACCAGAAGAAGCGTCCGCGCGACTATCGTCGTTACCGCCTCAATCTGGCGCGCGCCGTGGTGCGCACTTCGATTGCGGTGCGGAACCTCGGCTTCACCAACAACGAACGCAAACGCCTTATCGACCGCGTCAACCGCACGGTCGACGGCATGCGCTCGCTCGACCGCCAGATCCAGAACCTGGAAAAGCGGGCCGAAGCAACGCGCAGCGAAGACCAGCGTAAGGAATACAAGAAACAGTCGCGCGCGGTCCGCGGAGAGCTCGAAAAGCTCGAAGTGGAAGCGGGCCTGTTGTTCCAGGAGCTCAAGCGCACGCAGCGCGAGATCATCCAGGGCGACATGGACGCTGAGCACGCCAAGCGCGAGCTCATCGAAGCTAACTTGCGCCTGGTGGTCTCGATTGCCAAGAAGTACACCAATCGTGGATTACAGTTCCTCGACCTGATTCAGGAAGGCAACATAGGCCTGATGAAGGCGGTGGACAAGTTCGAATACCGCCGCGGCTATAAGTTTTCGACTTATGCCACGTGGTGGATTCGGCAGGCAATCACGCGCGCCATTGCGGATCAGGCGCGTACGATTCGCATCCCGGTACACATGATCGAAACCATCAACAAGCTGATCCGCACGTCGCGGCAGCTGGTGCAGGAACTGGGACGCGAGCCAACGTCGGAAGAAATCGCCAAGCGGATGGACATTCCGGTGGCGAAAGTTCGCAAGGTCCTGAAGATTGCGCAGGAGCCCATCTCCCTCGAAACGCCGATTGGCGAAGAGGAAGATTCGCATCTGGGCGACTTCATCGAAGACCGCGCGGTAGTTTCGCCGGCCGAGGCGGTGATCAACGTCAACCTAAAAGACCAGACTTCGCAGGTGCTGCGCACGCTAACGCCGCGCGAGGAAAAGGTCATCAAGATGCGCTTCGGACTGGAAGACGGCTCGGAGCACACGCTTGAGGAAGTCGGCCAGTCGTTCGCAGTCACACGCGAACGCATCCGGCAGATTGAGGCCAAGGCGCTGAGAAAGCTGCGGCATCCATCGCGCTCGCGGAAGCTGCGGGCATTCATGGATGGAGTAAGGGACTAGAGCTTGTGTGGGGACGGGCGACTCGCCCGTCCTACGGAGCGAAGTTCCGCAGTGTTAGAGGCGAATGTTAGGGGCGCGAGCGATCGCGCCCTTTTTTCATGCCGTCTTGAAGACCACTCCCCAACCCGTCTATATCTTCTGCAGCCGCTGCACGTCATGAACGCCCGGGATCTGCCGCACTCCGTCCATGATTTTCTGCAAATGTTTCAGGTCGGCGATTTCAAGAACAATGTCAATGCAGGCTTGCCCGTTCGAGCTGCGGGACCCCATGTTGCGGATGTTGGTGTGAGTATCGCTGATCACGGCGGTGATTTGTTTGAGCATGCCGAAGCGGTCGTCGCAGAGAAGGGTGAGTTTGACCGGATAGGAGACCGGCTGGCCGTCCTTGTCGCCGGCCCATTGCACGTCGATGCGCCGATCAGGTTCGTAGAGCAGATTGGTGACGTTCGGACAATTGATGGAGTGAACGGCGACGCCTTTGCCGCGGGTGACGTAGCCGACGATGGCTTCGCCGCGAATGGGGTTGCAACAGCGGGCGCGATAGACGAGCAGGTCGCCGTGTCCGCGAACGACGATGGCGTTGGAGTCACCGCCGAAGACGCGCCGGACGACACTCGAAATTCCGCTGGTAAAGCCGTGGGCGGCGGCCTGCTCCTCGGTTTCCGACATGGGCTGTGCGCCGGCGGGAGCGAACTTGGCCAGCACCTGACGGGCCGAGTATTTGCCGTAGCCGATGCCGGCCATCAGGTCGTCCGGACGGCCCAGTCCGTATTCGCTGGCCGCTCTTTGCAGGTCGGCTTCCTTGATTTCCTTCAGCGAGATGCGGTACTTGCGCGCCTCCTTTTCGATCAGTTTCTTTCCGATTTCAATGGCGCGCTCGCGCTGGTGAACGTTGAGCCAGTGCTTGATCTTGTTGCGAGCGCGGGAAGACTTGACGACGGCGAGCCAGTCCCGGCTGGGCTTGTGTCCGGGCTGGGTGACGACTTCGACGATGTCGCCGGAATGGAGTTTGTGGCGGAGCGGAACCATGCGTCCGTTAACCTTGGCGCCCGTGCAACTGTGGCCCACCTCGGTGTGAATGGCATAGGCAAAATCGATAGGCGTCGATTCGCGCGGCAGAACCAGAACCTTGCCCTTCGGCGTAAAGGTGTACACCTCTTCCGGGTAAAGATCGACTTTCAGGGTCGCGAGAAATTCGTTGGGATCGGCGACGTCGCGCTGCCACTCGACGACCTGGCGCAGCCAGGCAAGGCGTTGCTCGTCCTGGGCAGAGACGGCGCCGTCTTTATATTTCCAGTGGGCGGCGATACCCTCCTCGCACATCTTGTGCATGTCTTCGGTGCGGATCTGGATTTCAAAAGTCTCGCCGGTCTCGGTGATGACCGAGGTGTGCAGCGACTGGTAGAGGTTGGGCCGCGGCATGGCGATGAAGTCCTTGATGCGGCCGGGCACGGGGCGCCAAAGGTTGTGGATGATGCCGAGAACGGCGTAACAGTCCTGCACCGAGTTGGTGATGACGCGCATGGCGTAAAGGTCGTACACCTGATCGACAGCGATATGTTGGCGCTGCAGTTTCTTGTGAATGCTATAGAGCCGCTTGACGCGACTCTCGACACGGCCGGTGATGCCGGCTTCCTTGAGGCCGTCGCGAAGCACGCCTTCGACCCGCGCCATAAAAGCTTCGCCGGCTTTGCGGCGCGACGCGACCGCGGCGCGAACCTGCTCGTATCCGATCGGGTCGAGATACTTGAACCCCAGGTCTTCCAGTTCGCCGCGAATCTTACCCATGCCGAGGCGGTGCGCGATGGGAGCGTAGATTTCGAGCGTCTCGCGGGCGATTTTCTGCTGCCGTTCGTGATCCAGATGCTCGAGCGTGCGCATGTTATGCAGCCGGTCGGCGAGCTTGATGAGCACGACGCGAATGTCGTCGACCATGGCCAGCATCATTTTGCGGAGGTTCTCGGCCTGCGCTTCCTCTTTGGAGGAGAAGTCGATTCTGCTGATCTTGGTGACGCCCTCGACGATGTGGGCAACCTGTTCGCCGAATTCCTGGCGGATTTCAACCGCGGTGACCGAGGTGTCTTCGACCGAGTCGTGGAGCAACCCGGCGGCAATGGAAACGGAATCCATCTTCATGTCGGCGAGAACGTTGCCGACTTCAAGGGGATGCACCAGGTAGGGTTCGCCCGAGGCCCGGGTTTGTCCGGCGTGGTTCTTCTGAGAGAATTCGTAGGCTTTCTTGACCAGGTTCAGGTCGTCGTTGGGACGGTTCTCACGCAGCTTCCGCATCAGCTCGCGGAACCGGGTCACCGTGAGCACGTTGGTCGCAATCTGTTGACGCAACGTCGCCATAATCGATTCTAACGCAGCGGAAACGCGATTTCACCGCCAAGACACCCAGGTCGTCGAGAAAAGGCGTGGAGGCTGGTAAAGTACGCAAAGGAGATACCCCGTGAACCGCATTCTTGTAAGTGGAGCTTCGGGGCTGATTGGCAAGGCTCTTCTGGCCTCGTTCGAACCTCCTGGGACGCAGGTTGTGCGCCTGGTGCGCGGGGCGCCGAAGAATGGGGCGCATGTCTTGTGGGACCCTCTAGCTCCACTGTCGCCGTCCATGGTTTCGGGATTCGATGCGGTGGTCCACCTGGCGGGGGAAAGCATCGTGGGGCGCTGGACCGAAGAAAAGAGGAGGGCGATCCGCGAAAGCCGCGTGCAGGGAACCCGGCATCTGGCCGCGGCTCTAGCACAAAGCGACGTCAAGCCGCGCGTGTTGGTGTGCGCGTCGGCGGTCGGGTTCTACGGGAATCGGGGCGACGAACTCTTACGAGAAGAAAGCCCTGGTGGGCACGGATTTCTGCCTGAAGTTTGCCGCGACTGGGAGGCCGCTAGCCGGGTTGCGGCCGAGGCAGGCATCCGAACCGTGAACCTCCGAATCGGCCTGGTACTGAGTGCGACGGGCGGAGCGCTCGGCAATATGCTGAAGCCGTTCAAACTGGGGCTGGGCGGGCGGATTGGATCAGGGCGGCAGTGGTGGAGCTGGATTCATGTGGGAGACATCGTAGGGGGAGTTCATCACGCGATCGGCACCGAATCGCTCTCGGGCGCGGCGAACCTGGTAGCGCCGAATCCCGTGCGCAATGCGGAGTTTACAAAGGTGTTGGCGTCGGTGCTCAGGCGTCCAGCCCTCTTCCCTGTGCCGGAATTTGTCCTGCGACTGGCTTTCGGCCAGATGGCCGCGGACGAATTGTTGCTCGCGAGTCAGCGGGTTAAGCCGGAGAAACTCTTGGCCAGCGGATATGCGTTCCGCTTTAGCGAGTTGCGCACAGCCCTGGAAGATCTGGTCTGACCAACCAAGGGAATCCAGCCGTTCTGGTAGTTCTGCATTTCTGTAGAGACGCGGCTCGCCGCGTCTCTTTACACCGCCGGGCCCGCCCCAGGGGAGACGGGGCATGCCCCGTCTCTACGATTCCACCGGTCTGACGTGGGTGCGCGTGATGCGGTCGTGCCAGCACAATCCGCCCTCGTCAAGAAAGCACCAGAAATAACCAAGTCCGGCGGAACACGCGGAGAGAAACGACGCCAGCACGCGCCAGCGGCGCGAGCGCTGGTTGAGCGGTGAGCCATCAAACGCTGCCAGCCGCAGCCGCGCGGCGCGAAGGCCGGGAGTCGAGCCGGTGTACACCACGAACAAAAATTCGTACGCCGCCCAGAACAACAGTGTGACCACGCCGAGCGCACCGGCGAGCATCGGGAGCGGTCCACGAACGAGGTTCAGGCTGAGGTTCAGGTTGGGTTTCAGACTTGGATTCACACGTACAAGAATTGCGGCAAAGGCCGCCATGGCGGTTCCAAGGACAACGCCATCCACCAGCGCGGCCAGCGCGCGCCGGGCGATGGATGCCGATGCCGACGGCAACGGGAAGTCGGTGCCCGCTTGCCTGCCTGCCGGCTCTTGCTGGGCCGCTTCGATCAACATTCCACCCAATGCTGGTGGCGGCGGCAGAATTTCCGGGACTTCCACAATGCGCGGACGATCATGATCGAAAACGGGATCGGCCAGTTCGCTGCGCTGAAAAACCGGAATGGCGGCCGAACGCGGAAACTCGATGACTTTCGCGGATTGCTCCGGCGCGGATTGCTCCGGCGCGAATCGTTCCGGCGTGAATGGTTCCGGGACCTTCTCCGGATACCGGTCTGGGCTTGGCGCCTGCGTCTGGCCAGCTTCGGCGAAGTTTGTCGCCCTGTCCGCTCTCGGTTCTTCCTGGGTGGGGAATATGGGATCTAGCGCGTCATGTACTGGCGGAGTCGCAACTGCCGCCGCTCCAATTCCCGCCGAACCAGTCGCCGTCGTACCCGCGCCCGCCAATCCAGTGGGCGGCGCCGGACGCGACCAGCTTTCTGGAGCATCAAAAGGCAGCAGCAGAGAGGGATAGCGTGGAGATTGGGGCTTGCGCCGCCTGCGATAGCGTTCGAGGCGAGCGGCAACCTCGACGCGCCAGGAATCCGCATCCGGCAAAACATTCGGGTCAGAGGCCGCGGCGTCCCCTGTGGCTAAGATGTACCCTGGGACGTCGGGATCCCCGCCGGCGGCCTGGTTCGTTAATCCGCTCGTCATCAATCCGCTCGTAGTCAAGTCGCAATAATCAGGTCGTCGAAGAATGCCAGCAGCCAGAGCCAGGCCATGGCACGAATGCCGCAGACCACAAGAATGCGGAGCTTTGCTTCGCCGGCCGCTCGCGTGCTAAGGTCAGTTCGTTCCCGTTGGCAGACCGGCTGGCGGAGGGCACACGCTCTTGCATTGATCGCCCGCTAATGAACACCCGCTCTCGAATCTTTATCACGGCCGCGTGGGTCTGTCATCTGCTTCTCGCCTCGGGGATAGTAACCAGCCAGACGCTGCCCCTCGCCGCAACCGCCGTCTCGGCTTCGACCGGGGCTTCCGCAGCGCCCCCGGCTCCAATGGTCACCCCCGCCAGCCAAACGCAGACTGAAGAAGAGGTTACGATCCGGGCGGTGCAACAGGAAAAGGAGGGGTCCATCTACCACCTGCGGGGCGAAGTGGAAATTCGTTTTCGCACTTACATCCTGCATGCAGATCAGGTCACCTACCACGCGGACACGGGAGACAGCGAACTGGAGGGCCATGTGGCGCTCGACGGCGGCCCTTACGACGAACACGTCGAGGCCAGTCACGGTACCTACAACGTCCGCACGGAAACCGGAACATTCTATAGCGTGATCGGAACCGTGGGATTCCGGGTGCGGAAATCCCGCTACGTGCTCACCACCACCAATCCGTTTGCCTTTACCGGGAAAATTGTCGAGAAGCGCGGGCCCGACCACTACCTGGTACGCCAGGGCACGGTCACCACCTGCGAACTGCCGCATCCGAAGTGGCGATTCAACGCCGGGCGTATTTCCGTGGATGTGGACGGCAGCGCCAAGATCTACCACAGCGATTTCCGGCTGATGGGCGTGCCGGTCTTCTACTTCCCGTTTGTGACCCATCCGGTTCAGAAACAGCAGCGCCAGAGCGGGCTGCTGATTCCGAGTTTCGGCAACTCCTCCACCAAGGGAAAGATTGCCGGCGAGTCCGTGTACTGGGTGTTCAATCGCAGCATGGACGCCACCTTGGGCGGCGAATACTATTCCAAACGTGGTTGGTCGCAGCGCGGAGAATTCCGCGCTCGTCCAAGTGACAACTCTTACGTTTTTTTCAACTACGTGGGAGTGGTGGATCGTGGCATCGGCACGCCCCCGAATCGGCAGGATCAAGGCGGCGAGGACGCACACTTTCTCGCCGAACGTCCTTTCGGGACTTTCCGCGGCGTGGCCAATGTCGATTACTTGAGCTCGTTCGTTTTCCGTATCGCCTTCACCGATGTGTACACCCAGGCCATCGATTCGGAAGTGCGGTCGCAGATTTTCCTCTCCAATACCACCAATGGATTTCACTTCAATGCCCTGGCGGAGCGCTACCAGAACTTCGAAGTTTGCAATCCGAACACCCAATTGAATGCCAGTTGCACCAGGCTCACGCAGACGGAATTGGTCCGTATTCTGCATACGCCAAGCTTCTTCATCTCCGGCGAGGAGCGGCAGTTGGGAAATACGCCGCTCTACTGGTCGTTCGAGAGCGCGGCCGAGGGTTTGCAGCGGCGAGAGGCGCCCGCAGGCTCGCAGGCTGGGTTCCGGACCGCCGCTCTGGTGGGGAGGTTCGATCTGGCGCCTTCGATTGTGATGCCTTTGCAATGGCGGGGATGGTCGTTCCGTCCCGAACTCACGTTGCGGGATACGTTCTACACCGAGCAGCGCAACGGCGACATTCTGAATCGCAAATCGTTGGAGACGTCGGCCGAGTTGCGTCCGCCGGGATTGTCGCGCATTTTCGATCGTCCCTGGCTGGGACGCAAATGGAAACACGTGATTGAGCCGCGCATGAAGTACGACTACGTCACCGGCATCAATAACAATCGCTTTAATCTCCCCTTCGACAATATTCTCCGTTTCGATGCCACCGATGTGCTCACCAATACCAATGAAATCGAGTATTCGCTGGTGAACCGTATTTATGCCAAGCACCTCGATCCCAACATCAAGGATTGCGATCTGCAGGGCATGAGCACGCTTACCATCGGCGGTGCCCCGCAAGTCGGCGCGGTTCCTTGGGAGGCAGCTCCCAGTCCGGACGCTCAACCCTGCGCCTCGGGTCCGCGGGAGGTCTTGAGTTGGGAGATTGGGCAGAAGTATTTTTTCGACCCCACGTTTGGGAACGCCCTGCTGTCAGGGCAGCGAAACGTATTTGCGACGACGGCGGATTTCACGGGCATCGCGTTTCTGAATGAAGCCCGGCGCTTCGCCCCCGTCATTTCCCGCTTGCGCATCGAAACCGGCCCGCGCACCAACACCGAGTGGGACGTGGACTACGACCTCAAGGCTGGGCGCATTAACAACAGCACCGCACTGGTGAACTTCCACGCCGGCCGTTTTACCGTCGGAGGAGGCGATGCCTTCCTGCGCGTGATCGACAATTCACTGGGAACGACGCAGCCTGGCGCGGGCGATTTCCACCAGCTTCGGGTGTTGTTTGGCTACGGCCAACTCAACAAACGCGGATTCAGTGCCGCCAGCAGTTTCGGTTTCGACGCGAACCATGGGTCACTGCAGTATGCGACGGCACAAACGAGTTACAACTGGGACTGTTGCGGCCTGAGCCTGGAATACCGCCGCTTTGCGCTGGGATCGGTGCGCAACGAGAATCAATATCGCTTCTCGTTTACACTGGCAAACGTCGGCGCCTTCGGCAACCTAAGACGGCAGGAGCGGCTGTACTAGCCAGAATCACGTAGGGACAGCCGCCCCCGGCTGTCCAGGCGAGCGAAGCTCGCCGCCTACTGAGAGCCGGGAACTGACAACTTTTTTCGTGGATAATGGAGAAGGTGAAACCTGCAATCACGCTCGATCAAAAAGCCGAACACTTGCGCCAGATCCTCGCCGGCCAAGCTCGCTTGATCGTCGCTTACTCGGGCGGCGTGGACTCCGCTTTTCTTGCCTGGATGGCACATCAAGTCCTTGGTGGCGAGATGCTCGCTGTGATTGCAGATTCCGCGAGCCTGGCCCGCACTCATCTGGAAGACGCGCTCGCCTTCGCCCGCGAGTGCGGAATTCCTATCGAGGTAATGGAGACCCAGGAACTGGAAAATCCTGCGTACGTCCGCAACGATGCCATGCGCTGTTTTCACTGCAAGGACGAATTATTCACCGTCCTCGAGCGTTACCGCGAGGCGCACGCGTTCGGCGCCATCGCCTACGGAGTCAACGCCGATGACGAAGGCGATTTTCGGCCCGGGCAGCAGGCCGCGCGCCAGCATCATGTTCTGGCCCCGCTCGTTGAAGCCGCTCTAACGAAAGCTGAGATCCGGGAGTTGGCGAGGCGCGCGGACTTGCGGGTGTGGGACAAACCGGCCTCCGCCTGTCTCTCCTCCCGCGTGGAATATGGGCGCGCGGTCACGCCTGAAGCGCTAAGCGTCATCGAGCGCGGCGAGGACGCGCTGCGAGCCTTGGGCTTTCGTCAATTCCGCGTGCGCCACCACGGGGACATCGTTCGCATTGAAATTGCGCGTGAAGAACTTCCTCGCGCGTTGACGGCGGAAATGGCCCGCGAGTTCACCCGCGTATTCAAGGAACTGGGATTCAAATTCGTCACGCTCGACCTGGAGGGATTCCGCTCCGGCTCGATGAATCAACTGTTGACAACCGAAGCGCTGCTGCGAGGACGTGTTATCTGATCCCCCGTAGAGACGCGGCTCGCCGCGTCTCCGCCTGCGGCAAAAGCCCTGTCTTTACAGCGGCAACGCTTCTCGCCATGAGATAATCAAGCGGTTTGCTCATGTTCAGGTGGTTTCGATTGATGATGCGTCGCGCGTTTGTGGTCCTCTTGCTGATCTGTCTGGGCTGCTCGGCCCAGTCTCCACCTTCGGACACCGCGCGCCTAGTCGAGCGGCAGGTACGGGCGCACTACGCTCTTCCACCCGACGTAAAAGTGATGGTGGGGGCGCTCCGGCCGAGTGAGTTTGCGAACTATGACGCTCTGACCGTCACGATATCGAGTTCCAATAAGAAGCAGGACTTCGAGTTTCTGCTCTCCCGCGATCACAAGGCGCTGGTGCGGTTCACCAAGTTCGATCTGACCAGTGACCCGTACGCTGAGATCATGAAGAAGATTGACGTTCGCGGGCGCCCGACGCGCGGCAACATCAATGCCAAGGTGACGGTCGTCAACTACGACGATTTCGAGTGTCCGTTCTGTTCGCAAATGCACGCGGCGCTGTTCCCCGGGCTTTTTAAGGAATACGGTGACCGTGTCGTTTTCATCTACAAGGATTACCCGCTCGAAGAAATTCATCCCTGGGCGGTGCACGCGGCGGTGAACGCCAATTGCCTGGCCGCGCAAAACGGCGACGCCTACTGGGATTATGCCGACTACCTGCACGCGAATCAGTCCGCGATCAACGGCGAAAAAGGCCGCGACGGCCAGAATGCCGCACTCGACAAGCTGGCCACTTCGCAGGGTCAGAAGCATAATCTCGACGTTGCCAAGTTGCAGGCGTGCGTCAAGGCCCAGGATGACAAGGCGGTGCGCGCCTCGATGCACGAGGGAGACACAGTCGGAGTGGACGCGACTCCGACCATGTTTGTCAATGGACAGAAACTGGATGGAGCCGTGCCTGCGGATCAGGTACGACTCACGCTCGACCAGGCGTTGAAAGACGCCGGCGCTGCGCCTCCAGAGCACAAGAAGTGAATCTGTGATTTGCGATTTGTAATTTGCAATTGAAACCTCGAGATTGAAATTGTCAATTACAAATTACCAATTACAGATTCCAGAGGAATGAACTTGAAAAATCGCAACAGCTTTAGTCGAGCCGGCCTGCTTATGGCCGGCGCGTTTCTGTTGGCCGGGCTCTCGGCTTGTAACCGCAACAGCAGCGGCGGCGACGTCATGGCTTCGGTCAATGGCCGGAAGATTTATCGCAGTGAAGTCGACAAGTATTATGCCAACCAGACGGCGGGCTCTGATCAGCAGCCGGCCGGAGAGCAGGCAGTGAGCTTGCGCCTGAGCATTCTAAACGAGCTGATGGAGACCGAAATCCTGATGCAGCGGGCCGAGAAGCTAGGCCTGCTGGCGACGGACGAAGAAGTGGACCGCAAGCTGAACGAAATCAAGTCACCCTACACCGCCGAGGAATTCAACAAGCGCCTGCAGGACAAAAAAATAACCCTCGATGACTTCAAGCGCGACCTGCGGCGCTCGCTCACCCGAGACAAAGTCCTGAACAAGGAAATCACCTCGCGGATCAATATCACCGACCAGGACGTTACCAACTACTACAAAGAGCATAAAGCCGAGTTCAACCTGATAGAAGCGCAATACCATCTGGCCAAGATCATGGTCTCCGGAATAGCGAATGCCCAAGTGCACAACCTGCAGAACAGCAAGGCGCAAAACGATGCCGAGGCGCGTAAGAAGATCCAGATGATCGCCAACCGTCTCGACAGCGGCGACGACTTTGCCACCATGGCCATGAATTATTCCGAGGATCCGGAGACCAGCAACAACGGTGGCGATTTGGGCATGGCTCCCGAATCTGCGCTCAAGAGCGCAGATCCCGCCACCCGCGACGCGGTGATGAAGCTCAAGCCGGGGCTATACACGCCCGTGATTCCCATGCTCAACCCGGCCAATCATCAGCCCTACGGCTACATGATTGTGAAACTCATTGCGAAGGAGCCGGCGGGCCAGCGGGACTTGAATGACCCGCGGGTGCAGCAGGCCATCCGCCAGCAGTTGCGCGACCGCCGCGAGCAGTTATTGAAGGCGGCATACTACGAAAGCCTCCGCGACGACGCCAAAGTCAGGAATTACTACGCGGAGGAGGTACTGAAGAACGCGGGAACCGCGAAGTAGATCCACTTCCAGTAGAGACGGGGCTTGCCCCGACCCTGTCTCCGGCCGCGCGGCGGTGCGAGACGCGGCAAGCCGCGTCTCTACGGGAATTGGGCTACCCTTCCAGCTTCTTGGTTAAGACTTCGTTCACCAACTGCGGATTGGCCTGCCCCTTCGAGGCCTTCATCACCTGGCCGACGAAGAATCCAATCATGGTCTTCTTGCCCGCGCGATACTGTTCCACCTGCTTCGGATTGGCTGCGATTAACTCATCGGCGAGTTTCTCCAGCGCCGACGTGTCGTGCGATTGCTCCGGACGTCCCTCGGCTTCGTAAACCGCAGGGAAGTCCTGTTTGCGCTCGAAGCAGAGGTCGTAGAGATCCTTCAGCATTTTGCCCGAGATTGCGCCCGACTCGACCAGATCGGCCGAGGCCCTAACTCCAGCCATCGAAATTGGTGACTGCTCAAGTTCCAGCCCTTGCGCTTTCAGACGTCCAAGTAATTCGCCTTGCACCAGGTTGGCAACGCGCTTTGGATTTTTCGCCGTGCGGGCCGCGGACTCGAACTGATCGGCCATCTCCCGCGTCAACGTCAGTGTGTGGGCGTCACCCGCGGTGATGCCATATTCCTGCATCATCCGCTGGCGGCGCGCTTCCGGAAGCTCAGGCAGGCTCGCGCGGATTGCCGCCTGCCATTTCTCATCGACCACAAGAGGCAGCAAATCGGGCTCCGGGAAATACCGGTAGTCGTGGGCTTGTTCCTTCGAGCGCATGCCGTACGTTTTACCTTCGTGCGCGTTGTAGAGGCGCGTTTCCTGCGTGATCTGGCCGCCCCCTTCGAGGACGCCGATGTGGCGCTCGATTTCGTACTCCAGCGCCTGTTTGATGAAGCGGAACGAATTCACATTCTTAATCTCGGTCTTCGTGCCAAACTCTTTTTGCCCCCGCGGCCGCACGCTGATATTTGCGTCGCAGCGCAGCGATCCTTCCTCCATGTTGCAATCGCTGACGCCGGTGTAGAGGATGATTTCCTTGAGCCGAGTGAGATACTCGTAAGCTTCCTCGGGCGAGCGCATATCCGGTTCGCTGACGATCTCGGCCAGAGGCACGCCGGTCCGGTTCAGATCGATGGCGGTCTTCGCGGCCGCGTCGGCAAATCCTTCATGCAGGCTCTTGCCCGCGTCTTCTTCGACGTGCAGGCGCGTAATGCCGATCTTCTTCTTGCCGCCGTCGTTGTTTGTATCGATTTCGATGAATCCGAACTCCGCCAGCGGCTTGTCATACTGCGAGATCTGATAGCCCTTCGGCAGGTCGGGATAGAAATAGTTCTTCCGGGCAAAGATCGAAACCTCGTTGATACGACACTGCAAGGCCATCGCAGCCAGAGCCGCGAATTCCACGGCCTTCCGGTTTAACACCGGCAGGGCTCCCGGAAGTCCCAGACAAACCGGGCACACATTGGAGTTCGGCGGATCGCCAAAACGAGTTGAGCACGAGCAAAAGATTTTCGACGCGGTCAGCAACTGCACGTGGACTTCAAGTCCGATGACCGGCTCGTATTTAGCGAGCAAATCCTCGGAAACGCCTGCAGTGGTCGCCATATCGGGAAATTATAAGCCGGTGTTGCTGGTGGAGCGCCGGGCGTCTCGCCCGGCTCACGCAGGGACAGCCGCCCGCCCGCTACTTCAGACTTGTGGTTGCCGGCGCGCTCAAGTACCTCTCCAGCGGGATTTCGAAGTACATCAGCTCGTTGCCTTTCGCGTCGTGCAGTCCCATCAGATAAAAGTTGGCGCCAGGCAGCGGATTCGAGATGTCGGAGACATCGAAAAACAAAAACCCGCTCGCAGTGGAGTGTGGTTCCACCGCCTTGGCGCCAAACTGAGCCCGCTCGATTTCATCGAGTGTCTTGCGGCTCACAGCACCTTTGACCTCTTTACGTGGCAGCGGAATCGGCAACGTAGGCTGACGGTCATTGCGCGAAGGATGCGAGAGCCTTCGCACCAGATCGTCTGTCCCCGCCGGGTACAGACGGCTGCGATTCTTGGTGTTCAACTCGGCCTTCATGCCGGCCAGCGAAACCGGCTCATCGCCGTCGTTTGTAACGATGAAGAAGACCGGCAGGTAACCGTAGTTGCGGAAGTTGACGCTGAAGATCGAAGCTTTATCCTCCACGTCGTACGGATCGACTGCGACTGCAACCTTTTCTGTGGTGTGGTCGTCATGCGCCGGGTAGGTGCGAGCGGGCTGCGCCGCGGGCATCGCAAATTCTTTCGCCGCAAACGCGAAGAGACCGCAGAGCAATACGAATGCACCGATTACCGTAAGCCGCGCGGTGCGCGGCATAGGCGCGCGAGAGGATCGTTGTTGAACTGCGTTATGCATACGTGAATTATAGGATGCCGCCGCTCCACGCCGTGCTGTCTCGCCGACGATCGAATCGGATTTCGCCCCGCCATTTAGAATGGGTCTTCTCTTCATGTACGCGCTCTACAGTGCGCTGCTCGCTTTTATTCTGGTGCTGACGCTGCCCTACTGGGTGCTGCAGATGATGCGCCACGGCAAGTATCGAGCCGGCCTGCGTCAGAGGTTCGGCGCCGTCCCCCCCGTTCTGGCTGTTCCCGGCGAGAGACCCGCAATCTGGGTTCACGCGGTTTCGGTGGGCGAGGTGGTGACTTCGAGCGCGGTGGTCACCCGGCTGCGGCAGAAATTCCCGTCCCACCGCGTAATGATTTCGACCACCACCAGCACGGGGCAGAAACTCGCCGCGCGCCAGTTCGGCGCGGAAAACGTATTCTACTTCCCTCTGGACTTTGCTTTCGCCGTCCGGCCCTACCTCGAAGCCTTGCGTCCGGAACTCGTGGTCGTCGCCGAAACTGAGTTCTGGCCGAATTTCTTTCGCCTTGCCAAGCGTAGCGGGGCGCGCATCGCAGTGATCAACTGCCGCATTTCCGACCGCTCGTTTCCCCGCTACCAGCGTCTCCGCTCTTGGCTTCCGCGACTGCTGGAGAAGACGCTCGCGAACGTCGATGTTTTTCTGCCCCAGAGCGAAGAAGACCGGCGTCGGCTCATGGAAATTGGCGTGCCCGAATCGAAGGTCACGGTGGCGGGCAATCTGAAATTCGATGTAGCGCCACTGCCGCCGCCGCCGATCGTTGCCAGTCTCCGGGAAGAGTTCAGCCGCTCCGGGGCCGGGCCGATCCTGGTGTGTGGCAGCACGCTCGAGGATGAAGAAGGCCCGCTGCTTTCCGCGTTTCGCAATATTCTGGCCAATCATCCGAAGGCGGTGATGATGCTTGCCCCACGGCATCCCGAACGTTTTGCAGAGGTTGCTGAACTCGTCGAGAAACTCGGCTTCCGGATGTGGCGGCGTTCTCTCTGGAGCGGTGAACCGCTGGCTGGCGGTGTGTTTCTGGTCGATAGTATCGGGGAACTGGCTGCGCTCTATTCGCTGGCCACCGTCGCCTTCGTCGGCGGCAGCCTGGTGCCGCGCGGCGGACACAACATTCTTGAGCCCGCACTCCATGGCGTTCCCATTGTCACCGGCAACCACTACGAGAATTTCCGCGACGTTGTCCGTTTCTTCGCCAGTCGCAACGCTGTCCGCATCGTAGGTGTGGCGGAGCTGCCTCTGGTCTTTATGGAGCTGATCGAAAACGGCGGCGAACGAACCACGCTTGGCCGGAACGCGCTGGCAGCGCTCGACTCGCAGCGCGGCGCCACCGACAGGACGATAACGGTGCTGCTGCGGTTGATGGGTGTCTCATCTTGAATCCGCTAACAGGACTCTACGGCTCCGTAACCGCTCTAAGAAACACGCTCTTTGATCGCGGCATGCTTTCATCGCGACGGCTGGAACAGCCCGTGGTCAGCGTCGGGAATCTGTCGGTTGGCGGTTCGGGCAAGACGCCGTTTGTGATTGCGCTCGGCGAACTGCTGAAAGCGCGCGGCGTTCGGTTCGACGTGCTTTCACGCGGATACGGCCGCAAAACTCGCGGCGTGCTCGTGGTCGATGCCGATGGCAACGCTGCCGATTTCGGCGATGAACCGCTGTTGATTGCCCGGCGGCTGGGCGTTCCTGTAGTGGTCGGGGAAAGCCGCTACGCCGCGGGTCGAGTCGCGGAGCGGAAATTCCAATCGCAATTGCACATCCTCGACGACGGCTTTCAGCACCGTTCTCTGACTCGAGACTTCGATATCGTCCTGATCACCGAGCGCGACTTCGATGACCGGATGCTGCCCTCGGGGCGACTGCGAGAGCCGCTCTCCTCGCTGGCACGTGCAGACGCGGTCGTGCTGCCCCGAGGCTTGGCGGTGGATCATCCCGCGCTGCGGGAAAAGCCGCTCTGGCGAATCGAGCGTAAGCTCGTTCTCCCGAACCTGCCTTCCGCGCCCGTCGTTTTCTGCGGCATCGCGCGCCCCGAACAGTTTTTCGCCCAGGTACGCGCCGCCGGAATTACGCCCGCGGCGGAAATCGAGTTTCGCGACCACCACCCCTACGACAGAAGCGACGTCGAGCGCCTGCTGGCCATGCGCGTCAAACTCAGCGCCGGCGGCTTCCTCACCACGGAGAAAGATGCGGTCAATCTGGGATCGTTTCAGGCGGATCTTCAGCCGTTCGCGATCGCCTCGCTAAGCCTTACGCTCGACCATCCGACTGACATTGTGGATGCCATTTTGGCGAGAATCGCGGAACGCAAGCCCCGCTCGTGAGAAAATCTTGAGTTGCACCCGATCACCCAGATTACTGTGACCCGGCATATTGATGACAAAGCCTACTAAAGAGAACGGCCGCCTCCGTCTGCGCAAGATCGTCGAATCTTTTCCCAAGCTCACGATCACCGTCCTCGCCGACCTGGTCGCCGACGAGTTCGTGTTCGGCGAGATTTCTCGCGTCTCGCGCGAAGCGCCCGTGCTGATTTTGAAGCACCACGATCGCCAGGTGCTTCCCGGCGGCGGCGCCAATGCTATCTACAACCTTGCCGACCTCGGGGTGAACGTCTTGCCGGTTGGTGTGGTGGGCGACGACGAGCCGGGAAAGCTGCTGCTGCGCGCTTTCCGCCACAAACGCATCCCCGTAAGCGGTGTCCTCAAAGACAAGAGCTACACTACCGTGACTAAAACGCGTATCCTCGCCGGGTTCGCGCATACTGCCGGACAACAGGTCGTGCGCCTTGACCGCGAGCCCAGCGAAGGTCCCAATGCGCATTTGCGCCGCGAGCTTGTGTTGGCAGCCCGCGAATATGCCCGCGCCTCCGACGCGCTGCTGGTTTCCGACTATGGATACGGCGCGGCCACGCCCACCCTGCTGAATGTGATTCGGGAAAAACGCGGGCTCGACAAAGTTCCCGTAACCCTTGACTCGCGCCATCGCATGCTCGAGTTCACCGGCGTCTCGGCCGCAACACCCAATGAATCTGAGGTGGAAGAAGTTCTAGGTATCTGTATTGGCAACGACTGGGAGCGCCTCGTCGCCGCAGGAGACCAGATCACGGGCGCGATGAACCTGGAAGCGCTGCTGATCACCCGCGGCAAGGATGGCCTGGTGGTTTTCCCGCGCCGGCACAAACCAGTGGACATTCCGATCTATGGCAGCGACGAGGTCGCCGACGTAACCGGCGCGGGCGATACGGTCATCGCGACTTTTACCGCTGCTCTGGCGGCGGGCGCAACCGCCGAAGAGGCGGCGCACCTGGCAAATTACGCGGGCGGCATCGTGGTCATGAAGCGCGGCACCGCCACCGTCAGCCAGCAAGAATTGCTGCAGGCGCTGGACCAGACGCCGCCGGTCGCGCGCGAGCATTAGAGTATAGGGACGAGAGTGTGGTGACGAGCGGAGCCGAAGGGCCCCGTCCAAGCGGGGCGCAGCCTCGCTTCCACACAGTCGCCATTGCAGATCAAAATCATTGACTACATCACTCCATCAAAAGATTGTTTCGCGCACAGAACTTCAGCGCCGTGTCGCAAATTGGCGCAGCGCCGGCGAGCGCGTCACCCTGGCCAACGGTTGTTTCGATCTGCTTCACGTCGGCCACGTCCGCTACCTGCATGCTGCCCGCGAACTCGGCGGCAAGCTGATTGTTGCGGTGAACGCCGATGCCTCCGTGCGCGGATTGAAAGGTGAAGGGCGGCCCATAATGCCCGCCGAAGAACGCGCGGAGATTCTGGCGTCGCTCGAGGACGTGGACGCGGTCGTAGTCTTTCCAGAAGAGGACGTGCGCGCCATCATTCGCGAAATCCGACCTGACTTTCATGCCAAGGGCACCGACTACACGGCAGAGAGCGTCCCCGAGCGCGACGAAGTCCAAGCCTGTGGCGGCCGCGTCGTCGTCGTGGGTGATCCCAAGAATCACTCGGCCACTGAGATCATTCGTTCGCGGCTGGAGCCGCGAAAATCGTGACGGTCAGTACGCCCCGATTCGACAGCCTGCTCGTCGTGCGCCTCAGCGCCATGGGAGACATCGTCCACACTCTGCCCGCCGCCGCCGCGCTGCGCCAGGCTTTCCCCGATGCCACCCTGGGGTGGCTCGTCGAGGAGCGCTGGGCCGAACTGCTCTGCACCTGGCGCTATCCGCGTTCGGGTCCGCGCTCCCCGCAGCGCCCACTGGTCGACCGCGTGCATTCCGTCAACACGGCGGAATGGCGCCGCGCGCTGTTCTCCTTCAACACCTGGCAGCAGATGGCTGCGGGGTTGAGCGAGTTGCGCGGAATTCACTACGATGCGGTGATTGATTTTCAAGGCGCGGTGCGTTCCGCGCTGCTGGCGCGGTGGTCGGGATCGCCCGTTGTGTATGGCAGCACGCAGCCGCGCGAGAATGCCGCCAGCATGTTCTACACGCGACAAGTGCTCTTGAAGACGAACGGCACGCACGTCGTCGAACAGGCGCTGGCACTCGCCGGAGCAGTCGTTTCCACCACGAACATTGCAATATCGGCGGAAGCTCACGCGGAGTTCCCCGTGGACCCGGATGCGGAAAGCAAAATTGCCGGCCTCACCTCGGATGGGAACGGCTTCGCGATTCTCAGTCCCGGCGCCGGATGGGGGGCCAAAAGGTGGCCGGCAGAGCGTTATGGGCAGGTTGCCAGGGAACTCGCGAAAGATGGACTATCTTCGCTGGTAAACTACGGGCCCGGAGAAGAAGGGCTGGCCGTGGCTGTGGAGGCTGCCAGCGAAGGAGCAGCGCGAAAGATCGCCTGCTCGGTTTCGGAGTTGATTGCGCTCACGCGTCGGGCTCGCTTGCTCATAGGCGGCGATACGGGACCGATGCACCTGGCGGCTGCTTTGAAAATCCCGGTGGTGGCGATCTTTGGCCCGACCAGTCCCGCGCGCAACGGCCCGTTCGGAACACAATCGCTTGTGCTGCGAAGCGTGAGCAGTATCACCGATCACACCCGGCACCGCGAACCGGAACAAGGCCTGCTCGAAATCACGGTAGGCGAAGTTGTCGCCGCAACTCGGAAACTGCTGCACCGCTAAAGTGAATGAACTTTCACAATCCGGGTCGCAACCCCCGCCAACCGCCAGCGACGCCTGGTCGCGCGTGGCTCGCCGCATCCGCGTGCCCCTTGGATTTATTTTTGCGGTGGTTTTTGTATTGCTGGCGCGGCCAACTGGGACCTCGCTCGTTGCGGGCGGCCTGGTGCTCGTTCCCGGACTCCTCCTACGCGGACTGGCGTCCGGCCACGTGCAAAAAGACAAGCAGCTCACCACCAGCGGCCCCTATTCTTACACTCGCAACCCTCTGTACCTCGGCTCGTTGATCCTGGCGGCGGGCTTCGCCATCGCGGCGCGCAGTTGGTGGATCGTCGCGATCATGCTTCTGATGTTCGCCGTGATTTATGTTCCGGTCATCGCGGGCGAAGAGCGCTACCTGCGCCAGACGTTCCCTGACTACGAAGACTACGCGCGCCACGTGCCCCGCCTGTTGCCCCGGCTTACACCCTATGGTCACCAGCAGAGCGCCTACTCCTCCGCACGCTATTGGAAGCACCGCGAATACGAGGCCAGCATGGGCTGCGTGGTCGTGCTCGCGGTCCTCGTCGCCAAGCTGGTGTGGTAGTCTGCCGTGGGGTTTCCTCTACCAGGGGCTAAACAAAAGACAGTGCTAAACACCCACTCGAATTGCCGTCTGATGACGACGTTGCTCATTGCGGCCACGTTATCGGCGCAGCAAGCCCCGCCCACAGCGTCCATCGGCCCCGCTCCCGTTCAAATTGCGCCGCCGCGTCCCAACTACCCCTTCCCTGACGGACGCAGCTACGTCTATGCAGCAGAGTGGCACCTGATCACCGCCGGAACCGCCGTCGTAACCATGGGAGCCGCCGGAAACGAACGTAAAGTCACCGCCTCCGCCGAATCTTCGGGAGCCGTCAACATCCTCTTTCCCGTGCACGACCGCTTCGAATCGCGCTTCGATCCCCGCACCTTCTGCTCGCTCTCCATCTTCAAGCACAGCGAAGAAGGCACTCACAAGCGCGAGACTTCGATTCACTTCGATTACGCTCGCAAGAAAAGTACCCTCGATGAGAAGAACCTGAAGACCGGCGAGACCAAGCACGTCGAAAACGATTTAGCCGCCTGCGCCACCGACGTCATCACCGGCTTCTACTACCTGCAGTCGCTGCCCTTGCATCTGGGCGCCAGCTACGAGTTCCCGATCAGCGACGGGAAGACGACGATCGTCCGCGCCACCGTGGAAAAACGCGAGCAGATCAAAGTGCCCGCCGGAACCTTCCCGGCCGTGCTGGTGACTGCCGAAGCCATCTCCGGCTCGTTGCAGTCCAAGGGCAGGGTGTGGGTATGGTACTCGGAGGATGCAAGCCACACGCCGGTACAGATGCGCGCCAAGCTGGGATGGGGCACGCTGCTGTTTCGCCTGCAACGGATCGAAAAGTAGAATCTCACTTCATCGCAGCCAGTAGGGCCTCTGCCACCAGCTTCTTCGTCTGCGCATCCATCTCCGATGGCCCACCCTTCAGGCTGGCCTCGTTGTTGAGATGCTTGTTCTTAATCCCGATATAGACGGCGTTGTAGGAAGTCGCGCCGAGGTTTTCCACTTTGTGCTTGAAGGGCGGGAACCAGCGGGCCTCGCCCGGCTTGGCAGACACCTCTTGCGTCTTGCCATTTTCATCCGTGAAGCGGAGATGCCCGGCAGTAATAACGACGACCACGCCTCCCGGATGCGCGTGCAAACCCGACTTTTCATGCGGTCCATAGTGGACACTCACCACCTGGACGTACTCATTCTCAAAAGCCAGCTTGTAATGCGTGGGCTCGACCTTGGTGGGATCTTGGGCGAATGCCACGGCGCAGAAAAACGAGACCAGCAACGCCATGTAGAGCGGCGTACTGCACACGAGTTTCTTCATGACGACCTCGGGGCTCCCGTCTGTTGAGCCGTCCTTCAGCTTAACCCGCCCCGAGCACCTGTCAACGACGCATACACGGCTTAGGACCTAACTGGTAAGCCAGCAACCCGCCCTGCGAAGTCTCTACTGCAGCCGGAAGCGTTCATTGATCAGCCGCTGCAACCGGGGCCGGTAGATCATATCGTAGGCAAGCTCTTTGCCGGGAAACATGCTGAGAGCGGCGCGGCGGGCGTTCGCGGCCATCTTCGCCGCCTCGTCCAGGGTCAGGCCGGGATCCTGGCCGATCACCGACATCACCATCCCCATCATCACCTGCAGGCGCCGCAGTCTTCGGGCTTCTTCCATGCGTTCCTGGTGTTCTCCGCCTGGTTCCGGGACCCGTGGCACGTCCATACTGCCCCCGTGTTCTTTGGATTTGGATGTCGGCCAAGCCCCTCTCGTTGCGCCTTAGTTGCCATTGTGCCAGCTTCCACCCGCGAATCAAGCCTCCCCTGGGCGTGCACCTTTGTGACCTGCAAGACAGAGCTACAGCAACTGCCGTAATCTGTTAACAGCCAGTTTACGGAGGACGCATGCCAGAGCCGACTAGCTCCTCGCCTCAACCCGAGCCCCAACCCGAGCCCAACGAAAAACTCGTCAAGATTTTCGACACCGAGCAGGAAAACGAAGCCATCGTCGTCCAGGGCCTGCTGGAATCTGCCGGCATCGAATCGGACTTGAAATCCATTGACGCGGTCCAGGACGCGTTTCCCGGCGTAGGTGGAACCGTCATTCTAGTGCGCGAACAAGACGCGCTCGAAGCGGAGAAGATTATCGAGGCGTACCGCAAATTGCCCCCCCTCGATGACGAGACCGCCGATCTCACTGGATGAGGGCGGATGATAGGGGTTAAATTTCGCTACGGGAGCCCGCTAAACGCGGTCAGGAGGCAAGTTCGTTAATTTCCGGGAAGCGCAGATTACACTTCGTCAGAGCTTTGGTCAGAGCCTGTTCGATCAGACTCTCCTCGCAGTTCCGCGAGATCGCGATTTCGCTGACCAGCAAGAACCGGGCGCGCTCCAGCATCTTCTTTTCGCGGAAAGAAAGGGACTTCGCCTGTCCCAGGATGAGCAGGCTCTTCAATACCGCAGCCACATCCGCGAGGGACCCGGTGCGCATGCGGTCGGAATTCTCCTTGAATCGGTCTTTCCAATCGGTCGCATTGATGCATTCGCCCGAGGAGAGGTAATCCACGATCTTCTCCACTTCGCCATTTCGCACCACCGGACGCATCCCGACGCTGCCCACATTGGCGAACGGCACCATCACTTTTAGGCTGCTCGCTGCGATTTTCAACAGGTAGAACTTCTCGACCGTCGCTCCCATGTTTCGGCTGCTGATTTGTTCAATAATTCCGACGCCATGGTTGGGGTAAACGACTTTATCGCCGATGTGGAACACGTGGTCGCCGGTCATGGAGGGGCCCTCGCCCGAGGGTGAGGTACATCTTATAGTCTAGTCGAGCACCGTTCCGAAGGCAATCGAGAACCTGCGTGGCGGCGCGGCGGAGCCTGTCCTGGGCGGAGCCGAAAGCCCCGCCAGGACGGAGCAGAGCCCCATCCCCACACCAGCAGGTCAGGGCCGGTTGTCCGGGTTAAGTCATTTCGGTTGATGAGGTTGGATCGGGATGTCGCGGCGTCAATTCCGCCCCGCAAGCGCCCCTTTTCCGTTGGCCGAGGGTTATAATGCCAAGGATGACGGAGCAGATTAAGAAGAAGCTTCGGGACGAACTGAACACGCTCGAGCGTGAACTGGCCTTCGATATCCCCAAAGAGATCAAAAAGGCCGTCGCCATGGGCGACCTCAGCGAGAATGCCGAGTATCACATGGCCAAGCAGCGCCAGGAGTACCTGAAGGCGCGCGTCCGCCAACTGGGCAAGCGCCTCGCCGACCTCTCGCTGATCAACATGAACAATATCCCCAAGGATAAGGTCGGCCTGGGCTCGACCGTGACCATCTTCGACGGCACCAAGAATGAAGAGATGGAATACCAGCTGGTGATGAGCGAAGAGTCCGACGTGGCCGCCGGCAAGATCTCCACCACCTCGCCCATCGGCCGCGCCCTCCTGAACAAGAAAGTCGGCGACACCGCCGTGGTCGTCACACCCGGCGGAAGCCGCGAAATGGAAATTCTGAAGCTCTCGACCATGCACGATCTCGCCGAAGCCAAGCTGGAAGCGGAACTGGAATCGGGGCCGGAGCCGGAATGACCTGCAACATCGTGAGCCGCACTATTCTCTGGAGGGCTGCATGAGCGGACGCTACATGAGCTGGACCAGCGGATTCGGACGTGCCTGCGGCGTTCTGCTCGACGCCATCGTGCGTCTGCTCGCGCTCTCGCGCATCAATCCCAATGCTCTCACCGTGATGGGACTGGTGGTCAACACCTACGCTGCCTTTTTGTTTGGATACGCCAACAACGAGAACCAGGGCCGCATGTTTTTCTATGCCGGCCTCGTCATCATCGGATCGGGATTCTTCGACCTGGTAGACGGCCGCGTTGCCCGCCTCTCGAACCAAGTGACCCGCTTCGGGGGCTTTTTTGATTCCGTCGTCGACCGCTACAGCGATGCGTCGCTCTTCTTCGGCTTGCTGGTTTTCTACGCGCGCGGCAACCGATTTTTCTATGTCGTCCTCGCCGCCCTGGCCATGATCAGCGCCATCATGGTGAGCTATGCCCGGGCCCGCGCCGAGTCGCTTATCGGCCTGTGCCGCGTTGGTTTCATGGAACGCCCCGAACGGTTGGTGCTGCTGATCATCGGCGCCCTGTTCAACGTCATGGCCCCGGCGCTCTGGGTGATCGGCGTGCTCTCGACGATCACGGTAATCCACCGCATCGTTTACACCTGGCAGCGCACAAAGGAGATGGACGCTCCCGCCAGGGCCGCCTGATCTTTGAGGTTGGTGGAGAGCCGGGCGTCCCCGCCCGGCTGGACAGGCGAGACGCCCGTCGCTCTATCGTATGACTGATCACGAGGTCACGGTACTAGCCCTCCAAGATCGCTGCCACCGGCTCTTCGTCACTGGGAGTTACCTCGGAAGCGGTCTCCAGCATAAAGCCCAAGACTTCCTGCGGAATCGGCGCGCTCCACACCGGAGAAAATGACTGCCGATGCAGCGGCGAGGGCCCGTGCTCCCGCAACGCCGCCAGGTGGCGTGGAGTGCAGTACCCCTTGTTCGATGCCAGCCCGTACATGGGAAAGACCGGGTCCCAGGCGGAGATCATGCGATCCCGTTCCACTTTCGCAAGGATGGAGGCGGCGGCGATCGAGGCCGAGAGAGCGTCACCATGAATGATCGCCTGTTGCGGAAGTTCGCAGTCGAGCCGGACGGCATCGACCAGAAGATAGCCCGCCGCCGGCGCCAGTTGCTCGACGGCATGAAGCATGGCGAGCCGCGAAGCCTGGTAAATATTGATCTGATCGATGCGGGCGGAATCCACGGCGGCAATGGCCCAGGCAATGGAACATTGCCGAATCCGGCGCGCGAGTTCTTCGCGACGCTCGGCCGCCAGCAGTTTCGAATCGCGTAGTCCGCGAATACGGTGCGCAGGATCGAGAATAACGGCGGCGGCTACGACCGGGCCAAACAGCGACCCACGGCCCACTTCATCGACTCCGGCAACGCGCTCCGCGCCCCCGGCCCAAGCCCGCTTCTCAAAGTTCAGAGTGCAGCGCAGTTTTTTCAGCAAGCGCAACTTCGCGGCGGAAGGAGATACCCCGTCTGTGTTCGACGTCTTTGATTTGGACGACTTGGGCACGGATGCTGATCAGCATCTTCGCCGAAGAAGTGGTGAGAAGCAAGAGGAGGATGTTAGCGTCCAGGCTGGCCCGGCGCCAAAGCAAATTCCTTAGTGAATTGTCATCCTGAAATTAATTGTCATCCTGAGCGAAGCGAAGGACCTGCTTTCTCGTGCACACGGGAAGAAGCAGGTCCGTCGCTTCGCTCAGGATGACAACCGAAAAATACGCCCGCTCTTACTGCTGTTCGACCTCTTTCAACCGCGCAGCCTTGCCCTTAAGCCCGCGCAGGTAGTACAGCTTGGCGCGCCGGACTTTGGCGGAGCGCACCACGTCAATCTTGTCGATGACCTTGGAGTCGATCGGGAAAATACGCTCAACACCCTGGCCAAAACTGATCTTGCGAACGGTAAAGCTGGGCTGTGCGCCTCGCGTCCGCGAAATGACGACGCCTTCAAACGCCTGCAGACGCTCTTTTTCGCCTTCTCGGATCTTGACCTGCACCTTGATGGTATCGCCAGGGCCAAATTTCGGAATGTCGGTGCGGCGCGATTTCGCCAACAGTTTTTCAATAATCTGATTGCGCATAAACGTTTCCTTCCTAACTCGTTCCGTTAATCTTCTGTAGATCGATCTCTCGTAGAGACGGGGCTTGCCCCGTCTCCCTAAGCGCGCTCTGAGCCCGCTTGATCTGGTCCAGCAATTCGCTGTCTTCCGCCGTCAGCGCCACCCGCTCCAACAAATCGGGACGGTTGCGCAGCGTTTTCGCCAAAGCTGTCTTGCGGCGCCATCTGCGAATCTGCTCGTGGTTGCCGTTCACCAGCACTTCCGGCACCGTCATGCCGCGAAAATCCGCGGGCCGCGTGTAATGCGGATAGTCGAGCAATCCGCCGGAAACGCAGGTCGAACTCGGCCCATCCCCCGTCAGCTCAGCGTGCTCGGTGAACGACTCCTGCCGCGTCGAATCCTGGTTGCCCACCGCGCCCGGAATCAGCCGCGTGATCGCGTCTACAATCACCGCGCCGCCCAGTTCGCCGCCACTCAGCACATAGTCGCCAATCGAAACTTCGCGATCCGCCAGGTGCTCGCTGATTCGTTCGTCCACGCCCTCGTAGCGTCCGCAGATCAGCACGATCCGATCAAGCGTGGAAAGTTCCGCCGCCAACATCTGATCGAACCTGCGCCCCTGCGCCGAAAGCAGAATCACCGACTGCTTCCCGCCCGCGCTCAAACGCGCCTCGCGAGACGCCACGTCGCCGAACGACTCCAAACATTCAAAGATCGGTTCCGGCTTCAGGACCATGCCCTCGCCGCCGCCGAACGGGCGGTCATCCACGGTGCGGTGCTTGTCTTTCGTGAACGCCCGCAAATCGTGGATGTTGATTTCCACCAGACCCGTTTCCCGTGCCCGGCGCACAATTCCGTAATCCAGTGGTCCGCGAAAGAAGTCGGGAAAGATCGTAAGAATGTCGACCCGGCATTTAGTCATTGAATCATTGAGGTATTGAATCATTGAGACACTTGAGCCAGTGATTCAATACCTCAATGATTCAATGACTCAATCGCTCTTCGGCGCATTCACGTCGAGCAAGCCTTCCGGCAACTTCATCCGGACTTGTTTTCGCTCCAGGTCTACCTTCTCCAGATACGCCTCGGCGAAGGGAATCTGGTAGGGCAGCTTCGCTCCACTACTCACCACCAGCAGCGGCGCTTCGCCGGCGCCGAACTCCACGTCCTCAATCTCGCCGATCTCGCGTTCGCCGTCGAACACCGTGCAACCGATCAGGTCGCTCAGGTACGTCCAGCCCGGCTCCAACTCGGCGCGTTCGCTAAGCGGAAGCTGCAATTCGGCGCCCACCAGCGGCTCGGCATCGGAAATCGTCTCGATGCCCCGAAATTTCAGCACCAGAAAACTCTTATGCGGCCAGAAATCCTCGACCGTTACTTCGTGGCGCTGCCCGTCTTTTCCCAGCACCCACAACCGCATGTCTGGCCGGAAGCGGTCCGGAACATCGGTGTGCAATTCCACCGCGACTTCTCCGCGGCGTCCCTGCGTCTTGATCACGATCGCCAGGGTGATCCATTCGCCGCTTGCGTCCGGTGCCGCGATGCGAAGCTCTCCTAGTCGGCGGTCTGCTCTTCAGCAATCTTCCTATTCGATGATCTCAAGCGCGTAGCGCTTGTCCACCTTCGAGCCCGCCGCGCTCAGCACGTTGCGCAAGGCGCGAGCCACGCGGCCGGACCGGCCAATGACCTTGCCCAAATCCGCCTCGGCCACTTCCAGTTCGATGACGGTCTCATCTCCATCTTCGTACTCATCGACAAAAACCTCGCCCTTGGCATCGACAATCGCCTTGGCGATGTGCTCAATCATGGCGCGAGGGCTAGCTGAGGGCTCGATCATGGTTTTGTTCTGAATTCGGCTCCAATTTGGCGAGTGTAGTCGCGACTAGCCGACCGACGCGGTCGCAGCGGGCGCGGGGAGAGCCAGCAGTTTCCTGACCCGGTCCGAAAGCTGGGCGCCTTTCGAAACCCAATGCTCAATGCGCTCCCGTTTCAGGTCGAACGTGGCCGGATTGGTGCGCGGATTGTACGTGCCCACCACTTCCACCGGGCGCCCGTTGCGAGCCCGCTCCTTCTCGATCACCACCACTCGGTAATACGGTTGTTTGCGCGCTCCAAAGCGCGCCATTCGGATCATTAACACAGACTTCGGTATCCTTTGCCCGGAAGAGTCCGGCGAGTGCAAGACAAACCATTATTATGCCGGAGCTTAGCCCTTTGCGCAAATGGGCTCGACCTCTAGCGTCCGAGGCGACGATACACCATCGGTGCATAGCGAAAGACAGAGAGAACGAAAATGGGAAGAAGAAATGCGGTTGACCAATCGAAACGATGAAGACGAACAGCCGCGTAGATCGTGATACTGGTAAGCATTCCGAGCATGAAACAATCCAGCAATAGCACTACGAACAGTGATCGCAATGACTGAGTTTCGAGTACGCGAATGTCCCAGCCTCGGTTTAGAAACTCAAATGACTCAAGCGGGCGGCTCATTTCGTGCCGATTATAGCGCTAACTGGCCTCTTCTCCGACTGCTTTCAGGATAAGCCTGTCGTCAATCCGCTTTGCGGCAGAAGCTTGCGCTGGCAGTGGTTCGCCATCCATTTGTTCATCAATGGCCACTTCTACGACACGGCGGGCGTTTACGAAGAAATCACGATCCCTCGCCTTCGGCATGGTTACATGACGCCACGGGATCAGTAACGGCGCTACCCCTGCGGAAATCAAACCGACCCACTATCCCGCCCGGAATTCGGGTGGCGCGCACCCTCCCGCCCGCGATATCCTTACTCCCCGAACCCGGAGGACAAAATGAAGAAAGCTTTCCTGATCCCAGCCCTGCTGCTGGCAGTCTCGGCAGCAACCGCACAAACCAAGAACCCCGTCAGCAGCGCGCTCCGAGACATCCTGCCCGGTCGCCAGAAGAACACCATAGCCGCCATCGAAGCCATGCCGGCCGACAAATTCAGCTACAAACCCACTCCCGACCAGATGACATTCGGCCACCTCGTTGCCCACATGATCGGAGCGAACAACACGCTGTGCAGCAAGGCCGGCTCCGTCCCCGCTCCCAAGGTCGAAGAAGCGAAAGAATCGGACGGCAAGGACAAGCTCGTGGCCGCGCTCAAGGCCTCGTTCGATTTCTGCGCTGACACGCTGGCGAAAATGGACGACTCGAAACTTTCCGAGACCACCGAAGTCTTCCCCGGACACCAGGCTTCACGCGCCTGGGCCAGCATGGTCCTGGCCAGCAGTTGGGCCGACCACTACGCCGAAGCCGCTATGTACCTGCGCCTGAACGGCGTATTGCCGCCGACCGCGAAGAAGTAATCGGTGAGGACGGTGTGTGATCAGGCTCGTGTGGGAACGATTAGGCTCGTGTGGGGACGGGCGACTCGCCCGTCCCGGGCCAACAGGAAATTCCCAGGCACCTCTACCTCACCTCACGCACTCAACCTTCGACGAACGACTTTAGCCTGGCCAGTGCTCGGTCCCACTGCGCGGAGACGAAATCGAGGTATTCCTTGATCCCCTCGATCGGCTCGGGATCGAATTCGTATCGGCTCTCGCGACCCGCATGGACACAGCGCACGAATCCTGCCCTCTCCAACACGCGCAGATGCTTGGTGATCGCCTGCCGGGTCAGCTTCGAACCCTCGGTTAGCTGAGAGATCGAATGAGGCTCTCCACCGCAGAGTTTTGCCACCAGCGCCAGGCGCGTGCCGTCGCCGAGCGCAGCAAAAACCAAGGCACGAGGCCGTCGTTTGGCTGCTATGCGGCTAAGGCGTTTGTGCGACATGCTTCTCAATGTTCTTCATCTGCTCGGTCCAACCGCCGTCATTCATGCGGAAGGCTTCGAGGCGGCGGTCGCTGGGGATCTTGTCGAACCCGGACTCCGTGAGCAGAAGCAGAGTACCGGTCTTGGTCTGCTCCAGTCTGAATTCGACGAGCGTGGGCGTTTCTTTCGAATAGTCTATTTTGGGATCGATGCCATAAGGATGCCACGTGAAAGAAAAGAGCCGTTCGGGTTCCATTTTTTGCACAACAGCCTCCCATTTGACGTGTTCGTAGCCAGGATAAGTAATCTGACCGCGCGACACCTGACCGGCCACAAACGGGCCATCCAGTTTTACGCGAAACCACTCGCCAAACTCACGGTAATCCGTCAGGGCACGCCAGACCCGCGAAACCGGCGCCTTGAGTTCAATGCGCTTTTCGATAACGCTATTCATCTCACGCAACCTCCAGGTTGCATATTACTCCGGAACAGGAATAATGGCAACCCCAAGGTTGCATTTATTTTCTTTTCCATCGCGAGAAGCGTCATCAGTGGTTTTGGGAAGAGGACGGCTTCAGCCGTGTCGCCGAGAGCCCCTAGAAACGCGGGCTTTAGCCCCTGAGGGCCTTGGCACCTAACTGCGCGGTGCACAGGTCTCGCGCTTTTCGTGACCTGGGTTTGCTAAAGATATTGCCAGAGGCAGATCTCGTTTCCATCGGGGTCGTCGACCGTCCCGAGCACACCGGCGCTTTTTCGTTGCTCTTGACCCGTGCGCGCGCCTTTTGCTCGTAGCGCTTTCAGTGCCTGCTCGACATCGTCGGCTCGGAGGCAGAGACGCGCATTTCCAGCGCCCCGAAGCGCGCTCTCGTCAGGTGCGGGGACAAGTTCGATTAGAACACCGTCGACGTCGAACCGAGCGACAACATCTCGCGAGATGAGCCGGAACCCTAATATGTCCTGATAGAAACGAATCGAGCGTTCCATGTCGGAGACGTAGTAAAACACGCAATCGAAGGTGACTTTCACGTTTGACCTACCGTAACTACCCCGACGCCAGCCCTTCCAACTCTTCTTCCCCGATCACACTGACTCCCAACTCCCGAGCCTTGTCGAGTTTTGATCCCGCGTCGCTCCCCGCCACCACATAGTCCGTCTTCTTGCTCACCGACCCTGAAACGCGTCCGCCCGCGTCTTCGATCATCTTCTTCGCTTCGTCGCGGGTATGGCGCGCCAGCGTGCCGGTCAGCACAAAAGTCTTTCCCGCCAGCTTCGTGCCTTTTTCTTTCTTCTGTCCGGTGAACGTCAGTCCCGCTTTGCGCAGATCGCTTACCAGCTTGCGGTTATGCTCATCGGCAAAAAATTCCACGATGCTCTCCGCGATCCGCGGCCCGACTTCGTTCACTTCCTCCAATTCTTCCGCACTCGCCTTCATGACCGCGTCCAGCGAACCGAAGTGCTCGGCCAGAAACTGCGCTGTACGCTCGCCCACAAACCGTATCCCCAGTCCGTAGATCACGCGTTCCAGCGGCAGCTTCTTTGACGCCTCGATCTCCGCCAAGACGTTCTCCGCCGACTTCTCCCCCATGCGCTCCAATTGCAGGAGATCGTCTTTTGTCAGCTTGTAGAGATCGGCAACGTTGTTTACCAGGCCGCGCTCGGTTAGCTGATTGACCAGCACCTCGCCCAGTCCGTCGATGTCCATCACATGCCGCGAAGCAAAATGCAGAATCGTCCCCTGCAACTTCGCTGGACAATTCGCATTCA
>JAIQFO010000072.1 GCA_020073215.1 Terriglobia bacterium | reverse complement strand
ACTCAAACGCCGTCCCTTGCCCCTCGCGCACCCCCATCCCGGCTCAACCCCGAGATGGAACAGAAGAAAGTTGTCGTATTCTTACGTGAACGAGAGCAGGGGGCAGGTCACGCTGGCCAAGGAATCCCGAGTTTCGGGCGGATCTTCGGCTCTGTATTTGAAAATGCAGGTATAGAAATGACTAAAATTGACTTCTGACACTTCCACCACATCACTTTGGGACGTGTTGCTCCCCAATTGTCCAAAGAAGTTTGTGGAAGTTCGCCGGAAAAGAGCGAAGGACATCTGCGGCGGCCGTCACAACGCTTTGGGGATCGTCAAGCGACCGTCAGTCGAGTCCTCAGATTGTTTCGCATCGTCGGAGTTTACCCTAGCGGACGAAACTCTACCTTCCACTTTGGCTCGATCGCTCGATCTGCTTAATCTCGCCTGTGAACGGTATCCTTCGGGGTATTCCCGGCCTGTGGCGAACCGCCAGTTGCCCAAACTGTTCAGCTTTGTCGTGAAGCCGTTGCGCGCGACGACAAAATTGAAGACATGATCAGGATGGCCTAGGCTCCAATTTTGTCCGATGGCTGAGGGCTAATTGAAAACGCAAAAAGCCGTGACCTGGAGCCTACGGCTTTGCTGGTGAAATTTCAGGTTATGCGGGCAGAATTTCATGTTTTGCGCAAAGCCACAGACGATACGATTGTGGGTTTGCGCAAAACATGAAACTGTCGACCTCGCTGTTTCAAGGGCTTACAGCCATCCAGCCCCCATATTGTGAAAGTTTCAGACCGCATAAGCTGAAATTTTCACCACAAATTTACGCAAAAGGTGAAATTTTCCGCGATCATCCGCGGAGTTGAAGGAAACGCCACAAGTTCTCACAGCAACTGAGCCGGAGGCCCGGTCCCATATCAGCTTCATTCAACAAACCTTACGCCAAATGTGACTAACAGAAGCAGACGAAATCACCCATCCCGATCACCCACGATTACTTCTCGCAAGCGCGTTTCCCAGTACCGATCCCGGCAAACTTCCCACAAGCCGACTTCTGGACAACGTCGTCTGGAGTCCGCCTGAAAACGTGAAAACGTAACTTCCGGTTCGCCCGTTATTCAGGAGTCGCCGCGATCCGTTCTCACATGCTGACCTCTCATAGCTAGTCCTGCTCGGCGCTAGAAACGGATCTTCGGTCGCCGACGATCCGCGCGGCAGGTCGGTCCACATCAGAAAAAGCATCGGCCACTGCCCTACGGAACTGTGCTCCGCCCACCGGCGTTTCGGGAGTAGATGGTCGGTAGCTAAGGCATCTGTGGGATGCTAGCCCCAATCAACGTCGGCTTCGCTATACTATCCACTAACGGTGTGGATCACTTGCCTTAGTTTGGCACAACCTCAATCTCCTATCTCCGTGGAGGTTACGAAATGCGTGACGACGATCCGCGAAAGACCCAAGTTGGTGACACTCCCAAAGAAAAAGATAATTCAGATCACTCCGGCGTCTCGCGACGCGATTTCCTCAAAATCTCCGGTATCTCTGTAGCTGTTCCGCTGGTGACCCGGCCCAAGATGGTCATGGCCTCGGGGCAAGAAGTTCCCGTGCATGGCCCGGGCAAAGTTCCGATGGAGTTCTCCATTAATGGCAAGAGCTACAAGGCGGAACTGGAGCCCCGGGTCACGCTGCTTGATGCACTGCGTGATCAATTCGAACTGACCGGCGCAAAGCGGGTCTGCGATCGCGCCGAGTGCGGCGCCTGCACGGTGCTGATGGACAAAAAACCAGTTTATGCCTGTTCCGTGCTTGCCATTGAGGGGCAGCACAAGCCGATTACTACCGTTGAATCTCTGGTGGCAGGTGGGAAATTGCATCCGATCCAGCAGGCATTTGTTGACAATGACGCTTCCCAATGCGGCTTCTGCACGCCCGGATTCGTCGTCTCCTGCAAAGCGGTTCTGGATGCGCATCCGCATCCCACGCCCGAGGACATTCGCCGCGGACTCAGCGGCAATCTTTGTCGCTGCGGAACGTATGCGGGCATCCGCCAAGCCATCGCGCAGGTTGCGCAGAAGGGAGCCTGACTTATGCCAGATTACGCATGGCCTGATGCTGAACACCGCACCTTAATCGGCAAACGAACGACGCGTGTGGATTCCCCCGTCAAGGTCTCCGGAGAAGCGAAATATACGTACGATGTGCATCGTCCCGGGATGCTTTATGGCAAGGTGCTGCGTTGTCCTTACGCGCATGCCAAGGTTGTGAGCATTGATACCAGTGCCGCGGAAAAAATGCCCGGGGTCAGAGCGGTGCAAATCGTGCAGGGGCCTGGCTCCAACATTCACTGGGCTGGAGACGAGATTGTGGCCGTCGCCGCGGTTGACGAGAGCGTCGCCGAAGATGCAATCCGCGCCATCACGGTGAAATATCAACAACTGCCGCACCTGGTCAAAGATGCCGAACCGCCCGCAGGCAGCGCTCAGGAACAGGGCCCGCTCAGCATGGACGATATCGGCGACATGCTCGACAATCAAGTGCCCACGCGGGAAATGGTCAGCCAGATTCAGCGGTATGGCGTCACGCAAAAGCCCAGCGAAGATGTACTCAAGGAATTGAAAGACGATGGCGCCCCGGACGAAGTATTGGCGGCACTGCGCAGTGCCACCGAACATCCCGAGGCCGGAAAGAGGCCGCCATCGAATTACCAGAAATCGGCTACACAAACGACGGGGGATCCGGACAAATCGTTCTCGGAAGCTGAGGTTGTATCCGAGGGATTGTACGGCATTCCGGTCATTACGCATTGTTGCCTCGAAAGCCACGGCTCGATTTCGGAGTGGACCGATCAGGATCATGTGTTCACGCACATCTCCACACAGAACGTTTCCGGCATCGCGGGGCAGATGGCCCAGCCCTTGAAAGTTCCCGCAACAAATATCCGCGTTCATCAGGACCATATCGGCGGGGGGTTCGGCAGCAAGTTTTCTCCCGATCGCTGGGGAATCTTCACCGCCGAAATTTCCAAGAAAGCGGATGGTAAGCCAGTTCGCTACATGCTGGAGCGCGACGCGGAGCTGAAGGTCGCCGGGGCCCGGCCTTCCGCCTACGCTCGCGTCAAGGTGGCCGCCAAGAAGGACGGCACGGTGACCGCCTGGCAATCCAACTCCTGGGGAACCGGCGGTCCTGGTGGCGGCGGAATGCCACCGATCCCTTACGTCTTTAGCGTTCCCAATTCGCGCCTGGAACATACCGCGATCCGCAATAACATCGGCCCAGCGCGAGCTTGGCGCGCTCCCAACCACCCACAAGCGGCCGTGCTCACCATGTGTGCGCTCGATGACCTCGCCGCCAAGTTGAACATGGATCCGGTGGAGTTCTTTGGCAAGAACCTGAATCTCACCAAAGCTCGTGAGAACACATATCGGGAAGAGTTGGCTATCGCCACAGAACTGATGGGTTGGAAAGAGAAATGGCACCCCCGCCCCCAGAAGGCGGATGGCGTTGGGCGTGGCGTTGGCTTGTCATTTCATACTTGGGGAGGCCGCGGCCACGCCAGTGATTGCGATCTGACCATCCATCCTGATGGCTCTGTCGAACTCAAGATGGGCACGCAGGATCTAGGCACTGGGACGCGCACCTGCATTCTCGTCGTCGCGGCAGACACTCTTGGAATCCCGATGGAGGCGATCCAGCTTTTGATCGGCGACACGAATTACCCGCCCTCTGGAGGATCGGGCGGCTCTACAACGATTGGGGGCGTGAGTTCGTCGACTCGTCGCGCGGCTGTGGACGCTCGCGACGCGCTCTTTGCCAAGGTTGCGCCTGCATTGAACGCTCAGCCCGATCAGTTGGAATGCAAAAACGGCCAGGTGAGCGTGAAGGGAGATTCCAGCCGGGCGCTGAGTTGGAAGGAGGCTTGTTCCAAACTCGGCGCGATGCCGGTCACAGTGCGAGGCAAGAATCCCGACCGTACCAAGCCGCCTGACCTCACCAACAGCGGCGTGGGCGGCGTGCAGATGGCGGAAGTGGAAGTCGACTCCGACACTGGCATCGTCAAGGTTAAGAAAATGGTCGCGGTGCAGGATTGCGGCTTGATCATCGACCTCAAAACAGCTGAGTCACAGTGTTATGGTGCCTTGATCATGGGCATCAGCTACTCGCTTTTCGAAGAAAAAGTCATGGATCCGACTACTGGGCGCATGTTGAATGCCGACATGGAGTTCTATCGCCTGGCCGGTTTAAGCGACATCCCTGAATTGGTGGTGCACATGATGACCGGCAAGGGATATGACGAACGCGGCGTAATTGGGCTGGGCGAGCCCCCGGTCATTTCGCCCGGGGCCGCGATCTCTAACGCTGTCGCCAATGCCATCGGAGTAAGAGTTCCATTCCTTCCGCTCACGCCTGACCGTGTTCTCACGGCGCTCGAGCAGAAAGGACTTGCATGATGCGGCCTTTTGAATATGTAAGTCCAACCAGCAAGAGCCAGGCGATCAGCTTGCTTGGTGCGACCTGGGGAAATACTGCGATCCTCGCCGGCGGAACCGATCTGCTGGCGCTAATGAAGGACGATGTAGTCGCACCCAAACGGCTCGTCAATATTAAAGACGTCGCGGATCTCCGGGGAATTTCTTCCAGTGCGCAAGGCTTGCACATCGGCGCGCTCACCAACCTCGGCGAACTGGCCGACGATGAGAACGTGAAGAAGAACTATCCTGCTTTGTCAGAAGCATTGGTCGAAGCTGCCAGCCCACAGATTCGCAATATGGCCACCATTGGCGGGAACCTCTGCCAACGTCCGCGTTGCTGGTATTTCCGCAATGGATTGGGTCTCTTGCCCAAAGACGAGAGCGGAAAAGAGTTGGTGGCAATCGGCGAGAACCGCTATCACGCAATTCTAGGCAACCAGGGCCCCGCCAAGTTTGTCAGCCCTTCGACGGTGGTGCCGATCCTGATTGCCTATGGCGCCAAGATCCACCTGGAGGGACCGAAGGGAAAACGTGAGCTTCCGCTGGAAAAATTCTTCGCGATTCCCAAGACCGAGAACGAGCGCGAACACGATTTGCGGCCGAACGAGATCGTGACCGAACTCGTAATCCCTCCCGCGTCGGATTTGAAGGCCGCCCATTACGAAATCCGGCAGAGGGAAGCTTTTGATTGGCCGCTCGCTGTCGCCGCAGTGACGCTCAAACTGCAGGGCTCGAACGTGCAATCCTCCAGGATTGTTCTGGGACATGTCGCCCCCGTGCCGTGGCCCTCTACAGAAGCACAGCAGGCAATAGCCGGCAAACCGGTAAGTAAGGAGATTGCGCAAAAAGCGGCCGACGCTGCGCTTGCGAAAGCCTCTCCACTCAGTCACAACGCATACAAAGTGAAGCTTGCCAAAGTTGCCGTTGTTCGAGCCATCTTGAAAGCCGGGGGAGGTGCCGCTTGATCAAAGAATCGGAACGCTTCAACACCAATAATCCGAACCTCTGTTCAGCGTTGCGCTGGAAGGGCCAATTCATCCTTGCCGAACCCGATCCCACGGTGCCGGCTTGCAATGAGGGCCTGTTCTGGTGCTTGCACACACAGACCTGCATTGGTCCCGATGGCGAACTGGCAGAGCCAGGCAGTTGCAACTCAAAGAACCGCTCCTGTCATGGCACCGGGAAATGCGGGTAGAATCAGACCGAGATTTTGCGCGTCCTCTTCTTGGGGGTGAGCATCAGAGATAGGAGCACTCGGCATTTAGGCCTCGGCATTTAGCCAGTTCAGGCACGTTTTAAGGGTCATTATGCGATTCGCAAATTTGTTAATGGTTGGTTGCCTCGTGGGGTTGTGTTCGATCTCCATGGCGGCGCAAGAGATTCGCGGCGATTACCTGGAGACGCGGAGCGCCGATGTTTACACTGGCCAATGTTTTGCCAATGGCGAGGTAAACCTGGTCGGCAATGAAGCCATTCTGGCATGGCATGTTCGCAGTGGAAGCTGGGACGGTGTTTCGCTTGAAGGATTGACGGTGGCTGCAGCCGTTCGGGCAAATGGAACGCTAGGCGATCCCTATGAGAGCCCGTATCCCGCCAAGGCGGTGCTGCTGGTGGACAATCAAGCCTCCGCACAGCAACGGGCGGCGCTAGTGCATTTTGCCCAGCACATGGGTGGAGAGCTCTTGAAGAACGTGGCGCAAGTGATTCCCACCCAAATGGAACTGGTAGTGAACGCCGAGCACCATGGAACCGCCATGCTGCGGGCCGGCAGGTTCGCTACGATTCAAACGCGAGGCATCGGCGACAAGGACCATCTTTGCGGCAATGAAGTGACCTTCTATCCGCCCTTGACTGATACTGCGCACTCCATGCCGGCTGTGGCCTTGACCGATTCTTTTTCCGGTCCCGGCCTGGGTGTGTCGTGGGACTTTCACGGCAAGCGCAGCGCATTCGTGGGCACATTCGCTCGATAGCAAATAGGAAGTAAATTGCAAAATCGTAAAGCGTCGCTGGCTACGACTGCTGTGCTGATGACGCTCTCCTTGCTGTGCTCCGCGCAGAACGGCAAAGTGGAGAGCGTCGGCCCATTGACCGAGAGCGCCGTTTCCGAGCAGGTGCGGCAGAGTCTGGAACCAAAAGGTTATCGGCTCACGCTTGATGATCCCAAACCTTCCTGCGAGCTCTGGCTTCGAAAAAGTGTTCCGGCGCAAGCCAACAAAAGCACGGAGCTGGCCTACCCACAGTTCGCTGAGTCTACGTTGCTGGGGGTAATACACTTTCCCCGGGCGGCAGCCGATTTTCGAGGGCATCCAATTCCTGCCGGCTTCTACACGATGCGCTACGAACTTCTTCCCGATGACGGCAATCATCTCGGAGTCGCTCCCAATCGGGACTTCGTGCTACTCATTCCTGCGCAATCAGACCCCGACGCTAACGCCGCATTCAAGTTTCAAGAACTGGTGAACATGAGTGCAAAGACGGCGGGCACAAAACACCCCAGTCCCCTCAGCTTGCCTCCTGCAGACAAGCCCGTACCCGGAACCGTAAATAAAGATGATCAGGACCGCTGGATTTTCTCGGATTCTTTGAAGCTCGCGCCAGGCGAAGAACTCCCATTCGCGCTCATAGTGAAAGGGACCACCCAGCAATGACTCGCCCCCGCCCACGAGTTTAAGAGCCGGAGAGGAGGGGCTTATGCTGCCCAGCCTCGAAGGTCTGGCTCTCCAACCGTGTGTTCACAATTCCGCAAATCGAGAGGATGAATAACGATAAACGCCCTGGTAGTGTTGACCTGTGCTTCCAGGCTCAGCCAATTCCCGGTTCGTCGGCAAACCTTCCCTAATCGGTAAGGTAAGGTTTGCCCGTTATAGGGTTACCAGAACCAAACTGGCACACAAATTAGGGCTATACTCCCTGTTTTGGGGGGGAGTGTGCAATGCAAACTACGGTGGGCCTATTTGAGTTGTCAGGTCCCTGTCGCGCTTTTGTCTGTTGCGATTGCTTTCCCTTCCAAGCGCCGCATCAATCTGGTCGTTAGGCCGGAGATCGTCCATGCATAGAAATGCCGTCATTCTTATGCTCTGTATATTGCAGTCGCCAGGTCTGCTCGCTCAGGCTCCAATCCCGGACTGGTGCCGCGCGTTGCCGCGCCCGGAATACAAAACTGTCGAGCGCGTTTCGATCAGCGACCCATGGTTCGAAGTCTATAAGCCTACCCAGGGCGTGTTCGCCATCTACGAACCGCACCAGGCTGAGGAGACCATCAGCTACCTGATCGTCGGCGAGAAGCGGGCTTTGCTCTTCGACACCGGCATGGGAATCAGCGACCTCAAGAAAGTCATCGCCCAGCTGACCAAGCTACCGGTCGTCCTGTTGAACTCGCACACTCACAACGATCATGTCGGCGACAACTGGGAATTCTCCACGATCTACGGGATGGACACAGATTTTACGCGGCAGAATGCGCGGGGTTCTCGGCTGGACGCGCAGGCAGAAATCACGCCCGACCAGATTTGTGGCGTGCTGCCGAAGGGATTTGACTCGAAAGCCTACGCAACCCGGCCCTGGAAGATCACCTCCTACACTCATAACGGCGACCGCTTCGATCTGGGCGGTCGCACTCTGGAAGTAATCGCAACACCCGGCCACACGCCTGACGCTATTTCTTTGCTCGATCGCGCCAACGGTCTGCTTTTTACCGGTGACACCTACTACCCTGCGCCCATCTGGCTCTTCAGGCCCGAAACCGATTTCGATGCCTACGCCGCTTCCATTCGTCGCTTGGCCGCGCTCGCGCCTCAGGTTAAGGTGGTCATGGGCGCTCACAATATTCCCTTCGCATCACCCACGCTACTTCTACGACTAGTCGCCGCGTTCGATGCGGTGCGTGCAGGCAAAGTCCAGCCGTCGCCCGATTCGCCCGGAAAAGTGCTCTATAAGGTGGATGACATTTCCTTTCTGATGCGCGCACCAGCTGCGCATTAATCGCCAAGACCACCGCCATCCGTCTTCGCGGCGGCTCATTGTGTCAGCACTTCGCCCAGCTCTTTGCTGATCGCCATTAGTTCCGCCAGATACGGAACCACAAAGGAGGTTTGGGTGGATGGTCGGCAAACCGGAGTGCGCCGGGATAAACCGGCATGTTGTAGGGGATGCAAGAGCCCTACAGGAAAGGAGAACAGCGACTCCATCCTGGCCTCGAGTCTTGCAGGAGGCAGCGTGAGTTGTCCCCTGAAGCGTAGACCAGAGGTACCAGTGGGCGGGGCTATTGAGCTTCGAAAAGCCGATGGATCAGGATGCCGACTCCTTTCCGAGATGGAGGAAGGCAACACGGCAGCCACGTCAGCGCGAGTGGCTGTCGGTCCTGCGTAGTCTAAGAACCCGCGCACGCTGAGAAACAACATGCACGAGAACCGGGAGATCTCCTGCACGTCTTGCTCGAAAAAACAAGACCGGTCCGCAAAGGCCATAAACCGAACGGCGGACATGAACGTACAGGAGAAGTCGGACTGTGCCGTAATACCTGTGAACCGGCCGAACAAAGAAGCGCAAGCTTGTGTGGAGGCCGGGAAGGGAAGGGCACAGACTAAGGAAAACATCGTTCAATCACACATGCCTCCGACACAGAGCGGAACCCGTATGTCCCAAGGGTTGGACGGTGTGCGACGAGCAGCATCAGTAAGGAAGCAGGAACGGTTCACCGCTTTACTCCACCACCTCAACGTCGCACTTCTTCGTGAGAGCTTTTACGCACTGAAGCGTCAAGCCTCGCCGGGAATCGATGGGATGACGTGGCAAGAGTATGAAACTGGACTGGGAGATCGAATCAACGATCTGCACAGGCGAGTGCATCGTGGAGCGTATCGAGCACGACCGTCGAGACGAGTCTACATACCGAAGGCCGACGGGCGGCAACGCCCTTTGGGCATCGCAGCACTGGAGGACAAGATCGTCCAACAGGCTGTGGTGACGGTCCTCAACCAGATTTATGAGGCCGACTTCCAAGGCTTCTCTTACGGTTTCCGGCCCGGTCGCAGCCCGCATCAGGCGCTAGACGCCCTGACCGTGGGCATCCAGCGAAAACGAGTGAACTGGGTACTCGATGCGGATATTCGTGGCTTCTTCGACAACATGAGTCACGAGTGGACGATGAAGTTCATCAAGCATCGGGTGGCCGATCGCCGCATGCTTCGCCTGATCCAGAAATGGTTAAAGGCCGGAGTATCGGAAGATGGCCAGTGGTCGGCAACGAAGGTGGGTACTCCCCAGGGAGCAGTGGTTTCACCACTGCTCGCCAACGTGTACCTGCACTATGTGTTCGACCTGTGGGTTGAGGTCTGGCGCAAGAAAGTCGCACGCGGCAATGTAATTGTCGTGCGCTACGCCGACGATCTTGTTTTGGGCTTTCAACACCGAGCTGACGCCGAGCGCTTCCAGAGTGAGTTTCAGGAGCGGCTGGCAAAGTTCGGTCTGGAATTACATCCGGAGAAGACGCGTCTGATCGAGTTCGGGCGGTTCGCCGTCCGAAACCGGAAGCAACGTGGCGAGGGAAAACCCGAGACCTTCACGTTTCTGGGATTCACGCACTTTTGCGGAAATCTCACGAGCAGCGGAGCTTTTAATGTCTGGCGCATCACCGCGAAGAAGCGGATGGTTGCGAAGCTCAACGTCATAAAGGCAGAGCTTCAACACCGGAAACATCATCGTACGAGTGAGGTCGGCACATGGCTCCGGAAGGTCGTGCAGGGCTACTACCAATACCATGCTGTGCCCGGAAACACTGGTCAGTTGCGCGTCTTCAGGCGTCGCATATGCCGATTGTGGCGGAGCGTTCTCGTCCGTCGCAGTCAACGCGCGCAGGTGGGCTGGGACCGTCTCAACCCACTGCTCAACCGGTGGATTCCGCACCCACGCGTTCTGCATCCCTACCCAGACAAGCGCTTCGACGCCATTCATCCTCGGTAAGAGCCGTATGCGTAAACGCGCACGTACGGATCTGTGCGGGGGGCGATCAGCGATGGTCGTCCCTACCGCGACGAGCGCCGGGATAAACCGGCATGTTGTAGGGGATGCAAGAGCCCTACAGGAAAGGAAAGCAGCGAATCCATCCTGGCCTTGAGCCTTGCGGGCGACATCGCGAGGTGTCGCTTGAAGCGTAGACAAAGGTATCGGTGGGCCGAGCTATTGAGCTTCGAAAAGCCGATGGATCAGGATGCCGACTCCGTTCCGGTAGGGAGGAAGGCAACACAGCAACCACGTTATCGCGAGTGGTTGTTCGGTCCTGCGTAGTCTGAGAACCTGGCACGCTGAGAAACAACATGCGCGAGAACCGGGAGATCTCCTGTACGTCTTGGTCAACTGATCAAGACCGGTCCGCGAAGGCCATAAACCAAAAGGCGGGCGTGAACGTGCAGGAGAAGTCGGACTGTGCCGTAATACCGATGAACCAACCGAACAAGGAGGGGCGACCCTCGGCGGAGGTCGGGGAGGGAAGGGCGCAGACTGAGGGCGACGGGCTGTGGAAAAGACGCGGGCGGGGCCCGCTTGGAAAACGCTCCGCGTTTCCCACTTTCCCACAGCCTCGACGACTGCCAGGGGGTAGTTACGACAGATGTGTTAGAGAGCCCAAACCCGGAGAAAGTCTCATTATCCGTGGACTAAAAATGGGGGGCAGGTCACGCCGTGTTCGTCAGCCATGTGATCGTAATGTTATCGAGGACATCGTCTCGTGAGAGACCTTCGGTCTGCCCGTCAAAGACGCGCGCGATCAGCGCATAACTCCACGCATCGTGGTCCAGAAAATAGGCGGCCAGGCCGACGGGGGAATCCGCGATTCCATACAACGTCTGCGGTCGCAACCCCATCTGGTAGCCGTAGGCAACGCCTTTGCTGTACATGAATTGGAGCCTCTCGAAGGCAGCCTTTTCGTCGTCTGAGAGACCGGACGGCATCGGCGCGCCGGACAAAACCGCTCGATAAATATCCGCAGGAACCGCGCCGGGCATGTTGGTGTGAATACCGAGAAGTTCGGGCGGCGCCTGCACGCCCATCAGATCGGTGATGACCGCGCCCCAATCCCCGCCCTGTGCCACAAATTTTGAGTAGCCGAGTCGCTTCATCAACACGACCCAGGCACTCGCGATCCGTTCAGGCCCCCAGCCGGTCGTCGTCGGCTTGCCTGAAAACCCATACCCCCGGCATCGACGGAACCACGATATGGAACGCGTCGGATGCATTTCCGCCGTGTGCGGTGGGATTGGTCAGCGGATCGATGATCTTCATCCGTTCGGTGATCGAACCGGGCCACCCGTGGGTAACGATCAGCGGCAACGCATTTTCGTGTTTGGAACGGACGTGAATGAAATGAATGTCCAGTCCGTCGATCTCGGTGATGAATTGCGGCAGGGCGTTGAGTTTTGCCTCGATCTTGCGCCAGTCGTACTCTGTCGCCCAATAGCGAGCGAGTGCTTGAGTCGTCGCGAGCTGCACGCCTTGGGTTGCATCTGTGACCGTTTCTCGTTCCGGCCACCGTGTGTTGTTGATGCGCCTGCGCAATTCGGTGAGTTCCGCCTCTGGAATATTTACTTTCTGAAACGGACGAATCGCATTCTTGTCAGCTGTCTGCTTGCTGCCTTGCTGTGTAGAGACTGCTTGGGTCATGGTGTCCTCCTCAGAGTAGTTTTTGTTGCGTACATGATGTAGGCGTAGTTCGCCAGAAAAGTGGCGTCATAGGTTCCACGTGGCGAACAGACCGCAATCAGCATCAGAGGAGCGGTCACAGATTTTCGAACGGTGATTCCATAGTTGGTCACTTCGGCAGGAAGCTGAGAAGCAGCCTGCGTTTCTCGCGACTGCGCCAAGATGAAATCAGTATTTGGATCGGTCTTCTGGTCAAAGTTGACGATCAAACTTGTGGTGGACCTTCCTGTCGCATTCAGGGAGTACATGTAATTCATGTTGTCTACACCGTTCATCTGTTGCTCGAGCGGAGTGGCAACGGCCTGTTCCAATGCCTGAGCGTCAGCTCCAACGTACGTAGCCAAAATTTGGATTTCCGGCGGAGCGATGTTCGGAAATTGTGCGACAGGCAAATTGAGAACGGTAAGTGAACCGACCAGCACCAGGACAATCGAGATCACGATCGCGACGATAGGCCGATTGATGAAAAACGTTGACATGACATCACCTGCTCATCGCTTCCGTAGTGAATGGCTTCGGATTGACGCGGACGCCGGTGCGGACTTTTTGAACTCCTTCGGCAACCACCCGATCACCCGGATTGAGTCCACTTGCGATCACCCAACGCCGATCGATTTGGGGTCCTACCGTCACCGGCCGGATGGTCACCTTGTTGTCCGCATCGAGGACTGCCACTTGATAACCACCCTGGAGTTCAGAAACGGCACGCTGAGGAACCAGCAGGGCTCGCTCTTCTGTCCGGATTACTGCACGAACTTTGGCGTAACCGCCGGGTTTCAGAATATTGTTGGGATTGGGAAAAAGCCCGGCGAGCCGAATGGCGCCCGTGGTCTCATTTATCTGTCGGTCCGAGAAATAGAAAGTCCCCTCGCGTGGGTAGGTTGAACCATCTGCCAGAATGAGCTGAAGGTGCAATTTCTTATCGGCCTCCCACCGACTGATCTCCGTCGGAAAGCGTTTGCGCCATTCAAGATATTGAGGCTCACTGACGGTGAAGTACGCTTTTATCGGATCCAGGGTAGAAACGGACGTGACCACACCACTGCCTGGACTAACTAAAGCGCCCACTTGGAGCTGTGCCTGGCCGGCAACGCCATCGATCGGCGCAACCAAACGAGTGAATCCGAGATTGATCTTTGCTGTTTCGACGGACGCCTCGTAGGTCTTGATTTGCGCTTTGGCCGTTTCGATCGTTGCCAAGGCGGCGAGATTGTTTTGCACGGCGTTGTCGAGATCTTGCTGGCTGGCTGCCTGCTCCTTCGCGAGCGGTGCATAACGCTCCACGTCGAGTTCTGTGCGGCGTTGTACCGCCTGTGCGTTGGCCAGCATTGCTTTGGCCTGAGCCAACTGCCCTTGGGCCTGGTCGAGCGCTGCCTGAAAAGGACGCGGATCAATCTGAAACAAGAGCTGGCCTTGCTTGACGAACCTGCCCTCTTGATATCCCTGCTTCAGCAGGTATCCCGTAACCTGTGCCCTGACGTCAGCATTGACTAGCCCATCGAGGGTTCCGATCCATTCCCCATAAATCGGCACATCTTCCTGCTGAACCTGCAGCACCTGGACATCCGGCAGAGCGACTGTTTGCGATCCCAACGCATGTTTGTACGGATGAACGGCTCCAATGATCAGTCCCAAAATATGAGCAAGAGGAACAGTCCGCCGCCTACCAGATAACGATTGGGTACCATGCTCAAATTGATCTTCATCGCGTCGCTCCCGGAAACGTCGAGACGGAGTGGGGATCTGACGACCAGCGTTGATTAGGCCAGAAACCGTGAAGGGAGTCTATTAGACGATGGTATCGATTAATCTTTTGGGTCCAATACCTTCTCGGCGTTGTAGCTCTGACCGGGGATGCTAACGAACGTGATCTAGGACTTTAGCTAAGGCAACCAACCTCTTCAGCGAACCTTGTGATCACAATCACTTGAGCAACATTTGCGTCTCAAGCGCGATTGAGTCGTAGCCCGGAGTTGGGGTTCGGAGTGCTAAAATATTTCTGTCGAGCTAAGTACTGCCGCAACCCTTCTGCACACTGAACTTCTATTCCCAAAGTGCATCGAGATCTACTCTGGTTTCGAAAAGGCTTGTGAAGAAGTCGGCGGGGCCGATCTAGGGGCCCACGTCAACGTCGCCCAGGGCAAGGCCTACTGCTTCACGAAGGGGCCCGATGCCGAGGCGATTCGGCGGGCTCACGAAAAACTGAACTTCCCGTTCGACTCGATAACGGAGGTTAGGCGGGTGACCGGAGTCGACCTCCGGCCAGAGGAGTCGAAGAAGAAGTAATCAAACCCTGCAACTAGCTCGCAGCACCACGTGGCGGGTCAAGGTAGAGGGAGCACGACCTCGCTAACAGCAGGGCTGTGCTCCCTGTAGCAGGGACGCTCGATTGCCATCGATGATCGCCGTAGGGACGGCAAATTGAACTGTCCGACTTGGATGATACTCGACGCTCCGCCCGGAATGGTCGGATTAAGCACCGATGAACGACAGTGAAATCCGGGACCGCGGGGCTGGTCTTTAAGGTCCGACGCTAAGGTGGCAAACAATCAATTAACAATTTCGAGACAACTGCGCCGCATCCCGGCTCGACTTGCGCTACTCCAACATTTCATAGGACCGAAAGCGGTTTTCGTTGGAGAGCCGCTGCTTTGGAGAACAGCGATGTGGATGAGGTCATGCGCTATTTGTAAGGCTCTAATGAAAAAGCTGAGATTAAGCGATTTCGTGCGCTGTCAGTGCGGGTGGGAATGGCAGGGCCATACGAATCAAAAGCTGGCAGCAACCCCGTAAACGGCGTGCCGGAATCTAAGAAGAAAAAGCAGGGCGGACTGTGGCAAAAGTAATCGAATTCTACATACCAAACAAGTTCCGAAAAAGCGTGAAATGGGTTTCGCCTGAACAACGCGGAAAGATCATCGAGTTCGCTCCACAGGTGAAAAAATCGGCCTGACAAACGCTACTCTCGTGGCCTGGACTAAGGTAAATTGTTCGGGGTGCTCCAGCGTGATTAGTACGACCGACTCCAGGATGCTGCTTGGATCGCAGGTGAGAATTGAAGACGCAATTTATCGGGATGCGGTTTTTCCAATGCGTCTGGAAAAGCCCAGAACGGCATTGACTAACTACTTATGTTTCCGGTACTGAGAACTTCGCGACTCGTTCTGACACCTCTCGCCGAACAGCACCTCAGTCGATTTGTGGCGGTTGCCAGTGAACGTGCGATTGCTGATACCACTATATCTGTTCCGCACCCCTTAACGGAGCTCGGTGCACGCGCCTGGATTGATCGAGCGGTTGCCGAGGCGGTCGAGGGTCGCGGGGCTCACTTCGCTATTGCCATTCGTCCTGATGAGGAGGGAAGTCTCGCCATATCGGTCTTCAGAAACGCCCTCCTAGTTTCTACCCCCTCGCGGGTAAACGGTCGGCCACATCATGGAGTCGTGGGTGATCGCCGTGGGTGATTTCGTCTGATTCTGTCGGTCACATTTCGCTAAGTTTCGGTGAATGAAGTTGATGAGGAACCCGCTTGAACTGGCAACATCAGGCTTTTCAGAACTCATGTTTCTAGTGTTTCCAACAACTTCAAAGGTTGCTGTGGGACTGCCAAACACTGGAAAACACGGGCAAGACAGATGGATCGTGGGTGACTACCGTGGGTGATTCTGCGATCCGAAGACCTGCGAAATCTCGCTCCTCCCACGCCACGCAACCCGTGATTAATCCTGTGATGGAGGTCTTAATCACAGAGGTCCCGTTCTACAAACCGACTCGTTCCTAATCCACTCAACTTCCTCGAAGCCCGTTTCTGGATAGCTTCCGGTCAGCCGACAATCGAGTCATAATCTATTGCCGCTTTGGGGGAGCGTGCGAGCGAGGCGTTGTAGCCCAAGGCCAGAACCTGGATAAGTTTTCAGGCCACTGCTGCCGGTTGTGAAGCCCGGTAAAACTGCCAGGCAAACGCTCCCAAACCCAGGCAAACCACGACTAGGCGGATCAGACCTCCGATATACGGAATGAAGCCGATGATGGTTAGGATCACGAGACCCACCAGTAATCCCAGCAGCCACTCACGATTCGTCGTGGCGGCTGACTTCAGAACCAGTCGCCCAAGGAAAGCTCCGACCCAAATCTTGGCCAGGTAGATCGCGACCAGATACACGGCGAGCAATATAAGCGATACGGGCAGGCCTACCAGCGTGATGGCTAGGACGATGATCGCCATCGGCACGCCCGCTAGAGCCCCAACTCCAAGCGCAAGGCTGCGCCAACCTGACCCCACCGCCTGGGTAGTCGACTGGAAGAAGCCCGGGAATAGTGCCAACGCCAACCATCCGACGATCCAGGCGGCAGCGAGCCAGAGTGCCTGGCGGAAATAGAAGCTGGGACGCGCAAATCGGCTTCTCCTTTCATGCACCTTGATGTCGCGCTGTCCTACGACGCTTGCGCCGTCGGCGATGTGCACATCTTTGAGGCGACGGACATGACCGGTCAGGTTGCCGCCGATCCGGGCCGTGCTATCAAGGGTGAGGTTGCCCCCAGCCATGCACAGGTTGCGGCCAATATTTCCGCTCACGTCGACATGGCCGGCGGCGATGGCCACGCTGCGCGCTACTTGGCCTTCCAGAATAACGTCACCGGCGCCAGCCACGATGCCGTCCCCCACACGGCCCTGGTTATCCACGCGCAAGGATTGGACCCAGCCGTAGATGCTGCGGCCCAGTTGTCCGCGCAAGTCCAGGGACTGCGCAAAGGCGTAAATGTGGCCTTCGACGGTTCCGCTGACCTCGATCCTCTGCGCCCAAGTCAGCAGGTCGCCCTTCACTGTGCCGCGTATTTCTACCGTCCGTCCGCCGGCAAGCAGGTCTCCGTTGACAACGCCATCCACGCGCACAATGTTGCCGGTGGCCAGGAGCGTGTCGTCCACCGTCTCGTTCGCAGCCACGGTGACAACCCCGCCGTGACGCCCCTCCAAGCCAAAGGTGGGCAAGGATAGTGCGAGCAGAACCATGAGCACGCGCAGGCCGGGCTGAGGCAAGCGCCAGCGGCGTCTGAGCAGCAGGGCGCTGCCACCCAACAGCAACAACAAGGAGAAAAATCCTACGACAGCAGCGTAGTCAGCCAACATGGCTCTACCTCCGTGTGCAAAGTAGTAAGCAAGACTGAAGATCAGGTTTGTGCCCCCGCTCGAGCTGAAAGGATTCAACCATTCCAGTGTTTGCGGAATTCCCAGTTGATCGATCCAAACGTATACAATCCCACTCACCGCCAGCACCGCGGCCATGGCAGCCAGGTCGCATCGCGCCCAGCGAAAACGGGTAAATACCGAACTGGGTGCTTCTGCCGGAAGCTCGTGCAGAGCCTCGGCCAAAACGAGGTTCTCGGCACGTAGTGCCTCGATCAGTTCGCGGCAGCGGCGGCACGCGGCCAAGTGAGCTTGCAGGCGACGCGCCTCGTCCGGATCGAGTTCGCCATCGACGAAGGTGGCGCAAATCTGTTCTGAATAGCATTCCATGTTCACTTACTCCTATGAGCCAGTCGTCGGCGCAATTCCTGTTTGGCGCGAAATATCAGAACCGCAACGCTGTTCCTCTCGAGACCCAACTGCTGCGCGATCTCGTCATAGCTCAGCTCGCCGTAGTAGCGAAGCACGAGCGGCACGCGATAGTTCTCCGGCAGGCGCGTGATGGCGTGCCGCACCTGCGCCCGCTCCTCTGTGGTGATGGCAGCAGTGAGTGGCGAAAGCTCGGAACTGGCCGGTTCGATGGCCGCGGCCTCATCAACTATCACTTGTCGTCCACGCTGTCTGCGCCGCAAAGCGTCAATGCATTGGTGGCTAGCCACTCGCAATAACCAATTTGGAAACGGTACGGAACCGTCATAGCTCCCGATCGAGCGCTGCAGCTTGAGGAACACTTCACTCATGGCATCTTCTGCGCTCTCGCGTGAGGCCAGCATGTAGCGGCACAAGCCGAACACGCGCCGGGCGTAGCGGCGATAGATCTCGCCCAGGGCCTCGGTGTCGTGCGCCCGTGCGCGCTCTAGTACGGTCTCCAGGTCAAGCGCCTCCATCACCTTGGTTTCGCTCCGGCGGTGCTGCAGCCCTTGCGCCTTGTTCGCGTCTCTACTCTTAAAGCAGTACGCTGCAGATGAAAGAAAGTTACACACATCGTGGGGAAAGAGGAACCGGTGCAAGGAGGCAACGGCTCAGATCATCCGATTTCGACACGCACAAAAAGGCCCGATTTGGCAAATTGGAATATCGAATCGCCAAAACGGGCGGTCCGGAAATAATGTCATTGTGTAGGGCTGATGCGCCGATAGCTTCCGAGTGGCCGACAATCGACCCCGAATGCGGCATAGCCGCCAGTTCTACGCGGTTTGCTTAGGGGTGTATGCTGCGCGCAATACGAGCACACCAGAACCGGCATCCCCAACCATGAAATTTTGCATAATCTTGATTGTCCTGGAAGTGAGCGTGGGCAGCTATCGGCCGCGGCTTTGAGAGGGACATTTCGACAAGGCTTGCAAAATTCGTGGCGGAGTGAGAAAACTCTGCCTATGAGCTTCGATGTCTTGTGCTCTCCGGTACAGTTTCTGCAGCAGGTCGGGATCTGTGCAAATCAAAATTGGCTGCGAGAATACGAGGCGTGGTTCGAACGCGAAGGGCAGGGGATCTCAGACGCGGTGGACCGCGCCGGCACACCGTGGTTACGCATGTTTGATCGGTGGGGCGCGCGGGTTGATGAAATCCTTTACCCACCCGAATACTGGCGCATGCTGAAACACGGATACCGGGAAGGCATGCTCTGGCGAGTTTTTGAGCAGAATTCGCTGATCCCCACTTACCTTCTTCTCTACGCTACAGCTTTCTATGACCCGGGCTTGGCCTGTCCCTACACAGTCTCTTTGTCCACGGTTTCCCCGCTCTCGAAATATGGAGAGGCAGAGTTGAAGGCACGGTTCTTGCCCAGAATGTTGCAGCGCGACGACAACGTCTGGCAGGGAGCGACCTGGATGACGGAGATCAAGGGCGGGTCAGACCTGGGAGCGGCGGTGGAGACCGTAGCGCAACGGGATGGGAATCAGTGGCGGCTAACCGGTGACAAATACTTCGCGAGTAATGCCGGAGCCGAATTGGCAGTGGTCGCGGCTCGGCCTGAGGGCGCACCGCAGAACGTGCGCGGGCTGAGTCTGTACTTGGTACCGCGTCGCGGTGAAGACGGGCAACTGAATTATCGGATACGCCGCCTGAAAGACAAGATCGCCACTCGCTCAGTACCAACCGGCGAGATCGAATTTCGTCTTAGCGAGGGTTGGCTCCTGGGGCGAGCGGAGCATGGAATCTATTTGATACTCGAAGTGCTAAACCTCTCGCGTGTGGCCAACAGTGTGGGCAGCGTCGCGCTCGCACAAAGGGCCATCGCTGATGCCTACTCTTTCGCTGAACAGCGCACGGCCTTCGGTAAACCGATCATTGAACACCCTTTACTTCGGCGGCAGTTCGAGGATCGTCTGCAGGGGCTACGCGCGGCTTCCCGGCTGGCTTGGGAAGCTGTGCGTCTGCTCGACAAGGTATGGCAGGAGAAGCCGCCGTACTCGGAGAACTATCACCTGTTCCGGTTGGTCGCTCACCTGGCGAAGTACTGGACCGCAGAGTTCGCTGTGCAGACGGCCAAATGGGCAATGGAAGTGTACGGCGGGGTGGGAACACTGCAGGAATATCGCGTGGAGCGCTGGCTACGCGAGGCAATGATCCTTGCAATCTGGGAAGGGACACCGCATCGCCAGATGCTTGATGGACTGGAGGTCATGCAGCGCAAAAGTGCGCACAGGTTGCTGTTCCGGCATCTTGTGGGGAAAGCACCGGAGGCGCAGTTGCTCGAAATGGAAGCGCGGGTGGAACGGCAACTCGGTTTGCCCGAGGTTGACAGGGAGGGGACTTTAGAGAGGCTTTTTGGCGATCTGGCCTCGCTTACTGCAGATGCCCTATTAAGCGAGCGGTTGATAACGAATGATTTCGGCTCACTCTCCGAGTAGCGGACCACTCGTCCACGGTCGCGGCCCGCACTCTGCACCTTTGAGTGGCGAGATCCGGGTTGTCGATTGACTGCATGCCTGTTCGCAAGAGCTAAGCAGTGAAGCTGTTCCCGAGAGTATCTCTCGCTGAGGATCTTTATGCGCAAATCGGCTTTACTACTCACTCTCGTTGTCAGCATCGCCATCCAAGCCCAGGATCTAAAACCGATCCAACTGCCAACGGCACAGACCGAGGGTGGCCGTCCACTCATGCAGGTGCTTAAAGAACGAAAAACTCGACGGGAGTTTAGCTCCGAGAAGCTGCCCATGCAGCTGTTAGCCAACCTCCTTTGGGCTGGGTTCGGTATTAACCGTCCGGATGGCGGACGTACTGCGCCTTCGGCGATGAACTGGCAAGAAATTGACATCTACGTCGCTATGGGCGATGGCCTGTTTCTATATAATGCCAACGCAAACCGTCTTGAGCCGATCCTGGCGAAAGATGTGCGCGGCGCCACTGGAACGCAATCCTTTGTCGCTGCTGCACCTTTAAACCTCGTCTACGTCGCAGATCTCAGCAAGACGGGACAATCGGGAAGTGAGGCACAGTCTTTCACTGCCGCCGATGCAGGTTTCATCAGTGAGAATGTCTATCTATTTTGCGCCTCAGAGGGATTGGCAACGGTCGTCCGAGGCTCTGTGGATCGCGCCGCGCTAGCCAAGATCATGAAGTTGGG
>JAIQFO010000071.1 GCA_020073215.1 Terriglobia bacterium | reverse complement strand
GAGTAGCGCCGGCATCTTGCCGGCTGTCCCGAGGGCGTCTCGCCCTCGGCGCGGCGGGCGAGGACGCCCGCCGGACAGCCACCGGGACGGCGCTACTCTCTGGTGAAAACGCACAAATCACGCGGTCACGGTACTAGTGGCTGCCAACCTCGGCGAGACCCGCATACGGAAAGGGAAACAACTTTTCTTCGTGCTCGCGCAGTTCCTGGATCCAGTGCTGAATTCCACGTTGGGCAATGGGAGGCAAAGGGTAGAACTCAAACCCCGTGCGCGCGTCGCTGCTGTGGCGGACCCTCGCCAGCACCTCGACCGGAGCGTCTGGCGGAGCGCCTGGCAATGACAACGCGATCACCACCGTCTCGCCCAAGCGCGGTGCGCCGCACACCAGGGCCGACAATCCTCGCATACTGACGTCGAGGGTCATGCCGCGAGTTGCAAACGGTCCATAGCGCAAGAAGCGCTGCAGGGTAACCGGGATGCTGGAAACATAGCGCGGGTCCCGGCGGCGGACGTGGTACTCCCGAGGGCGGTCTGATCTCTCCCGGCTGTCGACATACATATCTTTCTCCTTCTCCTTCGGCGACCGGGGCCGCTCACGACCGCTAGGCGGAGAACCCTCCTCCCCAGCCCGATGCCGTCTGCAGGCAGGCGCGGATCACGCTCAGCAATTCCTGGTTGTCGGCCGGCTTCTGGAAGAAGGCGACGGCGCCCGATTGGAGGGTACGTTTTTCATTGGCCTCGGGATCGCGTGCCGTGAGCACGATGACCGGGATCATGGAAAGGGCGGGGTACTGTTGCAGGTTTTTCAGCACGGCAAATCCGTCGCCGGCCGGCAACCCGAGATCGAGGATGATCAGGTGCGGCTTTTCCTTCTGCGCCATGGCAATGGCGGAGTAGCCGTCGCACACATTCACGATATCGTAATTATTGGCGCGCAGACGCAAACTCAGGGCTTGTCTGAGATCGGGATCGTCATCGACGACCATGATTTTTGCTCGATTCACGGATGGTGGCGCCTCGTTGTAATTTTCAGTTCGCATTTTGCCGGGTCTCCTTTTGGTTGAAGTCAGGTCCACTCCAAAGATCCTGCTGAATGATTCCAGTGACGTAATCGGCAACCGCCCAGATTTGTTGTTCGAGGGTTCTCGGGTCGGCGGGGGGCAGGGCAGGAACCGGCTCCGCGGTCACACGCAGGGTACCGCTGGAATGCAACGTAGGCACGGCGCCCACCTGGCCGCGAATGCGGTCCATCATGATGCCGACCCTCTCCATATCGGTGGAGGCGACCACGAAAAACGTTTCGACGGGACCGGCGGCTCCCATGGCTGGAAGAACCAGATCCTTGTCCACGTAAACGCAGCGCCGCAACAGGTCCAGACAACGGGCGCAGGTTTCTTTCCAGCTTCCGCGCAGCGAGTTGGAGAACGGAGTCAGTTCAACGCGCACCAGCACCAGAGCCTCGCGCAAACGTCCCTGGTGAACGATCACGGGAGACAGAAGTTTGGCCAGGGAATAGAGCGGCAAAGTGAATGAGAACGTGCTGCCGGTTCCCAGTTCGCTCGCGACCCACATCCTGCCGCCGTGGAGACTGACGATTTCCCGGGCAATGAAGAGGCCGAGGCCGAGGCCTGCGCGGTTACCGTCGACCGCGTTGGGGTCCTGGTAGAGACGTTCAAAAACCCGGGGGAGCGCATCCTGCGGAATGCCCCGGCCGGTGTCGCTGACCGAGAGATAGACGGAGGCGGGGTCGGTTTCGACCAAGGAGGCTTTGGCGACAACCGATCCGCCGGGTGGGGTGAACTTGATTCCGTTGTCGAGCAGGTTGATGAGAATTTCGAGAGCGCGGTCGGGATCGGCATAGACGAGCGGGATCATCGGATCGAGCCCGATTTCGATGGCAATGCCTTTTTCGGCGGCGGCGGGCCGCATCATCGCGACCGCCTGCTGAATCAGTTCGCCGATATCGATGCAGCGCGGTTCGATGCGCAGCTTGCCACTATCGGCGCGCGTGGCTTCGAGCAGGTCGCGAATCATGGCATGCAATTGATTCACGCTCTTGAGGACGGTTTTCAGGTGGTCAGTCTGCTCCGGCGAAATGGGACCGGCTAATCCGTCTAAAAGGATTGTGACGTACTGGTGAATGCAGGTCAGCGGGGTACGGAGTTCATGCGAAACGTGAGACAAGAACTGGTTCTTGAATTCCAGTTGCTGCTGGCGGGCGATCTCGAGCGAGCGCTGCAGCCCTTGGCGTTCCACGGCGTAGCGGAGGGCACGCTCCAGTTGTTTGGTGGTGACGTCGCCTTTGACCAGGTAGTCCTGAACGCCCTGGTGGACGGCTTTCATCGCCAGCGCCGGGTCGTCCTGACCGGAAAGGATGACCACGGGCACATTGGGCGCCTTCTGCCGGATGCGGCGAAAGGTTTCGGCGCCGTGACTGTCGGGCAGGTTTAAGTCGAGCAGCACCAGCGCCGGTGTATCCACGTCGAGACAGGCGAGAGCATCGGAGAGTCGGGGCACGCAGTTCACCTGGACGTCGGACTTGCTTTCGACCAGGCGCAGGCGCACCAGGTCCGCGTCTCCGGGATTGTCCTCAATCAGCAAAACGTGAGTAGGTTCGTTCGCCATCATGGTTCCTCTCTTTATTCCTCTCGGGGCAGGCTGGCGGAGCCAAACCAGAACTCTTCAATCGATTGCACCGCCGAAAAATAATCCTGCAGATTTCCAGGCTTGCTGACATAGCAGTTGGCGCCCAAGTCGTAGCTGCGGGTGATATCGAGCATCGCGCGCGAGGTACTAAACACGACCACCGGGATGGTGCGCAGACTGGCGTCGGATTTGGCCTCGGCCAACACCGTACGGCCGTCTTTCCTGGGCAGATTCAGATCCAGGATCACCAGGTCCGGACGACGCGTGTTGGCAAACGGGCCGGTACGTCGCAGAAAGGCCATCGCCTCCTCGCCGTCCGCCACATGGCTGAGGCAACTATGATGCCTGCCCCCCGCCAACGCCTCTTGCGCCAACACGACGTCAGCGGGGTTGTCCTCCACCAGAAGGACCTGAGGTGATCGTTTCATCGCTCGGGCTCCCCCCCTCTGATGGTGGCGACCGGCAGGCAAAGTGATCCGGAACGCGAAATCGCAGCCCTCCTCCGCCGCAACCTTCCGGCTAAAGGTTCGGCAAACTGCTCGGGATGGCGACGGCGGTTACCGCACACATCCCCGCATGAAGATTGCTATCGGCGAGGTGCGAACCGGCTTGAACCCAAAAGACGGAGGCGCGGTCGCGGAAGAACAGAGGGGAAGTGCTATTGGGGCATGTCCGCAGGGACGTACTGGATAGGGCGCTGGGGGCTTTCGAGCTGGGCTCGGCTTGGACCCTTCGACTTCGCTCAGGGCAGGCTCACGAGGACGCCCGTCCCCACACTCGACTTCCTCACACCAGCCGTCCTCGCACGAGGGGGCCTCTACTTCTTGTAGACGGTGGGCTGCGGACCTTGCTCGAGTTCCTGGCGGTTCCAGATCATGCCCTCGCGGTTGAAGCTGGCGAGTTCGAAATCCTGGGTGAGTTCGAGCGCGTCGGTCGGGCAAGCATCTTCGCACAGGCCGCAGAACATGCAGCGGCTGAGGTCGTAGGTAAAATTGGTGAGCTCTTTGCGGCGCGTCTTTTCATTGCGCTCGCTGGTGACCACGATCAGGTGTTCGGGACAGGCCAGGGCGCACAGGTCACAGGAAATGCAGAGCGTCTCGCCGGTATCGGGGTTGACGTTCAGGCGGGGCGCGCCGCGATAGCGCTCGGCGACCTGCGGGCGCTCCAGCGGATACTGCTCGGTGTAGATTTCCTTCGGATCCTGATAGCGGAAGGTGACGCCTAGCCCCTCGATCAGGTCCAGCAAAAACACTTTCCGGAAAATCTCGGTCATTCCCATAACAGGCATAGGATAACACTGACGGCAAACCGTCTGGTGTGAGATGAATCACAGAAGAGCGGTGACCTGGGGTGAGCGAGCATAGTGTGAACGAACATAGTGTGAACGAACCTGGTGTGGACGAACTGTGGATGGAAGAAGCCTTGCGCTCGGCCCAGCGCGCCCTGGAGGCAGGCGAAGTGCCGGTGGGAGCGATTGTGGTGTGCCAGGGGCGGGTGGTGGGACGTGGGTGGAATCGAAATCTTAGCGACTGCGATGCTAGCGCGCACGCGGAAATTGTGGCGTTACGCGAGGCGGGACGAACTCTCGGGAATCACCGGCTCGGTGACTGCGAACTGTTTGCCACCATTGAGCCGTGCGCGATGTGTGCCGGAGCGGCGGTTCATGCCCGCATCCGCCGCCTGGTGTACGGCGCCGACGACCCGAAGACGGGGGCCGTCCATTCGGTTTTGCAAGTGGTAAATCATCCGGGTCTGAATCATCGGATGGAAGTGCGGGGCGGGGTGCTGGCCGGACGTTCGGCCGATCTGTTGCAGGAATTTTTTCGGAACCGTCGTTAGGCGCTGGTCCTCGGCGCGGGAACGAATAGCGCCGGCATCCCGAAGGGGCGCCTCGCACTCGGCGCGACGGGTGTGGACGCCCGCCCGACAGCGGGGTGGCGCTACGTTCAGTGACGATCTAACTAAAATATTTTCCTCGCTCGTTCGTCTACAGGAATAGATGGACCATGCGCTCAGAAAACAGTGGATGATGGCGCAGCAAGACCAGCAGATCTCGGACGCGATCTCTCGGGAGAGATCCCGGCTGCGCAATTTCATCCGCAAGCGCGTGGCGGATCCGGGCGACGCCGAAGACATCCTGCAGGATGTCTTCTACGAACTGGTCGAAGTTTACCGGATGATGAAACCGGTGGAGCAGGTTACGGCGTGGATGTTCCGGGTGGCCCGTAATCGGATCACGGACCTGTTTCGCAGGAAAAGACGGGAAGCTTTGAGAAGCGAACCCGACGCGCTTACCGAGGATGGCGAGGTGCGCTGGCTGGAAGAACTGCTTCCCTCCCCCGACGCTGGACCCGAGGCAGCGTACGCACGAAGTGTGCTGTCGGAGGAGTTGGACGACGCCCTGGACGAGTTACCGGACGAGCAGCGCGAGGTGTTTATCGCTCACGAGTTGATGGGGTACAGCTTCAAGGAGCTGGCCTTGCGGTCTGGCATCAGCGTGAACACGCTGCTCTCGCGCAAGCATTACGCGGTCCTGCACCTGCGCCAGCGACTGCAGGCCATCTACGACGAATACAGAAAGACGTGAGGACAAAGAAATGAAAAGGCATTGGATTCAAAGAGGACTGATGTTCGTTCCGTTTGCCGTGCTGTTCGTTACCGTGTTCAGCTATGTGGTCCTGAGGCTGTGGAACTGGTTGACGCCGGCTCTATTTGGCTGGCATCCGATCACCTTCTGGCAAGCGGTAGGACTGTTGATCCTTTGCAAGATTCTGTTCGGCGGATTCCGCGGCCATTCAGGACACCACCGGTACTGGCGGCAGCGCATGATGGAGCGGTGGGAGAAAATGACGCCCGAGGAACGCGAAAAATTTCGACAGGGTTTCGGCCACCGGTGCGGTCCGTTTGGAGCGCCAGCTGACGAGTCGAAGGCGTGAGCGGGCAAAAGGGTAAGCGGCTAGCTGCCGAGGAACTCCGACTCAGGAAGGGCACGACTTCAAAGGCTGCCGCCACTCCGTAGCGCCGCCGTCTCGGCGGCTGTCCGGCGGGCGTCTCGCCCGCCGCGCCGAGGGCGAGACGCCCTCGGTACAGCCGGCAAGATGCCGGCGCTACAGTAGTCGCACCGACTTTCACCGCAAGCTGTTCAGTCGTGCCGTTGCGTCCTTATGAATGCGCTAGGCCGCGGCGTCTGCTGGTTCGGGAATCATGCTTTCCGAACCCGAGTCGGCATCTGCGTCCTCTTCTGAAGCGGGCGCGTGCGTCCGCGCCACCAGCATATAGATCGATGGCACCACAAACAGGGTGAACATCGTTCCAATAATCATGCCGCTTACCAGCATGATGCCGATGCTGTTGCGCGCTCCTGCCCCTGGACCTTTCGCTAGTACTAGTGGGAAGTGACCGATGACGGTGGCAGCGGTCGTCATCAGGATTGGTCGAAGCCGGGTGTCCGCCGCTTCAATAATCGCTGCCAGCTTGTTCTTTCCTGTTTCCTGGAGGTGGTTGGCGAACTCCACGATCAGGATGCCGTTTTTCGAGATCAGACCCACCAGCGTGATCAGGCCGACCTGGCTGTAGATGTTGAGCGTTGTCAGCCCCAGGAAGGAGAACAGCAGCGCTCCAGAAATTGCCAGCGGGACTGAGCCCGCGAGGATGATGAACGGGTCGCGGAAGCTCTCGAACTGCGCCGCCAGCACCAGGTAGATCAGGATTCCCGACAAAAGGAACGTGCCGAGAAACTTGCTGCCTTCAACCAGAAGCTGACGCGATTCCCCCGCGTAGTCGACCGTGAAACCCTGGGGCAGGATGGTCTTGGCTTCGGCCTCGAGCATAGTGAGCGCCTTGTCGAGCGGCACTCCGGGCGGGATCACGCCCTGGATGCGCACGGCGTTGAGCTGCTGAAATTTCTTCAGCTCGCGGGGCTCGGTGGTGGTGCGCAGGGTCGCGAAAGTGGAAAGCGGTACCAGCTTGTTTTGCGATCCGGTCACGTAGATCTGCGAGAGCTGCTCGGCCGTCAAACGCTCGGCGCGCTTGACCTGCGGAATCACTTTGTAACTCCGCCCTTGAATGCTGAAGCGGTTGACGTAGTTTCCGCCGAGCAGAGTGGAGAGGTCCTGGCCGGCCTGGCTCAGGTCGACCCCTTGGGAGCGAAGCTTGTCGCGATCGAAGACGACCTCGGCCTGGGGCTGGTCGAACTTCACGTCGGAATCGGCGTAGATGAACAGGCCGCTGGCAAAGGCTTTGCCTACTAGCTGCTTGGCGAAGGCGACCAGTTGCTGCGGCTCGGCGGGCGAGGCGATCACGAAATCAACCGGGAAATCTCCTCCGCCCGGTAGAGGAGGCGGGGTCAGCGGAATCACGCGGATGCCGGCGATCTTCGACAGCGGACCGGTGGACTCGAGCAGAAGTTGCTGCGCCGTCTTTTTCCGTTGGCTCCAGGGCTTGGTTACCATGCCGCCGAAGCCGCCCGTGGGGGATGTGATTTGAAAAATACTTTCACTCTCGGGGAAGGCGCGATAGACGTCGTTCACTTCCTTGGTGTAGAGCTTGGTCTGATCGATGGTCGAGTTGGGCGAAGCCTGGATGACACCGAAAACCACTCCCTGATCTTCGGCGGGCGCCAGTTCGCGCTGCGAGAACATGTAGAACGGCACCACCAGCAGAACGACAATCGCCCAGAGAACGAGCACTACCGGGCGGTACTGCAGCGTTCCGGCGAGAGTGCGCGAGTAGAGCTGGCGTACGCGCTCGAAGTGACGATTGATCATGCCGGCGAAGCCGCGCTCGGTGTCGCCGGCGCGCAACAGCCGTGAGCTCATCATCGGGGAAAGGGTCAAGGCAACGATTCCAGACACGATGACGGCTCCGGCGAGGGTGAAGGCGAACTCGCGGAACAGGGCACCGGTTAAGCCGCCCTGAATGCCGATGGGCGCATAGACGGCGGCGAGTGTGATGGTCATGGAGATGATCGGACCGACCAGCTCGCGGGCAGCATCGATTGCAGCCCGCACCGGAGGCTTGCCGAGGTGAAGATGGCGCTCCACATTTTCCACCATGACTATGGCGTCATCGACCACCAGGCCAACCGAGAGCACGATGGCGAGCAGGGTCAGCAGGTTGATGGTGAATCCGGCCAGCAGCATCAGGAAGACGGCGCCAATGAGCGAAATCGGGATGGCGACGACGGGAATGAGCACCGAGCGCATCGAGCCCAGGAAGAGGAAAATAACTATGATGACGATGAGCAGGGTCTCGCTGAGAGTCCTGAGCACTTCATTGATCGCGTCCTGGATGTATGCGGTCGAGTCGTAGGGGATGCCGACCTTCATGCCCGCCGGCAACTGGGCCTGGATGCCGGGGATGGCGGCGCGTACATTCTTGATCACTTCCAGCGAGTTCGCGGTTGGAAGCACCCAGACTCCCATGAAGGTCGCGTTCTCACCGTTGAAGCGAACTTCCGAGTCGTAGTTCTGGGCGCCCAGCACGACGTCGGCGATTTCTCCCAGCCTTACCACTACGCCGTTCTCGTTCTTCACCACGAGCTGGCGGAATTCTTCCGGCGTGGTCAGGTTGGTGTTGGCGACCAGGTTCACGGAAACCATCGAACCCTTGGTGCTTCCGATTGCTGAGAGGTAGTTGTTGCGGGCTAGGGCGTCGTGCACGGCGGCCGGTGATATGCCCAGCGCCGCCATCTTTTCGGGCTTTAGCCAAATTCGCATCGCGAAGGTCCGGTCGCCCAGGATATCGGCGCGCTGCACTCCGCTGATGGAACTCAGCTTCGGTTGTACGACGCGGGTCAGGTAATCGGTAATCTGGTTCTGATCGAGATCGGCCGATGAGAAGCCGAGGTACATCGCGGCAAATTGCTGGTCGGCGGTTTCCAGATCGATGACCGGCACCTCGGCGTCAGGCGGCAAGTCATTGCGAACCTGGGCCACCTTGGCCTGGATCTGGGTGAGGGCCGCGTTGGTATCGTAGTTGAGCTTCAGGTGCACGGTGATCGTGCTGAGGCCCTGGGCGCTCGACGATTCCATGTAGTCAATGCCGTCGGCGCTGGCAATCACGCGCTCGAGCGGGGTGGTAATAAACCCGCGCACCAGATCCGCATTGGCGCCTACATAGGTCGTTGTCACCTGAATGATGGCGATATCGCTGCGCGGGTATTGGCGCACGCTCAGCGAGCGGATCGACTGCAGGCCGGCAATCAGGATGACCAGGCTAACGACGATCGAGAGCACCGGTCGCTTGATGAAGAGATCGGTAAACTTCATTAGCTGTCCTCGGGCTTGGGAGCGGGATTATTTTCCGGCTGAACTTTGTTGTTGACTTGGACGGCGGCGCCGTTACGCAACTTGAAAACCCCGGAGGTCACAACTTCGTCGCCGGACTTCACCCCGGAAACCACCGCGACTTGATCGCCGCGCGACCCTTGCACCTTGACGAACTGCTGACGGACGCCGCGGTAGGCGTGCCCTTTCGGGTCTTTCAGATCGCTGATGATGAAGACGGAGTCGCCGTAGGGGGCATAGCTGATGGCGGATGCCGGCAGCGTGATCACCGGACGACTGGCGCCCACCACCACTTCCACCTGCACGAACATGCCGGGCTGCAACGTACCTTCGGGATTCGAGAGGGTGGCCTGCACCTGAACGTTTCTGGTCGCCTGGTCGACCACGGAGTCGAGAGCGGTGACGCGACCCGTCCAGAGCCGACCCGCAAGATCTTCGGAGGTCACGCGCAGGGTGCGACCGACGCGCACTTGTCCGGCATCCTGCTGGGGCACGCCGAAGTCCACATAAATCGGGTTGAGAGACTGGAGCGGAACGACCGCGCTGCCCGCGGAAAGGTACTGTCCGAGGTTGACCTTGCGGATGCCCAGGATCCCCGAAAAAGGAGCTCGGATGGTCTTGCGCTCAATCGTCGCGCGCGTCTCCGCCACATTGGCTTGGGTTGCTCGTTGCTGGGCCGTGGCCTGGTCGAACTCCTGGCGAGAAATCACGCCTTGATCGACCAGTTGCTGCGTGCGGCGAAAATTCACTTGTGCAAGATCGCGCTGCGCCTCGAGAGCCGCGAGTTGGGCGCGCTCCTGCCGCGTATCCAGTTCGACGAGGACTTCCCCTTGCCGCACGTACTTGCCGGAATCGAAATTGATTCGCTCAACGATGCCGGGAAGGTCGGCGCTGACCGTGACTCCGTGGACGGCCTCGACCGTGCCGATGATGTTGGTGGTCGCGGGCCACTGCTCCTGTTGCGCCACTACGCTGGTGACGGCTTCCGGCGGCGGTTGGAAAGCGGCGGCGTGGACTGCCGATTCAACCTGTTTGAACTTTATGAAACCCAGAGCCGTGAGCAGGACCGCCATCACGCTCAGCATCAAGAACATTCTTTTCGCCATAACTTCCCCTTGGCAAGAAATAGAGATAAATGTGTTGTAGCCCCTGACGGGCGGTTGCGCCCCACAGCGCACGGCCCCTGTTTGAAACTCAGTTCCAGATTTGATTCACGAGCTGCGCTTACGGATTCGGGCTAATTCGTTTGGGGTGACTAGTCCTAACAAAACATTGACTAAGTGTCCGGATCAGCCGCGAATAGTGGCGTTACATATTGCGTCACATCGGGCGCTCGTGAATGATCGTCCACAGCGTTCCGAACCGGTCGCGAAGCTGGCCGAAACGAGAAGCGAAGAAGGTCTCTTCAATCGGCATGCCTATCTTGCCTCCCTCTGCAAGAACGGTCCAGATTCTGTCCGCGTCTTCCGTGGAATCGACGGCGAGATACAGGTAAGAACTTCGGACAGGTTGAAAGTGACTCTGCGGTACATCGTTTGCGATCAGTTCCACTCCCGCAATGCTCATGCGGGCGTGAACGACTGCGTTCTCGGCGCCGGGCTGCACATTATATTGGGCCGGGAGCTGGCTTGCCTTCATCATCGTCGTGATCTTTCCGCCAAGATGTTTTTCGTAAAAGCGGAACGCTTCTTCGCAGTTTCCGCCGAAGTTGAGGTGAGTGTAGAGGTTCATGGCACGTCTTCTCCTTTCCATCTTTCTTTGGTCTGGCGTCATAACCGCCGCGAACCACGGATCACAAAACTTGTTTGGCGCTGAGTTATCCCCGGTCGTAGGCTTGCTGCAAACCTTCGATGTCGATCTTGTCCATTTGCAGCATGGCCTGCATCACGCTCTTTGCTCTGCCGGTATTCTTGTCTCCCAGCAGCTTGCCCAGAACTGAGGGAATGATTTGCCATGACAGTCCATATCGGTCCTTCAGCCAGCCACATCGTTCTTTCTTCCCGCCTTCGGAAAGCTTCTCCCAGAGCTCGTCCACTTCCTGCTGCGTCTCGCAATTCACGAAGAACGAAATCGCCGGCGTGAAGCTGAACAGCGGGCCGCCGTTGAGCGCGTAAAAGTCCTGTCCATCGAGATGGAAGGTCACCGACATGACCGACCCTTTCGGGCCGGGTCCGCCTTCTCCACAGCGAGTGACGTTTCCAATCTTTGAATTCTTGAAAACGGAGACATAGAAATTCGCGGCCTCTTCGGCTTTGCCGTCGAACCACAAAAACGGGGTGATTTTTTGCATAGTCGTTCTCCTCTGGTTTCTGTTTTCGCGAGCTTGTTGGGATTACGTCTGGTACCGGCTAACCCGCCGGCAGGTTTGGAATCTCTACCACCGGCCGAATTTCGACGGTGCCCTTGCGCGCCCCGGGAATCTGTCCGGCAATCTCGATCGCCTCATCGAGGTTTCCGGCCTCGACCAGGAAGTAGCCTCCGAGTTGCTCGCGCGTTTCCGCGAAGGGGCCGTCGGTCACCAGGCGTTTGCCGTTGCGCACTTGCACACTGGTCGCCGTCGCCACGGACTGCAGCGGGTTGGCGGCGAGATACTGCCCCTTGGACTTGAGCCTGTGGGCTAGCTGGGTCGATTCGCCGTAGCACTCTTGCCGCTCGGGATCGGTCCAAGCCTGCTCGTCGGCGTAGATCAGCAACATGTATTTCATTTGCGTGTCTCCATTGGCATGTCGAATGGCGAATGTCCAGATCGACACCACGATACGAAAAAAATCACATTCGGGCACACCGCACTACTTCTTCCCGGCCAGCCGGGTACGCAAACGCGCCTCTTGCTCCCTGAACTCGGGTGTGGCCGCGGGGCCGAAGTCTTCTGTCTCAAACACCTGACGAATTTCGACTTCGGTTCCGCCGTCGAAGGGAGCGCGCTTGAGCCACTCGATCGCCTCTTCTTTCGACTTCACCTTCCACAGCCAGAAGCCGGCAATCAGCTCTTTGGTTTCGGCGAAGGGCCCGTCAATCACGGTCCGGTTCTTTCCCGAAAACTTGACTCGCGCGCCCTTGGAACTCGCCTGCAGTCCCTCGGCCGCGAGCATCACGCCGGCCTTCACCAGCTCTTCGTTGAACTTCCCCATTTCGGTAAGGATCTCTTTGCTGGGGAGGACGCCCGCCTCCGAGTCCTTATTGGCCTTAACGATCACCATGAATCGCATTCTGGTTTCTCCTGGATTAATTTGAAGCACCTCATTTGGATGCCTTCATCGGTATATCGAACCGGAATCTGCTGAATCGACACCTGGACAAAAAAATATTTACAATTCCCGAATGTCGCCTGACGTGGTGGAGGCCGTTGAAGCCGTTTATCGCTCGGACTGGGGGCGGATTGTGGCCGCGCTGATCGGGCTGGTCGGCGATTTCGACCTCGCAGAAGAGTCTGCGCAAGAGGCATTTACAGCGGCTGTCGATCAATGGCGGGCTTCCGGCATCCCAGAGTTTCCGCGGGCATGGATTATCCAGACGGCCCGGCACAAGGCCATCGACCGCATTCGGCGCAGGGCGCGGTTTGAGGAAAAACTTGTTTCGTACGCCAACAGCGGATTGGTCCGCAGCATGGAGCAGCCGGATTACGATAGCGGCGAAATTCCCGACGACCGGCTTCGGCTCATCTTCACCTGCTGCCATCCGGCGCTGGCTCCGGAAGCGCAGGTGGCGCTGACCCTGCGCACGCTGTGCGGCCTCGAGACAGATGAAATTGCGCGGGCGTTTCTGGTGTCCACGACCACCATGGCGCAGAGATTGGTGCGGGCGAAACACAAGATTCGTGACGCCGGCATTCCCTATGTGGTGCCCGAGACGAAGCACATGGCTGAGCGTCTCGATGCCGTGCTGACGGTGATCTATCTCGTGTTCAACGAAGGTTATGCGGCCACCCGGGGCGCGCCGCTGGTTAGGGCGGATCTGTGTTTGGAAGCCATTCGCCTGGGGCGCCTGGTGCGGACATTGATGGCGCCACAGCCTCCGGCGGAAGTGACTGGGCTGCTCGCCCTGATGCTGCTGCACGATGCGCGACGCGATGCCCGCAGCAATGAGGCCGGCGATATCGTGGTTCTGGAAGAGCAAGATCGCACACTCTGGAACCATCCGCAGATTGCGGAAGCGCTGCCGCTGCTCGCGGAGGCCCTTCGCGGAGGGCCGGCTCCGTACACGCTACAGGCGGCGATCGCGGCGGTGCATTGTCAGGCGGCGCGGGTCGAGGATACGGACTGGCCTCAGATCGTCCGGCTCTACGATGTTCTTGAGCGCTTGCAACCGTCTCCGGTCATAGCGCTGAACCGGGCGGTGGCCGTCGCCATGGTGGAGGGTCCCCGGACGGGGCTTGCCATCATCGATGGACTCGCTGCCGACAGCGATCTCGATAACTATCACCTGTTGCACGCGGCCCGGGCCGATTTGTTGCGCCGGATCGGATCCTCAGAGGAAGCGGCCAAGAGCTACCAGCGCGCGCTGACACTGGTCACCAATGAGAGCGAGCGTCGATATCTGGATCGACGGCTGGGGGAAGTGCAGGCTTCGACAGGTTGAATCGACGGGTTGACCTGCGAAGGTCCGGGCTGATTTGCTATCCTGATTGAAGTCGTTACAACCCGTCGCGGAGAGATGGCCGAGTGGCTGAAGGCGCGCGCCTCGAAAGCGTGTATACCTTAACGGGTATCGGGGGTTCGAATCCCTCTCTCTCCGCCATGACTTCACGTTTACGGAGGAACTCGACCATGAAAGATGCCCTCCAAACCCCGTTTGACAGCGTCGAGAACGCCCACGACTACGTGCGCCTTCTGGGCGAGGCCATTGCCGAAGCCAAGAACGAAATCGAAGCCGACCTCGCCGAAGCGGCGAAGGCCAGGTCGGAGCGCCGCGTCCAAGCTCTTCAAATTGTGCAATTTAAGTTAAATAAGTTAGAGCAGCACTTGAAGACAAGCAGCCGGCTGCTCAACGACCTGCGCAGCTTGCGCAGGCTGCTGCTGGAAGAACGGTTCGAACCCGCCACCGAGAGCCTGGAAATCCCTTACAAAGAATAGATACCGAACGGTGATGCGCTCGGGTTCGACGGTTCAGGCCCTCAACTTTTCGGCGAACTTTTTTTCCAGCTTGGCCAGCTTCGGCGAAATCACGAACATGCAATAGGGCTGGCGAGAATTTTCGTTGTAGTAGTTTTGATGATAGGTTTCGGCCAGGTGGAATTCCTCGGCCGGCTCGACCGCGGTCACGATCGGTTCCGAAAATGCCTGGGCCGCGGTCAGTTCGGCAATCGCGTTCTCGGCGATTTTGCGCTGTTCCTCGTCGTGGTAGAAAATCACCGAACGATACTGTTCGCCCGCGTCATTTCCCTGCCGGTTCAGCGTGGTTGGATCGTGCACGGCGAAGAATACGTCGAGCAAATCGCGATAACCGATCTGGCCGGGATCAAACGTGACGCGTACGACTTCCACATGCCCGGTATCGCCGTTCGACACCTGGCGATAGGTTGCCTGGTCGGCGCGTCCGCCCATGTAGCCGGACTCGACGTGGGTGACGCCGGTCAGGCGCTGAAATATGGCTTCCGTGCACCAGAAGCATCCGCCGCCGAAAACTGCTGTTTGCTCTTTTGCCATGCCGGTTAGATGCCCGCACGTTCGGAAAGTTCCGTTTCTACCAAGCCGTTCTATTGCATCTCGAGCGAGACTACGTCCCCTTCGCCGTCCTGGCGTTGGCGGTAATTGACTGCCACGGTTTTGTTTTTCCAGTCACAGGAGAACTCGTCGGCTCCGATCAGAACCAAATGCTTGGGGTCGCCCACGTGCATCTTCAGAGAGCGCCCGCCGGATACAACGCTGAGCACGGCTTGGGGGGCGGCGGAGCAATCCACGGCGGCGAGTTTGCCTTTGATAAAACGAACTGGGCCTGGCTGTGGCGTTACCACGGGGACGGCAGGCTCATTTCTTCCCTCTGGAATAGCGGCGTCATGAGGCGCGGCGGCGCGGCGGATTTGGACTTGGGGCGCAAGTGACTTTGACAGCTCTTTGAATTTCTCAGCCTCCGCCAACCCTTCCATCGCGTGCCTTGCCAACTCGGGATTCTCGCTGCCGGCGAGGCGGCGTAACAGTGCGATCGCCTCGTCCGCTTTGCGATTCGCCAGGTAGATGTTGGCCAGATTGAATTGATACGACTCGTTTCTGGGTGCCAGTTCCACCGCTTTCCTCATGGTCGTCAGGCCTTTTTCGGGCTCGCCGGAAACGGCCTGGGCGTAGCCCAGCAGCGAATACGCATCGGCCAGATGCGGATCAAGGGCGATGGCGGTCTCCAGTTCCTTCTTGATCTTCCCCAAGCTGTCGCCATTCGTAAGTCCTCCGGAGCGGTTCATCATCAGGGCGTTGTAATAATGTACGCGCGGATCTTTGCTGTCGTGCTCGGCGGCGCGGCGGAAGTATTCTCCGGCATGTTCAAAATCCTGCCGTTGCAGATAGACATACCCCAATCCGCGCAGCGCCGAAGTATTGTTGGGATCGGACTCGAGCACGGCCTGAAGTTCAGTGAGCGCCCGGTCCTGGTGGTCGAGCGAGTGGGCATCGATGTCGGCGAGCACGGCACGGGCGTCGGCCAAACTGGCGGGCGTCTCGGTAAACTGCGCGGCCGCGATGCCGGCAGGAGTGGGGACGGGATAGTACTTAAACCGGCCACTGCTCAAGTAATTGCGGAGAACTTTATCGAACTGCTCCGGCGTCATTCCAAAGGCTTGCTGCATCGCCTGCTCGACCGTTTTCTTCTGGTTGCGCAGCGCGTCGAAATAGTCGGCCAGTTTGAGCATCAACTGGTTGTCATAAAGATAGTGCACCAGCAAACTGGACTCGGCGTAAAAGACGTTGCGATGGTCTCCGGTCTCGTTGTAAGTCTTCGAATACTGCTGCACGCGAAATAAATCGGCGACTCGCATCATTCCGTCCTGTTGCAGGATGCGGTAAGTGTCTTCGGGAATCTTGCCGACACGGGCTTCTTTGTTATCGACCTCGATACTTGAAAAATACTCGGCGAAGCCTTCCTCGAACCAGGGATCAGTACGCAACGAGACATTGCCGTTCATCAACTGATGCGCATATTCGTGGAAGACCACGGCCCAGGGATTGTCGACCGACATATCGAGCATGATGAATGAGCGATCGTCGCCACTCTGGAACAGGCCGGAGAGTTCGGTGGGTTTGCCGTTGAAAAGCGGCGCCACTTGCCGCATCTCCCTGGAGTTTCGGAAGGCCACGATTTGGAGCGGGACCGGCAGATTGATGTGGGCCCTGGTCATCAGCGTTCCGAACACGGAACGCATCTGCTCGAAGTGGAGAGCAACATCGCGGCCGCGCTTGCCGCCCGCATCGGTGATCACGGAAAAGTTCGGGGAGCGGACTTCCACCCACTGGGGGTCGCCGGCAAGACCCGGCCGGGTCGACAGAACCAGGCATCCCAACACAAAACAGACTTTGAGGAACCGCATGACCGCATCCAGGAAACGACGGGTGAGGAACACCGATGGTACCGCACAATTCGGCTTGAACGAATAACTATTTCTTTCGGGGGGCCGGGGGCACTTTCTCTTACTAACGGGCGACTCAGTAACACCAAAAAGGGGAGTTACACCGACACGGTGAAAGAAGTCTCGGTCCGTGTCACCGGGCGGTAGAGGGTGTCGCGCTCGATGGGTTCGCGCCCGGCTTCCTTGATCAGGCGCACCAGGTCGTGACGCCGCAGACCCTGGGGCGTGGTGGCTCCGGCATCGTGGTAAATCTTCTCTTCGACGACCGTGCCGTCGATATCGTCGGCTCCGAAGCGCAGGGAGATCTGCGCAATCTTCGGGGTCATCATCTGCCAGTAAGACTTGATATGCGGGAAGTTATCGAGCACCAGGCGGCTGACGGCAATTTGCCTGATGTCTTCCATGCCGGTGGTCGTAAAAAGGTGTTGCAGGGGCGTGTTCGCGGGGTGAAAGGCCAGCGGGATGAAGGTCTGGAAACCGTGGGTCTCATCCTGCAGGGCGCGCAGTTTGAGCAGGTGATCGACCCGGTCTTCGTCGTCTTCGATGTGGCCGTAGAGCATGGTGGCGTTCGACTTCAGCCCGATCTGGTGGGCGAGGCGGGCGGTATCGAGCCATTGATCGCCGTCAATCTTGTGATCGCAAATGATGTGCCGCACGTGGTCGGAAAAAATCTCAGCGCCGCCGCCGGGCAGCGAATCGACTCCCGCCTCTTTCATTTTTTCGAGCGTTTCGCGGATGGTGAGTTTCGACCGCTTGGCCAGATAGGCGACTTCGACCATGGTGAAGGCCTTCATGTGGACTTGCGGAAAGCGCTCTTTTAATCCGGAAACGAGGTCGAGGAAATATTGGAAGGGCAGATCGGGATGCAGCCCGCCGACAATGTGAAACTCGGTGATCGCCTCGGTGTAGCCGGAAGCGGCGGTCTGGAAGGCCTCTTCGAGCGCCATCGTGTAGGCGCCGGGAGTATCTTTCTTGCGGCCAAAGGCGCACAGGCGGCAGGCGGCGACGCAGACATTCGTCGGATTGATATGGCGGTTGACGTTGAAGTACGCCTTGTCGCCATGCATCCGCTCACGGACAAAGTTGGCCAGCCAACCTACGGCCAGGATGTCGCCGGTGCCATAAAGGGCAAGCGCGTCAGCCTCGTTCAGGCGTTCACCCTCGAGAACCTTTTCTTGGATCGGGAGGAGGCGCGGGTCGTCGGTCTGGAATGGGTGCGCGGTGGGCATGCGATTCCAATGATAACCCAACGAGTGCGAGGGATCACATTAGCTTGTGACAACGGCGATGTTTTCGCCGCTGAGAGTAGCGCCGCCGTCCCGGCGGCTGTCCGGCGGGCGTCCTCGCCCGCCGCGCCGAGGGCCAGACGCCCTCGAGACAGCCGGCAAGATGCCGGCGCTACGCTAGAGAGTTCACCCTCGCAAGCGAATATGGCATCTAAAACTAAATCGAAGCGGGAAGCAATGTAGCCCGCGGGAAATCGAATCGCGCCACTGTCTGAAGGAGGCAATGAATGAACCGAATCCTGATGGCAGTTTTCACCACAGTGTTGCTGTGCGGCAGTCTGCTGGCGCAATCGCCGCAGTCGCCGAGCACCGAGAGCGCACCGGAACAACCGCAGCAGATTCCGACCACAGAGCAACCGGCAGCTCCGCCTGCACCAGTTCATGCCACGCCCGCTCAGGCCGCGCCCGCCAATGCTCCCAGGGTTGCCCCGGGCAGCGTCATTCCAGCGCGGCTCACCAAGACCATCAACGCAAAGAAAGCGAAGAAAGGCGACGAGGTCGTCGCCACGGTTACGCAGGATCTGCGAAACAATGCTGGCACCGTCATTGTGCCTAAGGACACGAAGATCGTCGGACATGTAACGGAAGCCCAGGCACGCACCAAACAACAGAAAGAGTCAGAGGTCGCGATCGCCTTCGACCGGGCGATTCCGAAGAGCGGGGAGCCGATGCAGATGCCGATGTCAATCCAGGCGATCGTCGCTCCACCCAATCGCAATCCCGCCAACGCCAATGCTCAGCAGCCCTCCGGCTACCCTGGCCCGGAAACGGGCGGAGTTCCTGCCTCCCCTAGCGGACGCCAAGGATCGATGGGGGGAGGAGTTCCTCCAAGTGCGGGCAGCCCACAAACATCGGGCGGAGCCCCGAGCGAAGTCCCGGCAGGCAGTCAAACGCAGCCGCAGATCACGGGAAATACGCAGGGGGTCGTGGGAATCGAGAATCTGAAACTTGCGGCCGCTCCCGATGCAACCCAGGGCTCGGTGCTGAGTTCAGAAAAGGGCAACGTGAAACTCGATGACGGAACGTTCCTGCTGCTGCGCGTGAACCAGTAAACCAGGAGGATGGTGGCGGCTACTTTCGAAGGAGCAGATCGCCAGCCACGAACAGAAAAAAGACTACGGAAATCACTCCGTTCATGGTGAAGAACGCGGCGTTCAGCTTGCTGAGGTCGTCGTGGCGGATCAACGTGTGCTCGTACGCCAGGAGCGCCGCGACCGCGATTACTCCTATGGTTGCGAGTTTGCCTAAGCCGAAGGTGACGATCAGCGCGACGAGCAAGCCGAGCATCAACCCGTGAAATAAGCGGGCGATGACGAGCGCGGCCCTGATTCCGAGATGACGCGGCACGGAGTGCAAATCATGGCTGCGGTCGTGGTCATGATCCTGGCAGGCGTAGATGACGTCAAAGCCACCTACCCAGAACGTAACCGCGGCGGTAAGCAGCAGGATGCGCGGATCGAGCGAGCCGCGAACCGCGATCCAGGCGGCGGCTGGGGCAATGCCCAGGGCAAAGCCTAGAAACAGATGCGACCAGCGGGTGAAGCGCTTGGTGTAGGAATAAAGGAGAACCACGGCCAGCGCCACCGGCGAGAGCAGCAGCGTCAGGTGGTTCAACTGCGAAGCGGCGAGAATAAAGATTCCGCACGAGACCCAGACGAATGCGCTCACGAACGACGGCGTCAACTCTCCGACCGGTAGAGCGCGGGTTGAGGTGCGGGGATTCGCGGCGTCAAACGAAGCATCGGCCAGGCGATTGAAGGCCATGGCGGCGGAGCGCGCTGTGACCATGGCGACGACGATCCATGCCAATTGGCGCCACGCCGGCAAGCCTCCGGCGGCGAGCATCGCTCCGCTGAGCGCGAAGGGGAGCGCGAAGATCGAGTGCTCCCACTTGATCATCTCCAGTGTGATCTTCAGATTTCGGAGAAAAGCCACAGGACATTGTAAAGCAGCGGTCGATCACGGGATTGCAGAAGTCAGATTTCAGAAGTCAGAAGTCAGATTGCAGAAGTGAAACCCTTCGATTTTGATCGCGTACTGGAGACGTTACTTCTGCAATTTGGCTTCTGACTTCCTATTCACTGTCCACTGCTCCTTCCACCAGCGGCACAAACCTACAGCCTTCGAGAATGTTTACCTCGGGCTTTCCGGCGAGTTTGCGGATCAACTGCAATTGCTGGCTGAAGGACGGGCCTACCGGCACCACCATGCGTCCACCTTCGTGTAACTGGGCGAACAGGGCTGGCGGCATCTCGGGGGTTGCGGCGGAAACGAGAATGGCGTGGAACGGCGCGTACTTGGGCCAACCCTGGCTGCCGTCGGCGACTCGGATCTTCACGTTCCGATAGTGCAACCTCTGCAGTGTACTTTCCGCCGAGGCCGCCAGTTGCGCGTGGCGCTCCACCGAATACACCTCGGCGCAGAGTAATGACAGCAATGCGGTCACGTAGCCGGAACCGGTGCCGATTTCGAGGACGTGATCGGTAGATTGGAGAGCGAGGTACTCGAGCATCGCGGCCACGATGTAAGGCTGGGAAATGGTTTGTCCCTCGCCGATGGGCAGCGGGTGGTCCTCATAGGCGTCGTGCCAGAAACTCTCGGGGATAAATTCGTGGCGCGGCACTTTGCGCATGGCGTCGAGGACGCGCAGGTCGCGGATTCCGCGCTCGGCGAGTTGGGTGCGCACCATCTCTTCGCGCTGTTGCTGATGCGAATTGCGTTGGAAAGGAAAGATCACGGTTTCTATGCTGCCCGGCCCTGGATCTCCAGTAGAGACGCGGCTTGCCGCGTCTTCCTCGCACAGACGTCTTCTGCGCAACCAAGACGGGGCAAGCCCCGTCTCTACACCTACCGACCTTCAATACGGGCCAATGATTCCTCCAATGCTGCGTGCAGCGGGCGGCTCCGGCCGCGCCTTCTTTTCTTGCGCTTCGATCATGTCGAGATACTTGTAGGCCGAGCCTGTATTGAAGAGCACGACCTTGTCTTCGGCGCGGAAAAAACCGCTGGCCCGCAGCTTTTGATAAGCAACAAGGGATGCGGCTCCCTCGGGCGCGGCAAACACGCCTTCCACGCTGGCCCAGTGCCGCGTCGCCGCCAGGATTTCCTCGTCGGTCGCCGCAATCGCGGTGCCGTGGCTCTTCTTCAGAATATCGAGAATCAGGTAGTCGCCGTAGGCTTTGGGCACACGCAG
>JAIQFO010000016.1 GCA_020073215.1 Terriglobia bacterium | reverse complement strand
TTGCCAACTGGCGCATGATTCAAATCCGTCCGAGAACCAGCAGAATGACAACGATGAAAAGGGCCAGTCCCACTCCGCTGGTCGGACCATAACCCCAACTCCGACTGTGCGACCATCGTGGCAGGACACCCAAAAGTGCCAAAATCAGGATCACGATCAATATAGTTCCAAGCATATGTGCTCCTTGTCATGGATTCGTGAAGGGTACAGCCTCTTCCGAGGCTGCACCGGGTACACCGCTACATCGATATGTTGATCGCAATTCCAACCCTGGGATACCTACGGTTGAACAGGTAATAGCCGTTGTCGACGTAGGTGACATAGACGTCGTCGGTGTCGTACCAGTCATTCGCCCAGTATTCTGGCCACGGGTCAACGAGACTGAACCATTAGCCGTTGTATTGGAAGCGGGGATATCCGCCCACAACCAGGAAGGGCAGTCCGTAGATGCGGAATCCATGGTCCGGCCCAAAGTATCCACGGAAACGGTTTTCAGGAATGCGGTAGCCGTGGTAGCCGCCGCGTTGCTGCCAGCTGCGATGGTCGGAATCCCAGTGTTGTGACCGATGCTGCTGCCATGCGCTCTGTTGGACACGCTGCTGAGCTTGCGTGCGCTGGGGGTGTTCATTGCCCCGCTGGCTTTGGGCGTGCACTTGCCGATTGTTCTGATCCTGTCGCTGCTGTCGCTGCGCGTGCTGCGTCTGCTGCTTTTGGTCGGATTGCCTCTGCTGCTGGGCGCGCTCTTGCCGATTGTTCTGGTCCTGCCGCTGCTGTCGCTGCGCGTGCTGAGTCTGCTGTCTTTGGGCGGATTGCCTCTGCTGCTGGGCGCGCTCTTGCCGATTGTTCTGGTCCTGCCGTTCCGGTTGCTGAGCGTGCTGCGGCTGCTGTTGCCGCGCGTGCTGCGGCGCGGGCTTGGCTTGCTCATGCTTGCTCTGTTGCTGTTGCGGATGACCTTGCTTTTCGCTCGACTGCTCATGCTGTGCGTACACAGGAGCGGCGCTTGCCAGAAGCAAAGACAGAAAGGCGGTGCTGGTGATTCCAATTATTTTCATAGGTACTTACCTCCGTTATTGCTCGTCAGCTACGCTTGCTCTTGTGCAGGCTTCCGGTTGACGCCGGCAGTAGCTCAACTGCTTGCGCCTCGGGCGGCGCCGGACAAGCTGCTATAAGGCGAAGCTGAGTGTAATGTTGATGCCGGGGTACATCGGGTTGCATAGGTAATACACGCCGTTAATCTCAACCACAAAAACGTCTTGCGTGTAGAGCCAGTCGCTGGGCCACGCGTCAACGAATCCGAACCAATAGCCACCGTATCGGAAGCGGTGATTGTCGTAGTCGGCATGGCTGACGCGAAACCTGTGTTGCTCTCCAAAGTTGGCCTTGAAGCGATCGTCGGGAATGCGGCCACCACCGTTGCCACTGGCGCGCTGCGCCCGCTCAGGCTTGGCCTGCGGTGCGCGTTCCTGCCGCTGTGCGCTCTTCTCTTCCTGCTTAGTATTCTTGTCCTGCCGCTGCGCGTTTTTTTCTTCCTGCCGGTTGTTCTTCTCTTGCTGAGCGGCGGGCTTTTGCTCTTGCCTGGCGGACTTCTCCGGTTGCGCCTTCTTCTCTTCGGGCTTGGCTTTCTGTTCCTCCTCCCCATGCTGCTCTTGGGCGTACATCGGAGCCGCGGCCACGAGGGTCAAAGACAGAACTGCCGTGCTGATAAATCCAACTAGGTTCATTAAGTGTTGCCTCCATTATCGATTCGTTTCGTGCCTTGCTCTTCTGCAGGCTTCCTGTCGGCGCGTTAACCGGATTGCCTGCACGTTCGCTTGCAGATCGTCATCCCTTTCCAACGTGGACATTGGAAAGAGAATGGAACAGCCCGGTAACGTTCAGGATCCACAGAACTACAGCGATGACCACGACGCCGTTCAAAATTGATTTGATGGAGCCCTGCATGGGAATGAAGCGATTCACCAGCCACAGGAGGACACCCACTACGACGAGAACTTCCAACATTTGAAGTAAAGGCATGATCGACCTTCCTGGTTGCGCGGGCTGACGCCTTCATGTGCCTGGAGGCGTTGCCCTGATTGCAAAGTTCGAGACTTGTTAGGGTCGTAGCATGTTCCGCCGCGAGGTGTTTCGCGGCACACACACGACGCATAATGCCGATTGGCTGGATGTGGTCGCTCACCGCGATCAGGACAGAACCCAAAGCGACCTAGGAATCAAAGCTGCGAATCAGCGTCCGTAGCTTTCTCTACACACTCAGTGGAACAAGAATGACAGGAGTGAACAATCGTGTCTGAGCAACATAGCTCACATTCGGAGCCCACGATGCGATGGGCTATTCCGCGATTGGGTCAAATTAGCGCTTCTGGGCATCGAACGCTTTTCAGCGGCGCGTCGGAGCCGCGGACATTATTCGATCGGACGGTACGCATCCGCAACCAGGAATATTCGAACTCCTGCCCACACTTCAGGCACACCTGGTACGTCCGGTTCTTGATGGTGAACACGCCACTCTTGTGGCGGTGACGACATCCGAATGCGAAATGGAGAATCCCGAGCGGAGATTTCATAGATCCTCTGCTCGCTGCCGGCGTTCGCAGCTTCCATTGGCATCCAGCCAAGCTAGCAGAGCGCGCACGCTGGCCCGCGCCAGGGCAATCGCGCAGTCCGCCGCGCCGTAGTAAATATTGATCGTGTCGCCATCGGCATCCATCGTGTATCCGCACGGGAACACGACGTCGTCAACGTCACCGTGGCGTTCGTACGAAGCCTCGGGACCAAAGATCCACGAATCTCCTCGCAGCAGGCATTTTTCCGGACTCTCCAGATCGAAGAGGGCCAAGCCCAATCGATACAGACAGCCTGAAGGCGTGTGCCGTACTCCGTGGTAAAAGACGAGCCATCCTCTGGAGGTTTCGATGGGCGGCGGCGAGAGCCCAATTTTGTTGGCATCCCACCAGGCGCCGCGGCGCGCTTCCAGCATGAGCCTGTGCCGGCCCCAATAGCGCAAGTCGGGAGAGTAGGAAATCCACATGTGAGATCCGAGTGCCGTCATGGGACGATGAATCAGCGCCCAGCATCCGTCGATTCTCCGAGGCAGCAGCGCGGAGTCTTTGTCGTCCGGCGGCATGATGACACCGTAGCGTTCAAAACTTCGGAAGTCTATGGTTAGAGCCAGAGAAACTCCGGGGCCACCGCGCGAATAGGAAGTGTAAGTCACGGCATACTGCTGCAGCTCGGGCACGAAAGTGATGCGAGGGTCTTCGATGCCCCAGATTTCCTCCGGATACTGCTGCGGACTGGGCATCAGTGTAGGTTCGCGATCGATCTGCCACCCATCGACACCGTTTCGAGAGCGCGCGGCACAAAGATGCGACAAACCGCGCCGATCTTCGACGCGGCATAGGAGCAGCGTGGTTCCGTCCGGCAATAGAGTTGCACCGGCGTTGAACACGCTGTTGATGGAGTAAGGCCAATCCTTGCGCGTCAAGATCGGATTGCCGGGATGACGCAGAAGCAGCGATGGATAATGCGAGCTTTCTACGTTGATAAGGGTTGTTTCGGGAGCAGTCATGATGGGTCTTCCAGCCTTTCGGTCGGCCTCTCGGATTTTTGCAGCGAGCGCATTTCCAGCCATGCCATGAGGAACGATAGCGTTGATTCCGCTCCCTGATTCTGATTGGCACGCTCGAGATGTAATCCATCGCGGCAACCGCCGGTGGCTGAATCATAGAGAGGAAGTTGCAGATCGTTGTCGCCCAGGAACCAGTTGAACGCCGACCAGGCTTCGCTGCGCCAGCAGCCGTCGCCCGTGATGCGGTACGCTTCAAGACACGCGGATACCGCGCCGGCGGCCTCAATCGGCTGTTGATCGAAGCGCGCCCTCTCACCACCCTGGTGATAAAAGCCTTGCGATCCGATGGGTACAAAGTGGTGATTGGTTTCGCAGTGCTGCGCTTTCAGCAACCAATCCAGCGCCTCGAGGCCACCGGTGACCATGCGATCGTCCGAACAGGCGGAGCCCACCACCAGCATGGCTTGGGGCAGTCTCGCGTTGCCGTAAGCCACGATATCCTCGAACCACTTCCAATCCGGACGGCGGATGGACTCATACATTTCGAGCAATCGCCGGCTGAGTACGGATCTTATTTTTTGCGCGTCCCGATCGCCGGGATAGGAATTGAGGTATTCCTGAATTCCAAGCAAGGCATAGGCCCCGGCGCGGGGACTATAGGACTCCAACGCCGCCGGCAGAGAAAATTCGAACAAGCGCCCGGCTGCACTCCTCAATCCCTGATTGTCGGATCGGCCGAGAACCGTGCCCAGGCTCCACAGCGCTCGCCCGTGACAGTCTTCAGACCCGGCGGGTTCGTTCCACCGGCGATCGTAGCTGAGAAAGTTTCTGAATCTGCCGTTCGCTGGATTGAACGCATGTTCCAGGAACGACAAATACTGGGGAGAGAAATTTGGGCCGGCTGAATTCGCCGGGCCGAACCGGTCTTTATCATTGCTATTGCTATCGCCATTGTCATTGTCATTGTCATTGCCATTGCCGAGCTGCGCCAGCAGCACCGTGAGAATCAGTCCGCGAGCGTTGTCGTCGGTGGTATAGCCCTCAGCTCGATTCGGTATGGTAAAGATAGCGTGCTGCAGCATTCCGGTGTCGTCGGTCAGCGCCTTCACATGATCAAGTTTCAATTCCGGCAGTTGATCGAGCGCTTTGGGAATGGCGCGCGCCGAAAATTGAACGCGAGGAGTTTCCATGCGGTCGCTGCGAACTCGCGAGAAACTCTCCATGTAACCCTGCGCGACTCTCTTCCAGACCATATCCCGCGCGAAGAGGTAGGCGCGTTTCCGCATGGCGTGGCGGATGGCAGGCGTATTCAGGAGTTCGATTGTCTTGTTTGCTATCGCAGTAGGGTTTTGGAACGGGACCAGCGCACCCCGGCGGTCGTCCAACAACTCAATTGCATGCCAATAAGGAGTCGAGATGATCGCCTTGCCCGCGCCCAACGCATAGGCTAGCGTTCCGGAGACTACCTGCTCTTCATAGCGATAAGGAGTGATGTAGATATCCGCGGCGCCAATGAACTCGGCCATTTCCTCAGGGCTGACGAAGCGGTCGTGGAAGATCACGTGCGATTCCACTCCAACTTCCTTTGCCAAAGCTTGCAGGCCGGCTCGATACTTGTCTCCCTCGCGGCGGAGAATATGCGGATGGGTCGCGCCCGCGACAATATAAGCAACATTCTTGTGTTTGGACAGAATCTGCGGCAGCGCCTGAATGACGTTTTCGATTCCCTTGTTCGGTGAGAGCAGGCCGAACGTGAGCAGCACCGCTTTCCCTTCCACCCCGAAGCGATCCTTGTAGAAATTGGGATCGAGAAAGGGCAGGTCTGGAACGCCGTGGGGCACCATGTCGATTTTGCTGCCGGGCACTTTGAAGATTTCCTGCAAGAACTGGGACGAGAGCTGGCTCATGACAATGAGGCGATCCGAAAGCTCTGCGATCTCTTCCATCACCACGAGCTGGTCCGGATTCGGCTCGCGTAAAACCGTGTGCAGCGTGGTCACCACGGGCATCTTCAAACCGCGCAGCAGATGCAGAATGTGGCTTCCCGCCGGCCCGCCGAAGATCCCATACTCGTGCTGCAGGCACACCATGTCGATGTTATTGAAGTTCAGGAATTCAGCCGCATCCTGATAGGACTTCACATCGTCCTGGGCGAGCGTCCATCTCACTCGCTCGGGATAGTCATATCCTTGTTCGGTGTCGTTTACTGGCAGCGCCAACAATCGAGTGGTTCCATACTCCGCCGATATGGCCGCACAGAGGTCTGTGGTGAACGTAGCAATCCCGCATTGCCGCGGAAGATAATTTCCGATCACCGCGATTCGGCTCGGCAGCGAAGGTTTTGGCTGCGATCTCGGACGAGCCGCCGAAATCGTTGGTTCCGCGGAGCGTTGGGGGACGACTTCCAACGGTCCGTCCGGAAACACGGTGATAGGTAGTGACATTTCTTCCTGATTCCTTGAGTACAAATATTGAAAGAGGCTGGGTTGACAGATGTGCCCCGCCGGATTCCAAGCTGGGTGTCTTGTCGGCCGTCGAACTTGCCTCTCGTTAGCATTCAACGAAAGAGTCCATGAGGACTGGTCAAAATTGACCAGTAATGCCTTCGATGCAGGAGGATCTTTCGCCGGTTGATGTGAGTGCCCTGAGCACAATTGACCATATTGTTGTCGTGAAACCGTGCATCATGGAGTCATGAAAGCCGAGAAGGAACAAGCATTGGCTGTTCGTTGCCCCACCTGTGGCGCCAAGCCGCGGGAGAAGTGCGAGCTTAGTACGGGCCTGCCCCGCACGGAACCGCATCCAGCCCGGTGCTTGGCGGCCGAGAAAGAGTAACGGGCTCTGCGACACTGTTTAACCTGGCTCAACAGGTTCATCCGGTGAAGTACCTGGAATGCGGAAGCCTATCGCCAATCTCCTAGCCGAAGAACGCGCTCAACCTCGGGCCCAGGCTGCATCTCGCTGGGATGATCGACGGATTTCGGCGCCATCCAGGCAACAGGTTTCTTGGAGATGGCGCGAATGTGCTGAAATGACGGCATAGGGCAGGCCCAGAAAACGCTTGGCAACAATCCCGGTTACTTCGAGGCCATTGAAGTGTTGCTGACCCACCTTGCCTAAAATCCGATCCAATGCGTGCTGAATTTTCTTCGCCCCTAGCGCGCCGAAAAACATCACCTTCACTTCTGACGCGATAAGAAACAAATGCCATCCCGCGGCTCGAATCTTGCGATCAAGCGCGAAGCTATCGAGCGCCTTGACCACGCTCCAGTGCCCGGAGTAAGACTCACTCTCGATACCAAGGTGCTGCGGCCATTCCAACATCAAGATCGTGCCGACTTGAACATCTTGTGGCATGGAAGACTCTCCTGCGAGCTCACCTCATCGTGGCAAAATCTCGGCATTGGAGGAGATGCAGACCGCCTGGTTTGACAGGCCTGCCTCCCCTCGCTGCATCAATGCTCGTCCATTTTCCTGCGAAATACTGTGCAGAATGGCTCACTTTTTGAAATCCTCAGAAAGGTCGAATCCGGCGGTGCAGCGTCACAATGCGATGGAGCAAACTGTTCTTAAGGACTAGAATTGCAATTGATGGGTGCTGCTTCCCTAACGATCAGGAAGAACCGCGAATTCAATCCCAACACCTTCCTCGCAACCATTGGCGAAGGCAGGAAGAACCTGACGTTTGCCCCCAAACAAGGAATCTTCGCACAGGGGGATACGGCGGACTCGGTCTTCTATGTCCAAAAAGGCAAGGTGAAGCTTACCGTCGTCTCGAAGACTGGCCGCGAGGCTACCCTTGGTCTGCTCGGTTCCGGAAACTTCTTTGGAGAAGGTGCGCTGGCAGGCCAGGCTCTGCGCATGGGATCTGCCGCGGCCATGACGGATTGCGAAATTCAGCGGATTGACAAGAAGTCGATGATGGCTGCCCTGCACCGCGAACCGGCGTTTTCCGAGTTGTTCGTGGCGTATTTGCTGGCACGTAACGTCCGTTATGAAGAGGATCTGGTCGACCAGTTGTTCAACTCCAGCGAAAAGCGGTTAGCTCGAATCCTTCTTCTGCTCGCTCACTTTGGCAAGGAAGGCGTGCCCCAGACTGTAGTCCCCAAGATCAGTCAGGAGAGCTTGGCCGAGATGGTCGGGACCACTCGTTCGCGGGTGAGCTTTTTCATGAACCGGTTCCGGAAACTGGGTTTTGTAGATTACTCTGGCGGCCCGGAAGGCGGGTTGCAGGTCCACAGTTCGCTGCTTGGCGTAGTTCTGCACGACTAACTGCTTTCCGCAGCGCATTTCCCAATCCGGTGTCGCGGCGCCGAGGTTTGTAAAGCGTGCCTCCCCGAAAAGCTAATCTATCTTGCCGTAGCCGGCGCGAGCGATTTCCCGCACTCCAGGCAAGACGACTTCGACCGCGGCGTGATTAGCCCGCAAAACGGGCACATCCTTTGCGCTGCGTAAACTCGAACCGGTGGCGTAACTGCCGCGAACTGCTTCGAGACGGATGCAGTGACCGCGGCGATGCGTCTACGAAAGCGATCGCGGAACTGGCGAAGGGCGGCTCCCATCAGCGACTCAGGTTCATCCTTGCTTCTCATACAGAGCCAATCCTCATCTCTACCTCTATCATGCTGACGATGACATTTCCGGACCAGCTATTCTGAGCAAGATTGCTCACACTTGGGAAAAGCGTTGCATGAGCAGCCACTAGAGCAGATCCCAGGTGTCAGGCCTTAGGTTTCAAGGAGAGCATTCGAGTTTCCCCGAGAACTGAGACCTGACACCTCGCCCTCGGCCAAAGTGAGCAATGTAGACCAGCTTTCTACCGTCCGCTGAGCGATCATGACACCTGAGACGAGTACTTCCTCTCTCTCTTTCAGGTTATCTGAGCTAAGTCAGCCCATCTGAAGTTTTCTCCTCTTAGTTCCGTAACCCATAAGGAACAATCATGAAAAAGGTAATGTCGCTGCTGTTGATGAGTTTGATCGGTCTGGTGGGAACCTTGGCGTGGGCAGGCTCGGCCCGTGAAGATTCGGTCGACCGCATGGAAAGATCCGTGAGCGTTCTCCACGCTGTCATGTCCACACCCGACAAGGGTATCCCGGAAGAAGTGTTAAGCGGCGCAAAGTGCATCCTGGTGGTGCCAGACCTAATTAAAGGTGGCTTCGTTTTTGGCGGCAAGCACGGACGGGGTGTGGCTACCTGCCGTACGCCTGAAGGCTGGAGCGCACCGGCATTCGTTTCCGTGGGCGGGGGAAGCTGGGGATTGCAGATCGGCATCGAAGACGTGGACCTGGTCATGCTGGTCATGAACGATCGTGGTTTACAGCATCTGCTCTCCAGCAAGTTTGAACTCACCGGTGAAGGATCGGTTGCAGCGGGCCCGGTAGGCCGTCATGCTTCCGCCGGAACCGACTGGAAGATGAACACGGAATTGCTGACCTATTCGCGTTCGAAGGGCGTGTTCGCCGGCTTGACCCTCGAAGGTGCGGTTGTGGAGCAGGACAACGACTCGACACGTGCCATTTACGGCAAGCACATGAGCTTCCGCAACATTCTTTCCGGCAAAGCAACCACTCCCCGAAGCGCCGACGCATTCATGAAGGCCGTTTCAGATGCAGGCCAACAGGCGCACATTGCAGAACTCAAAGACGAAAATAAGAAAGAGGGCAATAAGTAAGTTGAGAAGCGTGTGCAAGCAAGGCATCACCTCCGCTGGCCGAAACCGCGTACCGGTTTCGGCCAGTTTTAATTAACTCTCGATGGGATTTATTTAGATACGGATTTCAACTTATACCCTGGCATGTGCCAGTACCCTGAACACGTGCATTAATGTTAACTTTTAGTCTTTCTTGGGTCACAATGACAAAACTGGAAGTTTTGCTGATCTTCGCGCAAGTTAACGGATTTCTTAAACCGGATTCCGTTCGTCGACAGCTTCGACCCGCCCCTGACCGCCGCTCCCTCTATAGCTACCTCGGACGCCTCCACGGTCAGGGATTGCTCGACCGACATCCGAACTCCAGACGCGGTCATTTGACCTACCGTCTCACGGAAAGAGGATGCGCCAGGCTGGAATACCTGCGGCGGAAGCTTGCGGAAATCTTCATACATGGCCAACCCATCGTGATCTGTCACTACGCCATGCGGGTCTGGAATCGCTCCCATCAAAACGAAGAAAAACCAGACACCGAGGCTTATCGGACCGTAACGGACCTACAAAATTCTGGAGGGGATTTGCAAGTGGTTGATAAAGTTGGCGTCCCCGACGGGATTTGAACCCGTGTTACCGCCGTGAAAGGGCGATGTCCTAGGCCAGGCTAGACGACGGGGACGTTTCTGGGCGAGAAGGCTGTTGGCCGCCGAAGTTCATAGTAACAGGGCGCTTTTCGCGCGTCAAAACCAGGTGGTTTAGCCGCTCCGGCCACGGAATCAATCGCGCCTGCGATTTAGAATACGTCCATGGGCGATTCACTCTATTTGAGCCTGTGGTTTCCCAGTTTTGATGAGGCCGAGATTTTGCCACGAACGGTCAGCGTACTCCGGCAAATTCCGTTTTCCGCGGCGCGGGATGGAGTAACCTACGTGGCGATCCAACCGGTCTCGTGGAGCGAACCGACGGTTCTGGAACGCCGCTTCCGTCCAGGAGTGGCGCCGGAAGGGGCCGCGGCCGAGGTCGCGGAACTGCTCCACGACGACTATGCCTACCTGTTCGAGGCGTATTGGGATTTGTGGACTCCTCCGGAGGGCACGGAGAAGGAGAAATGGGTGCTGGAGCCGTCGCTGGTGCGTCTGATTGCGCACGGGATGGAATTTGAAGAGCGCGCCGCGGAAGAGGCTGGTCACATTCAAATTGATTTCGGCTCGGATACTTCCTTCCTCCACGAAGAAATCGCGTTGACCTCTGAGGCGGAACGCAACGTCCGAAGCAACGTTCAAAAACTGGTGGAGCTTACCGCCCGGATGGAGAAGAACGCTGGGGCAACGGGGCGCTTGCTATGGTCCGAATCGGAGGAAAACCTGGCGCAGAAGCTGATCGCACGGCTGCAGAGAGTCCAGTGAACGCCGCCGTAACGGACTCAGCGGAAAGTGCGATTCGGTTCCAAGTAAAAAGGGCATCGAAGCCGGGATGCACTGGCCTCGATGCCCTTCAGAATTTACTTCGTTCGTCCCGCGTCGCTTTGCAGCTTCTCGCCGGCCGCCGCCTGGGCTGCCGCCAATCGCGCCGTAAGCACCCGGAACGGTGAGCAGGAAACGTAGTTGAGCCCCGTCTGGTAGCAGAACTCGACCGACGATGGTTCGCCGCCGTGCTCGCCGCAGATTCCCACCTTCAGGTTCGGACGCGTCTTGCGTCCGCGTTCGGTCGCCATCTTGACTAACTGCCCGACGCCTTCACGATCGAGAGCGTTAAACGGATCCTGCTTGATGATGCCCTCGGCGATGTAGGTCGGCAGAATCTTGTTGACATCGTCGCGCGAGAAGCCCCAGGTGGTCTGCGTGAGATCGTTGGTGCCGAAGGAGAAGAACTGCGCTTCCTTCGCGATCTCATCGGCGACCAGAGCAGCCCGCGGCAGCTCGATCATCGTCCCGACCATGTACTCGACCGTGCGTCCTTTTTCTTTGAAGACTTCTTTCGCTACCCGGTTGACGATCGCCGCCTGGTTCGCCATTTCGTTCAGCGTGGCGGTGAGCGGGATCATCACTTCGGGATAGACCTTGACACCGTCTTTCGCCACCGCGACGGCCGCTTCGAAGATGGCGCGCGCCTGCATTTCGGTGATCTCCGGATAGGTGATGCCGAGCCGGCAACCGCGATGTCCGAGCATGGGGTTGAACTCATGAAGCTGCTCGACGCGGCTGAGAAGCGAGGGCAGAAGCTTCTTCAAATCGCCCACCGCTTTCGCTCCGTAGTCGCGGTACTTCGAGACCAGCGCCTTTTTCTCTTTCGCATCCGCGTACTGGAACGTCGCGATATCCACCATTAAATCCTCGCGGCGCGGCAGGAACTCGTGCAGCGGCGGGTCGAGTGTGCGGATCGTTACCGGAAATCCATCCATCGCCCGGAACACTCCGTCGAAATCCTTGCGCTGCATGGGCAGCAGTTTCTTGAGCGCGGCGCGACGATCCTTTTCGTTGTCGGCAAGAATCATGGCGCGCATGTGCGGAATCTTTTCTTCGCCAAAAAACATGTGCTCGGTGCGGCAGAGCCCGATGCCCTCCGCTCCAAACGCGCGTGCCTGAATGGCGTCACGCGGAATGTCGGCGTTCGCACGCACTTTCATGGTGCGATACGGATCGGCCCAGCCCATGAATTTCTGCAGCTCCGGGTCGTCCGGAGAAGGTTCGAGCGTGTTCAGCTTGCCCTTGATGATGCGGCCCGTGGTGCCATCGAGCGAGATCCAGTCGCCGGCCTTGAAGGTCTGGCCCTTGACCCGCATCTCGCGCGCCTTTTCATCCACGTCCACGTCGCCCGCGCCCGCTACGCAGCACTTGCCCATCCCGCGCGTAACCACCGCGGCGTGGCTGGTCATGCCGCCGCGCGAGGTCAGAATGCCCTTGGCCACTTCCATGCCGTGAATATCTTCGGGCGTGGTTTCGGCGCGCACCAGAATGACGTGAACATTCTTTCCGGCGGCAACCTTTTCGACCGCTTCGTCGGCGGTGAACACAATCTGTCCCACCGCCGCGCCCGGCGAGGCCGGCAGGCCCTTCGCCAGCACTTCCACCGTGCTTCCTTTTTCGTCAAGACGCGGAACCAGAAAGTCGTATAACTGGTTCGGCTCGACCCGGAAGATGGCTTCTTCTTTCTTGATGAGCCCTTCGTCCACCATCTGCAACGCCACCCGAACCGCGGCCAGTCCGGTGCGCTTCCCGTTACGCGTTTGCAGCATGTAGAGCTTGCGGTCCTGAATGGTGAACTCGAAGTCCTGCATGTCTTTGTAATGCGTTTCCAGACGCGTCGTGATCTCGCGAAGCTGGGTGTAGACATCGGGCATAATCTTTTCGAGTTCCAGGATTGGAACCGGAGTGCGCACCCCCGAAACCACATCTTCGCCCTGCGCGTTCATCAGAAACTCGCCGTAGAACTCATTCGTTCCCGTGGCAGGGTTGCGCGTGAAACCCACGCCGGTGCCGCTGGTCTCGCCGAGATTGCCGAAGACCATGGCCTGCACGTTGACCGCGGTGCCGAGGTCGTCCGAAATATTGTTGATGCGGCGATAGTGCTTGGCGCGATCGTTGTTCCACGAGCGGAATACGGCATCGCGCGCCAGCACCAGCTGTTCCTTGGCCTCTTGCGGAAAGTCGCGATGGGCGTGCTTTTTGACCGCTTTCTTGTACTCCGCGATCACCTCTTGCAGTGCCTTGGCGTCGAGGCCGGTGTCGAACTTCGTCTTCTTCTGTTTTTTCTTGGCGTCGAAAATTTCGTCGAACACCGATTTTTCGATGTCGAGCACGACGTTGCCGAACATCTGAATCAGCCGCCGATAGGAGTCATACGCAAACCGCGGATTGCTGGAGCGCTTAGCCAGCGCTTCGACGCTCTGATCGTTCAAACCCAGGTTGAGGATCGTATCCATCATGCCGGGCATCGAGAACTTCGCTCCCGAACGCACGCTCACCAGCAGCGGGTTCTCACCCTTGCCGAGTTTCTGTCCCTGAAGACTTTCGAGGTTGGCCAGCGATTCTTCCGTCTGGCGGTCCACTTCTTTCGACACCGCGTTGTGGCGCATGTATTCGCGGCAGGCCTCGGTCTGGATGGTGAAGCCGGGAGGCACGGGAAGGCCGGCGTTCGTCATCTCGGCCAGTCCAGCACCTTTGCCGCCGAGTACGTCTTTCATCTTGCCGTTGCCATCGGCCTTGCCACCGCCGAAGAAGTAAACATATTTTGTGGTCACAGGTTTCGCCTCATTCGTCTTCGTTTCCATAATTTCGGTATCGGGGAGAGCTGTCGTTGCCATGTGTGTCCTCTTTTCTATGATTTCGTAGATTCCTTGCCTTCGGTCACGATCTCGGAGAAGTCCGCGATCGTAGAGAATTCTTTCACCACGGTCTGCAACAGAGCCAGACGATTGGCGCGGAGATGGTCATCGTCCACCATGACCATGACCTTGTCGAAAAACTTATCGATCGCCGGACGCAGCTTCGCAATCTCCAGCAGCGCCCCTTCATAGTCACGCGCCGCGCGCAGTTTCTCGACCGTAGCCACAGTCTGTGGGATCAGCCCGGCCAGTTCCCTCTCGGATTCTTCGCGGAGCCCAGTAGGATCGAGTCGCAGCGCGATAACCTTAGTCTTTTCAGCAGCCTGGCGAAGAATGTTCTTCATGCGCTTGAAGGCGGTAGAGATGGATTCGAAATCGGCCGAACCGCGCACTTTACTCACCGCCTCGGCACGGGCGGCCGCGTCCACTACATCATCGGAGTCAACCGCCAGCACGGCGCTGACCACGTCGTACGCATAGCCACGCGCATCCTTCAAGTAAAACTCGAGCCGCTCGCGGAAAAACCCGCGGACCGACTCGGCGTAGGCGGCATTGGAAAACTTCTTCTCCGCCTCCGATCCCTTATAGCGAATCCGCGCATCGGCCATGATCTCCGAGAGACGCAACGGCAGCTTATGCTCGGCAATCGTCTTCACGATGCCGTTGGCCTGGCGGCGCAGCGCAAACGGGTCCTTCGATCCGCTGGGAATGAGGCCGAGCCCAAACATCCCGGCGATCGAGTCGGCTTTATCGGCGATCGAGAGAATTGCCCCTTCTACCGTCGCAGGCGCGCTGTCTTCCATCGACTCGGGCTTGTAATGATCGTAGATGGCACGCGAAATCTCCTGCTGCACATCGGGCTTCATGCCGTCATCGAGATGCTGTACGCGCGCGTAAAGGCCGCCGACAATTCCCTGCAGTTCGGTGAACTCCTTGACCAGTTCCGTGGTCAGATCGGTTTTCGCCAGCACCGCCGCTTTGTGAACGATGCCGGGCCGAATCGCCATGCCACTCTGCTTCACGATCTCGGCCAGCCAGCTGGCCATGTGCTGCACCCGCAGCGTCTTGTCGTAATAGCTGCCGAGATCTTTCTGGAAGGTGACGTGACGCAGCAACTCGACGCGCTGGCGGAGCGTTTGCTTCTGGTCCGTCTGCCAGAAAAACCGGGCATCGTTGAAGCGGGCGCGCAGAACCCGTTCGTTGCCGTGGCGGATCAGGCCGTCCGAATCGGCAGCCGTATTGAGCACGGCGAGGAAGTGGGGCAGGAGTTTCCCGTTCGCATCTTCGATGGCGAAATATTTTTGGTGGTCACGCATTACCGTAACCAGCACCTCTTCCGGCAAGGCGAGAAACTCGGGATCGAAGCTGCCGAGGATCACGGAAGGAAATTCCGTCAGATTGACGACGGTCGCGACCAACGGCTTGTCTTCGCGCCAACGCGCCCCAGGGATGGTGCGAGTGGCCGCGTCGAGGGCCTTGCGAATCACCTGCTCACGCTCGGAGGCGCCGAGAACCTCTGCGCCGCGCAGGGCATCGACATAGGCGGCGGGCTTGGAGACGACAATCGCCTCGCCGCCCGGCTTGCCGCCAACGATGCGATGTCCTCGCGAAGTCTTGCCCGCCGCGATGCCAAACAACTCCACCGGAACAACTTGCTCATCGAGCATCGCCACCAGCCAGCGCACCGGACGAACGAACACTTCGCCGCGCTTGCGCCAGTACATGTTCTTCGGCCAATAGAGCGTGGAGATTTCCTTGGGCAGCATCTCCGCAAGAATCTCGGCGGCGGCGCGGCCTTTCCGGGTGACCGTGGCGGCGAGATATTCACCCCTGGGAGTGCTGACTTTCTCCAGTTTGGCGACATCGACTCCCACTTTCTTAGCGAAGGCGTGAGCGGCGGGCGTCGGCTGTCCATCCTTATATGCAACCTGCGCGGAGGGTCCGTTCACCCGCTCGGTAATGTCCGGTTGCGAGGCGGGAATGCTGGAAGCCAGAACCGCCAACCGGCGGGGCGTGTCGAGATGCGTAATCGTTCCGGCCGGTTCCAGACGCTCGCGCCGCAACAGCGCGTTCAGACGTTCGCGCAACTCCAGAGAAGCGGGGTCAATCATCCGCGCCGGAATCTCTTCGCATCCGATTTCGAGCAAAAAATCAGGCATCGGGCAGTTCCGTCTATGTTCTCAAAACCGCAGCAAACTAAATGTGAGCTAGATCACAAGAGAAGCTCAGATCGGCAAGAAGACATCCCCTTTGAACCCCTGTGTCCCCTGTGGTTTAAGCCTTCATCCCACCGGAGCGAGCTTCCCTTTCTTTTCCTTAGCCCCGGCCTTTGAGCCTTGATCCTTCTTCTCAGTTTTTTTTTCGGCCGGGAACTGCTGGTCCATCCAGGCCTTGGCAATCCCCACGGCAAGCGCCCGCACCCGCGCGATGACGCCGACGCGCTCGGTAACCGAAATCGCGCCCCGAGCATCGAGAATATTGAAGTAGTGCGAGCATTTCAGGCACAGATCATAGGCGCCCAGCAATGGGAAGCGCGCCTTCTCGCGCGCGACGCCATCGCCCTCGCTCTTGTCCTTCGCTAAAGCCGCGTAACCATCAATCAGCTTCGTGCACTCCGCTTCGCAGAGTTCAAAATGCTTCCAGGTTTTCTCGACGTCCGCCGCTTCGAAGTTGTACACAGAGAACTGCTGCTCGTCGGCCAGACGCACGTCGCCGTACTTCACTTCCCTGCCCGTCTTCTCTCCGCCGATCATTGGATCGCGCGCCCACACGATGTCGTAAATCGAATCCACATCCTGCAGGAAAGCGCACAGCCGCTCTAATCCATAAGTAAGCTCGGCGGAAATAGGATCGAGGTCGACGCCGCCACATTGCTGGAAGTAGGTAAACTGTGTGACCTCCAGCCCGTCGAGCATCACCTGCCACCCGATGCCCCAAGCTCCGAGCGTCGGAGATTCCCAGTTATCCTCTTCAAACTTGATGTCGTGCTGACGCAGATCTATACCGATCGCGCCCAGCGATTCCAGGTAAAGTTCCTGAACATTTTCCGGCGGCGGCTTCAGGATCACCTGCAACTGCAAGTGCTTGAACAAGCGGTTAGGATTCTCCCCGTAGCGCCCGTCCGCCGGACGCCGCGACGGCTGTACATAAGCCACCTTGTATGGATTCGGTCCCAGCACGCGAAGAAATGTCTCCGGGGCCATCGTTCCAGCGCCGACTTCGACGTCGTAGGGCTGTTGAACAACCGCTCCGCGCTCAGCAAAGAAGGCTTGCAGCTTGAGGATGAGCTCCTGGAAGGTCAGCGAATTGGACTTAGATGAGTTCACGTAACGAGTCCGGCTTTTCACCAGATATTGTCGTACAGCGAAACGATGCGACACCACGCTAAGAGCCAAAAGCTCGAAGGCAAACCTGCTAACTGCCGATCTTCTCCAGCATTCCCGCCGTCACCAGCTTCTTCTCAATGTGCCGCTCTAGAATCTGGAGAAGAAACTTGCGCAGGTCCGCGCACACCGCTTTCGGCCAGTCGATCTCTGCAAAATCCGAAACCCTCGACCGCAGCATCTGCGCCGCAATCTTTCGCGATTCCGTCGACAGTTCCGACGACGCCACGCGCTTATCGTCTGCGCAGACTAACCCATCGGCGAGCGCGTGATAAAAGGCCCGGTTGCCATCAAGCGCGCGTCCACAGACCGCGCACTCCGCGAACTCCGGCAGAAATCCCATCAGCCGCGTCATCCACAGCTCAAAGTACGTGAGCGGCATCCACATCGCCCGGCCGCGCAGTTCCTGCAACACCGCCAGGCTTAGCCGAAACACCGCGTCGCTCGCCTCACGGTCAGGCATCAACTCGTCGAGCAACTCCGCAACGTGCGCCAACGCCGCCGCCCGCGGATAACTGACCTCGTTGGCCAGCGGCGATTCGATCACTTCACACGAATCAAGCCGCGCCAGTTCCTGCCGCTCGCGGTCGTCATAAAACGCACGCACATAGGTGAGCGGCTCCAGCGCGCCTCCAAACCGGCGCCGAGACTTCATGGCCGCGCGCGCCACGCCTTTCACCTTGCCTTCCATGCGGGTAAAAAGCGTGACCAGCAGGTCGGACTCACGCAGTGGATACGTGCGCAGAACGATCGCTTCCGACTCCTTCAGCGCCATGGAGGGTCAACAGGTTAAGCAATGATTGTAATGGAAGAGGTTGTCAGTCGTCAGTTTTCAGTTGTCAGTTAAATCAGGAGCTCCGGGTGCCGAACTGGTTTACTGATGACTGAAAACTGAGAACTGAAAACTTCCTACCGCCCGAAGTACTTCGCATTCCGCTCGGTGTACTCTTTCCATTTTTCCGGAAGGTCGTCGAGGGCGAAGATGGCCGAGACCGGACACACCGGCACGCAAGCGCCGCAGTCGATGCATTCCACGGGGTCGATATACAGCATCTCTTCCGTCGCGTACTTGTCGGAGTCCTTCTTAGGGTGAATGCAATCCACTGGACAGGCGTCAACACAGGCCGTGTCTTTAGTACCAATGCAGGGCTCTGCAATTACGTAGGCCATAGAATCTGATGCTCCTCGGCGCAGGGAGTGTTTTCGACTTCACGATTCTAGCAAGAACGCAGCTATCGGTACAGGCAGAGCCAATCCAGCAGTGACTTTCCAGGGTCGAGAGGTGCATAAGCGGCTTTCAATCGGCGGAAACCGCAATCGCCCGCCCCTCACGAGTCGATTGCGACAACGCTTCTCCTGCCTCCACCACCGGCACGGGCATGGCGGGAATCCGCGCCGGCGCGCCGCGCCAGGCGCCCGGCTTGAATCCTTCCCTTACCAGCTTGAAGATGGTCCGCCGATTCTGCGCAATCACTTTCACCCACGCCATCTTCCCCAGCATGGGGAAATAAATGCCGCGGAAACAGAGGCGCGCCAGGAAGATGTTGACGCGATAACCCAGGGGCTGGTCGTTCAGCGATTCGACCGCAGCCGCCAGCGCCTCCGGACTGTAAGCCTGCTCCCACCCGTAATTCACTTCGGCGTGAGCTTCTTCGATGGTCATCTTCAACGGCGTGTGCGCCATGGCGAACGGGATGAACTCCTGCCAGTGCTTGGGCCGCGTCAGTCGACCGGCCTTCTCCAACCGCTTGTACAGCGGAGTTGCGGGCAAAGGCGTCAGCAAACCAAAGATCGGCAATCCCGGAGGCCAGGTCCGAACTTGTTCGAGAGTTCGCTCGGCGGCCCCAACCGTGTCGTTGTCCATGCCAAAAATAAATGACGTGATGGCGTACACGTTGCGCGCCGCCAGCCGCTCCAGCACCGACGCGTACTCTCCCGGCTTATTGAACCCCTTGTTCACGTCTTTCAGATTGGCCGGGTCGATGGATTCCATGCCGATAAAAATCCACTTGCCTCCAGAATCCGCGATCAGGTCGACGAGTTCTTCGTCGCGCAATAAATTGGCGCTGATCTGCGCCACCCAATGCACCTGCGCGCCGGCGGCAATAATGTCACGCAGCAGCGACTTGGTTCGCTTGATGTTGATGGCGAAATTGTCGTCGATGAAGAAGACCGCCATCTGGCCCTTTTCTTTGCGGGCGCGGGCCTTCAACAACAGCAGTTCACTCACCACGCTCTCGTTGGTGCGGAAACGAATCGCGTCCCCGAAGAATCCCGTCACGGTGCAGAACTCGCAGCCGTAAGGGCAGCCTCGTCCGGATTCGACCGGAATAATGCGAAAGGATCCCCAGCCTTCTCCAATCTTCTGTAACAGACCGGTCGCAGCCTTCGGCACCAGATTGAACTGTTTGAGATCGATCGACTGCCACGGAATCACCGGATATTCCTTCAACGACGGCTTGCTCTCCTGGCCAAAGGCATCCACCGGAGCGTAAACATCCTTAAGCTGACCGCGCGCAGCATCTTCAACAATCCGCGGCCACGTAGCATCAGCTTCCCCGAGTGCAACAGCGTCGGCGTGGCGCGGTCCGCCATCCCGCCCCAAAGCCTCGTCGGCCATCTCCGTCACGTGCGGTCCGCCCATCACCACCGGAACTCCCGTGGCCCGCACCGCGTCCGCCATGCGATACGCCTTGGCGATCATTCGGGTCATGGCGCCGATGCCGACCAATCCAATATTGTTGTCGCGCACAAACTGCGCGATCCCCGCTTCATCCATGGGCTGCGCGTTGCCATCCACCAGCAGCACCTCGTGGCCCGGTGGAGTGAGCGCCTGGAGCAGAAACATCCACAGATGCGGCATGAAATTGCGTGTGACGCCGTTGTCGGGGTTATAGAGCAGAATTTTCATAGGCTTTTAGGGATTCTGTAAAGCGCGGCTTTGCTGCGTTCTCAGTTGGGGGCAATCGATGGCACCAGGGCATATTCTTCCCCCGGTGCTTATTGGGTTGGATGTTTTCGTTAAAACGACCCCGCTCTATTGTACATGGCGATCGCTAGCAAACCATGCGTGAGCCTCATTGCCAAGTTGCAATGTCCTTATACAAGTCTCAGACTGTCTGCAAACCTGCAGCGATGCCTGAACAAACGTAGTAGATTTTATGAAAAGAGGCTGGGCGGCGCTGTCCAAAATTGAACACTAGGACACAACCGTTGCCTTCGAAGGTTCGTACTCGACAATGTACCCAGCAACCGCACTCGCTGCCACGGTCAGCGGCGACGCCAGGTACATCTGCCCCGGCCCGCTGCGTCCGGGAAAGTTCCGGTTCTGCGCGCTGATCACAACCTGCTCGGGCCGTGTCGATACTCCCGGCCCCGCATTAATGCACGCGCCACAACTAGGTTCGAGCACACGCGCGCCGGCCTTTTCGAAGATCTCAATGTAGCCCCGGCGCTTCGAGTACTCCCGCGTCTCCTGCGAGCCGAACTGGATCCAGAACTCGACATTCTTCGAAACTCGCTTGCCCTGTTTTAGCGCATCAGCCAGAACCGCGGCGTACATGTCCATGTCTTCGTTTTTTCCCGCCGTACAGGTTCCGCCGTAGGCGATTTCGATCGGCACACGCGCGTTGAGTTCGCGGATGTACTTGCCGTTGCCGGGATCACCCGGAGTGGCCACCATGGGCGTAATCTCAGCCGCGTCGAGTTCGATCACCTGCGCGTATTCGGCATCCGGATCGCTCTCCAAACCTTCGCACATCTTCTCAATTTCGGCGCGCTTCATGCCCCGGCGCTCGACCAAGAACTCGATCACCTTTTCATCCGGAGCCACGATCCCGGTAAAGCCTCCGATTTCGGCCGCCATATTCGTCATGGTGGCGCGTTCGTCGACCGAGAGCGCCTCGACCGCTTCCCCCGCGTACTCCATCACTTTCGCCAATGCCTTGCCGCTGCGCACGTAATCGAGAGATAGAATTTTCAGGATAAAATCCTTCGCCGTGACATTCGGATGCCGCTTGCCCCGAATGACAATCTTGACCGACTCCGGCACTTTGAGGCGAACGTCTTTCGTGATCCAGGAGTTGAACAGGTCGGTAGTTCCGATGCCGAAGGCAATGCACCCGATGGCGCCGACGTGCGGCGTGTGCGAGTCCGACCCTACGTTCACCTGCCCCGGCAGAGCATAGCTCTCGAGCATCACCGAGTGGCAGATGCCCTCCGAGCCCTTGCGGTCGGCCAATTCGCCGTGCAGTTTGATCCCCTGCTGCCTGGCGAACTCGGCTTGTTTCAGCTTGAGCTGCGTAGCCAAATCGAGCAGCCCCATCTTCTTCTTTTCTTCGGAGATCACCTCGTCGAGAAAGGTCAGGTGATCCCGAAAGAAGCGGATGCTCGAAGCATCATTAACCGGAACGTCTTTGCCAACGTATTGCTCGTAGAAAATGGCGGCCATCGGCGTGACGTACTCATGACTGAACCGCAAATCGACGCGAGTAAAGCCAGTATCGCCCGGCTTGACAGAACGTGTGGGGACGGGCGACCCCGCCCGTCCGGCCGAGCGCAGTTCGGCAGTCTCCGGCTCCGCTGAGATCATGTGCGCCGCGAAAATCTTCTCCGCCAAAGTCATGGCCCGCGCCTGAGTCTTGATCGGCGGCAGAAAAACCTTCCCCTGCATCCGAGCCACGTTAAACGGAAACAACCCCCCATATTCGATCACCTGCCGCGTGATCTCGTCCTCCCCGGCGGTAAACTCGCTGAGCGCGATCTCTTCCCCGCCGCGAATCCGGTCGATCAAAGAAAAGTCGGTCGAGGTCAGCAACCCAAGGTTCTGACAGTTCTGCTTGTAGATGCGCTCAATATTCTCTGCAATCGCAAACTGAATCCCGGCGCACATCTCGGCATAAGGCGACTGCTCGCGGCTTGATCCCTTGCCGCGCCGCTTGCCGCTGACCGAGCACACGAAGCCGCCTTTTTTCACATCGCCGCGCCCGATCGGCAGCGTGTCGCCACACCTCAAACCCACGTAGGGAATCTCGCCCAGCGTCCGATCAAAGTAGAAGCAGCAGTGCGCGGGAGTAATCTCATCGGTAGAAATGTCGTCGCGGAGTTTAGGGTTCCTGGCCGAAGCATTCGTATCCCACGGCAGATCCCAACCCGCCAGTTGCTTCTTGATTAGATCCGGGTCTTCGGTGAGAAATAGAATGCGCCCCCGCAGACGCACTTTGCCGGGACGCTTTTCAATCTTACGCGCAAGAAGAGACGAACCCACGCCAGTAATTGTAACTCTTGCCTGTAGAGACGGGGCTTGCCCCGTCTCCGGAAGGCCACAACCATGACAACGCCAAGACGCGGCAAGCCGCGTCTCTACAGAATATATTTTCTAGAATTTTCGATCCTTCGCGTAGGCAACCGGACTGGGCAATTCCTCCAACCCCCGGCCTGCGAAGATCTCCTGAAACTCCCGCAGGAGCGCCTCATGCACCAACCCATTCGACGCCAGCGTTTCGCGGCTGGCGATCTGGAACGCGCCGCCCGAAAAGTCCGTGACCTTCCCGCCGGCCTCTTCCACGATCAGCACGCCCGCCGCCGTGTCCCAGGGATTGAGATTAAATTCCCAGAAACCGTCAAACCGCCCCGACGCCACATTGCAAAGATCCAGAGCGGCCGATCCTGCCCGCCTCACCCCGTGGGTGCGCAATGTGAGCTGGTGATAAAAATAGATATTCGGGTTCTTGTGCCGCTTATGGCTGGGGAAACCGGTAGCCACCAGGCACTCCCCCAGATTCGCCGTGGCCGACACGTGGATCGCTGCGCCGTTCAGCCGCGCGCCGCTGCCCAGTTCCGCGGCGAACATCTCGTCGCGAGTCGGATCGTAAATCACGCCCGCCACCCGTTGTCCCCGCCGTTCCACGGCTAGCGAAACGCAAAACACCGGAAAGCCATGCGCAAAATTCGTGGTGCCATCCAGAGGATCGACGTACCACTTGTATTCGCCGCCCGTTTCGATGCGCGCTCCCTCTTCTCCCATCACATCATGAGTCGGGAACTGCTTGCGAATCCGGTCGAGAATCAACGCCTCTGACTTGCGATCGGCAACCGTAACCAGATCCACGTCACCCTTATATTCAATCTTCACTCGCTGCCGAAAATATTCGATCACCAGGCTGCCCGCCTCGCGAGCCATAGCCTGCATCGGAGAAATCAAATCCAAAAACTGAGGGGATGTCATGCGACTTCGAGACTTTCATGCTCCAGACTGGTTACTGAATGCTGAATGCCGCCTACTTCTTTCCGTCTTCCGCGATATAAACAATCTCGTGTTTGAAGATGAACAGATTCGGTCCATCCTCGCGCGTCACGCGCACCATGTTCTTGTCGTAGTACTCAATCCAGCCGTGGACTACTTCGCCGTCGGCGAGCTTCAGGCTCACAATCTTCTGCTTTTCCCCCAGCGACTTCAGATAGGCCGGTTCTTCAAAGGTTTCGTCCGGAGGCGGAGTGCGCTTCTTGCCAAAGTTGGGACTTCCTGGCGGTAACGGCATGTCGTCATTTTACAACGTCAAGCCACAGGCTCAGGTCCTTGTTGTGGAGACATCTTCTTCATAGAGACGTAGAACGCTTCCACCAATTGAGATCCTGAGCTGAATTGTCCCAAAATTATGTCGCGAATTTGCGGGGTGCCACGCTAGATCTGGTCATCCTTATCTTCGATGATCCGTTGCAGCGATTCGGAAAGCGGCTCACTTCCGCCCTTGCCCTCCAGTTGGCGCACTCGTTCCGCTAACCGGTTCACCTCGGATGCGACCGCCGACAAGGCCGCGGAGAGCGGGTCGTTGATCTGCTTCGGGTCGGTAATCACGACTCGTTTGCCTTCTCGAAAAATGATGTGGCCCGGCACGCCCACCACGGTGGAATCGTTGGGCACGTTCCGCAGCACGACCGATCCCGCGCCAATCCGGCAATTGCTCCCCACCGTGATGTTGCCCAAAATCTTTGCGCCGCCGCCGATCACCACGTTGTCTTGGATCGTCGGGTGCCGCTTCCCTTGCTCCTTGCCGGTTCCGCCGAGCGTCACACCCTGGTAGAGCGTGACGTCCTCGCCGACAATCGCCGTCTCTCCGATCACCACGCCCATACCGTGATCGATGAACAAGCGCCGCCCAACTTGCGCTCCAGGATGGATTTCGATGCCGGTGAGCCAGCGCGCCACCTGCGACAACCAGCGCGCCAGCAGAAGGAAATTGTGGTTCCACAACCAGTGGTTCATGCGATAGAACCACACCGCATGCAGGCCGGAGTAGCAGAGATAAACCTCCAGATGCGACTTCGCCGCCGGATCGCGCTCCAGCACGGTGGCAACATCCTCGCGAATTAGCGACAGCAGATGCGGCATGGTTAAGCCGGAAGTTGCGCAGTCGGAATCTGCAACGCCTGGTTCCGGAGCCCTTCAAACAGAATACTACTCAGGTAGCGCTCGCCGAACGACGGCAGAACCACAACAATCAGTTTCCCGGCATTCTCTGGACGGCGCGCCACCTTCAAAGCCGCCACCACCGCCGCTCCCGAAGAGATGCCCACCAGCAGCCCTTCTTCTAGAGGAAGCCGCCGCGCCATCTCGATAGACTCGTCGTTGGTTACAGTGATGACCTCGTCAATGTAATCCCGGCGCAAGATGTTCGGGATAAAACCGCCGCCGAGCCCCTGAATCTTGTGCGGCCCTGGCGGCCCGCCGGAAAGCACCGCGCTATCCACCGGTTCCACCGCCACCGCCTTGAACGACGCCTTCTTAGGCTTGATGTATTCGCAGACGCCGGTAAGGGTTCCGCCGGTGCCGACGCCGGAGATCAGAAAATCCACCCGCCCGTCCGTGTCTTCCCAAATCTCGGGGCCGGTAGTTTCGAAGTGAATCTTCGGATTGGCCGGGTTGTCAAATTGCTGGAGCATGTATGCGTTCGGAGTGCTGGCCATCAATTCCTCGGCTTTCAGAATCGCGCCCTTCATTCCCCGCGGCCCCGGGGTCAGCACAATTTCAGCTCCCAAAGCGAGCAGCAGCACCCGCCGCTCCAGGCTCATGGTGTCGGGCATGGTGAGGATGAGTTTGTAGCCTTTCACCGCCGACACGAAGGCGAGGGCGATTCCGGTGTTGCCGCTGGTCGGTTCGATCAGAACGGTTTTTCCAGGCTGGATTCGGCCGGCACGCTCGGCATCGGCAATCATGCTCACCCCGATGCGATCTTTTACGCTGGCCAGGGGATTCTGGCTTTCCAGTTTCGCCACCACCTCGGCCACCGCTCCCTCGGTAACCCGGTTCAGCCGCACCAGCGGCGTGTGGCCAATCAGTTCCGTCACATCCTTCGCGATTTTCATAGAATTTAGATTATCCACCATCCGATTAGATTCTTTCGATTCAGGCACCCTGCACATTGTCATCCTGAGCGAAGCGAAGGACCTGCTTTCTCTTGCGCTGAGAAGAAAGCAGGTCCTTCCCCTTCGACAAGCTCAGGGTCAGGATGACAAATGGTAAATGATACCGCTCCTGCAACCATGCTTCGCCAAAGTCGGCTACCTCGCACCCGGCTTCCGCCGCCCCACCCGCGCCAGCACACGCCGCACTTTCTTGGGAGAAATCGACAGGCGCGCCGCCACTCGAGACACTTTGCGGCCTTCGCGCTCCCACACCCGCGCGATCACAATCTCCGCGAATTCTTCGCTGATCTGCCGGAACGTCTTGTCTCCCACCGCACCCTGGGACCACGCCTTCAACGCCGGATGGACACTTCCCTTCCGAAGGATCCTCGCGCCCAGCGTCTGCAAGTCCTGCCACATGTTGTTGTCGGGTTGATTCACTCCGCACGACGTCCGCGCCAGGTCATACGACACGCGCGCCGCTTCCGGATTGTCAAAAAACGAATTGCACTGCGTCAGTCCCTGCCACAAATGCGCATGGGCCAGCAGCAAATGATGCTGCGTATGCTTCGCTAGATCGATCGCCTCCTGGCTGAACTCGAATGCCCGGCGCGCATGGCTCCCCGGATCGGCGCCCCCGCCGATCTCTTCCTCCACCTTCGCATTCTCGATCATGCACTGCAGAATGCGCGCCCGCCCCATCAGAATGTAGTCTTGCTTCTGTTCGGCTACCTCGAACGCCGAGCCTGCTTCCTCTTCGGCGCGCTGAAAATCGCCGCCATCGAGGTGGATGTACGCCGCATTCAAGTACACCGTGCCGGCTCCGTGATGGTTGGGACGCTGCTGATAGATGGCCCGGGCGTCGTCGAGGTGCTCCAACGCTTCGCGGCGAAGCTGGGCCAGGCGACTGCGATAGTCATAACTGCTCCCGCTGGCTTTGCCGTCGCCGCTTGCCGGCGTTTTCCTGCGCCGCTCAGCATCGCGGTCGATCCTCTTCTGCAATTGAAGAGCGATTCCGCGTTTGGCGAGCGCCATGTTGGCCAATGACCGCGCCAGGTTCAGGTGGCGAGGGTCGCGCTTGCCATAATGACTAATGGCACTCTCGAAAAACTCAACTGCTTTATCAAAGCGCCCCTCCCGGCGCGCCATTCTCCCATAAAAGGATTGAATATTGCCGAGCGTCACATAGTCGTCGGTCTCCCCCAGCGTGTTCTCCGCCGACTGCGAGAGACGCACCGCCTCTTTCCACTTGCCCTGCTGAAACAATAGCCAGCTCTCGAGCACCTGCATCACCGCCGCCATTCGCGGATGGTTCAACGCCAGCGCCAGTTCTTTTCCTTTGCCGGTGTAGATCAGGGCCTCGTCGTACTCGCCGCGTCTCCGCAGGCAGCGCCCCTTCCAGTAATAAGCGATGGCCAGCAGAAACCGGTCGTCCAACTCTTCCTGCAAGCTCAGGACGAAATCAAAATGAGCAATCGCCGTTTCCATCGCCTCCTCGGCCATCGCCGCCATTCCTTCGGCCATGCGCAGGCAGATGTAGTCGGCGATCGACAGCTTCGACCGCAATCCCGGCTGCAAGTGTTCAAAGCGCTGCAGAATGTCTCTTAGAGGAGGCCCGCTGAAGCCGATGTCCGTCCATATCGCAAGCTGCGCCAGCAGGCGGGCGGCATTTTCCTGGGAAGGATCGAGATGGGAAATCAGGTTCTGGTGCGAGCGAAGACACCGAATCCCGCGCTCGATCGCGCGGGCGCCCACATGTTCCCGCAACTGCGCGAGGAAGGCAGGGTCAATCTCCAGGCTGCCGGGAGTACTTTTGCGTGCGCCCATGCACTGACGTTCTAGGCCGTTTCTCGTAATTTCGCAAGCTGTATCTCCCCTGCCATCCTGAGCAAGACGCAAGGACCTGTGCATGGTGCCCGCGCCAACGCCGTGCTTGGCAGGCTGCGGAAGACTCGGGTTTTGCCTCTGCTTAACCGCCGCCATAACGGGTTCTGCGCACTAGGTCATTTTGTCCCAGTAGGTCCGGACGGACGCAGCGCCTTGTCGGATGAGCCCCATCCGGTGTCTACTACCTCCGGACGCAAGATCCGACGCAGTATCCATGGAGGCGGAAAGTGCTGAGCATCGCTAAGAACCAGAAAACCACCACAACCATGTCCGACCCAACCATGTCCGACCAAGTAGTCCTCGACTACCAGGTCGCGGCCGCGAAGGAATGGTTCGCCCGCCCCCGATTCGATGGCATCGTCCGTCTTTACTCCCCGCGCCAGGTAGCCGAGCAGCAGGGCACGATTTCCGGCGACTACGCGGTAGCCCAACAGGCAGCCGAAGAGTTCTACACGCGATTGCGCGAGCTCTTCGAACAGCGCAAACATATCACGACCTTCGGCCCCTATTCGCCCGGCCAGGCAGTGATGATGAAGCGCATTGGCATGGAAGGTATTTACCTGGGCGGCTGGGCCACATCCGCCAAGGGATCGCTGGCCGAAGATCCGGGGCCCGACCTGGCGAGCTATCCGCTCAGCCAGGTGCCCGACGAGGCCGCCGGACTGGTGCGCGCGCTTCTCACCGCCGACAAGAACCAGCACTTCGCCCGCATGAGGATGACCGAGGAACAACGCAAGGCAACACCCGCCATTGATTACCGCCCTTTCATTATCGCCGACGCCGACACTGGTCACGGCGGAGACGCCCACGTCCGCAATCTGATCCGCCGCTTTGTCGAGGTCGGCGTCCCCGGCTACCACATTGAAGACCAGAAGCCGGGAGCCAAGAAATGCGGCCACCAGGGCGGTAAGGTGGTTGTCGCCGAGGACGAGCAGATCAAGCGTCTAAACGCTGCCCGCCTGCAACTCGACATCATGCGCGTCCCGGGCATTATTGTTGCCCGCACCGACGCCGAGTCCGCGACTTTTATCGAGAGTCGGAGCGACGAGCGTGACCAACCTTTCATTCTCGGCGCCACCAACATCGATCTACCCAGTTACAAGGCCGGATATCTGGCCATTTTGCGGAAGCTTTTCGAGCTGGGCGTCGACGAGGTCCGGGGTCACTTGCTGTTTGCCTTGTCCGAGGTCGAGTACTCGGCGGCCTTCGATTGGCTGGAGCGGGCTGGCCTCATGTCGATGATCGTCGAAAAAGCCCCGGCTCTCCAGAACATGTCGGCCACCGATCTCGACGCTGCCCTCGACAAAATCGACACGCGCTACGTCGAGACCTGGCAAGCGCAGGCCGGGATGAAGACCTATGGCCTGGCGGTCGCCGAGGTGCTGGAGTTCCGCGCCGCCGAGGGCGAGCGTTTCGACATGACCCTGGAAGAATGGCTGGCCTTCGCCAAACGCGCCTCTTTCTACGAGGCGCGCGACCGCGCAAAATCGATGGGCATCCATGTCATCTGGGATTGCGAACTGCCCAAGACTCCCGAAGGCTTCTATCACATCCAGGCCGGAATCGATTACGCCATCGCCAAGTCGCTGGCGGTCGCGCCCTTTGCCGACCTGCTGTGGATGGAGACCAAGACGGCCGATCTCGAGGATGCGGCAAAGTTTGCCCACGTCATCCACGCCCAGTATCCCGGCAAAATGCTCGCCTACAATCTCTCGCCCTCGTTCAGCTGGGACACCACCGGCATGAACGACGAGCAGATGAAGCGCTTCCCCGAGGAGCTCGGCAAACTCGGTTTCGTCTTCAACTTCATTACTTACGGTGGCCACCAGATCGATGGCCTGGTCGCCGAGGAGTTCGCGACCGCCCTCAAGCAGGACGGAATGCTGGCGCTGGCGCGTCTGCAGCGCAAATTCAGACTGATCGAGTCGCCGTACCGCACGCCCCAGACCCTGGTCGGAGGCCCGCGCCTCGACGCTGCCTTGATGGCTTCCTCCGGACGCACCGCCGCCACCAAGGCGATGGGCAAAGGCTCAACGCAGTTTCAGCACCTGGTGCAGACCGAGGTTCCCACCAAGCTGCTGGAAGAGTGGCTCGCGGAGTGGAGCCGGCACTGTAACTATGCGGAGAAGATCGGCGTCCGGCTGCGTCCGCACACCGCGGGTTCGGAACTGCTCGAACTGAGCGTGCTCAATCAGCCCAGTGGCGAGAAGCTGGCCAACGTGGTTTTCGCCTACATCCAGGACCGTCGCGGCCGCAACATTCTATCGATTCGCGACCAGAACACCCTGGCGCCGGTACGCAAGAAGCGGCTGATGACGGTTGCCCAATTGTTCTTGATCCACCGCTACAATGCCAGCTCGGTGCACTACGTCACCCCGACCGAGGACAACGAGCTTCAAACGCAAAGGATGAAGAGCGTGGGGATCTTCTCCGATGTGCATACCGAGATCGGCCAGATCATCGTCGCGCAAGTCAACAAAGAACACGTCGCCGATTTGCTCAAGCCTGACCGGGTACTTCTGTTGGAGGTGATCCGCAAGACGTCGCCGGCCTTGCAGGTCCAGACTGAAGGCGGCCAGGAAACATCCGATGAACTGTTGCCGTCAGGAGATTAAGAACCTGTGATGGAGAACCGGGCGTCCCCGCCCGGCTGGCCTTCAAGCACTCATGCGTGTTGGGAAGCTCTTGACCGTTCGCGCTTGTCTTCGCGAAGTTGCGCGGCCGTATAGGCGCAGCCGCACGTCCCGCATCTCCAGCTTGTAAAGGCGCTGGTCCCGAGGCTTGGCCCATCATTACTTGCCTGGGGCTGGCTCGCGCGCACCGCCAGAACCAGCTCACCACCGCACTTCGAACATTCACGTTTTTGCATTGTGAGGCCTAATATCGAAAACGCTAGGCGCCAACCCGTACGGATACTAGTTCCGGGGTGCAGTGGGAACTCTGCATGGACTTGACCGCGTCTTCCGCTGTAAATCTCCCCATCACCAGGGCCAGTTTACGGTTGGTGGTCGTCTGGATGGGAAGCCGGTCGACCCGCAGCACATATTGAGGGACATGAGCTCCCCCGCGGTTAACCTTCACAACAAACTTAATGTTTTTCATGGTTCCTTCCTGGTTCTATCGATCCGCCAAAACCGTCGAGCCGGCAAAGAGAGGTCGGTGGCGCCGACTCGTGTTTCCTCATCCGAGCAATGGAAGAGGAGATAATTTTTAGATAGGCTAACTAATTAGAGGACACGAAAGAATAAGAAAAGGTACTTACTCAACTCCAATCTTAGGCTTCTAAGCTGCCATTGTCAAATTACATCCGCAACGCCCAACAACACCTCCGTCATGAGGAGCGCGTACGCGAACCGGCAATGCTCAGCGCGATCCCGCCCGCAATCAGCACAACACTGATGACCGGCGAAACACGTTCGCTGTGAGTCGTTTGAACACCCAACTTCGCACCTCCGATCTTGATCCCCTGCGTCTCGGTCTGTGGGATGGGCACTACGAGCGACGCGACGCCAAGCACAATCAGGAGCAGGCCTGCATACAGCAGAATTTTCATATCAACTCCTCGTCCTCTTGGAATTTGCGCCGCTGAGAACAGCGAGTCGGGCTGAAGCCTGCTGCTTCCTGGCGGGTGGTAGGAATTCTCATGCTGAAAAAACTTGGCAGCCCGGCAGGGATTCGAACCCCGATACGCAGCTCCAGAGGCTGCAGTCCTACCGTTGAACGACCGGGCTGTGCCAGAATTCTAAATCATTTTGCGGTGACTGCAAAACAGCGGCCCCGTCTCGCACGGGCGCGTCGTACGACACCCGCGTTACAATCTCTGACAGCAGTGCACGGAGTCGCGGAGGAGTCACGATGACCAGCAGCGGAACTTTCCCGGAAACTTTCTCAGAAACTATGCCCGTTGAATCCGGTTACGCCCAGATGGCCCGCCGTTCCCTGGAGGCCGACCAGTGCGCCCTCATCGTCGTCGACATCCAGGAGAAATTGCTGCCGCCCATCTGGGAAAAAGAGCGCTTCGTCCGCAACGCGCAGCTGCTGATTCGCCTGGCTGGAATCCTCAAGATTCCGGCGCTTGTGACGACGCAATACACAAAGGGCTTGGGCAACACCGTGCCCGAGATCGCTTCCCTCTTGCCCGGCAGTCCGCCCATCGACAAGCTGACGTTCTCCTGCTTCGGCAGCGACGTGTTCTGCTCCCTGCTGAAACGCCTGCCGGGCAAGCGCACGACGGCCTTGCTCTGCGGAATGGAGACGCACATCTGTGTAATGCAGACCGCGCTCGGAGCGCTGCGGGAAGGCTATCTCGTGCACGTGGCGTCAGACGCCGTGAGTTCGCGCACAGAATTGAACTGGAGGATCGGACTGGGCCGCATGCGCTCCGCCGGAGCCATTCTTTCCTCGACCGAAATGATCGTCTATGAACTCCTGCGCGCCTCCGGCACGCCCGCGTTTAAAGAGCTGCTGCCTCATCTGAAGGGCTGAAGGCTTTTCACCACGGAGACACGGAGACACAGAGAAAATCAAGAGCGAGAAAAAGCAAGAACTGGCTTTTCGTGTCTCTGTGTCTCCGTGGTGAATCGACTTTGCTAAGACCCTGGCGCCTCTTCTTTCTGCTTAACCCGCACCACCGTGATCTTCGAGAATCCCTCCTCAAACGTCGGAGGCTTCAGCTTGCCCGCCATCTTGCGCATGACGTCTTCGGCGACCACGCGGCCACGGCGCTGGTGGCGTTCCATGCAAACCTCCACCGGCACATCGAAGAATAAGCCCTGCACATCGTAGCCGTAATCTTTGGCCAGCTTGATCCAGCTATGGCGGTCGTGAGACGTAAGATTCGTCGCATCCACGTAGTTCATGGGACGGCGCGCGATCAGCCTCGCTTTCAGCATTGATCGCAGATTGGAAAACACCAGATCCTGAAAACGCTGCTCCTCCGCGTCATCGAAAAGCAGTTCGCGCAGCAGATCGCTCGATAGCGGATGGATGTTGTGCCGCTTGAACCACGAACTCTTCCCCGATCCCGGCAACCCGATTGCCAGCACCACCGTTCCCTTGCTGGCCCGGGCCGGAGCCGGCGCAGCTACGACCGGCGCAGCCGGAACTGCCACCGCCTGAGCGGGCAAAACTGCCACTGGCAACTTCCCGGCAACCACCGGTTCCGGCGCGGATGGTTCTGCGGCGGACGCCTCTCCACTCGACGGTTCCGCAACGACTGCGGCCGGAGCGGCCGCCGCACGGGAACGCGATCCACCGCGCCCTCCTCGGCCGCGACGACGGCGAGACGTTCGCGGTCTCGCTTCCCCGGGCGTAACCGCCGCCTCTGAGGTCGCGACCCGCTCAGGAGCAGGCTCAGCTACCCGCTCCGGTCTCGACGGCCGCTGCAACTCGACGACTGGAGCTGGAGCGGAAACTTCAGGCACGGCGGGCGGCGCGGCCGGCTCATCATCATAAAATCTCGGCTGCAAGGGCTCGGGCGCCTTGGTTGCTTCCTTGCCGGAACCGCCTGCGGGCTTCTTGCGACGCTTTAAACGATCGCTCATCCATTTACGCATATAGCAGCTTGTAGCACACCGGCGCATTGCGGAGCAATGCGTGCCCCGTGGCGGCCGGGATACCCTGCCTCAACCATAGGTTTCCCCTTTGCCCCTCTGTGTACCCCGTGGTTCAAAAGTTTGTGCTCGACCGCAAAAACGCACTCCGGCCCTCCAGCCGACTCTCTACGCTAAGGCCATAGCCCCGCGTCCCCATTTACAATAGCTGCCTGGGTAAATACCAAGGCAAATCCATGAATCCAACCCATCCCGAAACTCTCCCGGTTGCCGCCGGCCAACTTCCCGCCGTGCCGCTGACGCTGGAAGGCTACGCCACGCTACATCAAATGATGCGTTTCCGCCGGACCGCTTGGCGCGCCCTCGCCGATAACGACCGCCGCGACATCGCCGCCGAAGCCACGACCCTTCTGGCAGCGATGGAAGCCAAGCCCGACGGCCAGTCTGCGCTCTTCTCCCTGCTGGGGCACAAAGGCGACCTCATGCTGGTCCACTTCCGCGAAACCTTCGACCAGCTCAATCAAGCCGAACTCGACCTGGCGCGCCTTCGCCTCAACGATTTCCTCGAGCCCGCCACTTCCTATTTATCCGTGATTGAGCTCGGGCTGTATGAGTCAACCCTGAAAACCTACAAGGCGCTCGCCGATCGCGGCATAGAACCGCACTCGGACGAATGGAAAACGGCGATCCAGGAAACCATCGCCCGCCAGAAAGAAGCGATGAAGCCGCGGCTGTTCCCGGCGATGCCGCCGAATCGCTACCTCTGTTTTTATCCCATGGACCGCCGCCGCGGCGAAGACAAGAACTGGTACACGCTCCCCATGGAAGAACGCCAGCGCCAGATGAACGAACACGGCCTGGTCGGACGCCGCTATGCCGGAGAGGTGAAACAAATCATCACCGGCTCCATTGGCTTCGACGACTGGGAGTGGGGCGTCGACCTCTTCGCCGACGATCCCCTGGTGTTCAAGAAGCTGATCTACGAGATGCGCTTCGATCATGTAAGCGCCGTCTATGCGCTCTTCGGAAGTTTCTTCGTCGGATTGCGCTGTCCCGCGAACCGCCTGCACGATCTGCTGGAAGGAAGCTTGCCGCGGTAGATCAATTGCCCATACCCGGTACTCAGTGCCGCCGAGACTGGGCTCTGGGTACTGGGTACCGAGTACTGGGTACTTCTTTTCGTTTCATGATTGCGCTGTCCCGCGAACCGCCTGCACGATCTGCTGGAAGGAAACTTGCCGCGGTAGATCAATTGCCCATGCCCGGTACTCAGTGCCGCCGAGACTGGGCTCTGGGTACTGGGTACCGAGTACTGGGTACTTCTTTCACAAACTTGAACTCGTGCCGTTTCATGTCCACCCGCGCCCCTCTGAACATCACACCTTCCATGCGCAGCCGGAACCTCTGTTCGGCGGCGCCTTCTCCACCGAGCTTGATGGCCCCGCCCGAGCCGACCACGCGATGCCACGGCAATCCCGGAACCTGCCGCAAGATGCGCACCACTTGACGCGCGGCTCCCGCCCAGCCCGCGGCTTTGGCGATTGCTCCGTAACTCGACACCATTCCGGCCGGCAAGGCGCGAATGCAGCGCACGACGCGGACACGCTTATCGTCCGGCGTGCTCCTATTCTTTCTCCCTGTCGCGCTCCCTGCCATAAATTGCGTTCCCCGTTTTAGATCGGCAACCGGCGACCGTCACCAGGCACTCATGCTAACCTGGATTCACCCATACAAACTTTTACACAAGCCCGTAAAACCTGCGATTACGATATATGCATCCCATGGTGTTGCCCACCACCAATACTGCCTTTTGGAGAAAAACTGATGCTTCGCTTGTTGAAAGCGCTGCCCCTGACGTTAGCCCTTGCGGCCTTGAGCCTCTTCGCCTCCAGTTGCGGTACCAGTACTACGCAGGTCAGATTTGTCAATGCCATCCCGGACACCCTGGACTACGGCGGCGGCAACGGCGCCTTGGATCTCCAGTTCAACGGCACGACCGAATTCAGCAACATACCATTCCTCAATGCTTCGGGATCGACCTATAAGAGCGTGCCCGCGGGGAGTGACACGATCAAAGGGTTTGAAGCCGGCAGCACCACCAATCAGGTCTTCAGCCAGACCCTCAGCCTGAACAGTGGGAAGCAGTACACCGTGGTTGCAACTGGATCGGCTGCCAATGGCGGCAGCAACGTTGTCCTCCTGTCGCCGGTCGACAACAACACGGCGCCCGCGCTTGGGAACGTGAATTTCCGCTTCATTAACGCATCGCCCAGCGGACCGAATGGCTCCCGGGCCGCCGCCGATATCTATATCCTACCCGTCGCCTGCGTACTCGGTAGCACGGGCTGCACGCCTGCGATCTCCGCCCTTGCCTATCAGAATAGCGCCTCTGCAACCCTTCCTTTTAATTCCCAGGGTACTGGTTGGCTTTTGATCGTCACGGTGGCCGGAAACACGACAGCAGAAGGACAAATCATTAACGCCTCCATCGGTAATTTCGGGAGCACGTCTGTGGGAGCAATCTGCACGCTGGTGCTCACCGACGAGCAAAATGTACAAATTATGAATACGACTCCGATGGTGTTGCAGGATCTCAACGCCTCCGGATGCACCGTCAATTAGTCACCGTGAGTGGCATAGCCCGGCCAGGTGTCTGGGCGGGAAGTCTCCGGAAAAGGGACCGGGCCTCCATCGGGGCCCGGTGAACCAGCGAACAAGCTGCTAAAATCCTTTTTGCTCAGCACCACACTGCTTTCTTGGAGAATTTGAGGATGTCGCGCTTGTTGCAAGCCTTTGGCCTGACGTTGGCTGTTGCCACCTTGTGCGCCTTGGCCACCAGTTGTGGTTCCAGATATTCAGCGCAAATGCGCGTGCTGAATGCCATACCCGACGGCCAGGCGGTGGATGTCCAGGTCAACGGAACCAAGGCCTTCTCCAAATTGCAATTCACAGATTTTGCGCCGACGCCTCAACCGGGCTATGCGACCGTGCCCTCGGGCGGTATTACCGTCAAAGCGTTCTTGACTGGCACCAGCACGACGGCCCCGCCAACCAGCAGCTTTACCGTGAACGGCTCCACCCAATACACGGTGATCATGCAAGGATTCAACCGCGACACCGTGGGCATTGACGCTCCGATTGCCGTGCCTTACACCGACAACAACACGGCGCCGGCCTCGGGAAAGCTTGAATTTCGCGTCATCAACGCGTCGCCCAGTTCACCCGGAGGCTTGGTCGATGTTTATTTCGAACCAAACCCCTTCAACGGCGACGTCACCAATCTCACGCCTCAAATTTCCGGCCTTGGGTACACGCAGGCGAGTCCCTACCAGACCCTTACGGCAAATGCGCAGGGCAGTGGTTTTCAGGTGATCGTTACTGCGTCTGGGAATAAAACCGTACTCATCCAACAGAACTACCCTTCCGGAACAACTGGTGGAACGATCGCAACCCTGGTGCTAGTGGACGTGGTTAACGGCGGACAAATGTCGCCGACGCCGCTCCTGTTGAACGACCTCAATTGATGGCCGGCTTGCCGGGGGAGGTAAGCTGCGTAACGCACTGGAGTTTCACAAGCTGCTAGAATCCTTTTTGCCTGCCACCAACGGACCTTTGGAGAATTGATGTCTCGCTCGTTGAAAGCCCTGCCCCTCAAGTTGGCCCTGGCCGCATTGAGTGTCTTCACTGCCAGTTGTGGTTCCAACCAACAAGCGCAGGTTCGTTTTGTCCACGCCATCCAGGATGGCGCCGCCATGGATATCGAGATCACCGGCCCGAACCAGGTAACGCCCACGCTGGCATTTACCCACATCTCATTCCTCGGGGTTCAGCCGAATCAACCGGGCTACACGGCCGTGCCTTCGGGAGCCGACACGATCGAAGGGTTTTTGACGGGCACCACCAATATCGGCTTCAATAGTGCCAGCCTTAACTTGGCCGGGGGGCAACACTACACATTGGTAGGCACCGGACTCCTTGCCAACGGCCAAAACGCCACCATCTTGCCGGTTCCTGACAATATCCCGGCGCCGTCACCGGGGTTCGCTGCCTTCCGCGTCATTAACGCGTCGCCCAGCGGACCTAACGGCACCGGGGACGCGGTGGATGTTTATATCCTCTTGAACCCCGCCGCCGGACCCAGGGGCAACCCAACCTTCTCGGGCGTCGCCTACCAGCAGGCGAGCGGCTACGTACTGCTTCCCTATAATCCAAATAACGACACGATTCCCCCAGGCTTTACGGTCTACGTGACTGCCGCGGGGACCACAACGCCAACCTTTATCAGCGAAGGCATTAGTCCCGCGAATACCGGAGCCGCCGTTCGTACCCTCGTGCTCACGGACGTCGAGAATGGAAATTCAATGAATTCGACTTTCCTGGAATTGTCCGACCTCAACTGATCACCGACGAACCGCATGAGGCCGACCAGTACCGTGACCTCAAGGGAAATCGCGCGATGGAGCGACCGACTTCCCGCTTCCATCCAAAAAAGAAACCGGGGACCGTACAACCTCTTACGCCGCATCTTTCTTGAACGACTTCGCTGCCCCTTCTTCATCGTCGAACACTTCAAAAATGGTCAGCAGTTTGGTGAGCTGCAGCAGGTTAACGACGCGCTGGCTCACGCGCGCCAGTTTCACCGCGCCGCCGGCGTTGCGCGCCGTCGTATAAAGCGAAACCAACGTTCCCAGTCCCCCGCTGTCGACGTAATTCACTTCCTGCAGATTCAGCACCACCTTCGGGGTCTGGGCCAGCAGTTTCTTGACGGTCTCGCGCAGGCTGGCCGATTCTTCGCCAAACACAATCCGGCCGCTGCAATCCACTACCAGCACGCCCTCGGTCGATCGTGTGCTCATTTTCAGTGGCATAGCCCCCCTCCTCTCCAACCTTTGCAGTAGAACCCTACCCCTCCCCGCTCGGGCACGCAAGCTCCGACTGTAGAGACGGGCTTGCCCCGGTCTTGCTCTGCGGAGGGAGACGCAGCGAGCCGCCTCTCTACGGAACCGCGGGCGGCGAAACTCCGCCTACCTGAGACTGTATAATCGTGGTCTCGCATGAGCTACCAGGTCTTGGCCCGCAAATACCGCCCGCAGCAATTTTCCGACGTGATCGGCCAGGAACACGTCACCCGCACCCTGCAAAATGCCATCGCGCAGGAGCGCATCGCGCACGGCTACATTTTCAGCGGTCATCGCGGAATCGGCAAGACCACGGTCGCCCGCATCCTGGCCATGGCGCTGAACTGCCGCTCGGCGGAGAAGCCGGTCGCCGAACCCTGCGGCGTTTGCGATTCCTGCACCGAGATTCGGGCCGGCAATTCGGTCGACGTGATCGAAATCGATGCCGCCACCAATCGCGGAATCGACGAGATCCGCGAATTACGAGAGGCGGCGCGCTACCGTCCGGCGCGCGATCGTTTCAAAATCTACATTCTGGACGAAGCGCACCAGATCACTGACGCGGCCTTCAACGCCCTGCTCAAGACGCTCGAGGAGCCGCCCGGCCACATCATCTTCATGATGGCCACCACGCAGCCGGAAGATATTCCCCAGACCATCCGCTCGCGCTGCCAGCACTTCAGTTATCGCGCCATGAAGTTCGACGACATCATGGGCCAACTCCGCGACATCATGACCAAAGAGAAGATCCCCGCCGACGAGGACGCGCTCGCCCTGCTCGCCGAAGCGGGCGACGGCTCGATGCGCGACGCGCTCTCCATCCTCGACCAGGCCATCGCCTCCACCTCCGATCACCTGACTGTCGATTCGGTCCGCAGCCTGATCGGTACCGCTCCGGCAGGAGCGCTGGAAACGGTAATGCAGGCGGTCGCGGAAAGTGCCAGCGAGAAAATCCTGGTGCTGGTCGACGAACTGATTGGCGAAGGCCACAGTCCCACGCATTTCGCGCGCCAGTTGGTGCGCTTCCTGCGAAATGTAACGGTGGCGAAGATCGCTGGCAAGGATTCGGCGCTCCTGCAAGTTTCGTCCGACGAGCGCGCCCGCGTCGGCCGGATCGCCGAACTGTTTAGCGAGGAGGATCTGGCTCGCCATTTGCAAATCATGCTGCGCACCCACGGAGAACTCGGATACCGCCAGGAACAGCGCTTCCACCTCGAACTCGGATTGTTGAAAATGGCGCATGCGCAGCGTCTGCTGCCGATCGAACAGTTGCTGAGCGATGCGGCGCCCATTGCCGCCGCGCGGCCGGCTGCGATTCCGCGCTTGACGGCGCCGGCAGAAGGCCGCCGTCCGGATTTTCCATCTTCTTCGCGCTCAAGTTCCGTTTCGCCATTCGCCGCCGATTCGGCGCGCAAGGGCACTCCCAAAGCGGAGTCGTCTTCTGGCACGATGGCATCAAGCGCGAACGTCGTCATCATGGGATCGTCCGCCCCGGCGGTTGAAGAGTTTGCGTCCGAACCCGATTCGCGATCCAGCCCACGCGCCGAAGCGAAGACCGAGAACAACGTCGAGTCCCTTCGCGATGCCGTCCTCAACGCGCTGGGCCATCAACAAATGCTCGCTTCCATCCTGGAGAACGCGGAGTGGACAGTGGCAGGAAGCTTGCTGACCGCGAAAGTGGCGGCTTCCGGCACCATGATCGAAATGTCATTCACCGCCGAAGCGCGCCGCATAGCCAGCGCCGCCGCTAGCGGTCAGTCTGGAAGGCCAATTAAGGTGCAAGTTGAGCCCGGAGGAGCACCGCCAGCGACTTCCGCGCCACGGCGGGCATCGAACGGAAGCGCGCGCAGCCGCGCCGAACAAGACCCGATCGTGCAACGCATGAAAGAAAAGTTCGGAGCGGAAATCCGCACCGTGATCGACTATCGGGAGAAAGGATGAGGCAGATTTGTAATTTGGTAATTTGTAATTTGTAATTGAAGAGCTGACTCTTTGTTTGGTTTTGAATTACAAATTACAAATCACCAATTACAAATGCCCCTATGTCCGGATTCAATTTGCAGGAACTCATGGCGCAAGCCAAGCAGCACTACGAAACGCTGCAGAAGAAGTTGCAGCAGACCGTGGTCGAGGCATCGGCCGGCGGCGGCACGGTCACCGTCAAAATGGATGGCCGCAAGCAGGTGCTCGCCATCGTGATCGACCCGGAAGCGATAAAAGCCGGCGACGTGGAGATGCTGCAGGATTTGGTGATGGCCGCGGTAAACGAAGCCGGGCGCAAAGTGGATCAGGCAATGCAATCGACCATGGGCGGAATGCTCGGCGGACTCGGAGGCATTTTGTAGATTTGTGATTTGTAATTGGTGATGTGTAATTCAGAGGCTCTTCCAATTACCAATTACAAATCACCAATTACAAATTTTATGTCTCGTTTTGCCGAACCGATGACCCGCCTCATCGACGAACTCAAGAAGCTGCCGGGAATCGGCAACAAGAGCGCGCAGCGCCTCGCCTTTCATATTCTGCGATCGAGCACGGATGACGCCGAAGCTCTAGCCTCCGCCGTTCGCGATGTGAAGGCCAAACTGCACCTGTGCTCGATCTGCAACAACATCACCGACGTCGATCCCTGCGAATACTGCACCAGTCCTACCCGGAATCAAAAGCTGGTCTGCGTTGTGGAGGAGCCGACCAACATTGCGGCGGTCGAGAAGACGCGGCATTTTAACGGCGTCTACCACGTGCTCCACGGCTCGATTTCGCCGTTGCACGGAGTGGGGCCCGAACAATTGCGCATCGAGAATTTGATGACCCGCGTTTCCGGCGGAGAAATCGAAGAAGTCATCCTCGCCACCAATCCCACGGTCGAGGGAGAAGCCACCGCCACTTATCTCGCCCAGCAACTGAAGCGGCAGGGACTGCGCGTAACCCGCATCGCCATGGGCATTCCGGTAGGCAGCGACATCGAATACACCGACGAAGTCACCATGCTGAAGGCCATGGAAGGCCGGCGGGAAATGTAGGTTCGTTTTTCCCGTTCCCTGCACTCCACCCCTGTTGCATCTCTGCAAAAGGGTACTGTGCGCAATACTTTGAACCTCTCCTGCGTGAGCCATCCCGGAATGGTCCCGCCAACCGCGCCAACCAAGCCGCTAAGCAGTTTTGTTTCTTACTTTTGCAAAGAGCAACTGCAGCCATTGCACGGAGTCTGACAATGGTCACCAAGTTGCTCCTTCCAATACGTCTGTATCCTCGCTCCTTTTGGACGTTTGCTGGCGCGAGAAGCACAAGCGGACGTGAACCACGCCCGCGCATTCTCCAAGCCAGCGCGCGCCGCGCTTGCGATGTAACCGCATCTCAACCGACGCTTCCGAAACCGGGCCCACTGCCCGGTTTCTTTTTTTGTCGGGATCGTGGCTTTTTTGTCGGGACCGTGGAATTTTTGTTGGGATCGTGGGTTTGTATCAGGGCATCGCTTCAGCGATGCCGCGAACTCGCAATATACTGACGCCTCTTCAGGGGCTGAAATCACATCCGTTCCTCAGTCGCCAGCCGTCCCCAGCAAAAATCCGTTAGCTTCTTCTTCCCGAGCCACCAGTCCTTCGGGCAAGCCACCCCGGTTGTACTCGGCCATGCGGTTCTTCCACTTCAGAAAGTCGGTGATGCTCTCGGGTTCAATGCGGATTTCTACCCGCCGCAGACTCGCCAGGAGCAGATTCATCTCGTTCTCGAACCCGAGCTTGAAACGCAGGTTCTTGGCCGACGTCTTCACCCGCTCGATCTCGCGCCCGCATACCTCCAGCAGTCCCCAGCCCGTGGGGAGTTCCTCGATCCGGATCAGACCCCGGGGTGCCAGGTAATACCGCTCACAGCCGACGCCGATTTCTGGCTTCTTCCGGAAGGGCTTGTCACGATCAGCCAGGAAATCCGCGCGCGACACTTTGCTCTCGACCAGCACCGAATGGCAGGCCTTCTTCCAGCCAATGGCGTCTGGCATCTCGCCACTGACGCAGGCCTGTTCGCTGAGCACCACGCCGCAGCGATAGTGGCGCAGCCACCCGACCGCCATCGAAACTAATTTTGCATGGGTCACAGAAAAAGCTTGGCTCGAAAAGGATGCTCTGCAAAGTGCCAGACTCGCTACCCGGCCATGGAGAGTCGCAAGGGCCTAGGCGTCACGCTTCTCACGATTTCTTTTGATTCGCTGCGAAAGCATGTCTTTGGCTTTTTCCAGTTCGGCGCGACGAGGCGCACTCAGACCGCGTCCTCCTCGATTGATGAAGTAGATCAGCATGCGCAGACCCGAGACGGGTCCCTTAGGCGAGACTCTTTTTGAGGCGAGAGCGCGTGCAATAGTGGCGGCATCTTTGGTAAAGAGGCCTTCGGGAGGATGCGTGGAATCACTCGTCACGCCGGCGACCCAAAACTTCCCGGAACCACGTTTGGATCGGCCTTTCGCAGCTGATTTCTTTCGAGTGGAAGTTCTTGCCGCCATGGAAGCCTCCCCGGGACTGAGGCCTCGACTGAATGCACTCTGCCCTTCCAGCAGTCGGCTCACTCTCACGAACTGGCACTGGCTGGATGCTTCTTGCGACTCGCCGCTCGCAGGCCCCGCACCAGCACCGGCCGCAGCAGCACTGTCTCCAGCAAATGTCGCGCCGCAGCGATATCTTCGGCCGAACGGTCCAGCGCCGAGTATCCTGCCGCCCGCACCAGTACGAAGCGGTCCCGTACGCTGACTTCGAGCTGCGAAGCGTTCTTGCTTTCGTTTTCATGCCCCGTCCGCCCGTGGCGCTTATCCAGCGCGTTCGCCAGCCGCAGTACTCCGGCGAGTTCCATGGCAATCGGCCGATCCGCCAGGTCCAGCAGTTGCATGGACCTTCCCCCCGGATGCGGCAACGCCCCACGATGATAGCGGGCCACCACCGCCGCCAGTCCCAACTCTCGCGCGCTCCAACCCAAGGGTCGCGCCAACCCGCGGATCATCCGGTACGAATCCTTCTGATGATTTTCCGCGCCCTTGGCTTTGCCAACATCATGCATGAGCGCCGCTGCCTGCAATACCGCTCGCCAATCGTGGTCCGGCGGGACCTGATCGAGCCGCACGTCGCTCGGAACAACGCCGGGAGCCTCCGGCTTCGTCATTATCGCTCCCGTCCCGAGCCCCGCATGCTTCAGCCCGTCATACAGAAGAAGCGCCAACCGGGCCACGCGCTCGGAATGCGCGAAGTCAGGATCCCGATATCCGGCCCACACGCGCAAACGGCTCATGGCCGCTGCGCGCAACCGCGGACCCGACGGCAATTCCGCCCGCCACACACGCCATAGCGACTGGCGTCCCACCATCTTCTCGCGATAGCGCTCGATCCGCTTAGCGCGCTCGGCGTTCACCTTGTCACGCCATTGGTCGCGACTCTCGACATCGGGAAATGCCTGCGCCTCGACGGCCATGGCCGACAGCACATCCAGATCGTGCACCTCTCCCAGCAGATCCTGAAGTTCTTTCAGGTCGTCGCCCCATAGCGCATGCTGGCGCGGCAGAAAATTTTCCACCGTGTAACGAAACCGTTTAATGCCGATGCGCAGTTCATGCCAGGCTACGTGCGACCGCGTCCGCAGAACGCGTTTATGCAGGTCGCAGGCGGCGGTCCACTTCTCGAGCGCCAGATGCAGGTACACCACGTTCCCCGGACGCACCCGCGACGCGCGACGCGGCAGAGTTCTCGTCCACTGCCGCCATTGCTTGCGGTCAAACTGATTGAGATCTTTGAAGGCGCGCTGCTTGCATTCGGCCTCGCGCGCGCGTACGCGATGGAGAAGCTTGAGGGCCACCGTGTCACCGGATAAACGATCCCCCGACAGACCATCGCCGGCCGAATCACTCGTCGAGTCGCTCACTACTCCCAGCTTTTCGATCCACTCCGCCATCACCTGCATGTCGCGCAACTCACCGAGCGCCCGAAAAAGCTTCCTCCCTGCCTTCTTCATGTCTTTCCACGAAGAATCGGGATCGATCGCCATCAGTCCATCGGCGAGAGAACGGCAGCGCCGCAACGCAACTCGAAGATCGTGGACCGCGTCGGCGTCGAAACCAATGGCCGCGTGGTCGCACTCCACCAGCACGCGCTCCATCCAGGCGCGGAGCCCGAGCTTAGGCTTCTGGCTCGCAGGCTTGGGACTGGGTTTCAGAATCGGGCTGGCTCCCACGGTAGCTCCTTCGGTTGACGGGAACCATTGTCGCCTCTTTGCGCGGATTCTTCTAGAAGCAGCTGTCAGCTTTCGCCTGTCAGCAGAACCTGCTTCGGGAGGACTTGGAAGATCTGGGAAGACTACCTCTCAAGCGCATCGCGGTCCCAATTGCCGAGCCTTGCCCCAGCCTCGTATGTGCTTTGGCAAAACTCGAGTAATGCAGTGGTGGGCGATTCGGCCTTGCGCACATCCTCGTACATCAGGAGGAACTCACCAAGCTGCTTCTCATAGTGGGCGGCATCGGGCCGGACCGGGGCGTCTTTGAATCCCTGCGGCTCGGGGACTGTGTACGAATAGAAGGCTGCATCTTTGACATCGCCACTGCCAGGCCAAAAACCAACACTACTGACTTCGTGGGAATACGCTTCTCGTGTCATCGCGTCCGCACCCGGGCGCTCCGGAGCTCGGCGACCGGAGAACCGGGTAACCGCAAGATCGAAGCTTCCCCAGAAGAAATGCACCGGACTGCATTTGCCAATGAATCCCGACCTGAATTGGCTGAAGACGGCGTCCACCGACAACAGAATCCGCCAGAGTCTCTCAACCGCCGCAGGATCGTACGAGCGATGCACGTGATCCTGGTCGAAGGGAATCGGATTGGGGATTTCGACCGGCATTCGCCAGATTGCGACTTCGATCCCCGCCGATCGAAGCATTTCCATGAATTCCGCATAGAACTCGGCCACGGAGCGAGGCGCCAGCGGGAGTGTCTTCCGTATTCCATCGCTTGTTTCGAGCACAAGCTGGTGTCGTATGAAGTCAAACCAGAGCTCGAATGCTCTTTGTCCATACGGGATTCGAGATGTGGTCAGGCCTCGAGCCATTACATACATCGGGACATTCCACCAGTGATTGATAAGCGGCGTCAGACGCAGCCGGACCTTACCCACCATCTGGGTCCACATATGGAGCGTGGAGTACGTCTCCTTCCATGAATCCAGCGGCAGCGTGGGCCAGCATTCCGGTTGATCGGCAGTAGGGTGCAGCATAGTCTGGCTCCCAAGAGATACGTTCCGTCCAACCTTAAAGATTAGCCCTGCATAGCCGACCTGCGCAGGGCCTCGCTTCAGGCGGTGATTCAGCGATGTTTGATAAAGGCGCCGGTTTGCAGCTCGGCCATCGCTTGGCGCAGCTGCTCCTGCGTGTTCATTACGATCGGGCCGTACCAGGCAACCGGCTCCTCGATCGGCCTGCCCGATACCAGCAGAAAACGGATACCCTCGTCGCCAGCCTGGACGGTGATTTCGTCGCCGCGGTCGAACAGCACCAGCGAGTGATTGCCGACGTCGTAAATGGGCGGCGCGTCCGGTTTCGCGACCTGCTCGGTCAGGACGGCGCGGGGATCCGACGCATCGCGGAACGTGCCAGAGCCAGCGAACACGTAGGCAAACGCGTTGCGCGTGGTCTCAACCTTGAGCCGCTTGCGCTGACCTGGAGCAACTGAGATATCGAGGTAATTCGGATCAGCGGCCACGCCTTCCACCGGTCCCTTCTTACCCCAGAACTCGCCGCAGATGATGCGGACGCGGGTGCCGTCGTCGTCGGTAACCTCGGGGATCGCACTCGCTGGGATGTCCTGATACCGTGGGTCGGTCATCTTCAAGGCTGCGGGCAAGTTGGCCCACAACTGGAAGCCGTGCATGCGCCCCTGCTTGTCGCCTTTCGGCATCTCCTGGTGCAGGATTCCGCTGCCGGCGGTCATCCATTGCACGTCGCCGGCGGTCATCTTGCCCTGGTTGCCCAGGCTGTCGCCGTGTTCGACCGTACCGGCCAGCACATAGGTGATCGTCTCAATGCCGCGGTGGGGATGCCAGGGAAATCCCGCCAGATAATCTGCCGGATTGTCGTTGCGAAAATCATCCAGCAGAAGAAAAGGATCGAAATCCTTCGTCTTACCGAACCCGAAGGCGCGTTGCAGTTTCACGCCCGCGCCCTCAACGGTCGGCTTCGGTTGAATGATCTGTCTTACTGGGCGTAGTGACATAAGTCTTCCTCTTTTCTGCGCTGCGCGTCGGCTCGACCCGTGCCGCGCGGCGATTCGGTTAGGCCTTCAGGAACTCGACCTCCAGGGTGATGGTCACTTCGTCGCCGACGAGAATACCACCGGTCTCGAGCGCCGCGTTCCAGGTCAGGCCGAAGTCCTTGCGGTTGATTTTTGTGGTCGCTGAGACTCCAACCCGAGTGTTGCCCCAGGGATCTTTGGTGGGCGGAGTTGGCCCTTCCACGGTAAATCGCACCTTGCGCGTAACCCCGTGGATGGTCAAGTTGCCCTCGACGGCCAGTTCTCCGTCGCGGACAAGGGTAATGCCCGTGGATTGGAAAGACAGAGTGGGGAACTTCTCGACATCGAAGAAGTCAGCGCTCTTCAGGTGGGCGTCGCGCTGGGGGTCGCGCGTCTCGATCGAGGCCGCTTCGACCGAGGCCACGACATGGGAGTTGGCCAGGTTGGATTCGTCCAGCGTCAGCGCTCCCGTAAGCTTGGAGAATTGGCCTTTTACGTTCGAGATCATCATGTGCTTGACCTTGAACTCGGCCACGGAGTGAACCGGGTCGATGTTCCAGGTGGTGGTGGAAGTTTGCGGTGTAGCCAGTGTGCTCATAGTGGTTCTTTTTCCTCCTCTTCCCTTAGATGCGTTACGACGATATTCGTTGCAACGGATATATGGGCCAAAAACTCAGGTCACGGCGCTGCGGGCGGCCTGCAGGAGTTCGGTCAGCGCCCGAAGGCTTTCCCTCCCCAGGTGGCCCAGTTGCTTGCGGTGGGCTTCTTCTACCGGCTGATCGAGACGCGCCAGAAGCTTGAGGCCATCGGGCGTGATCCGGGCCATCACCATTCTCCGGTCCTCGTTCTCACGGCAACGGGAGATCAGGCCGCGCTTTTCGAGGCGGTCGAGCAGGCGGGTGATATCGGGATCGCGGGTAATCATGCAACTGGCGATCTCGCCACAGGGAAGACCCTCCGGCGACCCGCGCAAGATGCGCAGCACGTTGTACTGGTTGGCCGACAGGTCCCCGGCCTTGAGAACCGCGACTAGGCGGCGGGACAGGATGTCAGTCGTACGCAACAGGTCGAGGAACGCGGCCTCCTCTGGACAGGCGGGCCGTCGTTTGCTCCGGGATGGAACCGCGCTCTTCATCTGTTGTAATGGTAGTCGTTATAACGACTACTGTCAAGACGCGGGTTAATCTTTGGCCCCCTCCGAAGAGTTGTGGTTGTAACATCCCGGTTGCGCTCATGGGCCTGGTCGTGAGCGCAAACACCCCTTCCGGTTGTATTTCGCACCCAAGTCCGTGGAGTATCATGGGCGGAAAATGAAGAACACCGCCGTCCTGCTTCTGAGTACACCCATGCCCCTCGCTCGCAAAGGCGTGGTGGCGGCTATCTCCGAGTTCCTGGTGGCGCACAACGGCAGCCTCTTGCACAGCGACGACCATCTGGACAGCGGCCGCGACTTGTTCCTATCGAGGCTGGAATGGGATCTGGAAGGGTTCGATATTCCAATTTCCGACTTCGATCACTACTTCAAGCCGCTGGCCGAACCTTTCCACATCAAGTACCACCTGGCATTGACGGACTACCGCCCCAAGGTCGCCATCCTGGTTTCCGCCTATCAGCACTGTCTGGCGGACCTGCTGTTTCGGCACAGCACCGGCGAACTGGCTTGCGACATTGTCATGATCATCAGCAATCACCCCACCGCCAAGCCGATGGCCGACTTTTATCGCGTCCCCTTCCATCTGCTGACTAACCCCAAAGACAAGCGCGAGTCCGAGCGGGAAATGCTGGAGTTACTCGGGCAGGACGTGGACCTGATCGTGCTCGCGCGCTACATGCAGATCCTGGGACCGCATTTCGTCGCCCAGTACCTGTTGCGCATGATCAATATCCACCATTCTTTTCTTCCTGCTTTCATTGGGGCGAAACCCTACCATCAAGCCTTCGAACGTGGCGTGAAGCTGATCGGGGCCACCAGTCATTACGTCACCACCGCTCTGGACGAAGGACCGATCATCGAGCAAGACGTGGTGCGCGTATCCCATCGCGACACGGTCGAGGACATGGTGGGCAAAGGCCGCGACTTGGAGAGGATCGTGCTCTCGCGCGCCGTGCGCTGGCATCTGGAAAACCGCATCCTGGTCTACCAGAACAAGACCGTCGTCTTCGTTTAGAAACGGAACCAGGCGGTAACTCTTGAAATTCCGCCTTTGCACGCCTCGATCTGGTTGTTAGCGAAAGGGGTCTATTGAAACCTTGAGTCGCCTTCGCGATTCTCAGCGATCTTCTAGTTGCACCCATGGCGGCCGGGGAAAATCGGTGTACACTCGTTGGCTCAAGGAGGAAGATTCCGGGGGATCAGCGCATGAAAATCAAGGTTTCGCTTCTTGTCCTGGCATCGCTTGCAGTTTGGGCTTTGGATTTTGCGGTTGCACAAAATGAGCGCAATCCGGCTGCAGCGAAAGTTCTTGCACTCGAGAAGAAATGGAATGACGTTTATAAGCGAGGAGATATCGCAGGCATGAATTCTCTGCTGGCTGACGATTTCATCATCACTGTGGAGGATGGAAGCACGTTCAGCAAACCTGGATACATCGCTCACAACGGAGACTCCGCCGTGCGCGTGGAGATTTCAGAAATGTCGGAGCTTCAAGTTCGCATGCACGGCAATACCGCTGTGGTCACGGGAGCCTACCACGAAAAGGGCGCCGAGAAGAGTAAACCTTACGAATACCGCGATCGTTTTACCGATGTTTGGATGAACCTGAACGGCAGGTGGCAAGTGATCGCATCGCACTACAGCCTTCGCGTCGCCAACCAGTAATGGGAAACACGAAGGAAATACCAGCACCTCGCTTACGCATCCGGTTGTACTTATGGCTCGATCGCTGGCTCCAGCGATGGGTACGGCTGCTTGGCATCCTGCACGAGGGCTTCTGGCTCGGCTGTCTCGACCCGGATGATCTGACCGCTGTAACCATCCGAAGTTATCAGCAGAGCCACTTGTACGGCGGCCGGGAACACAACCAGTCTGGTCTTTTTCCCTGGGAGCGGGAGGCCATCGACCGTTTCTTCCGACCAAGCTCACAGATTCTGGTCGCCGCTTGCGGTGGTGGCCGGGAAATGATCGCCCTCCACAACCTTGGATTCCAGGCGGATGGCTTTGACTGCACTCCGCGCCTCGTCGAAGCCAGCCAATGGCTTTTGCAGCGGCTAGGCATCGCCACAAAGGTCGTGCTCTGTTCGCCGAATGAGGTGCCCGGGGAATTGACGCCGCACGACGGCCTTATCGTTGGGTGGACGGCGTACATGCAAATTCCCGGGAGAGCGCGCCGGATCGCATTTCTTCGAAAGCTCCGCTCTTCGGTACCGCCCGGGGCCCCCCTCCTGGTCTCGTTCTGGGTCGAAGAGGGAGCGTCGCCCGATGCGGCCAGAGTCTTCCGGCTCGCGAAGTGGCTTCGATCTCTACGGGGCCGGCGCGCGGAGCCCTTGGAACCCGGCGACCACGTGACCAGCCGCGGTTATCACCACTGTTTCGCCAAAGAAGAGATCGAAGCGGAGCTCAAGGCGGGTGGATTCCGGATGTGCCACTACTGTCAGGCGGACCACCCTTATGCGGTGGGTGTTGCGGAGTAGGACAACGACAGCAGCTTTCTGCACATGATTTCTATTGACAAGAATTCCTAAGCGAGGAAGACTGTCTGCCGTTGCAGGCTCGATTTTCTCCCCAGAGAGCCTGCTCTCCACAGGGGTACGCCCACAATTTGTCGATACCAAACGGAGGCGAGATGGGCTCTCAGGACGCTGCTGTGTCTTCTTGCGGGTGTGTTCGGCAAGCCGCGTCTCTACAGGGAACGTGCCTCTAGTTGCTTAAAACTTTCTCGCGCTCCTCGGCGTCTTGCCGCGCTTCGTGGGCCGATGACGGCAGCGCAAACTCCAGCACCTCGTCGATGGTCTTCACGTAGTGAGTCGTCAAGCCCCGCAACTGCTCGGGCGTCAGGTCTTCTTCGACATTGGTTTTGTTGTCGGCGGGCAGTATCACGTCATGCACCCCGGCGCGTTTGGCGGCCAGCACTTTCTCCTTGATGCCGCCGACCGGCAGCACGTTCCCGCTGAGCGTGATTTCGCCGGTCATCGCCGTCAGCGGACGCACCTGCTTGCCCGACAGCAACGACACCAGGGCGGTCACAATGGTGACTCCGGCCGAGGGGCCGTCTTTCGGGATCGCTCCCGCGGGCACGTGAATGTGGATGTCGTGGTTCGCAAAAAATTCTTCGTCGATGCCCAACTGCTTGGCGTTTGAACGCACCCAGCTCAACCCGGCCTGCATCGACTCGCGCATCACGTCCTGAATCTGGCCGGTGATGGTGAGTCCGCCTTTGCCTTTCATCTGGTTGGCTTCGACGAACAACACGTCGCCGCCCGAAGGCGTCCAGGCAAGTCCGACTACCACGCCGGCGCGTTTGGTGCGCTCGGCAATTTCGCCTTCGCTGCGGACCTTGATGCCGCCCAGAAACCCTTGCACGACCTCCTGGGTGATCACCAGCTTTTCGGTTTTCCCTTCCGCAATGCGGCGCGCCTGTTTACGGCAGATGGTGCCGATGGTGCGTTCCAGGTTGCGCACTCCCGCCTCGCGCGTGTAGTGACGAATAATGTGGCCGACGATCTCTTCCGAAAATTCGATCTGCTCGGCCGTGATGCCGTTTTCCTCGATCTGGCGTGGGATCAGGTACTGGAACGCAATGTGAATTTTTTCTTCCTCGGTGTAGCCCTGCAGTTCGATAATTTCCATGCGGTCGCGCAACGGTTCGGCGATGGGGTCGAGCATGTTGGCGGTGGTGATGAACAAGACCTTGGAGAGATCGAAGGTCACGTCCAGATAATTGTCGCGGAAGGTCGCGTTCTGCTCCGGATCTAGCGCCTCCAGCAGCGCCGACGCGGGATCGCCGCGGAAGTCGCGCCCGACTTTGTCGATTTCGTCGAGCATGAAGACGGGGTCTTTGGTCTCGGCGCGGCGGATGCCTTGAATAATCTGTCCCGGCAAGGCGCCGATGTAAGTGCGCCGGTGGCCGCGAATTTCGGCTTCGTCGTGCACCCCACCGAGCGACAGACGGGTGAACTTGCGTCCCAGCGCGCGGGCGATGGATTTGCCGAGCGAAGTTTTGCCCACGCCCGGAGGCCCCACGAAACACAGAATCGGCCCTTTCATGCTGGGCTTGAGCCGCCGTACAGAAAGGTAATCGAGGATGCGGTCTTTCACTTTCTGCAAGTCGTAGTGGTCAGTGTCGAGAATCTCTTTAGCCTTTGGAATCTCAATCTCTCCGCCCGAAGTTTTCGCCCAGGGCAGGATCGCCAGCCACTCGATATAGTTGCGCGTAACCGAATAATCCGCTGCCATCGGCGACATGCGCGCCAGGCGGCCCAGTTCCTTCAGCGCTTCTTTCTTCACATCGTCGGGCATGCCGGCGGATTCGATCTTCTGTTTCAGGTCTTCGGTATCGCGTTGGCCTTCGTCCTGCTCGCCCAGTTCTTTTTGGATCGCTTTCATCTGCTCGCGCAGGTAGTACTCGCGCTGCGTCTGTTGCACCCGGTCCTGCACTTCCGACTGGATCTTATTGCGTAGTTGCTGGACTTCCAGTTCCTTGGCCAGGTGCTGATTGATCTTTTCCAGGCGTGCCCGGACGTCGGTTGTCTCCAGCGCCTCCTGCTTGTCGGCGGTCGAGAGCGAAGGCAGCGACGAGGCGATAAAGTCCACCAACCGTCCCGGCTCTTCGATGTTCATCGCCACCGTCGAAAGCTCGTCGGAGAGCGTCGGCGAACCGGCCACGATCTGTTGGAACAAGGTCAGAACATTGCGCTGCAACGCTTCAATCTCGGAATCCTTGGGCGGAAGCGTCTCCGGAATGGTGGTCACCTGCGCGCGCATGAAGGGCGAGAGCTGCGCAAAATCGGCCAGCCGCACCCGCTCCAGTCCTTCGGCAAAAACAAACAGGCTCTGGTTGGGCATTTTGACCACTTTGTGCACCACCGCCAGCGTTCCGATGGCGTACAAATCGGATGGCTGCGGCGAGTCCACGCGCGCCTCGCGCTGGGCCACGACCACGATGGTCTTGTCCTCGCCCAGCGAGTTGATCAGTTGTACGGAACTTTCCCGCCCCACCGTCAGCGGCAGCACCGCATGGGGGAACAGGACGGTGTCGCGTACCGGCAAGATCGGCAGCGACCGCTCGGTGGTTTCGTAGGAGGTGTGCTCGGAAGAATTAAGATTGCTCATGCTTTTCCCTTGAGTCATTTGCACTCAACCTTGGATGAACTGAATTGGCAAAAAGATGCAGACCCGTCGGTCTAGGCTGTTGAACTATAGACCTTTTTTAGCCTTTTGCAAGATACAAAAGGGTTTCGGCTCCCCCACTGGGTCTGCTCCTTCCGAGGGACACGCTCCCCGGCGCGAGCCCTCGCCCAAAATCAGCGCTATCTCGTTCCCCCCTTTACCTAAAAGACGTGCTTCGCGTCTTCTCCTTTGAACACCAGCTCTTGCAGAACTCGCTGGTTGGCTGCGTTCAGGATATAAATCGTCTGACTTTCAGTGGCCTTTGCGCCGAGAGGAACCAGGGTGCACTTTGCGCGTACCTCAACCGGCTTCTTCGTCCCCAACTGCCGGAACACCATGATATGGTTCGAGCCGTCCATCACATGACGGACCTCGTAGGTCCCCTTGGGCAGCAGCGTGTCGGCCAACCGCACGTTCTCGGAAAACTTCACCTGATAGGTGTCCGGAACGGCAAACTTGTTCTCGGCAGCGGAAACCACGCCCAGTATGAAGATGCACATCACGATAGCAATCGCAGCAAACCTCCGACGCATACAAGCCCTCCTAGGCTCCGGGCCGGAACGGCCCAGTTCAGGCTAGAACGACGGCGCGGTTCCCGCTGTGCAGTGCCTCACACGGGGTTGTGACGAAACAACAGCACATGATTTCCCGAGACCTGCTCCCCTAGGATCGGCTTTCCGGATAGATTCCCAGCACCTTCACCAGTTCCGCCACCTCGCCCAAGTGCCGGAAGGCGTTGCGCGAGGCTTCATCGTCGCCTCGCAGCAGGTCCACGAAGAACACGTATTCCCAGGGACGCCCGCGCATGGGTCGGGACTCGATCTTGCTTAAACTGATATCGCGCAGCGCGAACACGCTGAGCGCCTTAAACAACGCACCCGGAATGTTCTTCACGCTGAACGCCAGCGAAGTCTTATCCGCCCCGCGCGCCGCCCGTGGCTTGCCGCGGCGAATCAAGAAAAAACGCGTGAAGTTCTTCTTATCATCCTCGATTCCGGCCTTGAGGATCTTCCCCGAATACACTTTGGCGGCCCGGCGGCTGGCGATGCCCGCCGCATCGCGCAAGCCCTCTGCCACCACGTGTTTCACGCTTCCCGCCGTGTCGTAGAACGGTACCGGCTCCAACTTCGGATTCTTCCGAAACAGGTCGCGGCACTGGTCGAGCGCCACGGGATGCGAGAATACGCGCCGGACATCTCGAAGCTTGGCGCCCGGCGGCGCAATCAGATTGTGGACGATGCGCAGGCGAAACTCGCGCACGATGTGCACCTCGCGTCCCAGCAATAAGTCCAGGTGCTCGGCGACCGAACCGGCCAGTGAGTTTTCGATGGGGATCACGGCGCCGTCCACCGTTCCTCGCGTGACCCGGTCGAAGACTTCGAGTGAACGCGCACACGGCACCACCGTCGCCCGCGGCAACATCGCCTCGGCCGCCTCGTGGCTGAAAGATCCGAGTTCTCCCTGGATCGCAATTTTCATGAAGGCGTTTTCCTCTTCTTTGTGTGGGCGGCTCGCAGCCCCTAAAGGGGCGTCTGATTTTGAGGAATTTTCGGCATCGCTAAAGCGATGCCCTGATACGAACCGTAATTCTTTCTGCGGCTCGGCGGAATATCGGCCTGCAACTCATCGCGCCACAGGCCACGCCAGCTCCTTCGTCATCACCAAAGCGTCCAACTGGTTCGAATAGTATCCCGGGACCGTCTTTTCCACGAAATACCCTTTCTGCTTGTAGAAGCGAATTGCGGGTTCGTTATTGACCGGCGTCTCCAGCGCCACCGCGACCGCGCCTGCTCGCAGCAACTGCTGTTCCGCGGCTTGCAGCAAAGCCGAGCCGACACCCGATCGCCGCGCCTCCGTGATCACATCGATGGTGATGATGTGTCCATTTCCGCGCCGGCACTCGGCCACGATGAAGCCTAGAATCGGATCAGCCGCAGGCGCGCCGCCGTTGCCCCGGTCCTTCCCTTCTCCGCCTTCGGCCACCAGCGTAAACGACCCGGGCCGGCGTATATAGAAGGCCATCTCCGGTTTCGAGTACGCCAGCTGCGGATCGAAGCACGCCTGGTCAATCTGCCACAGCGTTTCAAAATCGGCTTTCCGGAATTGGCGGATTCGAAAAGACACGGAGTCATTGTAGCGGGTGACCGGCGCAAGAGCAGGGAGAAAGCGCGGCGGATGTCACAATCTAACCGAGAATCCGGGCGCAGGCCGCCCACTCATTCGCAAAGAACGCGAATGAATGGGGCACCCGCTGTTTTTTCCTTCGTTTTTCCTTTTCTCCCCCTTGCGCAGTTGCATCGAATGGAAGTACGATTTCTGCAAAGAGGCTCTGTGGGGCGTTTCATTCTCATCGACGTGGCCGTGGCGCTCGCCCTCTTCTTCTTCTGGTATGGGTGGTTTGTCCGTTACAACCGGCGTCGTGCCGCGGACGTGCTGCAGTGGGTGCAGGCGGCATGCCTGGGAAAAGGGCGCATCGTCGATCTGCGATGGCAGGCCAGCAGTTCGCGGCTGAAGGCCACGCTACATCTTTCCTCGCGCTGGTTTGAGGACGCCCGTCTCACCATTCGCCTGTTGCCCCGCCCGCTCCCGGTGCAGTGGGCCCTGAGCCGTTGGCAGCGGCAGGAGGAAACGCTCACCTTCGAGGCCGACATGGGATTCCCGCCGGGCTTCCATCTCGACATCATTCGTCATCGCTGGTCGGGCAACAGCGGAGCGAAGAGCTCGACGCGCACGCGTCCCTGGATTATCCACCGCCCCGGGCCCGTCATCTTGACCACCAAGGAAGACTGGCCGGTGGAACTCAGCCCGGTTGTCAATGCGCTGGCGGCCTGGCGCGACAAGGATTTCGTGGGCGTCCGCTTCAACTCGACCTCGCCGCACTTCACCGCCACGGTGGCGCTCGAAAACCTCTCCGATAAAAAATCGGCAGCGGCGTTACTCGGCCTTTTCCGGGAACTGGCGGCTAGTTCCTCCGCCAAACAACACTAGTGCCGTCGTTCGTCGTTGGACGTTGGCAAGCCCTTCACCACATAAGGGTGGTCATCCGCGATTTCTGAGCCCACGCTCTTGCGGATCCCCTGCAATCACCCACCGTGGCACCCCGCCCACGATCGCGCCGATGAGGAGCGCTCCCAGGAAGGTATAGCCGCCTTCGATCCACAGCAGATCGGGCACAGCGCGCGACGAGGTCACCGCCATCAGAGCTGCAAAGATTACCAGCCAAAGCGCCGCCGCCACTTCGATGCCATGGGCCAACGTACGCGAACCCAGCCACCGCACCAGTCCCGCGACGCCGTAGGCAAACAGTATGCACGCAGCCGCGCTCAGCAAATGCGGAGCCCACATCCGCGCCAAGGCCAGCGTCTGGGGATCGCTCAGTCCGATCGCCATCGCCCAGCGCGGACGGAACAGATATTGGGAGTGCCACGCCATGCCCAGCACCCACGCCGCCGCGCCCGCCAGCAGTACGGGCAAATGCACGACTCGCCGCGACCGCCACGAAATCTGGCTCATTGAAACTTGACTGAGCGAGGGCGCGGGCTTGGCCTCGACCGCATCGGGAATGCACTCCTGTCCGCAATCGGCGCGTTCCGGCCAGCGCGTGCAATCGGCCAGGCGAAGTTTCGGCGGGCCGGCCAGGCCGCTCCATGCGGCGCGCAAGGCGTTGAACCGCACCGACACCGGCGCGTGCGTTTCCGGACAATCGACCGTCCGCCCCTCGCGGTACGTGCGGTAAATCCGTTCGCCCCAAAGCGCCGGCAACAACAGGATCAGACAAACTCCAACCAGGAAGAGGAACAACCCCAACAGCAGCAGCATGACGTGCCTCCTTGCCTGGCACGAAGGACTTGCGCCAGGGGGGAAGGTTCTACCGCAGGTCTTGCCAAAGATCTACCGGTCTCAGACGTGAAGCATGCGACGAGCGTCGAATGCTGCGGTCAGCGTATTCGCGGTCCGACCCGCGCGCTGTGATCATCATCACCCCAGCGCGTGACGCGCGCAGGGGACCCGAATCATTTCAGATGAGGCCTTTGCGAACCTTTTGAAGGAAATCCTCTGCCTCTGCCCGCGCCTTCTCCATCATCGTCGAATTGCTGCTGTGTTCGAATTCCATTTCATGAAGTACAAGCTCGGCAGCAACCTTCGGTGTGTATCCTCGCCTTATGAACATCCGGGCACGCTCGACGAAAGGAACGCCGGTGTCCAGCCTTGTCCCCGGTCCCGCCGAAAAAGGGCTGGTTCCGGTCTCGCACTTGTGTTCGCGAAACTTCGCAGTGGCCAAGCGGTCGTAAGCACCCTTAGCCTCTTCTCCCGTCAGCAGCGTGGGAACGGGGAATTTCCAGCTACAAACCGAGCAGGCCCAGCCCTTGGCATCGCCCCCGATCCAGATCAACAAGCGCTCCATATCGGCAACCCGAACAAATGTTACCGCAAGGTAACCCGCCATGAAATAGCGCAAGCACTGTCGCGTTGCCGGGGTGGAAGCAGATGTCGGAAGGTTATTCGGAAATAACTGCGGCAACGACGTTTGCAATACCACCCCGTTCAACGAGCGTACGCGCGATGTTACAACCGCAAGCGGCGGGGTATGCTGCCGGAGGGGCGGCACGGTTTCTTGTCGATTCCTTTGCCCCAACGGCCTAGAATGTTTCGGTGAGTTGAGGCGGAGGGAGCTTCTCCCCATGGCTAGCCGCGCGCTGGGTCAGGATTTACCTGTCGGCCTCGAACTGGTCCACTACCGCATCGTCAAAAAGCTAGGCGGTGGCGGGATGGGGGTTGTTTACGAGGCCGAAGATACCCGCCTGCACCGTAAGGTTGCGCTGAAGTTCCTCCCCGACCATCTAGCGAATGACCGAGACGCACTCGCGCGTTTTCAGAGAGAAGCGCAGGCCGCGTCGGCATTAAATCATCCCAACATCTGCACTATCTATGACATGGGCGAGGCGGAGGGGAAGGCCTTCATCGCCATGGAGTATCTGGAGGGCGTAACGCTGAAGCACCGCATCGCGGGGCGTCCGGTGGAAATCGAGACCCTGTTGTCGCTCGCAATCGAGATAGCGGACGCTCTCGATGCGGCTCATGCCGCTGGTATCGTCCACCGGGACATCAAGCCTGCCAATATCTTCGTGACCAGGCGCGGACACGCGAAGATTCTCGACTTCGGATTGGCCAAAGTTAGCCCCATGGGCGGTAGCACGGCAGGGGCAACGCAGGCGACGGTCGAATCCAGTGCGGAGCACCTGACCAGTCCGGGAACGGCGCTTGGAACCATTGCCTACATGTCGCCCGAGCAAGTCCGCGCGAAGGAACTGGACGCCCGAACCGACCTGTTCTCCTTTGGGGCGGTGCTGTACGAGATGGCGACCGGAGTGTCATCTTTTCATGGGGAAAGCACGGGAGTGATTTTCGAGGCCATCCTAAACCGGGCGCAGGTATCCCCGGTGCGCCTTAATCCCGACGTCTCTCCAGAACTGGAGCGGATCATCAACAAGGCGCTGGAGAAGGACCGCATGCTTCGCTACCAGAGTGCTGCCGATATCCGGACAGACTTGCAGCGGTTGAAGCGCGATACCGACTCGGAACACGTTGTCCTCCCCGTACCTGAGCCCGTTGGCGCAAAGGAACGGACATCCAGAGCAGAGCTACCGAGAGGGAAAAGAGCTTATGTATACGGCGGTGCTGCGGGTCTGCTGATTCTGCTTCTTGGCGCAGGCCTCTATTTCGGGCGAAACAGAGATGGACTCCAGGTGCGTGCGCTGCTGGAGCGCGCCCAGCCTGCCGCCGCCGCGGGCCAGTGGGACGACGTGTATGAGCAGTTGCAGGCCGCAGGCGCGGACCTTTCCGACCCGCGGCTGGACGGTTTGGCGCGGCTGGCCGGCGGCAGCGTCACGTTTGAGAGCGAACCCGCTGGACCGAGTGTGATGGTGACGCGCGTTCAGCCCATCGCGCGGTTTTCAGAGCGCCAGCCAATAACGCTTGGTCGGACGCCACTCCCGGAACGCCGGTTAGTCGTTGGGGAATACCTCGTCCGTATGACAGCCGAACAGACGAATCCCCTCGAGTTTCTTATTCAGGTGGAACTGGGCAAGGACTTGAAGGTCGAGCGGAGTCTGCTTCCATCGGGCACAGCGTGGAGCGGCATGGTGGTCGTCAGCAAGGGCAGGACATCGGTCAATCCAGAAGGCGAATCCATCCCAGCTTTCCTCATCGACCAACACGAATTGACCAATGTCGAGTTTCAAAAATTCGTCGCCGCGGGTGGCTATCGGGATCAGACCTTCTGGCCTGAAACCCTCGTTGTGAACGGCCGCCCGGTGCCGTGGGCAAAGGGTGTACAGGCGTTTGTTGATCGGAGCGGACTTGCCGGTCCACGCTTCTGGAAAGACGGGACCTATCCGGAAGGAAAGGGCAACCATCCCGTGGTTGGCGTTTCCTGGTACGAGGCGATGGCCTATGCCCGATGGGCAGGCAAGGACCTCCCCACCTCGAGCCAGTGGTGGCGCGCTGCCCTCGGCGACTCTAGTGGGGCTTTCCCATGGGGAAACGACGTCAAGACGATTGACCAAAGAGCGAACTTCGGATTTGTCGGGACCCGGGCGGTCGAGTCCTATCCTTTGGGAATCAGCCCTTTCGGATGTTTTGATATGGCCGGCAACGTACGGGAGTGGCTGCGGGACCCGGCCCCTGACAACAGTCACAGGCTCGTGGTCGGGGGGGCGTGGCAGGATCCCTCTTACATGTTCCAATCTTCACATGCCGAAGCATTTGACCCCGGATTTGCCGATCAGGCAATCGGGTTTAGACTCGTCATGCCCGTTCCGGGCCGCCGATGAGTGTGGGGGGAATTCCACCATGGCATGCAAGGTTCACTTCGTTCTGATCCTCCTCATCGCGTTCGCGATGGGTCAAGCAGCTTCTGGCCAGAAAAAAGCGGCCGACCAGTGGCTGAGCCGGCCGGTGGACGACCGCACCTTTCGAACATTTCTTGATTTTTTTGCATACGACAAAGAGCTTCCGTTCGACTTGCACGTCCTCAAGGTCGAGGAGCAGGAAGGGATCAGGAAGGAGCACCTGTCTTTCCAGAGCACGCCCAGAGTGCGCGTGTTTGCCAATCTCTATCGTTCAACAGGGGCAGCTTCGCAAAAGGGGCCGGCGATCATCTTGCTCCATGGCGGTACCGGTGCGGGCAAAGACGATCGAGGTTCAGTAGTGCTCGCGGAACTGCTCACCCGCGGCGGCTGGACCGTGCTCGCGATAGACATGCAGTACTTTGGCGAACGCGGCACCGATCTCCTCACCACGTTTACCGAGCAGGAGAAGCACGAACGCCTGTACAATCAGCAGCCTGTTTACCTGGCGTGGGTTACACAGACCGTGAAGGACGTTGGCCGGTCTTACGATTTCCTGCTAGAGCACAGAGACATCGATTCGAAACGCGTTGGCCTGGTTGGATTCAGCCGCGGCGGCATTGTTGCGGCGATTGCCGGCGGTGCGGATCGCCGGCTGGCCGCGGTGGCTCTGGTGTACGGCGCCCACTTCGATGCGCTTGAGCGCGGACACCTGGCAGCGGCGTGCCCTGCAAACTACATCGGCCGGATCAGCCCGCGGCCGCTCCTGATGATCAATGGCACCCATGATGCCGACCATGTCAAGGAGACCTCCGTTGAGCCGCTCTATCGACTGGCCAAATCCCCCAAGTTGATCCTGTGGGCGGATACGGGCCACCAGTTGCCCACCGAGGAGCACCGCGCTGCCATGCTCAAGTGGCTACGCGAAAATTTGAAATAGAGCGGAAGATACTCTTCCACTACCTGGACCCTAATTTCGCGGTGCCGAAAGAACCAGTGGATTAGGGTCCACCCGACAGAGAACTTCGACACGCTACAGGGTTTTGTCTGCCAAGAATTGCTCCGGCCAAAACCAGAACCGGCGCCGCAGGACGGACTATGGAGGCCCGATGGTTGTGGTAATCGGGGCAGCCGGGCGTCCCCCACTACTCCGGTTCCGCCACAAATCGATAGCCTACTCCACGCACCGTCTGCAGGTGCTTGGGGCGCGATGGATCCTCTTCAATGTACCGCCGGAGGCGCACCACAAAATTATCGATGGCGCGGGTATCGGTGTCTTCGTGCAATCCCCACACATCTTCCAAAATCGCTTTGCGCGAAACCACACGGCCTTGGCTGCGGACCAGATAGCGCAGAAATTCCGCCTCCATTACCGTGAGGTGGATCGTATTTCCCAACGAGCGCAGTTCCAGTTCCGCGAAGTCAATCGACTTGCCGCCGAAACTGAATGTATCGCTGCCAGAATCCCGCTCACCCACCCGCGCGGTCCCCGTTGTCCCCCGACCCGCCCGCCCGGCATCTTTGGTCCCGTTATCCGCAATCCCGGCGTTATTCATCCACCCACTGCGCCGCAGCAGGCTCTCCAGGCGCGCCATGAGAATCGCCAACTCGAACGGCTTCGGCAGATAATCATCCGCCCCGGACGCGAACCCCTGCAGCACGTCCTCGGGACGCCCGCGCGCCGTCAACATCAGAATCGGCACGTAATTCTTCTTCTCGCGCAGCAAGGCCGCGACGTCGAAGCCGCTCTTGCCCGGCAGCATCACGTCGAGCACCACCACGTCGAAGCGTTCTTTTCTTTCGAGCAGCCGGTCCAGGGCTGTCTCGCCGTCGGCCGCGACTTCGACGGCGTGCCCTTCGGCTTGCAGGTTGAAACGCAAACCCTGCGCCAGATGCGCCTCGTCTTCCACCACCAGCACCCGGCTCATGCTTCTCTCCGCGGCAATTCCAAGGTCACGGTCGTTCCCTTCCCTGCCCCTTCGCTCTCGGCGAATACCCGGCCGCCGTGGTTGCGCGCAATCGAGCGGACGATGAACAATCCCAGTCCTGTGCCCCTCATGCGCGGACGTCCGCGCTGGCGAACCCGGTAGAAGCGCTTGAAAACGCGCTTGAGCTCATTCTGCGGAATGCCGACGCCGCGGTCGCGCACGCGGAGCACGACCTTCTCCTCATCGAGGACCTTCAACTCCACTGCGATGTGTACGCCGCCAGGCGAGTACTTTACGGCGTTGTCGAGCAGGTTGGTGACAGCCGTGTGCAATTCGTCGGGATCTCCCAGCACTCGCGCGCTGGCGGACTCGGACAGAGAGTCGCGGTAGTCGAGATCCTGAGGCGGCAGATGATGACGCACGCGCGCCAGTTCCACGCACTCGCGGACGAGAGCATCGAAATCGACCGGCAAGCGCTGGGCCTTACTTTTCTTATGGCTTGCGGCGCCGGCTTTCAGCACCTGTTCCACAGTGCCCATGAGGCGCTCGGTGTCGACGAGCATCGATTGGTAAAACTCGCGGCGCTGATTCTCGTCCACTTCACGCTGCTGCAGCGTTTCCAGATAGAGACGAATGGAGGCAATCGGAGTCTTGAGTTCGTGGGTTACCGCATTGATGAAGCTGTCGTGCTGCTCGTTGCGCCGGATTTCACGCACCAGAAAGATCGTGTTGAGGACGAGCCCGGTGATGATGGCCCCGAAAAAGATGATGCCGAGGAAGACCTTGATGCCTTCGCGCCAGTTGAGGATGATCCAACCGCTGCCAACGGCAAAGGCCACCGCGGCGAGGCAAACGCCGAACGTCAGGAAGAATGCGATCGCTTTGCGCCGGCTGGAGATCCGCACAGGGAGATTGTAGCGGGGCAGAGGGCAGGTGTCAGGTGCCAGGGGTGGGGGAGCGGGGAGATCTTCAGAGGGTGTTGGGGTGATCGCGATTTTTGGCCAACGACTGATTCCGGCCTCCTCAATTTCTTTGTTCCGGAATCGCAACGTGGTGTCTAATGTTCTAGATGCGTCGCCTTGTGATCAGTGCTGTGTTTCTCGTGCTTCTAATGAATCTCTGGGTAGGAGTTGCTCAGCAGCCGCGAAAGGATGAACCGAAATACGATGTCAAAAGGTGCAATCCCAAGGTGGTTAGCAAGAAGCCCATTTCAGAACCGAAGATTATCCAAGTGCGCCAAGGAGAGAAGCCCTCACGCTACCCACCAGTCATTGCATTCGAGATACTTGAATCCGGGGAAGTGGTGAATGCACGCGTTAAGCGCAGTTCAGGAATCGCTGACCGGGACGCATACCTGCTTAACTCCATCCGGGGGTGGAAGTTCAACAGCCGATCGGGCTGCGGGACTGTGGAAACAGAATTTGTTGGTGTCCATTCCCCCTAGCCTAGGGGTGGGCCAGTTGGCCGACGAAAACGGGCGATTTCACGAAGAAGGCTCCCGACGTCGACCAACCCGGCCGATTCGAGAGCCTTTCCTGAGACCTGACACCTAAGACCTGAGACCTTGCTCTAGTCGTTGCCCGCGGCCGCCGCCATCACCTGTGCCGCTTTTACATCCCGAACTAGCGCCGGCTTCGGCGGCAGGTTATCGAGCGCGACCTTGTAGACGTGCCGCGCCAGTCCCAGTCTCTTCAGCGCCCAGATGCCGTACCAGTTCACGTCAACTTCGTACCAGCGCAATCCGTGCCGCGCGGAAACCGGATGCGCATGATGATTGTTGTGCCAGCCTTCGCCAAAGGTCAGCACGGCCACCACAAAGTTGTTGGTCGACAGGTCTTTGGTCGCAAAGCGCCGCGATCCCCACAGGTGGGTCACCGAGTTCACCATCCAGGTGGCATGCAGTCCGACCACGACGCGCGCAAACACTCCCCACAGCAACCACGGCAATCCGCCAATGGCAAACAGGATCGCGCCCACAATCATGTTCGAGGTGTAGTGATACTTGGTCAGCCAGACGTGAACTTTATCTTTGGTCAGGTCGGGGACGTAACGCGCCAGAGTCGTCGTGTCATGATGCATCGACTTGCCCATCAGGATCCATCCCATGTGCGACCACCACTTGCCGTCGATCGGCGAGTGCGGATCGCCCAACTCATCCGAATACTGATGATGAATCCGGTGCGTCGCCACCCAGAAAATCGGTCCGCCTTCGAGCGCCAGGGTCGCGCACCAGGTCAGAAAGTATTCCACCCACTTGGGCGTCTTGTATCCGCGATGCGTCAGCAACCGGTGATAGCTCATCCCGATGCCGAGGCTGCCCGAAATCCACCATAAGAAACAGGCGACGAAGAATGCTTTCCAGGTAAAGAAAAATAGCGCGGCAATTGCCCCCACATGAAACAGGGCCATGAAGGTCGCCGTGATCCAGTTGAAGCCATCCCGGCTCGCCCGGTCTCTACGGCTGGTGCCTTCTCCCGCGTCGCTCATGGCCTTGGACGCAGCTTCGGCGATCGTGTCGCGCACTGTCTGACTCATGGTTTGTTCTCCCCACACCCGTCTTGCTGAAGTCTGCCTAGACAATAGCAAGAGTCGCGCGGATTACCGTGTAATACTTCTGTAATCCTCGCTGGTGAAAGGGGTTACGAGCGGAATTCGTTGCAAGAAAAGCACACGGGCAGAACAATTCACCACAGGGTCACAGAGCCACAGAGGAGAGCTAGATCGGTAAAAACTGCAAAGATGCTTTTCTCTGTGCCTCTGTGACTCTGTGGTGAAAAACCTGTCACAGTGAACGATGTCGCGCGTGATTCCCCCGCGGTCCAGGCCAGCAAACTGTTCGTGCAGGTTCCCGCGCGGTGGAGTATCTTTAGCAGTTCTATCCTTCTGTTCGAATAGGAGGTGTCCGTTGAAAAGGGAATTGGGACAGAGAGAAGCATTGCTGAAGACTCTATTGGTTTTCTTCGCGTTGTTCTTCTTTGTGTTCGTGTTATGGGCGCAGAAGGACCAGCCTCCCGCCAAAGCGCCCGCCCCCGACAAGACCGCGGCCGACGATGCCGGCAGGGTCAATCCCGTCAAGCCGACTCAGGAATCGCTCGCCAAAGCCAAGAAGATGTACGCCATCGACTGCGCGATGTGTCATGGCGACAAAGGCGACGGCAAGGGCGACATGGCGTCGGACATCAAGAACGTCACCGATTTCACCAACCCGGACGCGCTGAAGAACCACACTGACGGCCAACTGTTCCACACCATCCGCCATGGCAAGGGCGACATGCCCCCCGAAGGCGACCGCGCCAAGGATGACGACATCTGGAACCTGGTGAACTACGTTCGCGCATTCGCCAAGAAGTAGAAATCGCGAGACCCAAGGCTCGTGTGGGGACGGGCGACTCGCCCGTCCAATCCAAACTCGGCAGTCGCCTGTGAGCATCGCACCTTCGAATCTACGCTGACCGCCGTCGTCTACTTGGTTGCCCCCTTCACTTCCACGCCCGCCCATTTTTCGAGCAGAGTCAGGGTCGACGCGTAGTCCAGATCCTGCTGCCCTTCCTCGGCCGCGACGTCGTACACCTCTTCCACCGCTTCGAGTCCAGGCAGGCGCACGCGCGATTCCTTGGCGGCGTCAAGCGCCAGGCGTATGTCTTTCAGCATCAGCCGCAGCGGAAAATTAGGGGAGAAATCGCGCTTCATGATGAACGGAGCTTTGTAGTCCACCACTCCCGATCGCACCATCGAAGCCTGCACCAGCGGCAACAGCTTTTCCACGTCCACGCCCAACTTCGCGGCCAGCGTGAGCGCTTCGGCGAAGCCTTCATAGATGAGGGCAATCTGCAGATTCATGACCAGCTTCGTCGCCTGTCCCTTGCCGGTTTCACCCATGTGGAACACCTGCTTGCCCATCGCCTGGAAAAGTGGCTGCAAGCGAGCCAGCACGGCATCGTCTCCGCCCACCATAAAGATCAGGCTGCCCGCTTCGGCGGCAATTTTCGAGCCGGTCATCGGAGCATCCACATAGTCGACCCCGCGCGCCTTCACGCGCTCGGCAAAACGCCGCGTGGCCGACGGAGAAATCGTGCTCGAATCGGCAATAATCATGCCGGCGGACAGAACTGGCTCCAGGCCGCCCACGCCAAATAGCACCGCGTCAACGGCCTTGGTGTCGGAGAGGCACATCCACACCACTTCCGCGCCCGTCGCCGCATCCGCCGGAGAAGTGGCGCTGCGCGCGCCTGCGACGTCTTTGCCGCCAGTGCGGTTCCACACCGCAACCTCGTGTCCGGCTTTGACCAGGTTCGTGGCCATCGACCGTCCCATAATTCCCATGCCCAGAAAAGCGACGCGCATCGGCGTTGATTCCTCCCAAACGTATTTTGTGCAAGAACCGATCTTATCAATGGTTGGCTGTTGGGCCCTCAGGGGCTAAAGCCCGCGTGTTTATTGGCCGGTAATGGCACGGCTGAAGCCGTCCTTCCCAAAACCGTTTATGGCACGAGTGCAAGCGACCACTGAAACCGTCTACACTTCGACCCCCTGCTCTCGAAGAAATACCGCCAGCCGGCTCACCGGCAGCGCAGTGACAAAGTTGTAGCTGCCGGAGACGGAGTCGGCAAAGCGCAGGACTCCGTCGCCTTCGAAGGCCCCGGCAAAGCTGAGCACGGGATATCTCCCGACGTAGTCGCTGATTTCTGACTCGATGAGCCGGCGAAACTTGATCTCCGAAACTTCGACGGTAGACAGCATCTTTCTTGTATCCGAACGAAGTACGGTGAGCGACGTCACGAACTGGAACGCGCTGCCGGAAAGCTTACGGAGAAATTCCGAGGCTTCATCGTTACTGCGCGGCTTCTCAAGAATCTTTCCCTCTTTCGCTACCACCGCGTCGCCCGAAACCACGACCGCGTCCTGCAGTGTGCCGGCAACTTTCCACGCTTTCGCTTCCGCCAGCTTCTTCGTCAGTGCGGCAGGGTCGGTGTCCCGGATCGACTTCTCATCGATCGCGCTGGGACAAACTTCATACCGAAGCCCCAGGATGTCGAGCGCCCGCCGTCGCGATTGCGATTCGGATGCAAGAACCACTCTCATTGCATGTCACCTATCCAGTGTCACCCCTGACGCGATTGCAGGTTGCTGAAAAAACTCTGTACCGATGTTCCAAGCATTTCCAGACTTGAATTAGATATGACCGGCAAAGTCACGGTCAAGGAAAACAGAGGTCTTTACCCGGAAAGAATCCAGAAAAACCTCTCCGAAGAAATTGGGCTTCTGAGTGTCGATAGCTCTCTCGGGAGCATCAAAATAGACTAGAGACTTCCGAAAACAAAGCCGATAATGTGTGAATAGTCCGCGTTCTTCCGCGGGCCGGTCAACCGATGTTAAAGTCCTCGCTAAAAAATGCCGCGCTGCGCAAGCGCGCCAGCCAGTTTACCCGCCTGATGCGGCATTCCGCGGTCACACCGCGCACCGGCGAGACTCACAAACCGCAACTGGTTACGAACGGCGAACTGGGCGTCACCTTTATCGGGCACTCCAGCTTTTTTCTGCAAATCGGGGGACAGAACGTCGTCATCGATCCCAACTTCGCGCGCTGGCTCTTCCTTCTCAAGCGCCTGCGCCAGCCGGGATTGAATTTGCGCGACCTGCCTGCCATGGATGTTGTGCTGGTAACGCACGCCCACTTCGATCACCTGCATCGCCAGTCGCTGCGCACCATCGCGCGGCAAACGCGGCGCCAAACCGGGACCGCACCCACGCTGGTCGTCCCGCATCACTTGTTCGACCTGGTCGACGATCTCGGCTTCGGAGAAATTGTCGAACTCGAATGGTGGAACACCTATCGCCACGGCGCGCTCGACATCACCCACGTCCCGTCGCGGCATTGGGGCGCGCGCGTCATCAAGGATTCGCACCGCGGCTATGGCGGATACGTGCTGCGCGCCGGCAAACATTCCGTCTACCACGCCGGAGACACCGCCTACTTCGCAGGCTTCCGCGAAATCGGGCGCCGCTTGTCGCCCGAACTGGCGCTGCTGCCGATTGGCGCCTACAATCCGCCGCAGTTCCGCAACGTCCACGCCAGTCCCGCCGACGCCACCCAGGCCTTTCTCGACCTGAAGGCCCGCTGGATGGTGCCCATGCATTACGGAACGTTTCGCCTCTCGCATGAACCCCTCGAAGAGCCGCTTCAGTTGCTGGAGCGCGCCGCGCGCAGGGCGGGCGTGAGAGATAAAGTGGTGGTGCTCGAAGAAGGCGTCACCCGCCTCTTCTGAAATATTCGTCGCAAACTTTGGTTGCGGACCTAACCTCGAGCTGCTTTTCTTGGTCTTCCGCCGAGCCTTCCGTTGGCCTTGGAAGCCGCTCTCTTGGCTCGGCTTCTGGATCGTCCTCCAATTTGACCAAGTCTGGACGCCATCCACTTCTTCGAGCCCAGAAAACCCTCCAATAGGCCCGGCACGTAGAGATCCGCATCGAGCTTGGGAAAGTGAATTCCAAACCCGGACGGCGTGATTTCAATTTGGTCAAGTTGCGATGGCTTAGCGTTCTCCAAACCTTGAGCATCGCGCGGTAGGAAACTCAGAATCAATTTGGAGCTGAGAGCGATTACGATTTGGCCCGTTCGGCGGTCGTAATGCGCCGAGACAGCCTGGGGAGCGGCCCCTTGCAGCTCCTTAGCCCTCTGGTTAGCCGGTTCGAAATTGTCACGCAATGCCATGTATTCCCTCCCATGCTCGGCAGGCTTCATCCAAACGCTCCGTCAATGCACCGTGGATGCGCGTGAGTTCTCGCCTTGAAAACCCGTAATTCTCCCGAAGCTCCACCGGTCCGCCCGGACAATTCAGATTGAAAACTGCTTCAAAGCCTCGTCCTATCACGTGGACGTGAGCCGGTCGGTGATCGTTTGGATAGATCACGACCCGCATCCCATCAAATCTGAGAACGGTCGGCACCTCGCAGAATTCTATCACGATTCCTAAGCGCTTGGGTTAAAAGAATAGATGGATCGGGAAAGTCCAGCACTTTTTCCTTGACCTAAGAATCGGCGCTCGCCACCATAGACTCATCTCCCGGCCGATATAATTGACTCGAGGTTATCGATGAAATTCGGCGTCATAATTTTCCCCGGTTCGAACTGCGATCACGATGCTTTCTGGACGGCTAAGCGGGTGGCGAAGCAGGAGGCAACTCTCCTGTGGCACGACTCGCACGACCTCGAGAATTGCGATGTGGTGATTGTGCCGGGAGGCTTCGCGTACGGAGACTACCTGCGCACCGGCGCCATCGCCAAGTTCTCGCCCGTGATGGAATCCGTCCGCAAGTTCGCGGCCGGGGGCGGGTTGGTCCTCGGCATCTGCAACGGCTTCCAGATTTTGTGTGAGTCGGGATTACTGCCCGGAGCGCTGATGCGCAACATTGGCTTGAAATACGTCTGCAAGCCGGTGCAGGTGAGAGTTGAAAACAACGAGACTCCGTTTACGAATGCCTGCCGCCAGGGCGAAGTGCTGACCATCCCCATCGGGCACATGGAAGGCAATTATTTTTGCGACGAGACGACGCTCGCCGAGCTGAAGCGCGACAACCGCATTGTGTTCCGCTACGCAAACGCGCAAGGCGAAATCACGCCGGAAGCGAATCCCAACGGATCGTTGGAAAATATCGCCGGCATCTGCAGTACGGGACGCAACGTCCTCGGCATGATGCCCCATCCCGAACGCGCCGCCGAACCCGAACTGGGCGGCGTCGATGGATGCAAGATTTTTGAGTCGCTGGTGGAAGCAGGGTCTCAGGTCTTAGGTCTTAGGTCTTAGGAAAATCAAAACCAAACAATCTCTACGTGATGGGCGTCACCGTGGAAATTTCGCGGCCGATTTAGTTTGGTCGTGAGGGACGCTATGTCGGATAGTTATCGGGATCTGATTGCCTGGCAAAAGGCGAAGAGCGTCGCCTTGGATGTGTATCGCTGTACTCGCCGTTTTCCGAGAGACGAAGTTTACGGACTCAGTTCACAAATGCGGCGCGCAGCGGTGTCAGTCCCGAGCAACATCGCCGAAGGAAAGGGGCGTTATTCCCGAAAGGAATTTGTACAATTTCTGTATCATGCTCGCGGTTCGCTGCTCGAATTGCAGACTCAACTTTCGATAGCGCGCGATCTGGATTACATCGACTTTGCAGCATTCAAGAGCCTGGAATCGCAGACCGAAGAACTAGGCCGGATCCTGAACGGCCTGATCACCCGTTTCCAAGTCTCGACACCAAGGGTTTCCTAAGACCTAAGACCTAAGACCTGCTCTTAGTACGCCCACCTGAGCAACGTCGCGCCGAGCGTGAATCCCGCACCGACCGAAGCCAGCAGCACCAGACTTCCCTTCTTCAACTTGCCGTCCTGGCGCGCGGTTTCCATGGCCAGCGGAATCGTTCCCGCGGTGGTGTTGCCGTACTGCTCGATGTTGAGGATCACGGCTTCGGGACGCATCTTCAGCCGATCGGCCGTCGCGGTAATGATGCGCTTGTTCGCCTGGTGGGGAATGAAGGCGTCGATGTCGCAGCCTTTGAGGTGGTTGCGCTGGAGAATTTCTTCGCAGAGCGACGCCATCCTCCGCACCGCGAACTTGAAGACGGCTGCTCCGTCCTGATGAACGAAGTGCATCTTCTTGTCGACGGTTTCGTGGGTCGAGGGATTCAGGCTTCCGCCCCCTGGCATGTAGAGCGCGCAACCGCCCGATCCATCTACCTCGTGCAGAAAGTCGATGAGGCCGACGGAGTCGTCTTCCGCCGGTTCGAGCAGAACCGCTCCCGCTCCGTCGCCAAAGATGACACAGGTCGCGCGGTCGGTGTAATCGATGATCGACGACATCACATCGGCGCCAATTACGAGCACTTTCTTGTGGGATCCGGTGGCGACGAACTGCGCTCCGGCTTGCAACGCGTATACAAAGGCGGAACAGGCAGCCGAGACATCGAATCCCCAGACATTCTTCGCGCCGAGCTTGTGTTGGACCAGGCAAGCGGTGGAAGGGAAAAACATGTCGGGCGTAACCGTTCCCACCACGATCGCATCGAGATCGGAAGGGCTGATGCCGCGTTCGGCGAGCGCTTTCTTCGCCGCCTCGACCGCAAGGTCGCTGGTCGCAACCCCTTTGTCGACGAGGTGACGTTCGCGGATACCGACACGCTCCATAATCCATTGGTCATTGGTGTCGACAAGTTTTTCGAGGTCGGCGTTAGTGAGAAGGCGGGGCGGAACGTAGGTGCCGAGAGCGCTGATCTTAACGCGCTGAAGCTGGGTCAATGAGGTCTCCTGGGATAAAAGTGCGATAGTGAATCAATTATTTTGAACGATGACGACGAGAATGTAAAACCAGGTCTCAGGTCTTGGGTGTCAGGTCTCAGAAAAAGCCAATCATTCCAGGTCGTGGTTGCGGGTTTTCCTGAGACCTGAGACCTGCCCTACTTCATTCGCGCCGCCAGTTTACCGAACAGCGGCAATTCGAAGCGTTCGCCCTGCCATGCCTTGAGAGACAGAACCATCCACAAGAACAACATGGCCAGCGACGCCAGAATTCCAAACAGAAGAAGAAGCATGGCGGCAGCGACGTTCGAAAGCAAGAGCGCGGCAACGGTCAAAACGAAAAACGCTGCCCAGAGCAACACGCTTTGCCAGGCATGAAAGCGGACAAAACGGCGGTTGCGAAATGCCGGCAGAAACAAGAGCACCGCGGCAGGAATGAAGGTGAAATAAGCTACGGCCGCAGCTGCCCGGTCCGCCGCGGGAAGCGGTGTCATCGACCATCCGCAACCCGGACAGAAGGCCGCGTTTGCCGGCATCGCCGTTCCGCAATGGGGACACTTCGCCGTGGTCTCGGCCGGATTCGCCGGATCATTCGCGGAACTATTCGACGGGCTAGACAATTCGGCGTCCATTCGCCTTCTTGTGGCACGGCTCGCAAACGCCGTAGATCTGGAAGGTGTGGCGAGTGGTAACGTAGTGGTGTTTGCGTCCGATCTCGCGTTCGATTTCTCCGACTTTTTCCGAAAAAAATTCCACCGAAGCGCCGCACTCGGTGCACACCATGTGGTGATGACTGCGGCGGTTGTACTGGTGTTCGTAGCGCGCGATGCCGTCGTGAAAGGCGACTTCGCTGGCCAAGCCGCAACCTGCCAGCAGCTTCAGCGTTCGGTAGACGGTGGTGAATCCGATGCGCGGGTCGGTTTTCTTCACCAGTCGATGCAACTCGTCGGTCGAGAGATGTTCGCGGGTTTCGAGAAAGGTCCGCAGGATTGCGCTGCGCTGTTCGGTCTGCTTCAGTCCAACCCGACGAAGATGCTGCAGGAAAATTCCTTCAGCTTCGCGGATGTTCTCCGGCGAGATAGATGGCCGATCGTCGATTCGTTTCTGCAGCATGTTGGACGGCGCGGAAACTCTAGATGATAACGCGCGCTGAGGTTCCGAGACATGATACTTGGCGAGATCGGGTTACGCCAATCGGACTTCCCTCGCTGCTCCTCATTGCAGCCTGCGAGGGGAAATCGCTTCAAACAAGCTGACTTATTCCTTCTTTTTTCCCCTGGCTGTTTACTCTTACATTACTAACCAACTAGTACGGGTGGGGTACCCCCCCCTTTTTTCGGTCTTTTGGAATCAAAGACTTAGGAGGTGGCTCCCGCCAGGTCTTTGGGTTCAAAGGACTTGCGGGTAAAGTCTTTGAAAGTCAATAACTTACGAGATCCATTGTTTTCCTGCCTATTTACTAGTCGGCAAGTGGGGTACCCCCCTCATCTCACCGGTCTTTTGGAATCAAAGACTTAGGGGGTGGCTCCCGCCAGGTCTTTGGGTTTAAAGGACTTGCGGGTAAAGTCTTTAAGAACCAACGAGTTAACTTTTCAAAGAGCACTGAAAATGGGTTTGGGGCAGCTTCGAGGGCCGTCTTGGTGGACGGATGCGCCTCGAAACTGCCCCAATCAGATCTCTATCGTGGCGCGCGGCGGGGCTTAAGTCAATGGATTTCGATCAGGGATGGTGAACATCCCCACTCAAGCCAAAACAAAACCGGGCTTGAGCGCGCCACCCGTCCTACTTCAGGGTGGAGCATCCTCTAGCTACTTGCAATCGACCTTGTTGTCCTGCGAGGCAGCGATCTGCCACTTACCGTCGCGCTTCAACCAGGTATCGGTCCAGACCTGGCACTGCTTCCCGTCTGGATGCGTCTTGTCTTTGCCGATGGCGTGCTCGCTGCCATAGATGATTGCCACGTCTTCGCCGAAGAAGCGCACCTTGGCATCGTCGAGTGCGCAGCCGTGCGCCGAGCGTGGGCCTTTTTCATCGCGTAGCTCATCTGCCTTGTTGAAGCGCTCGCCGCGAGTGCTGGTGCCCTGGAAATCGTCGGCCAACAACTCAGAGACAACTCCATTATTTGCGCAAACGCCTTCGGCCCATTTGCGCTCCATGTCGATCATGAACTTTGCGGTTTTGTCGTCGGGCGTGGCCCAATGGCTTGGCTGCGCATAGGCGGCGGTCATAAGGACTACGACGCACGTTACGAGGCACATCAGGTGCAGAATTCGGTGACGCATCGTCCCTCCAGTATTTGAGTCACTATACAGTAACTCACGCGCGTGGCTGGACCAGCCGTCCAAGGTAAGTTCCCCGCCCTGTCCCTGCAAAGAACGCAGGGACAAGGACGGGGCAGCCGCTGGATTTGAGATTTTATTCGGAAAGGATGGGCCAGCCCCCAGGCCCCTTCTCGAAAAGCGAGAGAAGGGGCGCACCCCCCTTTTCCTTCTCCGCCTACAACCACTGAGGACCCAAGCTTACCCGCAGGAGATGTTGGCCACCCGCCCCGGAGTATGACGCGATATGGCACCCCATAACCTCGGCCATACTGACGACGTGTTTAGAGACTACCAAGGTTCGGGGCGAACGATGGGCTCCGTGGCCTCCTTATATCCCTGCCCCAGCCTGTACCGTGTGATTGATTCCTTTGTCGTTTGGTCGGTAAACGACGAAGAGCAGTGTATACGCCGTCCTTGTTCTTGTGCCTGAACGACGGCTTTGTTCCACTCCTCGTCGTTCAGCATCGGGCCTTCGACCGAGAACTGCTTTTGGTCTTCATCAACTATGGTCAGCCAGAATTCTTTTCGTTGTTTACGCATATGCGCCACGTTATCGCGCTTCTGCCGAGGTTTTGGGCCGGGGCGGTTGAATGGCAGTAAGGCGGTGCTTCCACGTTAACCATGACAGCCAAGCAGCCAGAGAAACGGAAAGCGCAAGAAGGCCAATTGTGGCAAGTACCAGCGACTTATCGTCCCACGAGTTTTCCCCTACGAAAGCATGAGCGCGTTCGAGACTGGCCCTCGATGCGAGAAGGGCGACCGCAATCGTTGGCATCAAAATCGTAGTGAAATAGACGCTCCGCGAGAGTCCTGACGAATATGCACCAATCCACGGCACATCCCAGCCTGTGTCGTGTGGTTTTATTTTGGCGTGAAATTCTCTCAGATGGAGAAAGAAATAAAGCTGAACTGAAAGTACCACAATGATGCCCCATGAGGTCAGCAGTGGGAGCGGCACCTTTAGTCCAAAGGCTTCAAAGACGGTATCCCCCTTCTCGATTTGCTGTATGAGATGGTTTTTCAAGTCAGGCAACTTTAGTAGCTCAAGCCCCTTGCTTGCTTTGGCGAGGTCTGGGAAACACGTTTCAAAGCTAATGCAAGTCTGCAACATGGGGATGACTTCCGCGCCGTGTACGACGACTATTTTCACAGTAGCCGGAAACGCAACTTCAAACTCTCCGCCAGGAGATTTGCCTACGAAGGCCCATTCATCGCGTTGAGACAAAGCCGTATCGAAATTTTCAAGACTGAGGTCAAGGTAATTGAGGATAATTGTTGAAATGCGTTTGCTGGTAGGAGTCGGGGGCGTCAAGTTGATGTTAGATTTCCCCCCTCGGTATGATAGTTGACCATTATTATTGATCGACAATGCGATTGCGAACGTCACATCTTTGGTATGCAATGCCCACCAATCACGCAGGGACAGCAAATCCGTTCCTTGAAATTTGCTCATGTATGCTTGGTAAGAGGGGTCAGACTCGTTAACGAACTGGTCGCCTTCTCGCATCTTCAAGAACCGCACGACACGGGTTGTCCACAGCTCCTCTCGGGGTACACGAACTGCCAACTCAGAACCGTTCCCATATGAGTCCATAGGCACGTATTTGGCCAAAACGGGGTCGAGCTTGAACGTGGTAGCCCTTTCTTGCAGAGCCTCCAATTGGGAGATGGCGGCGGTAGGTTCATATGGCCGCGAGGAAACGACGAGCAAAACGAGAGCCACAGAGACCGTGATGAGGGCGAAGTGAACCGTTCGCAGGTGTTCAACAAAGTCCTTCGACCAGTGCGGTGCGCCGGACTCTTTATCGTCCTTCATGATTCCGCAATGTTATCTGGAATTTCCTTTTCGGCCCCCGAAACGGCTGCCATTATCCCTTCAGTCCCTGTTCGCGTCAATGTGAAAGAACTTTCATCCGGATCGCCGGGTGCCCCACACAACGCGGTTTTCGTTGTGTGGGCAAATGGGAAAACTTCTCCGCTGAGTCATTCGGACATCGGTTCGACCAACTCTCAACTTCCCCACTCAAGCCAACACCGGGCTTGAGTGGGCCACCCGTCCAAAGAGCGCGAAATTTAGCATGGGGCACCCGCCGCCCAAGGAACGGACGCTAACCTGGGGCACCCGGCTGCGTAGATGCGATGACGGAATTTCGGGGTGCTTCGAGGCTTTGGCCCTGCTATCATTTTAGGCAAAGAGGTATAAACCTTTGGCCGAGAAGCATCCTTACATCTCAGGCACCGGCGCGATAACCGGCGCGATCAACCAATTCCGAAAAACACTCCCGTCCGCCGTAACAGCAGAGACGCTGAAGAAGCTCGGACTAGCTCCGAACAACGAGAGTTATGTCATCAACATTCTTCGCTTCGTAGGCGTCATCGACAAGGACGGCAACAGCACCACCGAAGGTACCGCGGTTTTCAGTAAGCACGGCAACGACGAGTTTCACAAAGGTTTCGAGAAGCTCATGAGAGATTCATATGCAGAGCTTTTCAAGCTATACGGCGATGAGACTTGGACGGCGGATGATGACGCACTGATCTCGTTCTTTCGTGGATCTGATAAAACGAGTGATCTCGTAGGACGCCGACAGGCATCAACCTTTCGAGTTCTAGCGAGCTTTGCCGGCCACGGCGAACCGCCGAGCGCGAAGGCAGCCGCCGGACTAAAAACTGCCTCTTCGAAGACAAGGAGTGTCGCGCCGAAGGTGTCAAAGACTGCCCCTAACCAACGGCTGGCGCAGGGCCAAAGCAATGGGACTGCCAGCGGCGGCGGTAGGGATGTCGGCCTGACGGTCCGAATTGAAGTCAATTTACCGGCGGCGGGAGATCAAGAAACCTACGACCGAATCTTTCGAAGCATTCGGGAGAACTTGCTGAATGGCAAGTAGGCTAGAGAGATTCGAAGCGGTCGCACGGAAGATCGTTGCTCTCCCACCTCGCGAAGCGGAGCCTTCGCTACACCCGTTCGATACGCGAAATATACATCCAGGACTTCCCGCGAAAGTGAGGCAACTGTTTGACGACGGCTATTTCGCGGAAGCGACCTTCGAGGCTTTCAAGTTCCTCGACAAAACCGTTGAGCGACACTCTACCTTGACCGATTCCGGCTATAAGTTGATGATGGCGGCGTTCAGCGAGACCAGCCCAAAGATCGCACTGAATGCGCTCAAGACTACGAGCGAAAAGGACGAACAACAGGGATATAAGTTCATTTTTGCTGGCGGCGTCCTCGCGATTCGAAACCCGCGCGGACATGAGCATAGCGTTGTTGATGATCCAGACAACTGCCTCGATCACCTCGGCTTTGTCTCCCTACTCCTCCGAAGACTGGAACAATCAGGGTTCGTGTAGCAGGCGGGTGGGCGGGTGGCCCGTCCTATCGCGAAGAGAAGGGCGGGGATGTTTCCGTCACAGCCCCATCACCGCCGACGAGCCTAAGCTCCTCTCATGCCCTGGGGACTGAAGCGCTATCAGCAGACCCGCCAGCTTCATTTTGTAACTTTCAGTTGCTATCATCGCAAACCGCTCCTCGCCGATCCGCAGGCGCGCGACCTATTTGTGCAGACGCTTGAAACCGTGCGCCGCTGGTATGGCTTCTGGTTGACTGGATACGTAGTGATGCCCGAGCATGTGCACCTGTTATTAAGCGAACCGGAGAGTAAGAACCTCGCGCTCGTACTGCAAATGCTGAAACAAATGGTCTGCCGGAATCTGCGGCCCGCGTCCGCGAAGGGCCCTTTCTGGCAGGCACGCTATTACGACTTCAACGTCTGGAGCGAAGAAAAACGCGTGGAGAAGCTACGGTACATTCACCGCAACCCGGTGAAGCGTGGATTGGTGGAGCGTCCGGAGGATTGGTTATGGAGCAGCTTCCATCACTATCTGACGGGAGAAGAGGGGGTGGTCGAGATCGAATCGCACTGGACCGCAGGCCGACGCGAAATGCGGGGAATTTTCCCTACCGTCCGGCTGCGCGAGCCAGGCTAAGGGCCCCGCCATTCGCTTCGCGATAGGACGGGCCACCCGCCCACTTTTTCGATTGGACTCAAGCTATGACACGGGCCACGGAAGGCACATCCCTCAGGGGCTAAAGCCAGCGTGTTTATTGGCTCGGGGCGGCACGGCTGAAGCCCTGCCCTTCCCAAAACCATTTATAAAACCAGCTCTAGGCCCAACGGAACTCGATCGGCATCTGGACATCGGGGTGCATGCTTTTATGCACCGGGCAGGTCATGGCGGCATGGATGAGCTTTTGGCGCTGCGCTTCGCCGAGCGATAGGGGAACGTCAATGGTCACCGCCAAGGTGCCGATCCGGCGGATCGGTTTGGCCACCATTTCCTTGCGCACGACAACTTTCGTGCCGCTCAAGTCAATCTGCATCGATTGCGCAGCGATGCCCATGATGGTCAACATACACGTGCCCAAGGCGGTTGCCACAAGATCGGTGGGGGAGAAACTTTCTCCCTTGCCATGATTATCTACTGGGGCATCGGTGGTCAGCACGGTGCTGGACGGCTGATGGGTCGCCAGGCAACGCAGTTCGCCCTTATAGACGATGTCAATCTCAACCATTTTCGTTCTCCAGGCAAATCGATCCTCATGGTACGCAATGAAGAGCTACCAACGATGTTGTTATATCCGGTAAGGCGCGACGACACAATTGCGGCCTGAGTGCGCGCTGTGCCCACACGTTTGCAGAAGTCGCGAATGTACGGGGCACCCAGCGGGGCACCCGGGGCGCGGGTTGAACGCCTCGACATGTGGGTGGGGTAGGAGTCCTTCGACTCCGCAGGGGCTTCACTTCGTGAAGTACCTGCTCCGCTCAGGATGACAACTGTTCCCGCCCGGAGTGCGTGGTTGTCAGGGATGGAGTGCGCCCCTACAATCTTTGCATCGTGTCCTTGACTGCCTCGGTACCTGAAATTCCACGGGCCAACTTGCGGCGGCGCCATCCCGCGCTCCAAATTCTGTACTACGCCGTTTGCCTGGTGCTGGCGGCATTGATCATCGCTATCTGGTGGTTCTACGGGATCGCTCATTCTGCTCTGCCGCAACTGGATGGCAGGGTCGCAGTCCCGGGGATTTCGTCGAAGGTGCGTGTGGTGCGCGATGGGCAGGGTGTTCCGACGATTGAGGCGGCTACGCTCGATGATTTGTTTTTTGCGCAGGGGTACGTGACTGCGCAGGACCGGCTGTGGCAGATGGACATCTTGCGGCGCGCCGCCGCCGGAGAACTCTCGGAAGTGATCGGCGAAGCCACGGTGAAGATGGACCGGGAGCAGCGGATTCTGGGGTTGCGGATCGCGGCGGAAGCGGCAGAGAAGAACATCTCGGCGCGCGATCGGGCTTATTTTGACGCTTATGCCCGCGGCGTGAATGCGTTTCTCGAGTCGCATCGCGACCAGCTTGCGCTCGAATTCCGCCTGCTCAAATACACGCCGCGACCGTGGACGGTGACCGATTCCCTGCTGGTGGGCGCGCGCATGGTGGAGGACCTGAACCACTACCGCAATCCTCCGGCGCTGACGCGGGAAAAGATTCTGGCGAAGCTGGGGCCGGCGCTCACCGCGGATCTGTACGTGAATTCTTCCTGGCGGGACCGTCCACCAGGCGATGCGCGGCGGCTGGAAGACGCACCCGGGGCCAACAGCAGCGACGAAGATGAGGATGACGACGAAGAGGTCGAGCCGGAGGGCGGAGGGCGGCTGATTTCCGGGCTGGCCTCAAGGCGAATCCCTCAGTGGCTAAAGCCCTCATTTTTTCAGGGTCCCAACGGCACGGCCCAACACCTTGCGGAAGAAGCCGCTGAGGGTGCAGGAAGCTTACCTCAGGCGCTAAAGCGCGACTCATTTTCAACGGCTTACGGCACGAGTAAAACTCGTGCCCTTCCCAGAACCTGCGCGAACAGGATTTTTTCCGCAAGCTGCGAAGCCGTGCCCTATCCGAAACCGGTCTATGAGTTAGGAGAGGCCGACTCCTTACGGGCGGGGTCGAACAACTGGGTGGTTTCCGGGCAGCATACGGTTTCGGGGAAGCCGCTGCTGTCGAACGATATGCACCTCGACCACCAGATGCCCAACCTATGGTTTGAAGCGCATTTAAGAACGACTAGCGGCAACTTCGACGTCGCCGGCGTCACGCTGCCGGGAATTCCGTTCGTGATTGTCGGCCACAATCAGCGGATCGGCTGGGGGTTCACTAACGTTGGGCCGACGGTGGAAGACGACTTCATCGAGGAGTTCAGTGCCGAGGGGCAGTACAAGACGCCCGCGGGATGGGTGGAGCCGCAGCATCGGCGGGAAACGATTCACGTAAAAGGCAAGCCGGACGTAATACTAGACGTAGTCGCAACGCGGCACGGGCCGATCATTACTGACCTACTACCCGGCGAGAGGCGCAAGATTGCCCTGCGTTGGACGCTGCAGGACGGGCTGGGGCTGATGTTCTTCGACGTCGACTCAGCGCAGAATTGGGATGAGTTTCGGAAGGCCTTCTCGGCCTTTGACGCACCGGGACAGAACGTTATGTACGCCGACGTGGAGGGTCACATCGGGTATCAGGCGACGGGGCGGGTGCCGATCCGGGCGGCGAGCGACGGCAGTCTGCCGGTCAGCGGCAGCGACGATGCGCACGAGTGGAAGGGCTGGATTCCTTTCGACGAGATGCCGCGCGTTTACGATCCGCCGTCGGGCATTCTGGCGACCGCCAACGGGCGCATCGCTCCCGATGGCTATAAGTATTCGATAAGCGCGGAGTGGGAAGCGCCGTGGCGGACGGATCGCATCTACCGTGTGCTCGGATCGGGAAAGAAGCTTGCTCCAGCGGATATGCTGGCGCTGCAGATGGATGTGTCGTCTACCTACGACCGGTTCTGCGCCGACAAGTTCGTGTACGCCGTCGATCACGCGGCGAGCGCCTCCGACCGGGCCAAGCGGGCCTCTGACATTCTGCGCGACTGGGATGGACGGATGTCGGCGGATTCGGCGGCGCCGACGATTGAAACGAAAGCGCGTCAGGAACTGGTGCGGTTGCTGCTGGAGCCGAAGCTGGGGACGGCGGCGGATGGTCCGAATTCCCGCACGGCCTCCGGCGCACTGAGCTGGAGGAGTTACCGGTGGGCGATGGCGTCGGTCTGGCTGGAAAATGTGCTGACCAAGCAGCCGGCCCGCTGGCTGCCGGCGGGATATTCAGATTACGGAAGCCTGCTCACGGCGGCGGTGGAGAACGCGGTGAAGCGCGCGGGAGTTCCGTCGGACCTCAGCCAATGGAAGTGGGGGAGAAACAATCCCGTCGAAATCGAACATCCTGTGCTCAGCCAGCTCCCGATCATTGGGCGCTTCACGGGGCCGGGAACGCATCCGTTGAGCGGGAGCGCGTTCACGGTGAGAGCGGCGAGCGGGGAACTTGGGCCCTCCGAACGGCTGACGTGGAACTTTGCGAACTTTGACGAAAGCACGTTGAACGTAGTGACGGGGGAGAGCGGAATCTTCCTGAGCCCGCATTACATGGACCAGTGGGCGGCGTGGTATGGAGGCTCGACCTTCGCGTTTCCGTTCTCAGCGGCCGCGGTCGAACAACACCGGGCGCATGAGATGACGCTGGTGCCGCAGTAGATGCAAGCTCCTAGTAGAATTGGTTCATCAATCGGTTCTGGAGGAGAAGGGCGATGGCAACACATAATTGCGAGAATTGCGGGTTTCGAGCGAAGTACGATAACGCCCCCAAATCTTTTTTGGGCCGGCTTTGGAGATGGCATGCGAACTGGTGTCCCGGATGGAAAGCGTACATAACCTCTCTACCCGGCGATGAAAGAAATCGATTAGCCGAGAAATACGGTCTCAAGAAATACCGATTAAGCTCATAGGGATCGTTTGAGTAGCACGCTCTACTAGATCTGCAGGGTCATCCTGAGCAAGGCGAACGACCTAGAACTGGTTTCATAAATAATTCTTGCGGGCAGGGGCTCGGCCCTCAGGGGCTAAAGCCCGCGTCTTTATTGGCTCTGGGCGGCACGGCTGAAGCCGTGCCCTTCCCAAGAACCATTTATGAAACCAGTTCTATACATTTCGCCGCGGAATGCATGGGTCTTTCGCTTCGCTCAGGATGACAAAACTGATTCATTCACTCTAGAAGTCGATGGTCTTGACGTCGAAGAAATTGCCGACGAGGCCGTTGATATGACCGGGGTTATTGGGATCGTTCGGGTTGTTCTCCAAGGCATCGGTGGTGGCGTCGTAGATAAAGAGCGATCCGCCCAGGGGGACTCCCTGGCCCTGGATCACATACGCCACGGTTCGCTTGGCGACGGGCTGGATGCCGGTCACGTCTCCGTTCTGCGGTGGAATCAAGACGCCACCAGGGGGCACGCTCCCCACGGTGGTGGTAGGCAGCGTGTTGTAGATGGAAAGGCAGCCGCGGGTCTCAGTGGTCGAGATCTCGGTGCATGTGCGCGCGCCGATAAAGAGCTGTCCATTGTCGGCCATCGCCATGCGGTTGTGATATCCGTCGGTGATGACGATCGGAGCGCTGTTGGTAGCAGTCATCGTGCTCAGGTCGAAGGTCGTAAGCAGGCCGCAGTAGGTCGCTTGCGTGGCCGTGGTCCCGGTGGAGCAGAGCAGCGAAGGGCCTCCCCCGGGAGAGAACGGCGTGCCCGCTATATACATGGTCGAACCGCTTACCAGGAATACGGTGCCGGCACACTGTGTCTTGTCGGGGGTGCAGATGGGGACCGCCGTGCCAACCAGAGTGTTATCCGTAAGACTGAGTTGCTGTATGCTCGCCTGTTGTCCGCCGCATTCGGCGCCGCAATTCAAGACGTAGGCGATACTGTCGTCGCTGCTGAAGAAGGCCGAGACGGGACGGTCGAAACCGCCGACGCTGGTTACCGCATTGCCGTTCCCGATGCTCGACGGCGTGACGACGGCCACCGCATTGGAATTGTCGCTAAAACCAAGAATTCGGTTGCCACTATTATCGATTGAGAGGTAGTGCACCGAGGGAACTGCGACCTGTCCGGTGACGGAGCCGCTGTTCAGCGAGATGGCGTCTACGATCCCCGGAGACTGCCCCACCACCGGCGCGGTGGGCACAGCGACATAGGCAGTGGAACTGTCGGGTGAAACCACGAAGCTGTCGGTCTTGCCCGGCAAGGTCAGGTGAGAAGCAACGGCGTCACTGGTGTTGTTGACGATGCTGAACTGATTGTCGGAGAATGGCGTCCCGTTACCGCTAAACACCAGAGTCTGGGCCCGGTTGGGAGTAAGCACCATCATTCCCGGAGTGTTGCCGACAGAAATCGTGGATGCGATCGCACGCACATCCGTGGCCGCGTCGACGATGTACACGCCCGCGGCTCCGCTCCCCGAGCTCACGTTATTTGTGACGAAGGCGCGGTACTTGGGGCCAGTGACTCCCCCACCGCTGGAGGGAGAGGAGTAGCCGCCGCAGCTCAGCCACATCACACTGGCGGGCAGCAGGAACAACAGAAGAATCAGGGCTTTCGTCAAACCTGGGACTCCAACCTCATGCCGGATAATTGCTTGGATGCAAGAATAGGGATTATAGCAAACGGGGTAACGACGTTTGGAAATGAAAGGTCGCAAGGTGGGCCGCGTGAGCGCACTTTGAAGGGTTGAAACTGTGAAACCCGGTCGCCCTGCTCCTGCCGGGTGCGCAGACCTCGCTGCTTCTTGTATTCTCAGTTAGATGCCGCAGAACCTTATTCAACGTCTGAAACAATCTCCGGTGCTCTGCGACGGAGCGATGGGGACGCTCCTCTACGCCAAGGGCATCTTTATCAACCGCTGCTATGACGAACTGAACCTGTCGCAGCCGGAGTTGATCCGCGGCGTCCACCACGATTATCTGCAGGCGGGCGCGGAGATTATCGAAACCAACACCTTCGGCGGCAACAGCTTTCGCCTGGCGCGGCACGGTCTGGCCGATCGCGTGCGCGACATCAACGTGGCGGGCGCTCACGTGGCCCGGGAAGCGGCCAAGAGCTTCGACGCCTGGGTGGCGGGATCGATTGGCCCGCTGGGCGTTCGTATTGAGCCGTTGGGCAAGACTTCGTTTGAAGAGGCCCGCGCGTCGTTTCGCGAGCAAGTGGCGGCCCTGATTGAGGGCGGCGTCGATCTGCTGATGCTCGAAACCTTCGGCTATGTCGAAGAGTTGCACCAGGCCGTGCTGGCCTGCCGCGAGGTGAATGCGAAAGTTCCGATCGTTGCCCAGGTCACGATTGACGAAGACGGGAACTGCCTGGATGGCTCCGATCCCGAGGCGTTTGCCGCGCGGCTGACGGAATGGAACGTCGACGTACTCGGCATCAACTGCAGTGTGGGCCCGGTCGCCATGCTGGACGCCATCGAGCGAGTTCGAGCCGTGACTTCCCTGCCCCTGTCGGCGCAGCCGAACGCCGGCATGCCGCGCTCGGTCGAGGGCCGGAATATCTATCTCTGCTCGCCCGAATACATGGCGAGTTACACGCGGAAATTCGCGGCGGCCGGGGTACAGCTGATCGGCGGGTGCTGCGGTACCACGCCCGATCATCTCCGCGCCATGAAATCGGCGTTGCGGGTGCGCGAAGCGCGGGGCAAAACCGCGGTTTCAGAGGCGCTCCATTCCGGCACGGCGCCTTCGGCTCCGGCCACCGTTCCCCTGGCGGAGCGCTCGCGCCTGGGCGCAAAAATCGCTGCCGGCGAATTTGTGACCATGGTCGAGATTGTGCCGCCCAAGGGAATCGACATCCGCAAAGAGGTCGAGGGCGCAAAGTTCGTCAAATCGGTGGGCGTGGACGCTATCAACATCCCAGACAGCCCACGGGCTTCGGCGCGCATGAGCAACCAGGCGTTGTCCCTGCTGATGCAACAGGCGGTCGGGATTGAAGCCATCCTGCACTACACCTGTCGCGATCGGAACGTGCTCGGCATTCAGTCCGACCTGCTGGGGGCGGCGGCCACCGGAATCCGCAACCTGCTCTGCATCACCGGGGACCCGCCGAAAATGGGGAACTATCCCGATGCCACGGCGGTGTTTGACGTGGATGCGATCGGGCTGGTGAATATCGTCCACAACCTGAACCGGGGACTGGACTTGGGCGGGAACCCGATCGGCACCGGGACCAGCTTCGTGATTGGGGTGGGCGCAAATCCCGGCCTGCCCAACCTCGACGAAGAAATCCGGCGCTTCGAATACAAGGTGCAGGCGGGCGCGGAATACGTGGTGACCCAGCCGGTATTCGACCTCACTCTGCTGGAGAATTTCCTGAAACGGATCGAGCACTGCCGCATTCCCGTCATCGCCGGAATCTGGCCGCTGGTCAGTGTGCGCAACGCCGAGTTCATGAAAAACGAGCTGCGCGTCTCAGTGCCGGATGAGATCCTGAGCCGGATGAACCGGGCCAGCAGTCCGGAGGCGGCGCGCGAGGAAGGGGTGGCCATCGCCCGCGAAATGCTGGCGGCGGTGCGCGGGAGGGTACAGGGCGCCCAGATCAGCGCCCCCCAGGGCCGATATACGTCGGCGGTCGATGTTCTGGAGGCTCTCGGCTCGAAACGGCCGGCTTCGGTGTAGTTTTGGGAACCCAGTGCCCAACAAATTATCCGAATTAAAATATTTCGCTGGACATTTTGCACCGGAATCGGCATTACAATAGAGGCAGGAGCAAGTGGATTGGTGAAGTTTGAAGAATGCCTCGAGCGTCTGGAGAAGATTGTTCAGGAACTAGAGAAAGGGGAGGTTCCTCTGGAGAAGTCGCTGACGCTCTTTGAAGAAGGCATGCAACTTTCCGCAACCTGCAGGAAGCAGTTGGAGGAAGCGGAAGGGAAAGTCGAGATTCTGTTAAAACAGAACGGAAAACTGCAAACTGAACCGTTCGAGCCCCCGACCGAGAAAGCGTTGCGCAAGTAACGCTGTCGCGCTCGGAATGATCACGCCTGTGGTAGCAGATTGCTGTCGCAGCCAAGGCACCGCGTAAACGCGGTCACGTCAGGGGGATGTATGGAACCACTCAGTGTAGTCCTCTTCCAAAATGACCCCAGAACTGCACAAACTCTGGCGGCCAGCCTATCCCAGCACTTCAATTCCGTTCATTTGGCTCGCACGTACCAAGAGGTCTGTCCAGCGGTAGCCCGGCATCGTGCCGGGGCGGTGGTGTTGGATCTGGAAACTTCTGGACCCTGCGAGGTCGAGCATCTGCATCGTGAGTACCCCGAGCTTTGCATTGTGGGCACCCACCGACTGGCCGACGACAAACTATGGACTGAAGCGCTGAATCTGGGCGCGTCCGACATCTGTGAACCACGCAACAATGACGTAGTGAGTTCGTTGTTGCGCGGCACGCATCGCGCGGCCGCCTGATGTGCTGACGTAGAGGCGGGGCTTGCCCCGTCTCTTGCTTGCTGAAGATGAAACGTAGAGACGCAGCGAGCCGCGCTTCTACTGGGAAAAGCAGGGACGCCTGAGCGCGTCCCTTTTCATTTCCCCACAGCCTGCTTGTTATACTGCAATGCCATGCTGAAACAGATACTCGAGCAGGGACGAGCAGTTGCTGACGCAGCTCTCGATCGACTCCTGCCCCCCGCTTCGCAGCATCCAACCTCCATCCACCAGGCCATGCGGCACAGCGTATTTGCCGGCGGCAAACGCTTGCGGCCCATCCTGTGCATGGAAGCAGGGCGCATGATCGCAGGGGCATCTGGCGCGGTTTCGACGGCTGCCGGGTCGCTGCCCGCGGGCATCGAGCAAGTGGGGGCGGCGCTTGAAATGCTCCACACCTATTCCCTGATTCACGACGACCTGCCCGCGCTCGATAATGACGACCTGCGCCGCGGACGTCCCACCTGCCACAAGGCTTTCGGCGAGGCCATCGCCATCCTTGCCGGAGACGCCTTGCAGACCCAGGCTTACGAGGTGCTGGCACAGATCGCGTGCCCCGCCAAGGCGCGCGTCGCCATCATCCGGGAAGTCGCCCATGCCACCGGCACCATCGAAGGCATGATCGGCGGCCAGGTCATCGACCTCGAAGCTGAACACACGAAGCCCGACCTCGCCACCCTCGAATACATTCACCGCTCCAAGACCGCGGCGCTCATCACGGCCAGCGTGGTCAGCGGAGGACTGTACGTGGAAGCGTCGGATGCCGACATTGGCCGCCTCCGAACTTATGGCCAATCGATCGGCTTGGCGTTCCAGATCGTGGACGATGTGCTCGACTTGACCCAGACCTCCGAACAACTGGGCAAGACCGCGGGCAAGGACATGGCCGCCGAGAAGACGACGTATCCGGCGTTGTTCGGAATTGACGAATCGCTCCGCAAGGCGGGCGCGCTGGTCGATCAGGCATGCGCGGAACTTAACGAATACGGCTCAGCTGCGTCTACTCTTAAGGACCTCGCTCGCTTTCTGGTCGAGCGCAAGAAGTGATGGGCGGTGCCCGGCTCATCGCGTTCTTGCGATGAGTGGGATCGGAACTGCTCCAACATGGAAAAACGTGCCTTGTCATCACAGGCTTTTGCGCCCAGCCAGTCTGCTGACCTCCGTCGAGATCGCGACATTCCCACTCATTCGCAAAAAACGCGAAGGAGGGGGGCACCCTCGTGTTTGTCCCCGGCTGTTGTCGCTGTCGTCATCTTTCTTCTTGTGTTTGTCTGCGTGGTGACGGTAGGTGCAGCGCCCACACAGACTGCTCCCACCTGGCGCTACGCTCTTCATCCCGGAGATCACCTGATCTACGGCTACACATTTCAACGCCGAACGCAAAGCGACGAGGAGCAAACCCGGGTTGAGGCGAGATTTCGGACCCACGTGCTGGTGGCCGCCGAACCCGCTGGACGCATCAGCCTCGGCTTTCAGCGCAACCGGGAAGCGGCGGAGTTAACCGAGTACCGCTCCAAGGGCAAAGACAGATTAGCCCACGAGCTGCCCGGCTTCCAGAAGCGCATGCAGGCGCGTCCGTCGCGCTTTGCCGAAGCGATGGAGATTTCGCCTGGCGGAGAACCGCTCTACCCGTGGGAAATCTCGCGCGAAACCTACAGCCACATCCTCGACGTTTTGCACGAAGTGATGAATCTGCCGCCCCTCCCGCTGGCCAAGGGAGAGGCTTGGCGGAGCCCCTCCCTGCCGCAACTGGAATTTCGCTGGGTCAATGACGAATCCATCCACGGCAAGACGTGCCATCACGTCGAAGGAACTGTGCCTGACAAATCGCTCAAGCTGAGCTACTGGTGGTCGCCCGAATCGGGTGTCCTTGAGCAAGTGGCGCTCGATGGGAACTACAGGAACTTCGACACCGTCGCACACGAAACGGCGCGGATGGAACTCGAATCGCGAACGCGGGGCGAGCAATTCTCCACCTGGCTCGATTCGGCAGATACACGGCAGGGTGCGCTGCAAGCGATCCTGCTCACTCCTGAAGTGGCAGTCTCCGCCGGGCTACTCGCGCCGGTCTTAGGTTCCGGTGAACCCGCTTCGCAAGCGCTCGCGCTGGCCGTCGATTCCCGGCGAAAGATCGATGTGCCGTCCGGCGTTCTTGCCACGTTGCGGCAGAGTGCCAGCGCCCGGGTACAGTTGATGGCCGAGGCATTCTCGGATTCCGGACATTCACAGGAGCTGGCCGACGAATGCCGCCGCCCGTTTCCCCCGAGACCGCCGCCGGTAAAGTTTGGCACCGTGCTGGAAGTGGCACGAACATCCAAAGAGGATGGCGCGATCCCTTACCTGCTGCGCGTTCCGCTCACCTACCGTGAGGATCGGCCCGCGCCGCTGATGATCTACTTGAGCGGCGGCGCCGGTTTCGCCATCGATGGCGTGAACTCCGCCGAGAACATCGTCTCCGAAACCAATTACCTCGTTCTCTATCCCCAGGCCGCTGGGTACTGGTGGACTCCGGAGGTTGCACGCCGCCTCGACGCTGTCTTGCACGACGCCTTCGAGCGCTACAACGTCGACCGCGATCGAATCTTCCTGACCGGCTTCAGCAACGGAGGAACCGGGGCGCTCTACTTCGCCACCCTGTGGCCGCAGCGCTTCGCCGCCGTCGTTTCGTTGATGGGCGCAGGCCAGTGTAACGAAGCGGTCAAAGCCGGCCTGCCGAATCTCGGAAATCTTCCGCTGCTGTTCGTTCACGGCGAGAACGATCCCCGCATCACGCCCGACTGCTCCACGACCACCCACGCCGCCCTGACCGACCTTCATCCGGCAATCAAGCCCGAACTGAAAATTCTGCCCCACCGCGCCCACGACATTACGCTCGACTCCGACGACGGCTTGACCCTCGCTTTTTTCAAAGGCAAACTGCGCAATCCTTTTCCGCGAGAGGTCAACCTGACCCTCTCCGACTCCCTCGCCGCGCGCGGCTACTGGGTTGAGATTCTGGACGGCAAAGCGGGCAAGTCCAGCGTGGAAGCTCGCGTCAAGGCCGACAACACGATTGAAATCCACAGCCACGACCTCAAACGCCTTCGCCTGTATTTGCGCCCCGAGTTGCTGCCCAATCCCGGCGATGTGCACATCGTGTGGAACGGCAAGAAGATGTTTAGCGGTCCCCTGCGCGATGTCTGCGCGCTCCCGCCGTTGCCACTCGCGGCAGACCCGAAACTCGACCTCTCCGACACCCGCGATCTGGAACTCCCCTAGCTTCGAGCCGGAAACGGTGTGCCCTACCGGCCCTTGAATCTCCACCCGTCCGGCGGTACAGTGAATACGCTCTCGCGTTCTCCCGCCCTTCTTCTTCCTCACCAGCAACTTGCGCGCAATAGGTGCAGTGTGTGTGCAACTAAAGGCGGTGTGTGGAAGGGGCCCACTATATGTGGTGTTTTATTACTTGACCCGTCCCCGTATTCGCCGTTAGAGTTGGTCAAAAGCAGGGATGACATTCCTGGATCTTGGGGACGGCATCCTAACATGCGACCGGCGAGGAACCTTGGAAGTTAACAGGGACAGTTGACCTCCGGATCTTCGCGATTTGCAGCGCACTCCAGCCAGCGCCAACCGAGTCCGCGGATGAACCTGTCCGCCTACGAAGGAGTCACTTTGCTCAAACTCAAGAAGCTGCAAATTCTGGGATTCAAATCGTTCTGCGATCGCACCGAACTGAAATTCCATGGCGAGGGCATTGCCGCCATCATCGGCCCGAACGGCTGCGGCAAGTCGAATATCGCCGACGCGATTTCCTGGGTGCTCGGCGAGCAGTCGGCCAAGACCCTGCGCGGCTCGCGCATGGAAGACGTAATCTTCTCCGGCACCCGCGACCGCAATCCCACCGGAATGGCCGAAGTCTCCCTGACTTTGATTGACCCCGAAATTTATGCTGGGCCGGATACGAATGCGCCCACCGAGATTGAGATTCAGGACGAACTTCCGGCCGGAGAAGACTGGGATGAAGCTGAAGTCCGCTCCCAGGCTGCGGCGGAAACGGAACGCGCTGTCGAGGACGCTCAACCCGGAAAGACCGAAGAGGTCGAAGGCGAAGTTGCGGTCGCTGCCCCGGCCGCCGAAGCACCCGCGAACGAATCGTCTGCGAATGCCGCCGCAGGCGCAGTGACACTGACAACGACCGGTCCGCTGGTAGTTCTAAAAATCCGCCGCCGCAAATTTAATCAGCAACAACACCACGCCGGAGAGATTTCCGTGACGCGCCGCCTGTTTCGCAGCGGCGACAGCGAATACCTGCTGAACGGAAAACTGTGCCGCCTGCGCGACATCCAGGAACTGTTCATGGGAACGGGTCTGGGGCCGGAATCGTACGCCCTGATCGAGCAGGGGCGCATCGGTCAGATTCTGAGCAGCCGCCCGACTGACCGCCGCAACATCATTGAAGAAGCGGCCGGCATTACGAAGTTCAAGACCAGGAAGCGTCTCGCCGAGGCTCGCCTCGAAGACGCAAAAACCAATCTCAACCGCGTCAATGACATTTTCGAAGAGGTCACGCGCCAGATGAACTCGCTCAAGCGCCAGGCCAACAAAGCCGAGCGCTATGTCAGGCTGCGCGACGAAATGCGCGCCAAGCTGCGGGTCGTGCTCGCCAGCAAGTTCGCCCAGATGGACCAGGAAAGCGTGGCGCTCGAAGCCCAGCTTCATCAACTGGGCGAGGAAATTCGCTTACAGACCGAAAGCGTGCACGAATCGGAAAAAGAGCACTCCGAGCGCACCGCGCGCGGATACGCGATCGAGACCGAAACGCGGCAGAATCGCGAGCGCCTCAACCAGATCGCGCTTGAAGGCGATCGCGGGAAAGCACGCATCCGCACCAACGAAGAGCGCTCGGCCGAACTGATGGTGCGCACCGCCTCCGCCGAAGCAGAGCTGGCACAAGCTCAGCAACGGCTCACGGCGCTCGAAGAGGAGCTGAGCGGCCACCAGCAAGTGCTGGACTCAGCCGCTGCGGATCTCACGGCGGCCCAGCAGGAGTTCGCCCTTAGCCAGCAGGAAACGGCCTGCGCCGCCGCCAATCTTGCCCTGCTCGAACAGGAGCAGGAATCGCATCGCACAGCCATTCTGGAAGCAGTCGGGGGAGCTTCCAACCTCCGCAATCAACTTACACAGTCCGAGGAGCGGCTGGCGGGCATGGGCCGCGAAGAGCAGCGTCTGCAGGCCGAGATCGCAACCGCCTCGTCGCAAGCGGAAACCTTCGGCGGCGAGCGCGGTCAAATTGCTCTGGAATTCGAAAGCGTTTCCCAGCGGGCCAGCGGCCTCGCCGCGGAAATCGTGAGCCTGCGCGAAACCATCGAAACCAAGCGATCGCAAGAGGCAGACACCAAGAAGCACCTCGATTCTACTCGCTCCGAATTCGCCACCGCACTCGGCAAGAAGGGATCGCTCGAAGCGGTCATCGCGGAGCACGGCTATTCCACCGAGTCCGTCCGGCGCCTGTTTCAATCGGGAGCGCTGCAGGGAGGCAACGCTCCCGCCGGGGTGCTCGCCGATTTTCTCGAAGTCGAGCCTCGCTACGAACGTGTGGTCGAAGACTTCCTGCGCGACGAACTGAACTTCGTCGTGGTCAAGTCGTGGGACGCCGCCGACGAAGGCCTGCGCCTGCTGCGCACCGGCGTCGACGGTCGCGCGACCTTCCTGGTACATCCGGAGGATTCGCAGGCGAAGTTCTCATTTGTCGCGGATGAGAGCCATCACTATTCTCCTCTCAACGACACGGTTCTGCCGCTGAAGAACTCGATTCGCGTGCTCAACGGATTCGGCAAATCGCTCGAAGTCATTCTGCCGAAGCTGGGCAATGGCTACATCGTGCCCGATCCCGCGGTAGCGCGCGAACTCGCGCTTTCCAGTCCCGACGCGTTCTTTCTCTCCCAGACCGGGGAATGTTTCCACAACGTGACCGTAACCGGCGGCAAGCAGCGCAGCGAGGGACCGCTCTCGATGAAGCGTGAGTTGCGCGACGTGTTGCGCCTGCTCGATGAGCTGGAGCGGGCTCTGCGCGAAAAAGAAATGCTCGCTCTCACCCTGGGGCGCGAAATCAAGGAGCACACTTCCCTGCTCGATCGCCTGGAAGAAGAAAAGCGCGACGCCGAGAAGCAGGTGATGACCTCCGGACATTTGCTCAAGCAATTGGACGGAGAAATGACGCGGGTACGCGAGCGCATCGCGATCAGCGAGCGCGAACTGCAACGGCTGGCAGCAGAAAGGCAGGAGCAGGAAAGCTTGATCGCATCGCGGCAGGCGGAGCTCGCCACAGTCGAGCAAGCGCGCGCACAATTCGAAATGCAGCTCGCCGCCGGACAAGACCGTCTTGCCGCTCTCCGTGGCCAGCGCGACGCTGCCGCGGAAACCACCTCGCAGCGGGCCGCTCGCGTCGCCACTCTCGAAGAACGCCACCGTTCGGCCACCACACTGCTTCAGCGCATCGAAACGCTGGTTTCCGAAATGCGGGAGCGGGCCGGCGCTTTGCAGGCTCAAATGGAATCGGCGAGCGCCGAAATTGCGCAACGGCAAAACGAGAACGTGCAACTGGCCGAGCAGTTGGTGCAGTTTGAAGCCGAGCGCAACGCTGGAGAAGCTCGCGAAGGCTTGCTGCAGCTCGAATCCGAACAAGTGCGGGCGCGCTTAACCGAAATCGACGAACTTCTGCGCAGCACGCGTCAGCAACTCGACCTCGCTCGCGACCGTCGCGGCGAGCTATCGGCCACGGCCGCCAAACTGCAATCCGATCTGCAGCACCTGGCCGACACCTGCCTGAACGAACTGGGCGTGGAGCGCGCCATTCTGATGGCTGAGGCTGTGTCCGACAAGCCGATTCCGATGCTCTCCGGCGATGAACTCGCAGCGGAAGATCAGGCCCACCGTGAAATGCGCGCCCGCCTCGACGCCATGGGCCCGGTTAACATGATGGCCCTCGAAGAGTACAAGGAAACGGCGGAACGTCACCAGTTCCTGGAAACCCAGCGAAAAGACCTGATGGATGCGATCGAAAACACCGCCGCCACCATTCGCGAAATCGATCAAGTCTCGAAGCAGAAATTCGAAGAAGCGTTCAACAGGATTAACGAGAACTTCCAAGCCACGTTCCGCAAGCTGTTCGGCGGAGGACACGGCTTCATGCGGCTCACCGACCTCGAAAACAGCGCGGAGAGCGGCATTGACGTGGTGGCGTCGCCTCCGGGAAAGAAGCTGCAGAACGTGCTTCTGCTCTCCGGCGGCGAAAAGGCGCTCACCGCGCTTGCGCTGCTGGTCGGAATCTTTCAGTACACGCCCAGCCCGTTCTGCATTCTCGACGAGGTCGACGCTCCGCTCGATGAATCGAACATTGCGCGCTTCACCGAACTGGTGCGCGAGATGAGCGTGCAGACCCAGTTCATCCTGATCACGCACAGCAAGCGGACCATGAGCATCGCGCCCGTGCTCTACGGCGTGACCATGCAGGAACCCGGCGTATCGAAACTGGTGTCGGTGCGGTTTGGAGCGGCATAGCGGGAGATTCGATCGAGCCCTGTGAAGGATCGCTTTGACCCCCGAAGGGATTGCTCTGCAGCCGTTTTAACCTGTGCTCTTACTTCTGAATACAACTGATGTAGAATGTATACATCATGCCTGAATCTTCGGTTCTCACTCTCCGCTTGGATGCCAAACTCAAGCGCCAGCTCGACCGTCTGTCGAAATCGATGAATCGCAGCCGCTCGTTCGTCGCCGCTCAGGCGATCCAGGAATATGTCTCCGTCAACGAATGGCAGATCAACGAAATCAAGAAAGGCCTGGCCGAGGCCGACGCAGGCGACTTCGCCACCGACGAGGAAATGCAGCAGACGATCAGGCGCTTGACGCGACGTGCGCGTTAACTGGCTACGAGCGGCACGCGCGAACCTGATTGCCGTGTCCGAGTACATCTCCCGGGACAATCCCGATGCTGCTGCCAGGACCGTGGCCGCAATCGTTAGAGCGGTCGAAGCTCTGGAACATTTCCTGGCTCTCGGTCGTCCCGGCCGGATATCCGGCACTCGCGAATTAGTCGTCTCGGGAACGCCTTACATCGTTCCTTACCGCGTGCGCGGCGACGCGGTGGAGTTGCTGCGTATCTTCCATGGCGCTCGCAAATGGCCCAACCAGTTCTGAACCCGTTACGGCCACTGGACGCGCGATTGACGACTCAGGGACGCGGGACCCCACAGCGGCCACCGACAATGGGAAGGCACCGCATCGCGGAAGCGATAGGCAGCGTGACCAGTTCACACCAGCTAGCGGACAATCAAGAGACTTTTTTCGTCACGTGGGCACATGTAGGGCCCGTTTGCTTCTTGCCACAGGCCAAAGCCATGGTTTCAAAGACAAGTTCATAGCGGAAAGCCGGTTTTTGGTAAGGCTTCCTGTTCGCGGGCTGACCCTGCGAATCTTCCTGTTTTTCTAAATGAGGTCCCCGCTCCTGACCCATATTTACGGAAGTATATCCCACGGAACACATTTACCGTCATGTCCGTCGGCTTGATTTTTTCAGCGTTAAAGTTTTTCACGCAGCATCCTTGACGAACTCAGCATTCCTTTGTTTGTATTCCGCAAAAAGCCGATGCCTTTTTTCCAGAGGCTTCCTCAGCTTTTCCACATCGCCATCCCTCGAAAGCCAGCTATGGACGTGGCTTTTCGCTTACACTGGAACTGTCAACTCTTTTCGGTGCAACGCCCGGCGGCACAAACCGCCATGTGTGATTGAAATCGTTGACAAATTTCCCACGACAATTAGAATACGCAAAGTTTTTTCCGGTGAATTTATCCATGAGCCCCGAAATTTTAGATTCCGTTCTGCTGCGAACGGACTACCCCGAATTGCAGTTGCACGCCAGCGGCAAAGTCCGCGACGTCTACAACCTTGACCAGGATCACCTGCTGTTCGTGGCCACCGACCGCCTTTCGGCGTTTGACTACATCCTGGCCACCGGAATCCCGAATAAGGGCCGGATCCTTACCCAGATCTCCCTGTTCTGGTTTGACTTCCTGAAGGACATTGTCCCCAACCACGTGGTCACGGCCGATGTAAATCACTACCCCGCGGCAATTCGCAAGCATGCCGACGAACTTCGCGGCCGCTCCATGATGGTAATGCGGGCCGAGATGTGTCCGGTCGAGTGCGTTGCGCGCGGCTACCTTTCCGGCTCCGGATGGAAAGAGTACCAAGCGACGGGCACGGTCTGCGGCATCAAACTTCCTCCCGGTTTGAAGGAATCCGAGCAGTTGCCGGAGCCCCTGTTCACGCCGGCCACCAAGGCCAGCACCGGACACGACATCAACATTTCGTTCGAAGAAATGTGTACGCGGGTCGATCCCGAATTGAGCCGCCAACTCCGTGACCTGACCTTGCGGATCTACAAGAAAGCCGCGGATTATGCGCGGCAGCGCGGCATCATCATCGCCGACACCAAGTTTGAATTTGGACAAACCGCCCAGGGCATCACCTTGGCGGATGAAGTCCTGACACCGGATTCCTCGCGCTTCTGGCCGGCCGACAACTACCAACCGGGCAAGGCGCAGGATTCTTACGACAAGCAGTATGTAAGGGACTACCTCGAAGAAATTCGCTGGAATAAACAACCGCCCGCGCCCGCCCTCCCCCAAGAAGTTGCGCGACGCACGAGCGAAAAGTACCTCGAGGCGTATCGTCAGTTGACGGGACGCGAGTTGGAGATTTAGCCCGCGTGCGTTCGGATCGTTGCGCGTCGTCTTGAACCATGAGCATTGCGGACTGGATCATCCTCGGATTTCTGGTGTTTTCCGTGATCGGGGCGGCCAGCGAAGGCTTCTTTCATGAAGTCTTCCGGCTGGCCGGCTTGGTCGTGGGGTACCTGCTCGCCGCCTGGCAGTATCGTCGTGTGGCGGGCTGGTTCGCGCCGCATTTGAAGTCGCCGTGGTTAGGCGAGATCGCGGGTTTCCTGATCGTGTTTTTCGCGGTCCTGATTGTTGCCGGCCTGGCCGGAAGGATTGCGCGCTGGGCAATGAAGAAGGCCGGTCTGAGCACGATTGACCGGATGCTGGGAGCAGTCCTGGGTTTGTTGCGGGGCGTCCTGGTGGTGGCGATTGTTCTCACCGCCATGGCGGCTTTTGCGCCGGCTGCGAAGTGGCTGGCAGGATCTCAGTTGGCTCCGTATTTCCTGGTAGGCGGAAGGGCAGTGATCTGGCTCGCACCGTCAGAATTGCGCCATCGCTTCTACCAGGGCTTGGATTACATGCGGCAAGAGCATTCAGCAACTCAACCGCCATCATCAGGGCAGTCCAAGTAGCGTTTGGCCGAATTCGTCAGTAAAGATTCTTAGTCGGTGCAGGTGCGGAAACGAGGCAAGGTGAAGGACCAACTGGAAGCACTCATTCTTCAGATGTACAAAAGCAACATCCTCTACTCGGAAGCGGTTCGGGAGTTTAAGAAACGCTTTATCATGACCGTGCTGGAGGAAAACCGCGGTAATCAGTGCAAGGCAGCCCGCCAATTGGGCATGCACCGGAACACGCTGAGCCGGACCATGCAGGAGCTTAAGATTGATGTGCGCCCGTTGCGCGCCGGCGTCAAACGTCCGCCGCGCAGCGCGCGTCCGGTCGCACTGGAGAGGAGACAGGTGCGGTGAGGTGTCAGGTCTTAGGTTTTAGGTCTGAGGTCTGAGGTCTGAGGTCTGAGGTCTTAGGAGAACATTGGCTGGGTAAAATCTCGAACAAAAAGGGCGGCCCGGATTGGGTCGCCCTTATCTATTTCGTCCCAGAAGTTCCAGCCTCGCGGTCTTCCTGAGATCTAAGACCTGACCGCTGAGACCTTACCTAACCTTTAATGCGCGGCCGGCTTCTTGCGAACCGCCGGCTTCGGCTTCGGCACCGATTTCACCAGTAACGCTCCCTGGTTCATGGTCATCACGAACGGCTTCGCTACGTAGGAGACCGGCGTTCCTTCGAACTGGAAGTCCGTATCCTCCTTCGGCATCTGCTTGGGGGGAATCGCGGCTGACATGGTCAGATCGATGTCGGCGCGCTTGGCTTCGACATCGTCCTCGCTGCCGGCCAACTGCAGTTTGGTTGCGGTCTTGCTCGAGGAGTCGATGCTGATGATATGGGCCGCCATCTGCAGCGGCTTTCCTTTCAGAACGGTCCACACCTTGTCGGCGTCCTCGGGCGTGCCTTCGGAAAGAACCAATTGCCACTCCGCGAAGCTCATCTCCTCAACCTTCTTGCTCTTGATCAGGGCTGCCGCTTGCTCGGCGGGAGTCGGCGGCACGTACTTGGTGATGGTGAAGCCAGCCGGGGGCAGCGGGGTGGTGGCGGTTTTCGCCAGCAGATCGCTCCAGCCCTCTTCGCTGCCGTGGTACTTGGTGTATTTGCTCAGGCCGAACTTCGCGATCTGAGCCTTGCCCGCACCCTGCGCCAGATTGGAAGCGCGCGCAATGAAAAAAAGTCCGTCCACGTCCTTTTCCGTCGGTCCCGCCGCCAAGTAGGCGAGGGCCAGCGGATACATGTCGCGCAAAACGGTCGGGTTGGCCGGATCCCCTTCCACCGAGGCACGCAAATACTTCTGCGCGTTGGCATAGTCCTTGGCCTGGTAGGCGTTGATACCAGCCGCGCCGTTGAAGATTATGGCGGTCTGCGTTTTCAGCTTCTCCCAGTCGGCCGGCGGCATGCCATCGGGTTTCGCGGCGGTCTGCAAACAGGACAAGCCTTTTTCACCGGCCTGGCCAGCGTCGGCGAGGTTCTGTTTCGGGTTCTGGTTCGCTTCCGCCATCGCCCGCTTGGTGTAGGCCAGCAACGCCAACGCCCGGATGTTGCACGGGTTCACCAGCAAAACCTTCTGCGCCGTATCCAGCGTCTTGGCCTGATTGCCCGTCTGCTGGTAGGCGCCCATCAAGAGTTCCAGCGCGTCTTCCTTCATCACGCTGTTGGGATACTGCGTCAGAAACGCTTCCAGGCCGCTGATCTTGGCCGCGGCGTCGGTTTGCTGCACGGAGCCTACGTACGCGTTATACTCGGCCGGGTCTTTGATCTCTTTTTTCTGGGGAGCGGCTGGAGTTGCTGTGGGACTCTGCGGCGCGGCTTGGGTTGGTGACGAAGCGGTTTGAGCGACGGCGGTAACCGCGGCTACCAGCAACATCGCGAAAAAAATCTTCTTCATTACTGTGGCTCCTTAATTCTTGGGGAAGGTGGAGTTCGATTTCTTGCCCGATTCCATCTGGTGTCGGGCTTGCACCACGAACCAATCTTTCTCTGCAACTCACATTGCAACTCACTCTGACTGGTCCCGAAAATCATGGACCGCTCGAGACGTACCGCGGCTTCACCATTATTCCGGTGAGCGGATTATAAGGATGGAATCCCCCTAAGGCAAGCGGATTGCACCGTTTACCCCCTCCTGAAGGTTAGATGCCGAAAAACCGCCAGCCTGTTTAGGGGCAACTCAGCCGGTGGCACCGATGCACAGCACACCTGATCCAAAATAGAATGGTTTTCTCTCGTTCTCTCTCTGGAGGAACCCGCTCGTGACGAGCACTACATCAAATTCGCCCCTGGTTGGCCAAGTCGCGGTGGTTACCGGCGCTGGACGCGGCATTGGCAAGGCCATCGCTCTGACCCTGGCTGAACTCGGCTCGCACACAGTCCTATGCGGACGCTCGCGCCAAGCCCTCGAACAAACTGCCGCCGACATCCAGAACAGCGGCGGTCAGAATTCCGGGAGAGGTGCCGGGAAAAGTTCCGTGATCGAATGTGATGTCACCGATCTGCATTCGGTGGAATCGTTAGCCGAGCGCATCGAGCGCACCTTCCAGCGGCTGGACATTCTCGTCAATAATGCCGGTATCGGCGTCCCTGGAGGACCGCTTCATCAGCTTGCGCCCGACGATTGGGATCGCGTGTTGAACACGAACCTGCGCGGCGTGTATTACTGCATCCGCAGCCTGGCGCCGCTCATGATCAATTCCAAAGCCCGCAACGGACACATCATCAACATTTCGTCCCTCGCCGGCAAGAACGCCCTGCCCAACGGAGCCGCCTACGCCGCCTCCAAGTGGGGGTTGAATGGATTGAGCTACTCGGTAGCGGAGGAATTGCGCGCCCACAACATTCGCGTGTCGGTCATCTGCCCGGGCTCGGTGCACACCGAGTTCAGCCCGCATCCGGGAAAGAATGCCGAGAAGATGCTGCAAGCGGCGGACGTAGCGCACGCGGTGGCCATGATCGTGACCCAGGCCCCGCAGTCCTTCGCCAGCGAAATTCTGCTAAGACCAACGCGGAAGCCGTAAGCGTCGTCGTCGAGGACGCGAGCGTGCTCCCCTTACTCGCGTTGTGTGCGTAATGAGGGGGTGTCGAACTTCTACGGTTCGCTCCCGAGAATCAGCCTATTTGGCGGGAAGGCAGGCAAAAAGTACCACATGCGGTCAGAATTGCGTTCCTCGCTCGCCCAAGAGCAAGAAACGGCACGTTTTTTTCGTTTGGCAGCCGGTTTGCTGTTCTACCCAATTTGCTGGGAGAAATCCAGCGCGCGCCATGGTGAGGAGGACCACTAGAGGAGGACCACTATGAGACGAATCATCAATGCTGTTTCTGTTGCTCTCTTGTTGTTCTTCGGCGCGTACATGTACGCGCAGGAACCAAGCGACAATAGAAAACTGCAGCAGGAAGAACCAAAGCCTTCCAAGGGAGAACGCGAAAAGCCGTCAAAGGCGGAACAAGAAAAACCATCAAAGCAGGAAAGCGCGAAACCTGCCCACGAAGGACAGGATCGGAAAACAGCGGAGGCCAAGCAGGGACGGGCCGGCAAGGGCGCGCACATCCCCGACGACAAATTTCGCGCCCATTTCGGCCGTCCGCACACGTTCGTCGTCAACCGTCCGGTAATTGTCGAAGGGCAGCCTCGCTTCCAGTATGCGAGCTACTGGTTTGAAATCGTCGAACCGTGGCCCGTGGGCTGGGCTTACACCGACAGCTGTTACATCGATTTCATCGATGGGGAGTACTTCCTCTTCGATCTGCTCCATCCCGGCGTGCGGGTCGCGGTTTTCGTAGTGGATTGAGCTGAGGATGTTTTCGACTCGGCGGGGACTTCACTTCGGGGAGGCCCCCGCTCCGTCCCAACATGACAACTTGATTTGGTTAGCTGAGAGCCGAGAGCGGCCTTCAGTCCTTGAAAAGATTGTCAAACGCCGCGCGTGCGTCATTGGGACGCTGACTGCCTTTGCTGGAGGTTTCTTTTTCGATCATCACGCGAATGGAATAAACCGGGCAGTCGTTGCGCTTGTCTTTGGGCGAGATTCTGGCGGGGATCGGCTCATTGCATTCGAAGCGGCTGGACGGGTCGAAGTGTTCGCACTGTTTGCAGGCATGAAGGTCGAACCCGCACTTCGGACACTGCCCGACCGGATCGGTGAGATTCTGCAGCAGCGTGCCGCATTCCGCACAGCGGGAGACGGTCCGGGTGCCTGGCATGTTGATCGGCCGCGGCCCGAACGTATTCTCTTTTTTCGCGGCCGCCGGCTTCCCGGACTCTCTTTCCCTTTTCGGTCCCGCGCCGGAATCCTGGTATCCGTGTTGCCTATACTTGCGGTCGGACAAGAACGCCTCCTGAAAAACGCCTCATTCTCCGCCTTTGGCGCGTCCCGCACAAGAGTTTCTTTGGGGAGAGCCGGGCGCCCCGCCCGGCTGGGCCCTTCGACTTAGCGCAGGGCAGGCGCCCGTCCCTCCACCGCAGGCGGGCCATGAATTGTCTTTCACATATCGGGGTGCTACCATCCGATACAAAGAGTAAAGAAATTGAGGAGGTAGTTATGGCGGATCGTGATGGCAACGGCTTCTTGTGGTTTCTAGCGGGTCTCGGAGTTGGGGCTGTAGTCGGAGTGTTGTACGCTCCACGCTCCGGCGATGAAACACGCGACGCAATTCGCGCCAAGGCGCAGGAAGGCACCGAGCGCGCGCGTGCGCAAGCTCGTCGGGCACGCGAACAGGCAGGTGATTGGGTGGATCGCGGACGCGAGGTGCTCAACCAGCAGAAAGAACAGTTCCGCTCCGCTTACGAGGCGGGCCGGCAGGCCTATCACGAGACGACCGCTGCCGGGGCAGAACCGCCCAAGTAATCTAAACTGCTGAACCACTGGACATTGAGAGCAGCAGATCTCGAGATTTGGATCGGGGTATCGCGTTCGCGATACCGAAAAGTCTTGAAAAATCGGAAGCCCCTTTAGGGACTGGCTGGCGGCAGCCTGCCAGCACGGCAGGAGCAGCGATGAATGACACTCTGCTAGGAATTTTTATTGCGGTGACTGCTGTCGCGGTCGTGGTGCAGGCGGGAATTCTGGTGGGCCTTTACGTGGCGGTCCGCAGGAGCACGGCGAAAATGGAGGCGCTTGCCGCCCAGGTGACGAGCAAGGCTCTGCCCACGATGGAGACGGTGCAGGCAATGTTGGTGGAAATGCGGCCCAAACTCGACGTCATGACCGTCAACCTATCGGAATCAAGCACGCTGGTGCGCAATCAACTTGGGCGCTTCGACGCCACGCTCACCGATGCCCTCGATCGTACGCGGCTGCAAGTCATCCGGGCCGATGAGTTGCTGAACCGCACCATGGACAAAGTCGAAGAGACCAGCGATGCCGTCCACAAAACCGTGATCTCTCCGCTGCGCCAGGTCAATGGACTGATGAGCGCGATCAGCACCGGAGTCGAAGTCTTCCTCGGCCAGAGACGCCGTCATCCGAAAAACGGCGCGGGTGTCCCACAGGACGAGATGTTCATCTAATGGAGCGCCGGGCGTCCCCGCCCGGCGGGACGGGCGAGACGCCCGTCGCTCCACCGCATAACTGACAGTCTTTATTCTTCGCCACCGCCCGCCACCCGCTCACTTCTCACATCGGGCACGTAGATGGAGTGGACGTTTTGCTCCGCCGCCAGTTTCTGGAAGGTCGTGATATCCGCATTCCTAACCCCGTCCCAGCGCGCCAGTAATTCGTCGGTCTGCTTCTTCAGCTTGTCGAATTCCCGGTATTGCGCTTCGGTCGGAGCCGAGTCGGCGAAACCAGCGACGGCCATGGAAAGAAACGCCAGCCTCGTGTCGATTCCCGGCGCGTAGGCAAGGGAATCTTCGCTGGCACTGATTTTGAAATTAATCAGCGGATCGCGCACCGCAATCAACTTCGCCTCCAGGGCACTGGCGCCATCGAACAACACTTTCGAGGAATCGCCCGGCACCAGGCGCTTCTTGAGCCCTGCCAACTGCTCACGCACGTCCTGGATTTGGTTCACCGCGTCGTGAACGCGGCTCACCTGCTCGCGCAAGTCCATCTGCAGCTTGAACTGTTTCTCCAAATCGCTCTCGGAAGTGGTGACGCGCGGATCCAGCTTCACTTCGAAGGGAGCCGTTACACTCTTGCCGGTGGCGGCCAAGCTCAGCCGCACCTGATAGTGGCCCGGCAGCGCCAGCGGGCCGCGCGCACCGTCGTTGTATTCCCATAGAAAATACCCCGGGACACGATTCGCCTCCTCGTAATGCAAATCCCACACAAAACGATTCAGACCTTCTTCCGGCTTGATCTGCTTCTCCGGCTTCTTGTCATCCGGATCGAGCGGTTCATTGAGCGGCGCGGTTTTATTGCTGGAGTAGGTGCGGATGACACTTCCCGCGGCATCCAGGATTTCAATCTTTACTTCCTGCTTCATTTCCGGCTTTGGGGCCTGCTTGAGGTAGTAATAAATCACCGCACCGTTGGGCGGATTCGTTCCCGCAAAGAACAACTTTGGCGGAGCCTCTCCGGTGTGCACGCGGTACGCGGTCGCGGGCTGGTAGAGATGCATGTCTTCCGCGGCCACCGAATCGGCGAACTGGCGCAGCGGCGAGACATCGTCCAGGATCCAGAACGAGCGCCCGTGGGTTGCCACGACCAGATCGTCGTTCTTGATGACCAGGTCGTGGACCGGCGTGATCGGCAGGTTGATTTCGAGCGAGCGCCAGTGGGCTCCATCGTCGAACGAGACAAAGACGCCACGCTCGGTCCCGGCATAGAGCAGGCCTTTCTTCTTCGGGTCTTCCCGGACAGCGCGCACGAAAGCTCCATCCGGGATTCCAGTGGTGATGCGGCTCCAGGTCGCTCCGTAATCGCTCGTCTTGTAGATGTAGGGCGCGAGATCGTCATTCTGATGGCGATCAACGGCGACGTACGCCGTGCCGGCATCATGCGGAGACGCTTCAATCAGGCTGACGCGACTCCATTCCGCCAGATCCTTGGGCGTGACGTTGGTCCAATTCTTCCCTTCATCGCGCGTGATCTGGATCAAGCCGTCGTCGGTGCCCACCCAGATCAGGCCTTTCGCGAGCGGCGAGGGAGCGATCGAAAACACAGTGTCGTAATACTCCGTGCCGGTGTCGTCCACCGTGATCGGGCCGCCCGAAGGCTGCTGCTTCGATTTGTCGTTGCGCGTCAGGTCGCCGCTGATCGCCTCCCAATGAGTACCGCCGTCGCTGGTTTTGAAAACGCGCTCGCCCCCGTAGTAAATCGTGTTGGGGTCGTGCGGAGAAGTCACTATGGGCGCCGTCCATTGAAAACGGTGATCGAGTACGGCCGCACCGCGCGCATCGCCGAGTTCCGGTGACACGGCAATGTTCTTGACCTGGTTCGTGCGCCGGTCGAAGCGCGTGATGTTGCCCTGATAATCGCCGGCGTACACAATGTTCGGGTCGGTTGGATTGGGCGCAATGTATCCCGCTTCTCCGCCCCCGACCTCGTACCAGTTGTCGCGGCCGATCGCGCCGTCATCGCTGCGGCTGGCAATCGCCACCGTCGAATTATCCTGCTGCGCGCCGTACACGTAGTATGGCGTCCGCGTGTCGGTGGTGACGTGGTAAAACTGCGCGGTTGGCTGATTGTCTTCGCGCGTCCACGACTTGCCTCCATCCAGGCTGACCGTCACGCCGCCGTCATCCGAGGCGATCATGCGCCTAGTATTCTTGGGATCGATCCAAAGACCGTGATTGTCGCCGTGCGGGACCTTAATTTTATTGAAGCTGTGCCCGCCGTCGGTGGATTTGAAAAACTCCACGTCCAACACGTACAGCGTGTTGGCATCCTGCGGATCGGCGATCACGTGCATGTAGTACCACGGGCGCTGAAACAGACTGTGGCTGCCGTTGACCAGTTCCCAAGTGCCTCCCCCGTCGTCGGAGCGGTAGAGCCCGCCTTCCTTGGCTTCAATCAGCGCATACACGCGCTCCGAGTTCGCACCGACCGCCAGCCCAATGCGTCCGTAGGGGCCCTTGGGAAGCCCGTGCTCATTCTCCTGCAGCCGTTTCCAAGTTGTGCCGCCGTCGGTCGAGCGATACACGCCGCTGCCCGGGCCGCCACTCGAAAGACTCCATGGAGTGCGGTGCGCTTCCCAGAGCGAGGCAAATAAAATGTTGGGATTTTGCGGATCGAACACCACATCGATCGCTCCCGTGTTCTCGTCTTTGTAGAGAACCTTATCCCAGGTCTTGCCGCCATCGGTGGAACGGAAAACACCCCGCTCCGTGTTTGGACCAAAGGGATGACCGAGCGCTGCGACAAAGACAACATCCGCGTTGCGCGGATTCACGATCACTTTGCCAATGGCGCGCGAATCTTTCAGGCCAACGCTCTTCCACGACTTTCCCGCGTCCAGCGATTTCCAGACGCCGTCGCCTTGCGAGATGTTGCCGCGAATGCAGGCTTCCCCGGTCCCCACATAAACGACGTTTGGATCGGACACCGCGACCGCAATACTGCCGATCGAAGGGGCTCCTTCCCGGTCAAAAATCGGGGACCAGGTATTGGCACCGTCGGTCGATTTCCACACGCCGCCGCCGGTCGCGCCGAAATAGTAGGTGGTCGGATCGCCGGGAATTCCCGCTGCGGTAAGCGAGCGGCCGCCACGAAACGGGCCGATCAAACGGTATTTCATTCCCCGGAAAAGCGGGTCGCCTTCTTTCTTGTCGTCTTTGTCGTCGGTCGCCGAGGAAGCGGGTGCGGCGGACGCGCTCTTTTGCGCGGCCTCCAACTTGCGATTCCGCTCTTTTGGTTGGGAGAAAGTCAGCGTAGTCAGGAACAAGACAAACAAGGCAAGCATGGCGCCGCGCACACGCAGTCTTTGGATCATGAACTGGATCATGAATTCATTGGCCCCGAAAAGAGAATTTGCTTTCGTGCAATGGTA
>JAIQFO010000108.1 GCA_020073215.1 Terriglobia bacterium | reverse complement strand
TTTCCGTTTTGACTTCCCGGCCGACCGACAATGTATACCCCATCCCCGCCTGTAGGCAATGTTCCAGCCATGGGCGCTCTATAAGAAGCAGACGATCCTCCGCGCAGCGCGCTAACCGAACGGCATCTGGCTACCATTCGACCCAGCGCTTCCCTTTAGACGCCCGGCCAAGTCCTTCCATGAGATGGCCGGTTCGTGTCAAGCCGGTTTTGTAGTTGCCTTGGTTCGTCGAGTGGTCTTCAATGGAACTCATCCGCCTCTGCCGCCATCCTTCCATCCGCACTCTTTGTTGAGCGATTCTTCGCTCGGTGCCAGTTGGGCGTTCTCGTTTCAGCAGGTGCTGCTACCTGTGAATCGACCTCGACTCCCTCGACGAGAGTTGGGCCAGGACTTGGCCGCAGTCACCTGAACTCGGCGGTTCCGCTCGACCCTTGCAATGCTTCTTAAGCCACCGCGCTTACGACGGCGCTTTGGTTGCGCAGAGGCTCATAGACTTCTCCGCTCACCCATAACTTGTGCAGCAGCACACTCAGCTTGCGAGCGACCGCAATCACCGCGCGTTTCTTGGCATTGCCTCCTCCGCGCTCGGCCAGTTTCAATCCCCAGCGCCGCAGATCGCTGTCCTGTCCAAACGGCCCCAGAATGTAGTGGGCCCCTTGCACCATCAGGGTGCGCAGGTAGCGGTCTCCTTCCTTGCTGATATGCAACTGCGGCTGGCTGCTGCCCGAGTTCCTGCGCCCGGGACGCAGCCCCAGATAACAACCCAGGTCGCGGCTGCGACGAAACCGGCGGGGATCTCCCACGGTCAGCACATAGGTCAACGCGATCAGTGTGCCCACGCCTTTGATTTGCTTCAGCCGCGCTACTTCCGGATGCACTTCGCTGGCGATTTGTTCGATCCGCCGGTCATACTCGGCGATGCGCTGGCTCAGCGATGCGACCTCCGCCAACAGCGGCTCCAAGGCGGCTCGCAACTCCGGGCTCAACCCGGCGGCCAAGCCCTTGCTCACCTGTTGCGTGCCACACTTGCGCAACCGCTCTCCGTAAGACTTCGCCAGCCCTCGCGCGGCATTCACCAGCGCCGTGCGTGCCCCCACCAGCGCGGCTCGCGCCCGAATCACCGTCAGATGCACTTGCGCTTCCGCACTGCGATGCTGCACCGGGCTCAGCAAACGAGGATCCATCCGCGCCAACCGCGCCAGCATCCGGGCGTCCAGCCGGTCATCTTTCCGGCTACTCTCCCCGATCAATCGAACGTTCCGCGCATGCGCCACGATCACTTCATGGCCCAACTCGGTCAACTGCCGGCTGACCCACGGGGAATGGGCTCCGGTTTCCAGAGCCACGCGGCTGCTCGGCATTCTGCCGAACACCTGCTTCATCGCTGGCCTGGTGGTCGACAGCTTTTGTTCGACCATCACTTCGCCCGCTGCATCCAGCACACAGTAGTAGGTGAATCGATCTCCCAGATCCATTCCGATTGTCAGCTGCTTCTGTTTCAAAATCTGCTTCCGTCGCGTGGCCACGGTGCTATTCTTTTTCATAAGCCGGTCTCCTTTCCATTGCGCCTTGAGCGCGTCAATCGTTGGGAGCGTATCGCATCCCGCCGGAGACCGGCCTTCTCATCCCATCTGATAAACGGTGCGAGCTCAACCGGTCTATGCAACACTTGCTAAGCAGTTGATCAGACATTACTTCCCATCGAGAATCTATCTGTACGGCAGTACTCAATCAGAACCTAAACAGGGCAGTGTTCCGTTTGAATCAACGCTCGCGAACGAAATCAGCCTCGTAGACACCTACAAGAAGACTTCAAACAAATGTTGCATCGACCCATTGAGACCACCCCGTTTATCAGGATGTGGCATTAGTTGCAGATCGTCCAGCGACTTATCCGTAGACATATTTCTGTTATTCGCTCCTTCTAAACGGCGATATACTCACGCCGAATGATGAGGAAGCTGGAATGAAACTCGGACGGACTAGAAAGAAAATACTTTTCGTGGGCTTCTTTTGCATTCTCCCTACGCAAACCGTTCTCGGCGATCCGATTCCAGTCAGGATCGCCTTTCAGCAATCTTGGTGTAGAGCAGGCCAGTGCTATATGAACGTGACGCTGGTTGTCCATCAAGATTCGGACATCGAAAAAATTAATCTGGATGGAAATTGGAACGGTGGTCGTTGGACCCTTCGGGTGACTATCCGATAAGTCGGGGTTCCGCCGAAGCCACGATAGAACGTGATAAGGTTACTGTCGAACTGAATGACACAAAAGGTAAACACCGCGTGGTTCGATTGAATGTGGAATCACGGGCTTGGATGCCAGCACAGGTTCAAATCGCACCGCACCATAAATAATGAGGCATTATCGGGTAGGATTCGCACAACTGGAAATCCTATGCGAGGCGCATCAGTGCCAAAGTCCAGAAAACGCCTGTACGTCGGATTGGCGCTTGGCGTCCTTCTTGCAATGTCCTTTATCTGGAAGGCAGCGCAGCCCGGTTACGGTAATATAATTAACTTTGATTGGGACGAAACAACAGGATTCAAGTACGCCTCAGTAAAGCGTCCGCCTGCATCCAGTCTGGTCAAGCTTCTAGTCACGCCAACGGATCAATTCGTTGTTTTGCAAGCCAAACCGCACATTGTCAGAAGAATGCGCCAATGGCACATGAGCAGGGCAAGTGGAGAGATTCCGTTGGGAACGCTAGGCCCTTTGCCCATCGTCTTAGGCGTCGCGGCATTCGGAGATTTCACGAAGATTGTCGGACAATAATTTATGCTGGTCGCCACATCCTGTTATTGATTTCATAACGACATCGGCTCCTTGGACCCGGGTAGACTTGGCGTGATCAGCGACCAAGGCTCGGGAGAAAGGAGCCGAAATGAAGATTATAGGCTGTGATTTTCATCCGAGCTATCAGCAGATCGCGGTACTGGACCAGGCGACCGGAGAGATGGTGGAGAAGGCGCTGAGTCACGAGAGAAAGGAGGAGGTACGGGCCTTTTACGCGGGACTGGGAGGGGCCGTGCGAGTGGGGATCGAAGCGAGCGGGCAGTCGCAGTGGTTCGAGCGGATGCTGGCGGAATTGGGACACGAGGTGTGGATCGGGGATGCGGCGAAGATTCGCGCCAGTTGCGAGCGGAAGCAGAAGACCGACCGGCGAGATGCGGAGCTGTTGCTGAAGCTTCTGGCCGAGGATCGTTTTCCGCGGATCTGGGTGCCCACGGCAGCCGAGCGAGACGACCGGCAGTTGCTGTTGCATCGTCACAAGCTGGTGCGCATGCGCACGCAGGTGAAGAACCAGTTGCAGGCGCTAGCGTTGAATCAGGGCGTGCAACGAAAGCGGAAGTTGTGGAGCGAGGCGGGAAGAAAGCAACTGGAGTCGTTGCCGCTGTTGCCCTGGGCCAGCCGGCGCAGAGCGGAGTTGCTGCAACTGCTCGATCAACTGGAGGCGTCGATCAGCGAGTTGGACCGTGCGGTGGCCGAGCAGGCTGCGGCGCGGCCGGCGGCACGGCGATTGATGACGCATCCGGGCGTGGGACCGGTCACGGCGCTGGCGTTCACGCTGACGATGGGACCTGCGGAGCGTTTCCAGCGGGGCAAACAGGTCGCCGGCTACCTGGGACTGATTCCCAGCGAACATTCCAGCGGCGGGCGCCGGCAGCGGCTGGGGCACATCAGCAAACAGGGCAATCCGTTTCTGCGCGGGTTGCTGGTGGAAGCGGCGCAGAGTGCGGTGCGTTATGAGCCGGAGATGCGTCGCGCGTATCAACAATTGGCTCAGCGGAAGTGTCGTGCGCTGGCAAAAGTAGCCATGGCACGGAAGCTGGCAGTGAGGTTGTACTGGATGCTGCGCTTGCAGGTGAACTATGCGCAGCTGATCCAGGGTTCGCATGCAGGACAGCCCGGCACATTCTGTGGTCGTGGTTAAGACCGGCTTATTGAGTGGGCATCCTGCCTCCCCAAAGCGTTGGGGAGTTTGAACAGGTAATCATGGTCCTGACGCGGGTTGGGATCGAATAGATGGCTGGTGGAACTGAGACGGTTCCATCGAACGATTCGGGCACGAACCTTGGTCGCGGAAAAAGATTTCGGGTTAAAGAAAAAACACTTCCAGGCAAGTGCCCGGAGAAGTGTGTCTTGACAGAGCCGACGTCGTTATAGACGGAATGTGACTCTCCGGGCCGCGAAGAGTGGGTTCAAGCTGCCGTTGACGGTCGAATTCCGCGACGCGGATATG
>JAIQFO010000015.1 GCA_020073215.1 Terriglobia bacterium | reverse complement strand
ATCTCGTGCGAGTGCTGGAACTCGGCGCAATCGATCTTGATGCAGGCCCGCGCATCGCCGAACAGCGACTCGGCCACCGCTTCCACTACGCGGGTCTTGCCTGACCCGGTCGGCCCCAGGAACAGCAGGTTGCCCACCGGACGGCCCGGAGCATTCAGCCCGGCCAGAAACATCTGGTAGATTTCTGCCACCTTTTCGATCGCCTGGTCCTGCCCCACAATCTTGCGGCGCAGGGATGACTCAAAGTCACGGGCGTCGTTGCTGCGGCGGCTAGGGTCAAGCACGGTTGCAAGGTTCGTTCTCATCGCTTCGGGCCCCGGCTTCCTTTCCTGGAACAACTTTTCTGGAAAACTGCTCATTTTTGTCACTCGGTGACCGCTCGGGAGAGAACCGCACTCCCTTGGCCGCTCCCTACCTTGTGCAAGCCGCTAGCCATCTTCAAGAAGGCCCTTAACCTCCCACTTCTTGTCGTTTTAGATGCGGCTAGCGCGCCTCAGGTCCCGTTGCTCGTGTCACCCGGAGTTTCCCCAAGAGCAATAGTTTGCAGACTGCTGGAACTTTCTCTAAACGCCCTAAATCGCCCCGGTGGCCAATGTCCGGTAGTCCGCTGGTCCGACGTAACTAGCGGCCAGGATTGCTGCCGCCCCACAATCGGAAAAGAGATTTGTACCTGGAGAACGCCCTTGTCTCGAGCTTTGACGGCTAGACCCTCTTTCCCAAGCCCTTCTTCCCTCCTGTTCCCCCTGATTCTGACGGGGTTAAGCCTGTTTTCTCGGCCTGCTGCCGGAGTACAAAATCCGCACGGCGTCCAGTTGGTGCCGGCGAAGGCGGATGCCACCAAGAAGCTCGAACCCCCGGCGCCTGTATCCGTTACGGCGCCACCCGGTTCGGCGTTCTACGTCGCCCAGCGCGGAGACAGCATTCCGTCGGTGGCCCGCAAGAATCTGAAGCGCACAAAATACCTCACCTCATCGGAACTGGCTGAAGCTATCCGCGCTGCCAACCACGACCGCAAGGGGGTCTTCCTCAAATCCGGAGAACAGATCGTCATCCCCGGAATTCTGGAATCGCCCATTGTAGAGAAAACGGTGCCGGTTGCAAGAGATTTTGAAGTGCGCGCGATTTACCTGACCGGGGTGATGGCTGGCAGCGCTCATGGCGAGCGCATCATCCGCCATTGGCGTGAAGTTGGCGGCAACTCGGTCGTTTTCGACATCAAGGATAGCGACGGTATCGTCAACATTGCCTTCGACCACCCGCTGGCCAGCGGACAGCGCCACTACATTTCCGATCTGCCGAAGCTCATCCACTTCCTGCATTCGCAGAACATGCACGCCATCGCTCGTATCGCCGTCTTCCGCGATGAGCATCTGGTTACCAGCCATCCGGAACTGGCGGTGAAGTCGCATCGATCCGGCCAGCCCTGGCGCGAAAACGGCAAGCTGGTCTGGACCGACCCCTCGAACCCCAAGGTCCAGGATTATGACATTGCGCTGGCGAAGTTCGTGGCCCAGTCTGGAGTGGATGAAGTGCAGTTCGATTACGTCCGCTTTCCCGCCGAAGGCGACCAGAAAGACGCCGCGTTCAACTTCCAAGCCGAGCATTCCTGTAGAGACGGGGCTTGCCCGGTCTCTCCACCCCCCGAACCGAAAGCCGATCACCTGAAGAACGACCGCCCGAAAACAAAAGACCTGCAGCGTTCGGACGTGATCGCCGATTTCCTCAAGCGCGCCTATGCCGAGATCCATCCTACCGGCGCGCTGTTCTCGCTCGACGTCTTCGGAGTCATGGCGTGGCAGCGTCCCGTCGATCTTTCGCACACTGGGCAGGACATCGTGGCCATGGCGAAGCAGTGTGATGTGCTCTCGCCCATGATCTATCCCTCGCACTTCTTTGGCATGGACGGCATCGCGCGCCCCGGCGACGCGCCCGAGCATTTTATCGGCGAGTCCATGGACCGCTTCAAGCTCATCACGAAAGACAGCGGTGTGGTGATTCGGCCCTGGCTGCAAGCCTTCGCCTGGCGGACCAAGACGTACTCGCCCAAGTATGTTGAAGTGCAAACCGAAGTGGCGAAACAGAAAGGCGGGATCGGCTTTCTTTTCTGGAACGCCAACAACGATTATTCGAAGCCCTACATCGCGATGCCGGAAATGCGCGCCGCCAAGAACAAAGATCGCTACTTCCGCGGCGACGAAGTAGGGTCCAAGCCCGAAATGGCCACCGCCGCACCAGCGGCCGCGCCATCGGCGCCAGTCTCTGTTACCGCGCCCAACGTTCCCGCGCCCAACCCAAATGTGGAAACTGGGCCAGCTTCGTCCTCCAGCGACGCCACCCACCACACGCAGAAAATCTGGCGGCACTGAGTGGCGCTATTGCCGGACAGTCGGGCGCCCCACCGCCAGGCGGGCGGGGACGCCCGGCTCTTCACTAGGCGCTCTTCCTCACCGGTTCCCTGGCCGGCTGATATTTCCCCGCCTCGGTTCGCGCCGAGATCGCGAGCCGGTTCCAGGCATTGATGGCTGCCACCGCGAACGTCAGATCGGCCAGTTCCTTCTCGGAAAAATGCTTTCGGACATCCTCATACACCTCATCGCGCACGTGCCCGTCCCGGAGGTTGGTCACCGCCTCGGTCCAAGCCAGCGCAGCCCGTTCGCGATCGCTGTAGTAGGGAGATTCTTCCCACGCATCCAAACCATAAAGCCGCTGCTCGCTTTCCCCGAGAGCACGCAGATCTTTCCAGTGCATGTCGATGCAGTAGGCACAACCGTTGACCTGTGAACCCCGCAGTTTGACCAGATCGAGCAGAGACTGTTCCAGCCCGGACTGATGCAGATATTCCTCCAGCCCTAACATCGCCCGGTACGCTCCAGGCGCAACTTTTGCAAACGCAATTCGACTTTCCATAGATCCTCCAGATTGTTCAAGTCTCTGTTTGGATGAAAGCTAAACCCGTCGTGATTCAGCTCGCGAAGACTGTTTTTGGCTTGGCGGAGAACGGGAAACGGTGACTCACTTTTGCGGTTTCGAGAGTCGTGCTGTCCCGGCACTGCGGTAGGCGTCGCGGTACTACTGCTTGTGTTTGCCTCTGGACGTGAGCTTGCCCACGATAAACTCCTGTGCCAGGGCGGTGAACATGCGTTCGGCGGTGTTGATGAGGACCGTGTCGAACGTCTGCCGCACGCCGCGGTCCGATGCCGGGTAGTAGGCATTCGACAGGGCCGCCGAGGCCAAATCGCCACCGATGGTCGAGTAGTTCGGCTGAAGCCGTCCATTGTCTCCCCTGCACACGAATGGGCTGGAGAGTGCGTGGAGAGTTCGAGACTTCGTTGTGCCCGTGCCCTGGTAGAAATAGCGCGGGTCCTGGTGCAGAAGCGAGGGCAGGATGGCGCCGCCGATCATGATATCGCTCAAACCGTCGGCGGCAGCAGCGCCATAGCGCTCACCGAACGCGCCCCAACCCTGTCCGTAGTTGGGTCGGTCTGATGCCTGGTTGATGGCGGCAAGCAGGCCCACCCCGAAGATGGTCACGGGATCGAAAGAGGTTCTTAAGGCAAGCCTGAACTTCAGCTTCGCGGTGAGCGGCTCGGCATTGTGATCATAGACGACGTAGAAATTGGGGATGATGCCCAACACGCGTTGCTGCTCCGCGAGCTTGACCTCCTCGGTGGCGACCTCCTCGGAGGAATAAACCACAGACACCGTGGTCTGCGCCTGTGCGATCTGAAGTTTGCTGCCCGTCAGGATAATGGTCTCGCCGGGCTTGAGGGTGACGGCGGGGGAGGTCCAGTTTGCAAATCCCTGGGCGCTGATGGTGACGTGATAGGGGGTGCCCGCCTCTAGATCGTTGAATTCAAAGAATCCGTTGTCGTTCGATACGACCGCGCGGAGATCTCCTAAGGCGGAGCCTTCAAGAACGACGGTGGCGCCGGGAACGGGGTCGTCGTTCACATCGGTTACAGTGCCGGTAATATGTCCTGCCTCGGGCTTGGGTGCGTTGACGTCCTGTGCCGCCAACGGCACGGCGATGGCTATCGCCGCCAGGGTCAGCAGCCAAATTCGTAGAATTCTCAAAACCAAAGCTCCAATGCACCAGTGAGGGATAGAATTTCATTCTATCGTGTGAGTTGCGGTCCTCCGCAACCCCTCCGCAAGATCAGTAAACAAGTGCGAATCAGGTGCGTTTCAAATTGATTTTTGGCCCAAAATTCAGCTCATTGAGATGCGGCCCGGGCCGCCGCTGGCAGTCTGCGACTTGCAGCCACCGACAGCAGTCCGCGGGATTCAACGGGTGGTCACTCGGATTCGGCGGTCATTCTCCCCCGCTCGCTCTTCCCAGACTTGCTCCAGGATAATTTCCACGTTCTTATCGCGTTCGAAACGGGGGAACTTCTCTCCCCACTCTATCAATAAGATGCAGTTGGGCGCGAGCAGGTCGTCAAGGCCAAGCGTTTCCAGGTCGCGCTGGGTGTCGACACGGTAAAGGTCGATGTGGTACAGGGTGACGCGGGGTCCCCGGTACTCGTGGACGAGGGTGAAGGTAGGGCTGGTCACGTCGTCGGCGAGAGCGGCTTCAAAGCCTTCGGCGATCCCCTTCACCAGGGTCGTCTTTCCGGCGCCGAGGTCGCCGCGCAGCAGCACCATGAGCGGTGGAGTCAGTTCGGCGGCAAGCCTCCTCCCGAAAGCGATGGTCTCTTCGGCGGAGTGCGTGATGGTCGAACTAGTGATGGACTGGCTCGTCATTCCCGGAGGTTTCAGTATAGCGAAGGGGCCGGGAAAGCAGGTCGCAGGTCTCAAAATCCGGGCGGCCTCTGCGTCTGTTCGGAACCAGGGCCGAGAAAACCGCGATCCAGGGCGGAATCGAGGGCCATGCGCAGCCTCTCGTGGTCTTCGTCCCCCAGGGCAATGAAGCGGAAGGCCTGATAACAGACGCTCTGAAACTTGCGTGACGGGTGCAGCATCTCGGCCATGCCGTGGATGGCTCCCGATGGAGTTTGAAAAGCGATTTCGACGAAGTCGCCAACGGCCAGTTCATGCTTCAACTGCAGCAATCCGCCGGTAACGGAAATGGATTGTAGTTTGGCGCTCGCCCGCTCGCCGCCTTCGGCCATCACCGCGGCCGCGACCGATCCATGGAGCTGTACACGGGGGGAACGCTGGTTGACATTGGACTGGGGGAAGTGGCTCATAGAGGATCAAACTATGACATGCTCCGCCCCATTGAGGGAGATTACGAAAGCGCCTGTACGGCGGCCCAGGCTTTCAGGATTGGGCCGATTTGGTGCTGCCAGTTGCCCAGGTTTGCGATAATACTGGTTTGCGATAATACCGGTAGTAACTTTTCTGGTTTGGGCCCGGAGAGTACCTTGGTGCAGTCGGGCGCTCATACGACAAAGCTTGCGTGATGCGAGGCGGTCAGAGATATGCGTATTGCTAAGAGGTCGAGGTTTCGTTATGCGGTGGTGGCGGTCTGCTTGCTCGGGGCGTTGCTGACGGGCTGCTCGCGGGATCCGAACGTCCGCAAGCAGAAGTACCTGGAGAGCGGCCAGCGCTACTTCGACAAAGGCCAGTACCGGGAAGCTGCGATCCAGTTCCAAAACGCCATTCAGGTGGATTCGCGGTTCGCCGACGCCCACTACAAGCTGGCATTGACGGCGATGAAGCTGCAGCAGTGGCCCACCGCCTTCCAGGAACTGACGACCACCGTCCAACTGGAGCCGGATCAATATGCCGCGCACCTGGACATGGCCAACCTGCTGATCCTCAGCCGTCAGTACAGCGACGCGAAGGAGCATCTGGACCTGCTGGCGCAAAAACAGCCCAACAATCCCGACGTCTATGTCGCACGGGCTAACTACTATGCCGGCATGAATAACACCACGGCCGCGCTGGCGGACATGCAGAAGGCGTTGCAACTGGATCCCAACCGCTCCGATTCCTATCTCAATCTGGCTATGCTCCAGATGCACGGGCAGCAGTGGGACGCGGCGGAGGCGAATTTCAAGAAAGCAACCGAGCTGAGTCCCAAGTCGACGAATGCGCTGGTCTCGCTGGGAAACTTCTACCAGACGCGCGGGCGATTCCCCGAGGCAGAGCAGTTGTTCCGGCGAGCCATCGACTCCGCCAAGGACGATCCCGGTCCCAGGCTTTCTCTGGCCAGCCTGTACATGGCCGAAAACAAACTGGGCCAAGCCGAAGATTTCCTGCGCCAGTCGAAGCGGGATTTTCCGAATAATTCGGTGGGCTACCGCATGCTTGGCGATTTCTATTTTGCCAACAACCAGCTCGACAAAGCCATCGCCGAGTATGCCGCGCTCTATCGGGACCATGCCCGGGACATGACGGTCAAGAAGAATTACATTCAGCTGCTGATCCTGAAAGACCGGTTTGACGAAGCCCGCAAGTTGAATGACGAAATCGTGAAGGCGAAGCCGGATGACTCGGACGCCAGGGTTTACAAGGGCGAGATCGAAATTCACGACGGCAAGGCCAGCGACGCCGTCAATACTCTGCAAGCCGTGTTGAAGAGCGAACCCGATAACGCAGCGGCGCATTACCAGCTCGGTCTGGCCCTCGACCAGATGGGCAGCACCAACCGGGCGGAAGGCGAGTGGCGCGATGCGGTTCGACTGCGTCCCGACATGGTGGAAGCGCACCGGGCGTTGGCGGGCGTGGCCATCCATCGGAGCGATGCCGCGGGGCTCGCGCAGGAAGCGGACCAGATCATCTCCCTGCAGCCCGCCTCTCCCGACGGATACCTGCTGCGCGCCGTCGCCGACATTGATCGCAAACGGTTCACAACCGCGGAAGAATATATTAAGCGGTCGCTCGAAAAGGCGCCCAACAATCCCGCCGCCTATGTGCAGTTGGGCAACCTGCGGATGGCGCAGAAGCAGTTACCCGAAGCGCAAAAGGCCTTTCAACAGGCGCTCGATCAGGATCCGAATTCTACCGACGCACTGGGCGGCGTGCTCAACGTGGAACAGGAACAGAAGCAGCCCGACAAGGCCCTTGCAACCGCGAAGGCGCAGTCGGACAAGTATCCCAAGAACGCCGGCTTCCACATCATGGTGGGAGCACTTCTGGAACAAAAGAAAGACTTAGCCGCTGCCGAGGCGGAGTTCCAACGAGCCTCCGACCTGGATAAGAACAACGCCGAGGCGCGGGTGAAGCTCGGCATGGTGCAGAGCGCACGCGGCAACGCCGATCAGGCGCTGCAAACTTATCTCGATGGGTCGCGGAACAATCCCAAGGAGATCGTTTTCGACCTGCTGGCGGGCGGCGTCTACGAGTCCCGGCGGGATTGGGATCACGCCAAACAGCAGTATCAGAAAGTGCTTGAGATACAACCAGACAATCCGCTGGCCTCCAACAATCTGGCCTACGTAATGTTGCAGCAAGGTGGCAATGTGGACGTCGCGTTCGCCATGGCGCAGACAGCCCGTCGTCAGCTTCCCGATAATCCGAATGCCGCCGACACGCTGGGCTGGGCTTTCTACCACAAGCACGTTTACACCTCCGCCACTGACCTGTTCAAGGAAGCGGTCAAAAAGCAACCGGACAACGCGCTCTTCAACTACCACCTGGGACTCGCGTACGCCAAGAGTGGCAAAGCCGCGCTGGCCCGGCAGCAACTGGACCGCGTGGTGAAGATCAAGCCGGATTTCCCGGAAGTGGAGGAGTTGCGGCGGGCGGTGGCGGAGGCAAAAGGGTAAGTTGCGGGCACGGGCGAGACGCCACGGAACTCTGATTCGAAGGGACGCTGCCCGGCTATAGTCTGGCGTCACGTCTGGCGTCACGTCCAGTCGCACCGCTAACCCGAGTGCGTAAATGAGGCCCGGTTCCTAACGTGCCAGAGGGACGCAGATGTTCAGCAAAACAATCGCCATCGGAGGTGCCCGGGTAACTCTGGTGCTCAGTTCGATTGTGTTGCTCGGCCAATCGATTCCCGCCGGACCCAGTTCCTCGTCCCTGCTGGAATTCCCTGTGATTATGCTGCAAAAGGTTACTGCCGGCACAACGCCAGTCCGAACCAAGGTCCAGGCCAAACTTGCACTCGCTACCCTGGTCGGGCGCGTAGTGGTTCCGCAAGGCGCCATTTTATCCGGAGAAGTTACCGAGTCAGTGCCCAAGTCTGCAACGAACGCTTCCCGCCTCGGCATTCGCATGGACTCTGCGCAGTGGAAAAACGGCTCTGTGACCATTAGGGTTTACCTCACCGCCTGGTATTACCCAGTGACACCGCCGCTTCAGGATTTATCGACTGACCCACGGGATGATGTCGCAATCCGACCGAGGCGCCGGCGGGGGGGCGTCAACTCCCCCTACCCGAACTCGGCGCCAGGACGCGGTACGGGCCCCGATCTAGCGCCCGCCCCGCCTTCGCCCGAGCAAAGCATTTCAAAACATCGTGTCCTCATGAAGAATGTAGAATCAGCGCGCAACCACGACGGAGCAATCACCCTTATTTCGAAGAGTGGCAATATCAAGCTTGATAAGGAAACCGCCTATGTCCTGGCGGGAAATCTGTTGCCTGCGAACTGACCTATCTGAAGGGAATGCTTTTGCAGCTGAGATTCTCCGGAAGTCGTTTCCAGCAGTCAGTTCTGCTGCAGGGTTCTTGGCGTTGGGATGAGAGGCGCTCACTCCGGTAGAACCACGCCAAACAGTTCGCGCAGTTTGACGCGCCATTCTTGGTCTCCCGAGAGCAATCTTTCCTGTCGCGAACTGCCGCGTGTCTCAATCAACTTCTCGTCCGACAAAGTGACTCGGCCTTCGGGAGTGGCCAGCGAGCATATTCGATGGCGCGTGAAATGCGACTCGGGCGAAGTCTGGTGATAGTGGCACATTCCCGCAAAGTCAGAGAGTTCATGTGGGTGGAGGGTGAACGCGTACTCTTTTTTCCACCTGCCTTCGGCCATGACCTCCAAAACGAACCCGTCATCGATGCGTGTTAAACGATAGATTCGCCCCCCTTGCGCCTGCTCCGTGCCAGGCTCGAGGCGTAATGGTTCCAGGAAACCCTCTCCAAAGCCAACGTCGGCCAGCCAAGGCTCCTCGAGATCGACGCATAGCGTGAGGTGGTCAAATTCAGGACCGTAGCTGCCGTCTTCGCGAGCGACTCGACCGGATAGCAACGTCACCCGAAACCCGAGCGCTCGCAGCAATGCGGCAAAGGCTCCATTCAGTTCGTAGCAAAAGCCGCCGCGGTGTTCGTTGACGATTTTGCGCAGAATGCGGGCTTCGTCACAGATGATTTGGCGGCCGAGATGGATATCGAGGTTTTCGAAAGGGACAGTGAACAGGTGGGCGCGATGGAGAGAGCGAAACGCTTCCGCCGAAGGATCGAGGGGTTGTGCACAACCGATCCGCTCCAGGTATGCGGGAACATTGAGCATGATTTCTATTCGATGATCTTAGGGGCCACGGAAGATCAAGGCAAAACTACCGGCCAGGCTGGCAGCTTATGCGCTCGGGCATGGCTCACCGCGCACGACCGTCTTGACCGGAGGCTTCCGAAGCGATGTAATTGCCTACCGTGTTCCAAGATGTCGGACCCTTATAAGGGCAACGGAGGCGGGAATGACAACCAAGCTCCGGGAAGTTTCCCTCACTGTGGCAATCCTGATTCTCGTCGGATACGCTGCGATGACTTCTGCTAACCAGGCAACCTCCAGTCCAGCCAAGACCCAGATCACGGTCCTCTATGACGCTTTCGGCAAAGACTCTGCAATGCAGAAGGACTGGGGTTATGCTGCCCTGATCGAGTATGGAGGAAAGCGTATTCTGTTCGACACCGGCAACAATCCCGACATTCTCGCTCACAACGCGAAAGCAAAAAATATTGACTTGGCGAAGCTTGACTTTGTGGTGATGTCGCATCGCCACGGCGATCACATGGGAGGATTGACCTACCTGCTGAGGGCGAATCCCAAGGTAAAGATCTACGCTCCCAAAGAGGCGTTTGGTGTGTACGGCAGCGACTTGCCGAGCAGCTTTTATCGTAAGGATGCCTCTCTTCCTCTGGAGCAGCGCTATTACGACGGCGTCCCACCAGAAGTCATGCGGTTTGGAACGGCGTGGCCGGGCGCTAACTTTCAGCTAGTCGATAAAGACTTGGAGATCGCACCCGACATGCATTTGATCTCGCTGGTCTCGGACAAGCCGGGCACGCTCGAACTGCGCGAGTTGTCGTTAGCTATCAACACGCCTGACGGCATGGTGATCGTGGTCGGTTGTTCGCATCCAGGCATCGACAAAATCGTGGCCGCCGCGAGCGTGATCAATCCGCGCATTCACCTCATCGTTGGCGGCTTCCACCTCGTGGTGGCGAACGATGCCGATATCGAGAGGATCGTTACGGCCCTGCATGACACGTTGAAGGTCGAGTACGTTGCGCCTGGCCATTGCACGGGCGAACCCGCTTTCGCGGCACTCAAGAAGAAATTCGGTGAGCGTTATTTCTACGCCGGTATAGGCGCAACTTTGGCGCTGACGGGACAAGGGCGTTAGGACCGACTTCAGTTGTCCGAGTGCTCCGGATGTTTTTAGACCGGCAGTTCTTCCTGCGCCCATCCGCCCGCGGCTTCAAGCTTGGGCTCGCTGGCCAGATCCAAAATCAGTTTTTCCAAGACGAGCCGCTTGCCGGGAGGATTCGAGCGTAGCGCCAGGTCGGCCTTCGCGACCAGGCGAATCGCGCGCGTCAGTTCGCGCTTCGATTTGTAGCGCCGCGCCTGGCGGATGATATCGTCGGCCGCAAACGGCGGCACGCGAAAACCCTGCCATAGTGCCGCCCAAAGCATGCGCTGGTCGCGCACGTTGCGCTCCAGGATCACCAGCATCTGGCGAAAAGTCTTGGCCAGCATATAAAGATGCCCAATGGCCGCATCTTCGCCGTCGCCGGTGGAAAGCAGCGCATCGAGAATTTGCAAGGCGCGAACTCGGTCCTTGGAGGAAATCGCATCGGTCAACTCATACAGCGAGCGCTGTTTCGCGGCGAGCACCATGGTCTCGACATCGCCCAGCGTAATTTTCTTCCTTTCCCCGGCGTAGAGAATCAGCTTCTCCAGTTCGTTCGACACCATCATCATGTCGCCGCCCAGCGCATCCACCAGTTCGCGCGCGCCATCAGCGTCGATTTTGACTGCACGCGATGCACAGTACTCGCCAATCCAGCGGACGGCCTGCCCCTCCTGCACACGCGACAGTTCCACGATGCCGCAGAAGGGACCGAGGTCTTCGCGGATCTTCTGGTAGCGGTCCTTATCGGTCATCTCCATGCGGCGGGCGTCGGCGGGAATGCTGATGTGATCGGCGACAAAAACGAGGAGCGCATCGGGATTCGGGTTCTTGCAATAGGCTTCGATGGCTCCAATTTTTTCGGCATTGGAGCTCGAGCCGCGGCCAAACAAGGTCTTCACTCCGCGCACGAAGAACACCTGAAAGGGCGCCATCAGCGAGGGGGTGCGAGCGCGATCGAGAACTTCATTCAGCGAAGTTTCGGCGAGGTCGAACTCAAACAAACCGAAGTCGCGCGAGTCGGGCGCCACCAGATGCTCAAGAATGGCATCGCGGCAACGCTTGCGAAAAAACGCTTCATCGCCGACCAAGACGTAGGCCGGCCTCAGCTTGCGCGACTCCACGTCGGAGAGAAAGCGGTCGGCCTGAGAGAAGGCGTGGATCGTCATTTCGGAGCCGAACTTCTTTCAGACAGCTGCTCAGAGATGTTCTCGTGAACCACATTGCGCTGTCCCTCGTCATACCGAATGAAAAGCAATTTGATCTTCCCGTTTCGGCTAAGGTCGAGCAGCACGCAGCGTGCTGATTCGCGACTGTTCCCCTTCCTACAGCCGCTATACTCAGGTTTTGAGAGTACGCGCTCTGCAGTATTCTTCACATCTTCCTTGGCGCGCCATTCTGAGAGGGCATAGTAGTCGGAAAAAAAGTAGACATACAGATAGGCGAAGTCTTTCAAAGTCACCACGGAGATTTTGTCTGAGGCCGAAAATCCGTGGCACGTGTTATCCGGACAGAATTCTAATAGCTTTCCCTTGTTTTTCATCTCGACGCTCTTAGGGAAGGTTTCCGAGATTTGCTTCAGAGGATCGGATTGATCGTCGGCGGCCCAGGCAATATTTGCCACAAGACAGCTTAGAAGAGCAGCGGAAACAACATACACGAGAGTTCGTCGATAGTTCATTTCGGCTCTTCAGTGACAGCGGCTATTCGGAACTGGAGCAAGTACCATAATAGTAGCCCTCCAACATCAGTAGGCCTCCAGAATGTTGGCCACCAGCGTCCGTGCGAAATCCCGCGACAAGCGGTCGACGGCGGGAGAATCTTCTTCGAAAAAACTGTGGAGATCGCGCGATATTTCGTACTGATCGTGAAAAAGGTAGGAAGGATTGTCGAAGAGCACCTTGCCGTGACGGTCGGTAAGCGTCACCTGTATGCTCACGGTGACTAAAGCGCTGGCGGCGCGCCCGGTCTGGGAGTCGTAAGCCAGCGGCGTCGCCGATGCCGATACCACCGTCGCCTTCAGCACGGCATCGGCATCGCCCTTCGCTTCATGGAGCACACGATACTGGGTGCGGGCGTTGAATTCGCGCACCACGGCGTCGGTCAGCAGTTGCTCGATGCGGAACGTCTGGCTCTGGCTCACGAAACCCGGAATCGCGATGGTGCGGATGTTCTCAGGCAGTTCGACTTTGCTTCCGGCCGTGTGATAACCGCAGCCGGTGGAGGTCAAGGCCAGGCCGATTCCCAGCGCCGCAGCCGCCAGCCATCGGTTTGCCGACCATGCCTTCGCCGGCCCTCGGTTTAATGATTCCAACCTCATTGCATCTGGCGTCATTGAATCTGCCCCCGGGGCCGGGACGCGGTCATGCTCTCGGCGCATTCAACCGCAGTCAAAGCGGCCACGCGCAGATTGTCGGTCGTTGCCCAGAGCCACACTCCGTTCTTCCGATTGCGGTTGGCGTCGATGGCGATTTCGACCAGGATGTCGCCCTGGCCGGCAGCGCTCACGCTGGTCGGCGTATCTTCGGGACTGCCGGTCACCACCACGTGTTCTCCCGCCAGTGCCTCGGAGAACTCCGCAATCACAACTGGTTTCTCGACCTCCAGGTATACCGAGAAGGCGTGCCCGTGGAAGACTGGGGCATGCAGCACCTGCAGCGCAGGCTCGGCTGCCCCTGGGGCGATCTGCCGGTAGTGCCTCCGGATCCTTTTCGCTACCGCTTCCAGCGACAGATCGGATCTCTGCCCGTAGCGCGCCGCCAGGTTGAAGGCGACCTGGATGTCGAACACATTTTTCGGCAGCTCCTGGAACGAGAGCAGATTCACCGTCTGCTCGTGCAGTTCGTCCATCCCCTTCTGGCCGTTCTCCGACGCCGGTTCAAACACGGTCGCGACCATGCGTTCGATTTTGGCAAACTTCTCGCTGCGCAAAGCGAGCAGCGCGAGGACCGAAGCGGCTGGATGCGCCACTACCACCGGGCCCGGTTGCAGCTCTGGCGCGGGGGGCTGACCGGTCTGGCGTTCGATCCACGGAGAGCGGATCGAGGCCCCCGCCTCATCTTCGAGGGCGAACGACAGATCCACAATGGTATCTCCCAGGTCGCGCGCCGCCTTCCAGTTATTGCGCGTCGAGCGCGGGTCGGAAGCGAAGAAAGCGAAGTCCACGCGCTCGAACTGTTCCGAGCGGATGCTCTGAATAAAGCTCATCTCGTCGCCGGCCGCCTCCAACTGGCCGAGAGACTCGTCGTCATCCAGCAACCGTATATCGGCAGCGGGGAAATTCCGTTCGTGCAGGACTTCGGCGACTTCCTTTCCCTTGAGTGAAGCCGCGCCCACGATCGCCACGCGATACGGGCTCGCGCCGCGGGCCTCCGCCTGCGAGCTGCCGGACTTGGAAAGGGGAGGCTTCGAAGGCGGAGTCATGGTGTCGGCGATGCCTCCCGGTACGGCGGAGGCGACGACGGCGGAGTCTTGCGGTGGAAGATCCACTGCAGCCGCCATAAGACGCCGGAAGCCATGTATAAAATCGCGATGGCGAAAAGCGCGGGCCGGGAAAAGAACCAGATCGACGCGCCTACGATGCCAAATATCACGATCAGGCGGAAGGGGCGGCGCGAACGAAAATCAATGTCTTTAAAGCTGTAGAAACGCCACGTGCTGACCATCAGATACCCGACCACCACAACCATCAGCAGCCAGCTCATTGCCGTCCACCAGGAAGTCACAGGCGCACCGCCAGAGAAGTGCACCACCGCTGCAATGACTCCCGCGCCGGCGGGAATCGGCATGCCCACGAAATATTTCTTCCCCGGGCGTCCCGGATTCGAGGGCTGCGGATTCTTGGTAATGTTGAAACGCGCCAACCGGCTCGCACCCGCCATGAGAAAAGCGAAGCAGGCGATCGAGCCCAGTTGCGTGATCTTCAAATGCAGATCAGGGGCAATCACCACCGGCAACAGATGGAACCCCCACATCCAGGCAAGTAGTGCCGGAGCGACGCCGAAGGCGATTACGTCGGCCAGCGAATCCAGTTCCCTTCCGAAATCGCTGGCGGTGTGGGTCAGGCGCGCGATGCGGCCGTCCAGGCCGTCAAACAATACGGCAAAGCCGATGGCCTTGGCGGCGAAGTCCAAGTGCCAGGCTTCTCCCGTGGTGCCATGCACGGTCTGCAGAATGGCGTAGAACCCGGCTGCGATATTCGCGGTCGTGAACAGCGAGGGCAGTATGTACATACCCTTGCGCAATTTTCCGCGCGGACGGTCCGATTCACGACGACGCGGCTCTAGCTCTTCCATGTTCCTGCCTTCCTATTCAATCCGCCTCCGTCTCCCCGGCCCCGCCGGCATGAACCGGCTGGGTCGTTGGTCGCACAACGGGCAAGAGCGCGAGGATGGTCGCCCCTCCCTTTACCCGATCGCCCGGCTTTACCTGGATGGCAGCATCGCAATCGAACAGAACATCCACGCGCGAGCCAAACTTGATCAGCCCAACCCGCTGGCCGCAGGCCACACGGTCTCCCACTTTAAGATTAAAAACAATACGGCGCGCGATCAGCCCGGCGATCTGCTTGAAGACAACGGTACGGCCATCGCCTTCGACGGTGACGATATTCTGTTCGTTCTCTTCCGCCGAATGCGCCCCCATAGCGTTGAGAAACTTTCCGCGCTGATAGCGCACGTCGCGGATCACGCCCGCAATCGGCGAGCGGTTCACATGCACATCGAACACGCTAAGAAAAATGCTGATCCGGTTGCGGCGGGATCCGGGGGACGTCGCGCCCGAAGCCACCACCGAAACATCGGTCACCTTGCCATCTCCAGGCGAAACCAGGGCTCCGGGTACGGTGGGAATCTGGCGCTCCGGATCGCGGAAAAACCACAGAAAGAACGCTGCCAGCAGCACCAGCGGGACGGCGTAAGGCCAAGCCGCCAGCCACGCGACAATGACCGCAGCCAGCAGGCATCCCGCACCATAGAAATAGCCGTCGCGCACCATGGGAATTCAGAATGATTATAGAGCGAGTAGAGCGAGGCTGCCGCGTTCTACATAACTGCAATAAAAAAAGGCGCTTACAAGCGCCCTGCGGGATGACATGGGTCTGGTGAGACCCTGCGTTATTCTTGCGATTCCGGCCCGACTCCTCAGGCCTGTCCTCTAGGCGGACTGCCGCTGGAACTGCATCTCCAGACTCTGCATCTGGTCTTTCAAGCGCAGCTTCAGTTTCTTCAGCCGCACTTCTTCCAGTTTTTCGTCGTCGGTGAGGTATCGCTTTTGGGTGAGGGATTCCAGCCTTTGGGAGTATTGCGAGTGCTCCTGAACCAGTCGCTGGAATTGATCATGACCGGTCAGGAGTTGGTCTCTTGGAGTCAGCATCCTTGCTAGACCTCCTGCTGTTTGTTACGTCTCGATTAAAAAGTACCACAGGAATTGGTAGCGGTTCAATGGGATTTCATAGTTCGCGGAAAGATAGATTCCACCGTGGGTCAGGGGGCTCGGCAGTACCAAAGTTGACCACAAAATGGTGCAAAATACGTCGGAGGGACGGGCGAGCGCCCGGTGTTCCACCAGCACACTCGCGTCGAAAGTGGTAGCAATCACGCGGTCGCGGCGCTGGGTCAGGGCTCCAACCGGAGCGTGTAAAGAATCGCATCTTCCGCCGGATTTTCGTAGTACGTCGGGCGTCGGCCAACCTCGCGAAATCCGTGTTTTTCGTACAGCCCGCGAGCGGCCAAGTTCGATTCGCGGACTTCGAGCAGAAGCGCTGACGCCGCCTCATCTTTCGCGCGCCGAATCAGGGCCCGTATCAACTCGTTGGCGATACCCCGGCGGAGGAGTCCGGCGGCCACCACCACGTTCTCGATCTCCCACTCGCCTGCGACCGCCTGTGCGCACACAAATCCGCAAAGCCGGCCTGCTTCCTCGGCGACCAGAACAACTCCGCTGCTCACCAGCTGGTTGTACTGCTCGCGGGTCCAGTGAGCGGCGCTCGGAGCCTGTTGTTCGATAGCAAGAATCGGCGGCACATCGTTCAACGCAGCGGATCGGATGGCCAAGGGCATGGATGGTGACAGTCTCAAGGGACTGGCAGGAAAACGGCTTTCTACCCAGGAAAACGGTTTCGATCAAGGTTCGTATCAGGGTATCGCTTTAGCGATACCGCAAATTCTTCAGAATCAGACGCCCCTTTAGGGGCTGCGCACCGAACTCCCTCACCGCGCCGGCTTTGAGAAAATTTCGGCGTCGGAATGGCGGATGTAGTTAGCTTCCAGTTCTTCAGGACTCACCGTCTCGCCCCGCTTCAGATGCTCCCAACCCAGCCGGGCAATCACTCCGCTGTTCGGATACTCGATCCGCTCAACCGGAATTCCCGCAGCCCGGGCGATTTCAGCCAACATGGCATCGGGCGTGACCACCGCCTTCCCCGCGGCCTCGGCAACAAACTCTTCCCGGCTCAGCAGGCGCTCGCCGTGCATTCGGCCGTGCGTGGGAATGTCCGGGCCGAGTTCGTAGTCGCCGGCATAGACTTCACCCCGGCCCGCATCGAGCGCCGCGAGAACCCGGCCACGCGCTGCGCCGCTCGACGCCACCGCTTCCAGCAGGGAAACCGCTGCAATCGGCTGGCGCAGGACTTCGGCCAGCGCTTTGATCGCCGCCAGGCCGACCCGTAGTCCGGTGAACGAACCCGGACCGGACGCCACGGCGAATCCGCCCAGCTCGCTCTTGCAGTGTCCGTGCTTTTCGAGCAGCGCTGCGATCTGCGGCACCAGTTGTGCCGAAAACGTGCCTCCAGTGAGCGGGACGAGTTCGACGACCGCGCAGCCGCCGGTTCCGCATTCGGCTAGAGCGATGCTGCCTTGCTTACCCGATGTATCAGCGGCGAGAATGAGCATAAGCCCGGAGCATTTGTAATCGGCAATTTGCAATCTTTAGAAACTGCGAGTTCAAGCTTGAAATTACCAATTACCAATTACAAATCAGTGGTGTCCCTCGACCAGTTCCAGCAGCACGCCCGCCGTGCTCTGCGGATGCACGAACACATAACGATGGCCGCCCGCGCCCGTCTTGATCTCATTCGATACCAGGCGTACGCCGTCGCGCTTCAATTTCGCAACCGCGGCTGCCAGGTCCGGAACGCGCATGCAAACGTGATGCAGTCCCTCGCCGTGCTTGGCGATGAACCGGGCGATGGTCGAATCGTCCGCAGTCGCTTCCAGCAACTCTAACCGGCTCTCGCCCACGGGCACCATCACCAGTCGAACGCTTTCCGCCGCGACGGTTTCTTCCGGAGAAACGCTCAGCCCGAGCTTTTCGTAAATGGACTTCGCCGCCGCCAGCGACTTTACGGCGATGCCGAGATGATCAATGCTGAATTCCATGAATTGCCTTCCTGCTATGGCTTAACGGTACTTGTTTTCTGTAGACGCTGAAGTAGTAGGCTACTGCCCCGAAACATGCAGTCGCGAAGAACATGATGAACCAGAACACCTTGGCGCTGACCGGGGAGCGATCCTCGCGCAAACAGAAAACCGCCATACCAAACAAGATAATTAGCGAGGCCGGCGCGGCGAGAATTGCCAAAGGGGAAACCAATATCCGCAAAGTCAGGTCAGCCCTCGGCCGCGCCTCGATTTCTGAAAACCACGGAGTCATCATGAAGATAAAGAATATCCCCACGCATACAACGACCCAGGCTGAATAGAGGAACAGCGTGTTTGCCTTGTTCGACCTGAGCCATTGGGACATTCGTCATTCACCATCGCGTTCTGCGCCGCCGACAATCTCCTCCACCAGCGAATACGGATCGCGCTTGTGCGCGGCGATTTCGGCGGCGTACCGCTCGAGGCTGCCGCCGTCCATCTGAGCGCGTGCCTTTTCGAGCATGGCATCGCGCAGCATCTCGACCAGCCGCCCCTGCCAGTTCTCGACGTTCTTCTTGAGGACCAGGTTTTCTTTCTTCAGGTAGGCCTCGTAGCCGGCGATGGCTGCCGCCAACTCTGCAGTTCCCACGCCCTCGCTGGCAACCGTCTTGACGATCGGCGGCGTCCAGTGGTCGTTGCGCGTGGCCAGCGATTGCATGGCGCGAATCTCGCGCTCCACGCGCTCGGCGCCCTCGCGGTCGCTTTTGTTAATCACAAAGATGTCGGCGATTTCCATGATTCCGGCTTTGATCGTCTGCACATCGTCGCCCATACCCGGCACAAGAATCACGATGGTGACATCGGCCAGCCGCACAATGTCGACTTCGTCCTGCCCAACGCCCACCGTTTCGATCATGATCAAGTCGCGCCCCGAAGCGTCGAGCACGGTGGCCGCATCCGCGGTGGCGCGCGCCAAGCCGCCGAGCGATCCGCGGGTGGCCATGCTGCGGATGTAGATTCCCGGGTCGCTGTAGTGATCCTGCATGCGTATGCGGTCGCCGAGAATCGCCCCGCCGGTGTAGGGGCTGGTGGGGTCGACCGCGATGATGCCGACGGTTTGATTTGCTTTGCGATAGTGCTTGGCAAGCTGATCGACCAGCGTGCTCTTGCCCGATCCGGGGGCGCCCGTCAGTCCGATGACTCGCGCCTTGCCCGTATGCGGGAAGAGCGCCTTGAGCAGTTCGGACCAGCCGGGAGAGCGATTCTCCACGGCGGTGATGGCGCGGGCGAGGGAGCGCGGGTCACCGGTGCGGAGCAACCCAATCGTTGATTCGAGATTTCGGGTCAACGGATTAGTGTAAAGCACTGGACGAATCTGTACAGGCAGCTTTTCCGGCGCAACAACGCCGCAATCACGAAGGTACGCCGGAGTCTAATGAAGTGCTTGAGTCCCTTATGGAAACTAGCCGACCGGATTGGCATTGGACGAAACCGGAATGGGGTCTGTCTCGTTCATTTTCAAAATGCGGCGAGCGATTTTCCCTAGAACCGGATAGTTAGCCCACTCACCGCGTCCGGCTTTGATCGCGTAAACGATTGCGATCACTAGAACGGTGGCAAACATACCCATGAAGCCCAGCCAGATGAAAGGCACCATGATGAAGAACGCCGGGGGAGGAGCATTGTCACTTCCGTGCTGGTGGACCATGATCCCGAAAAAAGCAGCGAACCAGAGAACCATAAAGCCCATCATCACGATCAGATACGCAATCTGCAGAAGCAATGCCTGGAGCGCGTGAAAAGAAACAAAACGCGATTTGCGCTGGACCAGAAAAATGATGAGGGGGGCAATCCACCAGCCAACTACCTGCAAGGCATGAGCCAAGGTAGCCATCGTGCGCTCGTCCTGAGTGATCGGGACCGTTGACTCTTCTGCCGTCGCTACTCCAAATAATCAGTGCGACCACCACGACATAGTCTACTCTTTGAGCGTATTAGCGCCCGATCGCCGTCGGATGCTTGGGCTGGTAGAGTCCGATCTTCCCGCCTCCGGGGAGTGAGATCGTGGTCAAAGTGCCCCAGCGCTGCTCTGTCACCGGACCGCACTTCACTTTCTTCCCTTGCAGCGATTTCATCGTCGCCTTCAGGTCGTCGCACATGAAGTACAGTTCGTGCAGGTCGTTCTTCTCGGAGGGATGAAACGCTGCTTCCGCAGGCGGCAGCGCAAAGATGAGCCAGCCATGACCGGCGTCCACCGCGGGAAATTTGAGGACATCACGGAAGAAGGCGCGGTCCGCCTCAGGGTCCTTGCTGTAAACGATGACGTGGACTCCGGTGATCATCGCAGTTCCCTTGTGCTTGCGTAAATGGCAATTCACCGTACAGCGACAATCCAACGGAGAACGCCTCGCCACGATTGTCTTGGAGCCGGCCGCAGTACTCTTTACCGCTTCTGATTTGCCGGTCCGTCAACGCACTCTTAGGGCCACTAGCGTTACCCAACCGGCAGTATAATCGACCCTAATAGAAGATCGACAGACCGCTACTACCAGTCGGAGCGGACCTAATGTCTCTTCTGCTGCATATCGTCGTGAAACTGATCTTTTTTGCCGTCCTCGGCATCGTCGTCTTGACACTGCTGACATGGTTTACAAAAAAGACCAGAAGCGACCAGATTGCGCCACCTCCTTCGGGCGAATGGCCAGAAGACAAAGCGACACATATGGACCGCATTTCACGGGGCGTGTCCTCAAGGCAAGAATCGAAGGGAGAGCAAAAACGGCGGAGCGCTTGAAACCGGCCGTGCTCTAGCACTATTAGAACGCTACCGGAAATCGCTCTAAGTCGTTGACAGAGAAATACTTTACACATAAGTCCTTATTTCTCAAAGACCTGGCGAAAACTGTCGGCGGGCGGGCCTGGGCGGGCACCTCTGCCCCCTAAGTTCTGCCCTTCCTCCCCCACCCCATCCCCCCGCCCCTCCACCTCCACCCCATCCCGCGCAACACTCCCCAAGCCCCGGCCGCGCAATACCGCACGCGGCACTCCCGCTCAATCAACTCCCCTACCCGCCGCACCGTCCACTTCCTCGACCGCATCACCTGCGGACCCCGCCGCAACTGTTTCTCCACCTGCTTCAATTGCTCTGCATGAAGCTTTCGCGGTCTTCCCAGCCGTCCCGCCTTCAGGGCCCATGCCCCTCCCCGCCGGATCTTCTTCGCCCACTCGCCCACCGACTGCCGCCGGACCCCCAGCCGCCGCGCCACCTCCGCCTGCCACAAGCCCTCCCGAAGCAGCCGTGCCGCCTCCATCCGCCGTCGCTCCAGCCCAGAAAAGTTTCGCCTGACCATCCGCATCGCGCTCATGGATATACTCTGTCACAGTTTCGCCGATTTGTCAGTTATTTATTGATCAAACTGCGCAAAGTATTGATAAATAAAGACCTTACAGGTAACTCCTTATTCCTCAAAGACCTGGAGAAAACTATCGCTAAGTCTTTGATTCCAAAAGACCGGATACAGGGGGGATCAACCAACCTAAACCAGAATCGAATCCTTCAGCCGTTCGCGGGAGATGAGATCTAATCTTTCAGCAACTGCCGCGCAATCACCAGTCGCTGGATTTCGCTCGTCCCTTCGCCAATCGTGCACAGCTTCACATCGCGATAAAACTTCTCCGCTGGGTAATCCTTGATGAACCCATAGCCGCCGTGGATTTGCACCCCTTCATTGGCGCACTTCACCGCTACTTCGCTGGCGTAGAGCTTGGCCATTGACGATTCCAGCGTGGTCTTCTTGCCAGCATCTTTCATGGACGCGGCGCGCAACGTCAGAAGTCTTGCCGCTTCGATTTCCGTAGCCATGTCGGCCAGCTTCCACTGGATGGCCTGAAACTCCGAGATCGCCTGCCCAAATTGCTGCCGCTCTTTCGAGTACTTCAGGGCTGCGCCGTATGCGCCCTCGGCCATACCGAGCGAGAGCGCGGCAATCGAGATGCGTCCGCCATCGAGAACACGCATGGCATCGATGAAGCCACCGCCTTCCTTGCCTAGCAGGTTCGCGTCCGGCACGAAACAGTCTTCGAAGATCAGCTCCGCCGTGTCGCTGGCGCGGAGGCCAAGTTTGTTTTCCTTTTTCCCCGGACGAAATCCCTTGGCGTCTTTCTCGACGATGAACGCCGAAAGCCCATGCGTATGCGCCGCGCGATCGGTTACCGCGATCACGACCAGCGCGTCCGCATAGTGGCCATTGGTGATGAACGTCTTGGTGCCGTTGAGCACCCATCCGCCCTTCGCCCGCGCCGCCGTCATGCGCGCGCTGCCTGCGTCCGATCCCGCCGAAGGCTCGGTCAATCCCCAGGCGCCGATGAATTCGCCCGTCGCCAGCTTTGACACATACTTCCTCTTCTGCGCTTCATTGCCCGCGAGAAAAATGTGGTTCGAGCAAAGCGACGTATGCGCCGCCACAATGATCCCCACCGAGCCGTCCACGCGTGACAACTCCGCGATGGCCGTGACGTACTCCACGTAGCCCATGCCCGCGCCACCGTATTCGGGCGGGAATATCATGCCCATCAGTCCGAGTTTGCCGAGTTCCTTGATGGTGGCCAGCGGGAATTCGCCGGCCTCATCCCACCTCATGACGTTCGGTGCAATCTCGCGTTCGGCAAACTCGCGCACCATCTTCTTCAGGTGCAGTTGCTCGTCGTTCAGTTGAAAGTCCAAGGATCCTCCATCTGCTTGTCGGCTTTTAGCTTTTAGCTCTTGGCTCTTAGCTAAAGGCCAAAGGCTAAGAGCTAACAGCGATCCGACCGTCGGAGGCCGTGCGCGGGAATGGCGCAGAACTTGGCGCCCAACCTGTCATTTAAGCATGGCACGTGGCAATTAACGAAACCTTAGTACCGACCGGTTGGCTTGGCGAGGTCCGTCATCGGGAGACGGTCAAGGCCCCAGAAACACTATGTATTCGGGGATCCCCTGCGTTACCCCGCAATTTCCTGGAGACCTTCCCGGGGTGTACTGCTGTGCATATCGGAGTGCCGGGTTCTCGACTTCCCCTCGACAACCTGAGGCGAACGCTGCCTCTGTCGCAGGACAAGACCCGCCCTCTGGCTGGCTCTCCGAATCGGGGTAATTTCCAGGGCAGTCCCAATCCCATGAAAGATGACGAGCGCGACCACAGCCGCAACGATTCCGACAGCCCGGCGATGCCCGCTGCCCGCTCGCCCGAAGACGCGTTAGGCGCCGCGGCCCTGACGCCTCCGCCTCTTTCGAACCTACCGCTCTCCGACGCGCCCACCTTGCCGCATGGAACCCCAAATCCGGGCGGGACACAAGCATCGCCGTCCTCGCCCCCCGCAACCACCAGCATCTCCGCCTTTCTAAGCCTGCATCCGGGCGCGCTATTCGGAGGACGCTACGAAATTCTGAGCGTGCTCGGGCAGGGCGGCATGGGCGCCGTCTACAAGGCCCGCGATCGCGAACTCGACGCCTGATCGCCCTCAAGGTGATCCGTCCCGAACTCGCCACCGATCCCGCCATTCTGCAGCGCTTCAAGCAGGAACTCATTCTCGCCCGCAACATTACCCACAAGAACGTGGTCCGCATCTACGACCTGGGCGAGGCCGATGGCATCCGCTTCATCAGCATGGAGTACATCGACGGTGAGGACCTCCGCACGCTGCTGCGCCGTCAGGGAAAGCTTGCGCCCAAGGAAGCCATCGCCATGGTGGAGCAGGTGTGCCGCGCACTCGATTGCGCCCATTCCGAAGGCGTGATCCATCGCGACCTGAAGCCCCACAACATCATGCGCGACCGGCACGGCCGCATCGTGGTGATGGACTTCGGCCTGGCGCGTTCGCTCGGCGAAACCGGCCTCACCCAGACCGGCGCCGTCGTGGGCACGCTCGAATACATGTCGCCCGAGCAAGCCCTGGGCGGCACGCTCGATCAGCGCTCCGACTGCGAAAACGTCTGCAGTCCTTAACCTTCCGCGCGTGTGGCTGCACCCATGCGGGACGGGCAGACAAAAAAGGGGGCGCGCCGAAGCGCGCCCAAGTTTTCAGGAGGAACAAACTTCAAAAGCAACCGATTCAGTCAGGACAAACCCAATCTCGTCTCCAACCTTTAGCGTCCGAAGCCCGTGGTCTGCATTGCATTCCGCGAGATGTCGGCCGTGGACGCAATCCCCTGCATCCGGAGCTTGAACTCATCGGCGTTCGAGGCGCTCTCCAGCGCCGTTTCGTAACTCACGAGGCCGGCCTGGAACAGATCCCAGAGCGACTGGTCGAAGGTTTGCATGCCGTACTGCGAGGTACCTGCGGAAATCGCGTCGCGGATGGCGCGCGTCTTCTCGGGCACCAGAATGCATTCCCGGATATAGGCGGTTGTCACCATCACTTCCACCGCAGGCACCCGGCCCTCGGCGTCGGACCGGCGCACCAGGCGCTGGCTGACGATGGCGCGCAATACCGCCGCCAACTGCAGCCGGATCTGTTTCTGCTCCGGCGGCGGAAAGATGGCGATGATGCGGTTGATGCTTTCGACCGCATCCAGCGTATGCAACGTGGAGAAGACCATGTGGCCGGTTTCAGCCGCGTGCAGCGCCGTGGCGATCGTTTCCAGATCGCGCATTTCGCCGACCAGAATCACGTCCGGATCCTGACGCAGAGAAGCGCGCAACGCCGCCGAGAACGTCGGCGTATCGACTTCCACTTCGCGCTGGTTCACGTAGCCTTTTTTGTCGCGGTGCAGAAATTCGATGGGGTCCTCGATGGTGATGATGTGCTCGGCGCGCGACGAGTTAATGCGGTCGACCATGGCGGCCAGCGTCGTCGATTTGCCCGAGCCCGTCACTCCGGTCACCAGCACCAGGCCGCGCGGCATGTCGCAGATCTGCTCCACCACTTTCGGCAGAAACAGTTCGTCGAGCGCGCGGATCTTGGTCGGAATCACGCGCAGCACCAAGCCCACGTTGCCGCGCTGCTGAAACACGTTGACACGGAAGCGTCCCAGTCCCGCGACGCCGTACGCCATATCGATTTCCGTGGTCTCTTTGAATTTTTGCTTTTGCCGCGCCGACATCATGCTGAACGCCATGTTCAACATGTCTTCGGCGGACACACGCGCCTGGTCGGTCAGCGGCAACAGATCGCCGTCAATGCGGAGGTGAGGATAGTTCCCAACCTTCAAGTGCAAGTCGGAAGCGCGACGCTCCATGGCAATGCGCAGCAAGTCGTCGATAGTCATGCGGACAAGACTCCAGTACCTTGCCTATCATGACGCGTACCGCCGCCAGGCACGAGATGACGGAGGTAATGGGACCATTGGCGGCAAGAAAAGGGGTTTTGACTCTTAGTTCTTGGCTTTAAGATCCCGCCCTTTCGCGGCGAACTTCCCCCCGTGCGAATCGCTCTGCGGAGCTCGTCGAAGCTCCGTCCTGGATCGACAAGCTTCATAGTTGACTTAGTCATTTGACTTAGTCATATGACTTTAGTTAATCTTGACTCATGGAAGTCAACGTTCACGAAGCCAAGACGCACCTGTCGCGGCTGCTGCGGCAGGTCGCAGCGGGAGACGAGATTACCATCTCGCGGGCCGGCGTGCCCGTGGCCAAGCTGATCGCGGCCGGGGCGCGGAGCACGGCACGGCCCATGGGCATGGACCGCGGAAAGATCTGGATGGCGGACGATTTCGATCGCCCAGATCCGGAACTTGAGGCCCTGTTTTACGGGCCTGTCACCACCGAAACCAGGGAAGAAACTCCTGCCGCCCCAAGAAGGAAGAAGAAAGCGTGAAATACCTGCTCGACACCGGGGTCTGGCTCTGGAGTCTCTGGGAGCCGGAACGGATCTCGCGCCAGGGCCGCGCGGTGCTGGCCGACCTGCGCCATGAGGTGTTCTTATCCGCCGTGACTTCCTGGGAAGTAGCCATCAAGTCGGGGGCGGGCAAACTGAAACTTCCGGAAGCACCCGGAACCTTTGTGCCGCGGCGGATGGCGGATCAGGGACTCCGCCCCCTTCCTGTTTCTCACCAGCATGCATTAGCAGTTTTCGGGCTCCCGGACCATCATCGCGATCCCTTCGACCGGTTGCTGATTGCCCAAGCCAATCTGGAGGACATGATCCTGATCACTGCCGACCGGGTGGTCGCGAAATACCCCGTGCAAACCCTCTGGGTCGGACGATAGACGGTCGGACGATAGACGGCCGGACGATGAAAAAAGCCGCCCCGCAGGGCGGCTCCATTCCTGGCACGGGAATCGGGTAAATCTTGAACGCGGTCACCGGTTCAAGCCGCCGCCTGCATCGGCTCGTCGTAGCTGCCTCCGTAGATCGACGGGACCTTCGACCCCATCGGACGCAGGTACGTCGCCAACTCACCCCGATGATGGATGCTGTGATTGTTCAGGAATCCCAGATAGAACGCCGCCGGGAAGTTGAAGGCGCCGAGAAAATCGACCGGCGTGAGCAACTGTTCAGCCGAGAGAGCGCGAACTCGGTCGGCGCCACGCTTCATATTCCGGTCGTACCATGTCACCAGTTCCGCTATCGTCTTAGGCTTGTCGGTCGGCTGCGGAGGGGGCATCGTGAACTTCAGATCCGCGATCGCGTCCAGAAACTGCGCGTCGCTGTTGGCCAGGTGCCAGGCCAGTTCCCAGGCCGTACGCGCGCAGGGGTCGGGCCGGTAGTCCTTCTTTCCCTCGGGGATGGCCGCCAAAACTTTTTTGGTAATTTCAACTTCTCCAGCCAGACCATCGAGCATCATCGCGCGATAGCCCAGCGCAAATTCGGGAGTGGGAGCAGACATAACATTTCTCCTTCGGGCTGGGGGTTAGCGAAGAAAGCAGACGAAAAAAACAACGTCGCCTGCCATCAGGCGGGCTTTACTATAGTTCAAGAAAACAGGAAGCGCAAACTGCCCGTCACCTCAATACACTGTCATCCTGAGCGTAGCGTGAATTTCGCGAAGCGAAACTCGCGCGGAGTCGAAGGACCCCTACATCCGAACGAATTCTTCTGCCCCAATAAAGCGATGCTGCCAACAGCAAGTTACACGCTGACCGGCTGCTTCGCGCCCACCGGCACGGGTGTGAGCCAGTCATAGCGGTCCTTCTTCTCGCCGCGGACAATGCCGTAAAACTCCGCTTGCAAAGATTTTGTCATGGGGCCGATCTTGCCTGTACCCACGGTGATTTTGTCGACCGAGCGGATGGGCGTGATTTCGGCGGCGGTGCCGGTGAAGAAGACTTCGTCGGCGATGTAGAGAGATTCGCGCGGAATCTGCTGCTCCACGATGGTGATGCCGAGGTCGCGCGCAATCTGCAGCACCGAGTCGCGCGTGATGCCGGCTAGTACCGAACTGCCCAGGGGAGCCGTGTGCAGCACGCCGTTGCGGACGACAAACAGATTCTCGCCCGAGCCTTCGCTGACGAAGCCGTTGACATCGAGCGCGATGCCTTCGGCGTAGCCGTTGACCATGGCTTCCATCTTGATGAGCTGCGAGTTCATGTAATTCGCACCCGCCTTGGCCATTGCGGGCAGAGTGTTCGGCGCCAGCCGCGTCCACGACGAAATACAAACGTCGACGCCCTCATTCGCGTCCGTCCCCAGATATTTTCCCCACGGATAATTCACTATGTAGACCTCGGTGGGGCAGTTGAAAGGGGTGACGCCAGCCTCGCCATATCCGCGCAGAACGATGGGGCGGATGTAGCACGGCCACACGCCATTGTGTTGCACCAATTCGATCATGGCCCGTACGATCTCGTCGCGGGTGAAGGGGACGTCGATACGGTAAATGCGGGCGGAGTCGATGAGGCGCTGCATGTGCTCGGCAGCACGGAAAATGGCGGGGCCGGTGGGCAGCGCATAACAACGAATGCCTTCAAACACCGAAGAGCCGTAGTGCACAACGTGAGACATCACGTGCAGGGTAGCGTCGTCCCAGCGGATGAACTTGCCGTTGTGCCAGATTTTTTCCGTCTTCTGAATCGCCATGCAGACTCCTTGCGGTATTGATATTCGGAGAAGCGCAGGGCGGTTCCCCAAAGCGAAGAAATGCCTTCTGGAAAGGAATTATACCGTGGCCGCGGGCCTGCCCTCGACAATCCGTTCGGGCCTTTACTGAGAACTGGGGACCGGGAACTGAGAACTCTCCTCAGCGAATTGCCACGATGTTGTTGGCAACGAATCCGCCTTCGACGGCGATCAACAGACGCATCGTAATCCGTTCCGCTTTGTAGTGGTGGGTGCGATGCAGCAGGTAGCCGATGCCAACTCCCGCGCCAAACCCTAAAGCCGATCCGGCAGCTTGCCCGGCGGCTCCGCGGGTCACAAAGGGACGCATGATGGGGTTGACTTCGCGGAGGCCCTGGTTCAGTCCGCGCTGAGTGGTGATGGCGTCGGCGGCGACCAATCCGGCGAAGATGCCGACGTTCAGCTTGGTCTCGACCGTCCAGAAAGGGCGTTGGCTGGGCGCATCCGGAAGCGTGGAACTGCCGCTCGCTGTGAAACTCTGTGCTTGCAGGAATGCGCTCAGCAGAAAAATCGAGAGGAGGTATTTCATGGGGTGCCCGATTACCAGGTCGGTAAGACGAGCATAAGTCAGTGGTGCAGCAGGTTCTATGGCCCATCTCGTGGAATTGATGGCATGTTGGTAAGAGTAACTGAGCGACGCAAGATGGTTACCCGCGAGGCCAATCAGGCTGAACTGGCCTGCAGAAGCGGCGTTTGATACCGCAGGAAGAGACGCTCCGACACGGGCCTTTCACAGCCGCTCCATTGATTCAGCGCCGCTTAGGGCAGAACTACGCTTGCCCTTTCTATATCTGATAAGGGCGGAGGCGTCCTCGTTAGTAACTGTTACGCAGTTATTAGGGAACCTCTGGACGATTGCTAGCGCCGTGATCGCGCGATGCGCCGAGGGCGAGACGCCCTCGGGACAGCCGGCAAGATGCCGGCGCTACACCTGTCCCCTTCCGAACGGAAGACGGATGACAGGCGCAACTAGTTAAGGGGTCTCGGTTGCTGGAACCCAATTCCGCCGCTCAAGAAAGGTGGGGGGTTCGTACGTGCGTCCCTTGGCCAGCCGATTCTCCTCTCGTCGTGTAGTCCACAACAAGATCGGCCCGAGGAATGCGGCGGTGAGGCGGGCCGCAACCGGGAATTCCTTCTCGACTTCGCGGCGCAACTTGTGGATCCGCTCGCTTACAGTACGATTCACTTTCTTGAACTCCCGCTCCATCACCCAAAGGGCCGCATTATAAGCGCTGTTGAGCTTCTTTGCTTCTCGCTCAAAGCGCTCACGGACGCGGGGGTCGGGGTAGTCTTTGTAGCGTCGCCAGCCCTGCAGGACGGTCCGGCACATGCGATAAAGGCTGGGCCCGTTGCGCTCGAAATCGCGCCAGAAGGCCCAATCCAAGAAGCGCTTGGAATCCTCGCGAGAGATGGCGGCGTGCTGGAAGTTGAACTTGAACTGACCATGAACATCGGCAAAATCGATGTCCGGCAGCAGACGACCCTGTTCGGACATTTCCTGATAGAGAGGTGTGCCCGGAACCGGCGTGTAGAGCATGAACTGGTGGAAGTCGGTCTGGTAAGCGATGGCCGCTTCGATTTCCTCGGCAATGTTGTCGGGCGTGTGGTGTTCGAGTCCGATGATGGTCGAGCCCTGCACTCGTATGCCGTGTTCGGCAAGCTCGCGCGTCAGTTCGCCAACGTTATTCCCCTGCAGCTTGCTGTAGCCAGCGTTGGGAGACTCCAATCCCATCCACACCCAGGAAACGCCGAGTTCGACCAGTTCCAGCATGGTGTATTTCTTGATCGCGTTGGCGGAAGCGAAGACGGAAAGCTCCCAGCTCTTGCCTGCCTGCTTCATGAGTTCCAGCAAGCGCATGGCGCGGGTGCGGTGCAGCAGGAAGTTTTCGTCCATCACAAAGAAGGAATGGACTTTGAGTTCCGCTTCGATCTGGCACATCACCGCAAACAGTTCATCGCCGGTCTCGTAAAAATTTACGAACTTTCCCTTGCCGCCAAAAAAAGCGGACGTGGTACAGAAGTTGCACCCCATGGGGCAGCCCACCGACGGGATGATGGTGGCGGCGGTGCCGCCCTTCCGCTCCGGGAGCAGCATTCCCATGATGCGTGTTTGCAGGCCGGACACTATGGCAGGATGGCGGATGGGCGCGTTCTCGTCTTCTCCCAGGTAACGGCGCATCCAGGAGATGCCTTCTCCGCGCACGATGTGGTCGGCGTCGATCATGGTTTCCACGCCTGGAATGGCGGCTACGTGTCCGCCCACTAGGATCGTCGAATCGGGCGACAGCTCGCGCACCATGCGGCACATCTCGCGGACCTTGCCCAGGTTGACGATGATTCCAGAGATACCAACAATGTCGTAGTGGTTCGTGGTCAATTCCCGCGCAAAGGCTTCACGGGTGGGAAAATCCAGCACGCTGCACGGCGCCGAAATATTTTCCTGAATCATCATGATGCCCCACGAGCGATGGAACATGCGCAGCGAGAAGCTGCCTTGCGCGCGCGTGACCTGGTTGTGATAAAGCTCCATCGGATTGATGGACCGGCTGCCGAATTCGTCGTCCTGAGCATACGGCCCGAACACCGAACTCAGCAGAATGCGAGCTTGACTCGCCTTGGGGTGAGTTTCAACTGGACTGGGTTTCATAGATTCGTTGCTTGAAGGATAAGTACTCGGCAGGGCACTTCGCGGTGATCGTGGTTACATTACAAAACTATTACGTGCACTCTGGCACGTACGTTCCCAGCACGCCGCCGAAAAAACTTTAGTTTGGTAACTTCCGCGGTCAAGGCTTGTCGAGAGCGGCTCGCAGAGATTCGAGCGCGCGTTTTTGAAAAGGCTCCGCGTTCTCGCGGGTGTACACCGGAGTCACGGTCTGAACATAATTCCGCGCCGCGTCGTAGTTGCCACGGCGATAGGCGATTTCGGCCTTTGCCAAGGTGACGCCCGCGCCCCAGTCGGGATCGCCCGCGAGTTGCGCAACGGCGGGCACATCGACTTGGTCCAGCAACTTGCTGGCCTCATCCAGTTTGCCCAGTCCAATGAGGCAATCGGCCAGAGTGGAGGCCGTCCCGCCGGTTAGGCCCGCGCGTGGTCCGAATGCTTTCGTCGATGCTTCATAGGCCTGGCGCGCATTCGATTCACCTTCGCGATAGCGCCCTGCGCGGCATTGGGCGAGAGCACCGTCGGTGAGCGTGGCCACGGCGAAGAACGAAAGCGGCCCCTGCTTGCGAACGGCGAGTTCGTGAATGGTGAAATCGTCGCGGATGGCATCGTCCCAGAGCCCAAGGTTGCCTTCGGACTGCGCCCGCGTGGTCAGTAACTGCATGGTGAGTTCGTGGTCCGCGCCCAGCCTTGACACAAACTCGGGATAGATGGTGGTTGCTTCCTTGATCGCTTCCTCGTGTTTGTTCTGGATCATGAAGGCCTGTGCCAGATTCAGGCGTACCCGCAGAACATTCGGACTGTCCGCGCCCGCCACCCGCGTGAAGGCAACAATGAGCTCGCGAAATAATTGCTCCGCCTTCGCTCCTTCGCCCAGGCGGATGTAGGAAAATGCCAGCCTTTGCTTGAAGGTCAGGCGCGCGCTCTCGTCGAATTCGGGAAGAGTTTCCGCCTTGTCCACCGCCGCCTGGAAGTTCTCGGCTGCGGACTTGGCGTTGTTCTCAATGAGTGCGACCATTCCGCGCGCGGAGGATAGCCAGACCGCGAGGTCAGGCCGCGGATGCGGAAGCTTTGCGATCAGTGCTTCCTGCTGTCCGAGAATGGACTTGGCGAACGGGAGCGAGCCGTTCTCGTAGCTTCGCGCCTCCAGGGTGGTTCGTTGCAGCTGAACAATGACGGCGTCTTCTGACAACTCGCCATCCACTTGCTTGAAAAGCGCGGCGGCGCGGTCGTACTCCTGTCGAGCGTCCGGATAATCCGTGCGGTTATCGAAAGCCCGGGCAATGGTCTGGTGGAGACGCGCGGCAATCAGCGGTTCATTCTTGAACTGACGGTCGATGCTGGGCGAAGCTTGCTTGATGGCATCCATCAGTGACTCGCTGGCCTTGCCGCTGGCAAATGGATTGCTGCGCCCGAGCAGATCGTCAGAAAGAAACTTGTTGATGGAACTGGCAATCGCGGTCTGGCGGTTGGCCAGGTCGCGTTCGCGAACGGCTCTTCGGTACAGCGTGAAGCTTAATCCCAAACCGGCTGCCAAGGCAATGACGGCCAGCGCGACCCAGGGACGCCGCGCCCGGGCCTCGGCCAGTTTGCGTTCGGCAATCTGGGCTCGAAGTTTTGCGGTTTCCAGTTCGTCGCGCTTGATGCGGCGTTGTTCCAGCGTCAGCAGGCGTTCGACAAGATCCGCCGCGCTATTCAGCCGCTTGGCCGGATCGCCGCACGCCGCATCCGCAATGTCTTCGCGGAGCAACGGGTCTTGAATCTCCGCTTCCCAGCCCGGCGCCAGCGGTCTGCGGAAATCACCGATCGTCAACTGGTAGAGTATGACGCCGAGAGCATAAACATCGGCGCTGGCGGTGGGAGATTGCCCGGCCAGCACCTCGGGCGCAAGGTACATCAGCGTGCCGGTTAACGCCTGGGCATCCAGCGAAGTGGTCTGGGTAAATCCAAGATTTGTGATTCCCAAGGCGTGGAGCCGCGACGGATCGAAAAGCGAGGCGCTGCCAAAATCCGCAATTCTGATCTGCCATCCACCCCGCGCCCCCGGCACAACCAGAATGTTGGCCGGCTTCAAGTCTTTATGAAGCACGCCCAAGTCGTGTGCGGCGGCAACCGCTTGGGCGATGTCAATCAGAAGATGCAGCCGGGCGTCGAGCGAAATTTTGTTCAATCCACCCTGCGCGGCCGCCCATTCCGCCAGGTTCTGCCCGGCGTACTCGCTTTCGAGAAAGAAGGGAGGCGTCTCGAAATTCCATTCCAGGATGCGGACAAACTCCGGCCGGTCGCCGAGCGATTCCCGGAGGAAACGCGAAACCGTGATCTCGCGCTTCAGGCCTTTTAAGCGCGCCCCGTCCGCCGCGAATTTGAATGCCCGTTGTTCGTGAGTCTTGGGATTTTCGGCGAGCCAGACCTCACTCGACCCGGAGATGTCCATGGGGCGCGAGAGCCGCCACTGCTCCCGTCCGGGAACCACGTCCCCGGCTTTGAATCCGAGATCGGGTCCCGCTGCCGCCGCCACCGCTTTGCAATAAACCGGCACCGCGAGGCGATAACCGACGCGAGGAACCGTAACAATGGCAGGGTGATCCTCGTCGCCCATGGCTTTGCGAAGCTTTGAGACGGCCGTGGCCAGCGACCCATCCACCACCATCACATCGGGCCAGACGGCATCCAGCAATTCTTCCTTGGTCACAACCTCGCCGGCATGGAGAACCAACTGCAGCAGAATAGCCAGCGGCTTCGCTTCCAACTCCACAACCCGGCCCTTGACCCGCAACTCCCGTCCCAGTTCGTCAAGTTCGTAGTCCGCGAACCGCCATAGGCGAGCGGAAGTCTCTGCAATATCCCGTGCAGATCCCTTGTTATTCATAGACCTAGCCACGCTTTAGAGTTCTTTAGAAATCCGTCAGGACATGCAGCGGGGGATCGTGCAGACTGTCGCCCAACGGCCCCTGGTAAGTGGAAACATTTTGCCACGAACTGGTCTGCTGAGCACGCAAATTGTGTAAAAGGACGCCCGGGCTAGGGTCCGACTGGGAAGGGTTGGCCCCTGCCCCGGGCGCCCACCAACCATGCAGTGGGGATTCTGAATGATGCAAAACATTAACCCTGACACGGCACCTATGCCGGATAGAGGATTCCGGCCTTCGGCCCGAAGCGTCTCCCCCCAAGCAGCCGATCCAACAAAGTCATTCGTACCCAAATCTGTACGCAAACCGTCAACTCGAGTTCTGTTTGGAGGAGAGTCGATATGAAACACCGTGGGACCGTAGTTTCGATGATCGCAGTGGCACTGCTGTTTGCCGTGGCCGCGAGTGGCCAAACCTACACTAAGCTGTACACCTATCCAATCGGAGCCGGCGCCTACAGTGGAATCGGATTTCCTCAAGTGCTGTCGCAGGCGCGCGACGGGGACCTCTACAGCACCATACAAAACGATGGAACTCACAACGTCGGCACCGTGTACAAGATGACCACTGCGGGCGCGTTGACCACGGTCTATAACTTCTGCTCCCTGACCTCGTGCGCCGATGGCAGCTACCCGTTTGGCGGCGTCACCTTAGGCTTCGACGGCAACTTCTACGGGACGACGCAAGGCGGCGGGACCCACGGGGCCGGTTCGGTGTTTAAGGTCACGCCCACCGGGACGTTAACCACATTGTGGAATTTTGCCAACGGCACCGATGACAGCGCCCCTATCTACACGACTGTCCAGGGGCAGGATGGCAATACGTATGGGGTTTCCGAGGAACAATACGTTGGGCAAAACGGAGCGTTCTTCAAAGTCTCTGCGGCAGGTGTGTTTAAAGTCCTAAAGGACTTCGCCTACACCAACGGCTCGAGCCCCAACCTTCCGACCCAGGGCACTGATGGCAACTTTTATGGAACCACGCAAGGTGGTGGAGATCCGACCTGCAAATGCGGGGTGGTATACAAGGCAACGGCCACTGGCGCGGTCACCGTGCTTCACACATTTAAAGGGTATCCCACTGACGGAAACCGGCCGCTCGGAATTCTGGTTCAGGGCACCGACGGCAATTTCTACGGCACAACCTATCATGGAGGTACCACCAACAATAACGGAACGGTATTCAAAATTACCCCCACCGGAGCCTATACGCTGCTCTACAGCTTCAACTACGGCAACGGAAACTTTGATGCACAACTTCCCTTGGCGGGGCTGACGCTCGGAACCGACGGCAATTTTTACGGGACAACGGGGAACGGCGGAACGAAGAATGCCGGTGCGATTTTCAAAATTACCCCGGCAGGCGCCGAGTCGGTTCTCTACAGCTTCTGCTCGGTTACTTGCAACGATGGGTTTGGCGCGGCAACGCCCCTCGTGCTGCACACGGACGGAAAATTCTACGGCAACACCAACGGGAACTCCCTGGGCGGTGCCGTTTTCTACAGCTTCGACGCGGGCTTCAAGCCGCTCGTCAACCTCGTGACTTGGTCCGCCAAGGTTGGGAAGACGGTCGAGATTCTGGGGCAAGGTTTCACCGGAACGACAAAAGTCTCATTCAACGGAGTCAGCGCGCCTTTCACAAACGTCTCCGATACCTACATGACGGCGACCGTACCCGCTGGGGCGACCACCGGCACCGTGACCGTAACCACTTTCACGAGCACGATGAAGAGCAACCGGGCATTTCTGGTGACGCCGCAGATTACGAGTTTCACTCCCGCCAGCGGTATTGTCGGGACCCCAGTCACGATCACGGGAGTCAGCCTGACTCAGGCCACAAAAGTGACCATTGGCGGCAAGGCCGCCAGCTTTACGGTCAAATCTGATACCCAGGTGACGGCTACCGTGCCCGCGGGTGCGAAGACAGGTATGAAGATCACCATCACCACGCCCGGGGGGATCGCTAACAGCCCGTTAGCTTTTGCGGTCGTGCCCTCGATCACCTCATTCAGCCCGACCAGCGGTCCGGTGTTAACGCCGGTCACGATTGCTGGAAACAGTTTCACGAAGGCGACCAAGGTGACGTTTGGCGGCGTCGCGGCAACCAGCTTCCAGGTGATAAGCGATACGCAGGTGGATGCTCTCGTCCCGACCGGCGCAGTCACGGGGCCCATCGCGGTCACTACCGCAGGAGGCACGGGAACCAGTGCGACCAACTTCACGGTGACGCCATAATCGGCGCGCGCTTTGCCCGGCATCGCCATGGCTGAGAGGTGATAAGCGGTCTTTCCGCTATCACCTCTCGAGCCTTTGCCAGCAGAGCTTTATTGCCCATCGGGAAATACAATTCGCACCAGGCACAGCGTCGTCAGATCGTTATGGGTGGGAGTCGTCGGCGTGAACTTCCGAGCCGCCCGCAGCATGGTCAGGCATAGCTCACGCGCGGTGAGGGCGGTTGCGTTCTGAAAGCTTTCCTTCACTCCTTCCAGTCCAAATTCTGCACCCTCGTGGTCCGCTTCGATGTACTGAGCTTCGATGATCCCGCGTGAGACCACCAGAAGCGCCGAGCCCGGCACGAGGTGACAAGCAGCCGCGCTTTGCATGGTGTGCGAGAACAGACCCAGCGGCAGCCCGGTGGCTTCGAGCAGCGTGATGCCCGTGTAGTCGCGAAGCAGGCCCGGAGTGTGCCCGGCATTGGCATAACAAACTGTCCCCAGGTCTTCGTTATAGCAACCGAGGAACGCCGGACAACTGCGAAGACCGCCTCGCAAAATGGTGAGGTTCATCTCGTTGCACAGTTCGATCATGGCGGTGGTCTCGTTGAAGTCTTCTCCGGCAAAAAGCTTGGGCGCAAGGGCGCGGAATGTCTTTTGCACGGCGATCAGGATTTCCCGCGTGTCCGCCCGCAGGCCGGCGATATCCAGCAGCACGAACAGCATGCGCGAGGGCGACACCCTCAGGAATTCATAGAAGTCGCCCGCCACGCGCTGGCCGCTGTAGATCGCGGCAATCTCGGCCTGACGCAACGCGGGCGTGTCGCAATGGAGTGGGTCGGCGGGAGGCGGCGCGACTTCGCGCGGCCAGAACAGCGAGCGCCAAAACCCGGCCGAAGGCGGCCTGCCTCCCACAGCGTTAGCCCTCTCGGTCATAGCGCGGCTCCCGAATCATGGATGCAGGGCACTCCTTTGTAGAGACGCGGCTTGCCGCGTCTCCCGCCGCAGAGAGAGACGGGGCAAGCCCCGTCTCTACACGACAGTCCGCATCTGCCAAGGGTATCGGCAGATCTCAGAATCCCATGATTCAGAACCCCATGATGTTGTATCCGCAATCCACGTAGAGGGTCTCACCGGTGATGCCGGAACTCGCATCGGAGGCCAGAAACACGCCGGCGCTGCCTACCTCGGCGACTTCCACATTGCGCTGCAGAGGCGCGCGTTCGGCGTGTCCTCTCATCATCTCCCCCATGCCGGAGATGCCGCGCGCGGCCAAGGTCTTGATCGGCCCGGCGGAAATGGCATTAACCCGAATTTTTTGCCGGCCCAAATCGTATGCCAGATAGCGTACCGTGCACTCCAGCGCGGCCTTGGCCACGCCCATCACGTTGTAGTTGGGAACGACTTTTTCCGCGCCGTAGTAGGACATGGTCATGACGCTGCCGCCGTCCTGCATCAGCGGCGCCGCCGCCCGCGAAACCGCCACCAGCGAATACACGCTGACGTCATGCGCCACACGAAAGCCTTCGCGCGTCGTGTTCACGAAATCGCCTTTCAATTCGTCGGCCGGCGCGAAGGCCACGCTGTGCACCAGCACATGCAGCTTGCCGTAGCGGGCTTTCAGCTTTTCAAAGAGCTGCGTGATTTCTTCGTCTTTCGAAACATCGCACATGAAGGCTTCGGCGCCGGGCAGCGAAAGAATCAGGTCCCGGGCTTCCTGCTCCAGCCGTTCGTTCTGATACGTGATGGCGAGGTTCACGCCCGCGGCGTGCAACCCTTGCGCAATGGCCCACGCGATCGAGCGCTTGTTTGCCACTCCAAAGACGACCGCCGTCCGGCCTTTCAAGTCCTCAAACATGTATGGATGCTCCCCCCAGGGAGAAGAAAAAGAATACCAGCATCTATGACAGTGTGGGGCGGACACTCTTGTCCGCCGCTTTTGATCTTGGGGTTGATCTTGGTCTGTAGAATCAACTTCAAAACCAACGTCAAAGGCAGCGGACAAGAGTGTCCGCTCTCCACAAACCCGCTAATCTGCGACCGCGGCTACAGGTTTCCGCTCTTTCACCGGCCAGCAGGCGCTGCCAAAGGCGACCGCATACACGGCCGCGATCACGGCAAACCCGGATGCCAGGCTGATCCGCGATGCGATCGCACCCACCGCCAGAGCCAGCGCTACCTGCAGAAAGGTGCCGAAGAAATAGAAAGTATTCTGGACGCGTCCCATGAAATGCGGCGGCACCTGCTCCATCAGGCTGGTATTCATAGCGATGCCGCTGATGCCGCGCGCCGATCCCATCAGCCCGTAAAACAGCACGGCCAGCGCCAGCCAAGGCGCAAACGGCGAGAGCGCCATGGTAAACGTCAGCAGCAGCATCGAAAGCGCAATGGACCAGCGTGCTCCCACTCGCGCAATCAGCGCCGGAGCATAAAGCGCGCTCAGGAATGCGCCCACACCCCATCCTCCGTTCAACCATCCGTAGCCCGTCGCGCCGGCGTGGAAGACGCGATCGCTGAGCGGCGCCGTCACCACTACTCCTGTCATCATCGCGCCCAGAAACAAAGCCCAACTCGTCCCCAGGAAAACGACACTGCGATGCTCGCGCAGAAAGACCAGCCCTTCGCGCATCTCGCGCAGGAAGCGTGCCACCGCGGTTTCCGCCGCCTCGATGTCGTGACGAAGTTCGACCGCGCGCGGCACCACATGCCGTCCCTGGCGCACCGCGAAGTAGCACAAGAACGAAACCACGTAGGTGCTCACGTCGATGAGCAGCACTCCGCCGAGGCCAATGTGCTCATAGACAAATCCAACCACCGCGCCCGCCAAGAGCCATCCACCCTGGACGCCCGCCAGAAGAAGCGTGTTCGACTGCACGAACGCGCCCTCGGGCGTCAGTTCCTGAATCAGCGCCGTAATGGTCGGCCAGAACATCCAGAAGCCCGCCGCCACCAGGGTATTCATCAGGTAGAGTTGCCACACCTGCACGCGATTAAGAAACGCCAGCACCATGACCACCAGAATGATGATGGCGCGCAAAGCATCGAGCCACATCACCAGCCGCCGACGATCTTCGCGGTCAATAATGACGCCGGTGAAGGGCAGCATCAGCATGGCCGGAATCGTCTGTAGGGCGGCAAATGTGCCTAAAGCCATTTCCGAGTGAGTGCGCTGCAGAACCGTCCAAGCCACTGCAGCGGCGTTCATCCCGCTGCCCAGCATGGAGATCACGTTCGCCGCGAAAACAAATCGCAGCGAGCGTTTTTGGAGGATCGAGGGCATCGTTTGAATCTAACATGGGGGCGATTGGCTTTTGGCTCCCGGTTCGTGGTTCTCAGTTTATGTGTCGTAGTTGAGAAGAAACGTTCTCGCGGGCCATGCTGTCTGGCTCCCGGCGGTGGTGGGGATTTACGGAAAACTCCGGTAACTTTTCCCTGACTGGCGGACATAGGATAATCGTGTTCTGATGCTGGAACAGCGCAAATCGCCGCGCAGAAAGATGGTATTGCCGGTTAAGGTTTGGATCGATAAAGTCACCCACCTGGCACACACCGTTGAGATCACAGATGAGGGAGCACGGCTGGGCGGCCTCCGAACGCTCTTGCAGCCGGGAATGATCGTAAATCTGCAGCGCGGGTCACAGAAAGCGGAGTTTCGCATCGCATGGGTTCGGCAGCTCGGCCCAACTGAACTCCAGGCCGGGGTCGAGTGTTTGGAGGCTCACAACAATTTTTGGGGAGTCGATCTGTCTGACCGTGAGTCCAAGAAAGACATGCAGGCACTCTTGACCTTCCTGGCCAGTGACTCAAGATCGTTGTAGTAACCCCGCAACTGCGCGAACCACATCTTAATAGTGAGGGAGTGGACGGTTGACCGGGCCTCTTCTACCTCAGCCCCGTGTGCAACCGGTCGGCGTCAAGAGAAAGAGCCTGCGGCAAGACTTTGATGGCCACTTCCCGCTTGAGACGGGAATCGCGGGCGCGATAAACCTCGCCCATGCCGCCGGCGCCTAAAAGGGAGACGATGTCATACGGGCCAAGTTTGGTGCCAGAGGCCAGGTTCACAGTGGGCGAGATTATAACCCAAGAAGTGCTGCTGTCAGTTGTCAGTTGCCAGCTGCCAGTTCTTGGCTTCCTTCCCGGGAGCGAAGAAACTGAGAGCTGACAACTTAAAGTTGACAGGCGCTTTCCTAATTCTCGCTCTCTACCGGCTTTGCCTTCGGAGCCGGAAGCGACTTCGCCGGCTTGCCCGGCTTCGGCGCGGCGGGCGGAGTGGGCGGTACGGGGGGAGCCACCACGGCTACCGTCCCTTTGCGGATTTCGATCGCTCCCTTTTCGCAGTTTAACCGGAGGGGCGGGCCGTTGGTTCCGATCGAACCGCTGGCGCTCGATTCCCGATTGCGGTTGTCCACTTTGATTTCGTCGAAATCGCTCTCAATTTCGCCTTGATGGGTGCGCGCGTCCACTTTCATTGCCGTATTCGGCGGAATCGTAACCTGCACGTCGCCCTTGCGGTTCTCGATCTGGATGCTTCCCGGCTTGTGCAACCCGACCTCGACCCTCCCGTTCGAGTCTTCCAGCCGCAGATCGCCCGACAGCCCTTCGAGCGAGATGTCTTTCGAGCGCGTTGTCAGATGCATCGGTCCCAGGAGCGAATCGGCGCGCAGGTCGCCGGAATCCAGATCGAGCCTGCCATCCAGGCGCGAAAACTCCATATCGGTGCGCGAGGAGTGGAAACTCACCGTTTTGCTGACCCGCACCAGCCGCACGCTTTCATAAAACTCTCCATTCAGATGAACCGCGCCGTCCACATCTTCCACCGCCACTTCGTTCGCTCTACCCTGAATGGTCACATCGCCTTTCACCTGTCCCAGGCGGGCCGCACTGCGGTTCAGGTTCAGGGAGATGTTTCCGGTGTGGTCGTTGATGTTGATCTCGCCGCGATGGTGGTTGATCTCGACATTGCTGGACAGACCCGCGATGGTCACATCACCTCGGCTCGAGGTGATCATCAACGCGGTGTTGGAAGGCACGTAAATATCCATGTCGGTGGTGACGCTCTTGTCGCCGGCGCCGTGTACGTTGGCGTCCAGCGTGACGACTTTGTCGACGACTGTAAGCTGCGGCTTGGTTTTGCTGTTGTAGCTGTCGGCGTCCTGCTCCTTCTCGGCGCGGACCTTTTTGCGCACAGAGACTTTCACGGTCTTGCCGTCCGCCACATTGACAGTGATGGTGCCGCGGTCGTCATTGACGTGCAGCGCGCTGCCCGCGGGGATTTCCTGGCTGAGCTCGTCGCTGTAGTTGAATGTGGACCCGCCGAAAATCTCGTTGAAATCTTCGTCGTCGCCGATCTGGATGTGCTCCCCGATGTTCTTCCAGTTCAGGCGGGACGCCTGGGTGGCAATCAATCCGGCCATGATGAGGAACAGCATCAGGAAGACGCCACCGACCCCAATGCCCCGCGCCTGCTGGCCAGCGCGCTTTGCCTGTTCGTATTCGATCAGCTTCAGCACGCCCCAGAGTATGAGCAGCGCAGGCCAGAAGCGGGCGAACAGCGATGCGAGGCGATGGATTTCCAAAATACCCATGGTCCCGAGCAGAAACAGCACTCCCATCAGGATCAGGACGACGGGCCCGGCGATCGAACGATGCGGAGGACGCGGAGCCGGCGGAGTCATGGTTGGGCTAGCCACGGTTCACCTCGCTTGTGGGCGGAACGGGAGGAGTCGGAGGTTCGGGCGGTACCGGAGGAATAGGGCCTCCCAGAGGGGTCGTGCCCGGCCCGGGTGTCAAAAGGTGTCCTTCAGTCGAGGCGTTTCCCTGCAGCAGCTTGACCGCGCCAATCACCAGTAGAATCACCGGCCAAGTGCGGCCAATACTTAAAGCATTCAGGTTCTCCAGCAGGAACAAAGCGCCGATGGTGACCAGCATCGCAGGGCCCATGATTCGCCGGGTGCGGCAGCGCGCGCATTGGCAGCCCGAACAACCAGACGCCAGCAGGCCCCAGTTGCGCGCGAATAGCCAGACGCCAAGCGCGATCAAAATCAGAGGCCAGAAGCGGCCAAGGCCGAGTCCCAAGCCCATCGTATGCAGCAGGAATAGCACTCCGAGCAGGATGAGCACGATCGCACCCATCGGGATTTTGCTGGCCTCAATCTTGTCTCCGCCGGAAAACGTTGCCGCCAAGCCGAAGGGATCCGGTATCGGCTGCGCCATCTGGATCGCCCTCGCCGAGCGCACCGAATCGATAATCTGGTAGACATAAAAGAAGGCAATGCCGAAGCCGCATATGATTCCCAGAGCTTCGCTGTGCCCGCTGTCGCTGGCATTTGCCCCAGCGATGAGCAAAACGAAGACGGCGAGATGCGCCAGCCCCTTGGCGTATTGGCCCGTGTACACGGGACCCACGCCGAAAGGAAAGAATCCGGCCAGAATTCCAGCTACGGTCGGGTTGGGGCCGCTGCCGCTTCCCAGAGGAGGCGGCGGGGAAAGAACCCGCCCCTGCGCTGCCGCGGGGGGGACTGTGGCAGAAACGAATCCCGCCGCACCCGCCGGAGCGCCCTCCATCCTTGCTCCCAGGCAGTCTTCGCAATAGATGACGCCCCGCACAGGACGTGTACAGTTCGCGCACAGTGCCTTTCCGCAAGTGCGGCAATAGGCCACTGCCGACGCATCAGCATGATTGGCGCAGTTCATACAAACCTCCGATTTGTGGTTCCCGTCACGGCAGGAGAAGCATCCCACACCCCATCACGCAAAACCGGCGTGAAAGGGGCTCCGACCCGCAGCGCGGCCAATACCGGCTGGTTGTATTCCTGGGAATAGTTACGATCCTGTCTATTATCTGGTTGCCCACTGGTGTCGTTCTTGCGATTCTCTTTCGGTTGCACAGGGGCGGGCTCGGCGGGAGTGTTGGCCCGCTTCAGCTCGCGCACCTTCGATTCGATTTCGTACACAAAGCGAATATTGTCGTAGAACTTCACGACCTTGATTTGCGCATCATTGTACGCATGACGCAACGCCGCCGGCCTCAGGTCAACCTTCGCCACGTCCGCCGGCTTCACGCCCATCACGTTCAGGCCCAGGGAGAAGGAGAAGAAGATCATCCCAAACGACATCACGAAGCGCGGCTGCCGGACAAAGGCGGCCACCGGCGCAAGGAACGAATCCCACCACTCCCGCGCCCGCTCGCCAAAAGGAGTCGTCCGTCCGTCTGTCCGAGCCGCCAGCGGCCGCGTGCTTACGACTCCGCTGGTCGCCGCCAGAATGTTGTGCACCAGATGCGCGGGAGGCTCGACCGCTTCGAGCGACCGCAGCCACTGCTGGCCAGCCCGCACATCCGCGAACAGCGGCCCGCAAATCCCGCACACGCGCCGATGGGCATCGAATCTCTCCCGAAGTGCCGGGCTCAGCCGCCCCTCACCGTCCAAGGCATCGCTGAGCAGTGCTTCGAACTCCGTGCACTCAACCCCGTGTTTTGTTTCCTCCGGCATCACATCACCTGCCTATAGGTACGTTGTAGGAGCCGGGCAAGTTCCGCCCGTCCCCGGTTAATTCTGGACTTGACGGTTCCCTCCGGAACCCTCAGAGCCGTAGCGATTTCCCGATAGTCCATATCCTGTAAATCCCTCAAAATGACCGCCTCCCGCAGCTCCGGGGACAGCTTTTGCAGCGCCAAATGCACCATTTCCCGAGTCTCCCGGCTTTGAACCGCGGCGTCGGGCGGCAGTCCCCGGTCGGCAATCTGGTCGCTCAGAGGCTGCGCATCCTCATACTCAGAAGGCGCTGAATCCAGCGAATCCGTGATTCGGTCGCCCTTGCTTTTGCGGAAATGATCGACCAGCAGGTTGCGCGTAATGGTGGTGACCCAAGTCATGAACGCGCCCTTGCCCGAGTCGTAGGTATTCAGGGTGCGGTACATCTTGATAAAGACCTCTTGGGTGAGGTCCTGCGCGTTGTTGGAATCCCCGGCAAACCGGTAGCAGACGTTGTAGATGCGCCGGTGATAGCGCTGAACAATTTCTTCCCAAGCCGCGGCATCGCCCCCAACGCAGCGACGGACCAGCAATCCGACAACCTGGGCTTCTTCCAAACCAGACTCCGCAAGTTTCCTGTTGACCGCCCCAAAACGTCCGGTTGCTGCCGCAGCGAAGTGCGCGGGAGCCTAACAGCACATACTAGATACGTTTCTGTGGAGCAGGAAGTTTCCTTTTATCTTCCTCTTAGCAGGGAGCTAGAGATTGTAGCAGGCGTGCGATCAGTGGAAATTGCCGACACTTCTTCAGGCTGCGCCGACGTGACCAGTTCCGTCCAACACAACGGCGAACAGCCCGAGAGAGTTCAAGACTGAGTGATCTGCGGCTCATGCAAAACCGGTCTCGTAAGATTGCTTTCGTCGCTTTCATCGAGGCATCCAGCCGATTTGCGCACCTGGCGGTTGAACGATTAACACTTGCGCGGGCGGTTGACCCCCTTTGTCCGGTCTTTTGGAATCAAATACTTAGCGGGGATTCAGTGGATGGTTTTCGCCAGGTCTGTGAGGAATAAGGACTTACACGTAAAGTATTTTACTTTCAATAACTTAGATGGGTTTCGTGATTTGCTGTGCCTTCTTTCACCCAACGAAGCGGGTTCGACACCGCGACGCCGAAATATTCCTGGCCTGCATTGAGATCTTCCATGCTGGTTACCAGCACACTTACGTACAAAGAACTACACCGTCACGTCCACTCACACGTCCATGGCTGTGTCATACATCCCAGAATTCGTAGCCCGCTGGCAGCGGTCCACTCCCCTCGGAGCGATGCGCGGCGCAGTCTCATTTCATCAACCTCTGGCAGTGCCCCCTCTTGCGTTCTTCGCAAGAGGCGGGATGGGTGGCCCTGTATTTCCGTCGCGTATTTCCCGGGACTCTTACAGGTTTCGGTGGTCGCTCAGTTATACACCACAGTAACTTGTTTGCACTCCGTCACAGAAATACGCTCGAGAGTCACTGTGTTTTTAGTAACGGTGATCGTGATTCGACGAATCGGGAATTGTGACGCTGTGGCGTCGCGTCAGTTTCGTTGTTAGAACGCCAATAGTTAGGCTCGGGAAGGAGCTGTAGAAATGCGCATTCCTTTGTTATCTCTATCGTTGCTTCTGACGCTGATCGTTGGGCTGCCTTTTTTCTCTACGGGACAAGAAACCCCTCACGCCACTGCCCAACAAGCAAGTATTAATGTGTGGCAAGGCATGACCGACCGTGGGGACGACTCCATGTCGATCGCGGACTACGTGACGGCCGAAAGGCTCTTCCGGGAATCTCTTGCTTATGCGGAGCAGCACAATCTGGGAACAGCCAGCATTGCTGACAGCAACGCTGACCTGGGCTGGTCCTTGCGGGAGCAACGAAAATACAACGAAGCAGAAACGGCTTACCGGAGCGCACTGCAGTTGTACCGCGGCATCTATGCGGAGAACAACGAATCGATTTTGGGTAGCAAAGTCGGATTGGGTATCGCACTCACTGGGCTTGGCCAATATCAGGAGGGGGAGACGCCCCTGCTGGAATCCTTAAATGCGTACAACGAGAAACCAAAAGTCACAGTATGCACTCTTTCTTTTGCTCTCGATGCCCTCACCATGCTCTATAAATCGAGCCATCAATACAGCAAGGGGGAAGGCATCTACACGGAAGTTTTCGCGCTGATGACGGGGAAACGGGGCACACCCTGCGAGAACTTTCTCCTACTGGCGGATCATCTGGCGCAGCTGTACGAGGAGGACGGTCGCTGGGATCTAGTGGAGAACCTGCACCGTGACAGGGCCGCTCTGGCGCTCAGCATGAAAGGTCCCAAGAGCGAGTTATACGGAGACGCGCTTGTTTCTGTGGCTAAGACCTTGGAGAAACGCGGTCACGCCGAGGAAGCCTCCGCGACATATGCACAGGCAGTAGATGTGTACCGTCACGCTAACCCGCCGGCATTGTCCAAAGTGGCTATCAATCTGCAGAGTCAGGAATTCAGTCTCTACGCGGCGGGAAAAGTGGACCAGGCAAAGCAGGTCCATCAGGCGATGTTAACTGCCAGCAAAGAAAGCGATACGGATGATCTCCACGGCCAGATGATGGCCGTCCGATCTCGTGCCGTGGAAGCGATGAACACGGGAAAGTCCCAAGAAGCAGAACAGTTCTTTGCCCAGGAAAAGGCTCTCTCTCACGGCCTGAGTGCGGGAGACCAGATGCTTGCGCTTTCCGATTCTGCTTTCTTCCATGAAAATGCAACCCATCAACTTCCAGAGGCCGAGGCTGATCTGAAGCAAGCCCTTGTGTTAGCCATCGCAACCACGAGTCCCTCCAGCACGGCGACTGCTAGCGCACATTTTGAGCTGGGGTTGTTCTATAAAACCGCCCACCGCCCGGCCGACGCTGAGGAGTCTCTTAGTAGTGCGCTTGCACTCTACGGAGCGGGCGACACGGAAGCGCTCAACAGAGGGTTCCAACTGCTGGGATGGACCTACGTTGAGGATGGCAAGTATGCCGAGGCAGAAGCAATCTATCAGAGAGCCATCAAGTTGGACGAAGACACGCATAACGACGCGCAGTTAGCGCTTGTGCTGACTGCTCTCGGAGACAACTATCGGCGGGCCAACCGTCTGACCGATGCCGAGACGGTCTTGATCCGTGGTATGAATCTCGCCGAACATCTTGACAAACCTATGAACCGGAAATGGTTCGGGGCCGCAATGACGATGGCATCTGTCTGCGAGCAAAGCGGACGACTGCCACAGGCGGAGCAACTCTATCTGCGTGTCATCAGCTTCGTCGAACAGGATTTCGGCCCCGATTCGGTTGCCCTCAGATTTCCGCTCGACAAACTGGCTGCGATGATGAAGTCTCAAGGGCGACTGGCCGAAGCGAACCGGTATGAGGCTCGCCGGGACAAGCTACCCGAAGTGCCCAGCATGCGCTGAGCGATGTGGTCTCTTGACTAGTGGGCCACCCGTCCCCTACGAGAATCTCACCTTCACATCCGGCCCCTTATCCAAATGGATGCTCTCAACAAACCGCACCCGCCCGGTCCTTAGAGTCAGAATCACCGAAGAGGTCCGCGTCCCTTCGCCAAAGAAGCGGACGCCTTTCAGTAGCGCGCCTTCGGTCACACCGGTCGCGGCGAAGATCATCTGTTTCCCCGGCGCCAGGTCTTCCGCCTCGTAAACTCTGTTTTTGTCTTTAATCCCCATCTTCGCAATGCGCTCTTCGAGTTCCGGCTTGTCGATCACCAGCCTTCCCTGCATGTATCCATTCAGGCAGCGAACGGCAGCCGCCGTAATCACGCCTTCCGGAGCGCCACCTGATCCCATGACCGCGTGCACTCCGGTTCCGATCACCGCCGCGGCAATGCCCGCCGAAAGATCGCCGTCGCCAATCAGTCGGATGCGCGCGCCCGCCTTGCGAATATCGGAGATCAGTTTCTCGTGCCTTGGACGGTCGAGCACGACCACGACCAGATCCTCCACACCGCGATGCATCCGCCGCGCAATGTTTTTCAGATTGACGGCCACCGGAGCATCCAGTTCCACCGCGTTCTTGCACGATGGCCCCACCACGATTTTTTCCATGTAGCAGTCGGGAGCATGGAGCAAGCCGCCTCTCTCCGAAGCCGCCAGCACCGTGATCGCGCCCGGCGATCCGGTGGCACAGAGGTTCGTGCCTTCGAGCGGATCGACGGCGATGTCAACCTGCGGAACCTCGCGGCCGTCGGGATAGGTGCCGCCCACCTGCTCGCCGATATAAAGCATGGGAGCATCGTCGCGCTCGCCCTCGCCGATCACGATGGTGCCGCGCATGGGGACCGTGTCCATCGTCTTGCGCATGGCCTCGGTGGCCATCTGGTCGCTCAGCGGACGGTCTCCCTGGCCCATGGTGCGCGCCGACTCGATGGCTGCGTTTTCCACCACGCGCAAGAATTCCAGCGCCAGATCGCTTTCAAGATTCTCCCCGAAATTCTTGGCGTGCGGTTCGGGACGGGTTTGAGTTGCCATAATGCCTCCTGAAGATAAATGCGACTTTGGACTATATTCTCTTCGGAGCCGAGATGGAAGGGCGTCCGTCACCGATAAGCCTGTGTGGGCGCGGGCGACTCGCCCGCGCGGACCTATCCTCCAGCGGCAAACCGTCTGCTAGTCTTCATCCATGAACACCGACCGCAAAGAACCCACCTATCTGTTCTCGGAAAAGCAGGTTGCAGAAAAAAGTGAAATCGCGCGCCGCTTTCTCGACCATCGCACCCGTCTGAATGAAAATGTCGACAAGGCCGATAACTACCTCGTCAAACGTTTTTACAACCTGGATCACAACACCTACCTCGAAGGCGCCCTACCCGCGAAATACAAGGAGTTGATGGGTCTGGTTGCCTCCGCCAGTTTGCGTTGCGACGATTGCATTTCCTACCACGTGATCCAGTCCTATCGCCTGGGCGTGACCCGTGCCGAGCAGGAAGAGGCGATCAACGTGGCGCTGGTGGTGGGGGGCAGCATCGTGATTCCACACATGCGGAGGGCGTACGAACTGCTGACCGAGCTCTACGGCTGTGTGTAGGGCGGACACTCTTGTCCGCTGGTGTCATTAAATAAAAAGTTCGGGCGAAACATGGAATCGTCGGCTGAGGCGGCGAATATGCTCCGTGGTCAGCTTCCGCTTCCCGCTGAGCACTTCAGAAACGATGCTGGCGGTGCCGAAGATGTCGAGCATGTCTTTCTGCTTAAGGCTGTTCGCCAGCATCAGTTCGCTGATCACTTCGACAGGGCTGGCACTCTTAAGCGAGTAATGCTTTTCTTTGAAGTCTTCGATCAGCAGGGTCAGGAGCTCTGCCATGCGGCGTTCGGCAGCGGTCATCCGGATACCTTTGCCGTCCAGTTCTTCCAGCAAGGCGATGTAACGCTCGTTCTCCGCCGCACTGCGAATGACCGCAGGCAGGGCACTCGACAGCAAGGCGGCATATTCAGAACGGGCTGCGGTCGCACTCATGATTTCCAACCTCCACGGTCATATTCGGCGTGGGTCGAAACGTGCCGGATGTAGATTCGTCCGAAAGAATAGATCCGGAAAAGTGGCCCTAGAACGCGTCAATCCCCGTCACGCTCGCCCCGATCACCAGCGTGTGGATGTCATGCGTGCCCTCGTACGTCTTCACGCTTTCGAGGTTCATCAGGTGGCGCATGATGGGATAATCGTCAGCGATACCGTTCGCGGCCAGGATGTCGCGCGACAGGCGGGCGCACTCCAGCGCCATCCAGACGTTGTTTCTCTTCGCCATCGAAATGTGCTGATGCTCGACTTTCCCGGCGTCTTTCAAGCGGCCGACTTGCAGCACCAGTAACTGCGCCTTGGTGATCTCGTTGATCATCCAGGCGAGTTTCTCCTGCACCAGCTGGTGCGAGGCGATGGGCTGATCGCGCCACTGTTTGCGCAGCAGGGAATACTGCAGCGCGCAGTCGTAACACGCCATCGCCGCGCCTACCGCTCCCCACGCGATGCCGTAGCGCGCCTGGTTCAGGCACATCAGGGGAGACTTCAATCCATCCGACCCGGGCAACAGGTTCGACTCGGGGATGCGTACATCCTGCAGCGACAAGCCCGACGTCACCGATGCGCGCAGCGACCACTTCCCGTGTATGTCATCGGCTTTGAATCCAGGACGGTCGGTCTCGACCATGAATCCGCGGACTTTATCGTGTTCATCTTCCACCTTGGCCCAGATCACGGCCACGTCGGCGATTGAGCCCGAGGTGATCCACATCTTTTCGCCGTTCAGCACATATTCTTTTCCAACTCTGCGGGCGCGCATTCTCATGCCGCCGGGATTCGATCCGAAGTCCGGTTCGGTCAGTCCGAAACAGCCGATCTTTTCGCCTTTCTGCATCGCGGGCAACCAGGTATTTTTCTGCTCGTCGCTGCCGAAGGTATAGATCGGATACATGACCAGCGCCGACTGCACGCTGACAAACGAGCGCACGCCGGAGTCTCCGCGCTCCATTTCCTGCATGACCAGACCGTATTCGACATTCGACATGCCGGCGCAACCATAGCCGTCGAGCGATGCGCCGAAGAATCCCAGGTCGGCCATCGGCTTCACCAGTTCGCGCGGAAAGCGGCCGGCGCGGTTGCACTCCTCAATGATGGGGACGAGGTTGTCTTCGATGAACTGGCGCGCCGTGTTGCGAACCAGGCGCTCGTCGTCGTTGAGCAAGGTATCGAACTCGATGAAGTCCACACCACGGAATTTGATGGCCGGCATTGCGTCTCACCCCACGGAGTCAGCAGACAGGGAACGGGAAACTAATCAAAGTAGCAGAGCGGCGGGGGAGTCAGCAACGCGAAGAAGTGTTTAGTAGTGGGTCAGTTCAATTTATACAGGAGCTTCTTCCCGCAGCCGTGTTTTTTCTCATGGGCAAACAGATCGCTAAAAAGGCGAGTCTGCTTCGGCCCGGCCTCAGCGTGTTCGCACTGTTGCAGAAGTTTCTCACGTACCTCGCAGGGGGTGGCCGGCAGTACCTTGCCGCTGCGGTGGGTAATCTTTAGACCGGGTTTGTGGCCTTTGCTCATTGTGCGAGTGCTTTCAGGATAAGTCCCTTGTCAAGGCGCCTTGTGGCGTTCAAACTGGCCCACTGCCGAGTGATTAGTCTCCTAATCTGTTTTGATTAGAGACGCCGTTTCCCGCGATCCGATAACATATTGCAAACTGCAGGGTTGCAGGCTCTTGTGGGGGCCGAATCTTTCTGTCATGTCTTCCGCCGGAAATTCTGTGGGCAGGGTGTTGTCGATACTGATCGGCTTCCTGGCCGTGTCCGCGATCTACCTGTACGCGTTCCCGCAAGCGAGTATTTTTTATGCTGGGGTGGTCTTGCTGCACGCCGTTGCCGGGGTTGCGGCTTCAGTCCTTTTATTGCTCTGGCTGGTGCAGTCTTTGTTTTTGCGTCAGGGAGAGCCGCTGGTTCGCGTCGGATTGGTGTTTCTTTTCCTCGGCGCAATTCCAGGGCTGGCGCTGATTTACACCGGAGCGTTGCGCGCGGATTGGCCGATCGTTTACATCCACCTCGGACTGAGCTTTCTCGGCGCCGGCCTGATGGCTGCGGCCCGTTTGGGCAATCGCCGATGGCTCTCCCTTCATTCTGCTGTTCGCGTCATCACCGTACTTGTTGTGCTGGCGGTGCTGGCTCCCGTGGCTCGCTATCTTCGAGAGACTCGCTGGACCCGGCATGGACGCATTGAGAATCCGGCCCTGCCTCCCGTCAGCATGAATGGCGAAGGCGACGGCCCTACCGGCCCATTTTTTCCCAGCTCCGCGCAGGTCTATGGCGGCGAAAAAATTCCCAGCAAGTTCTTCATGGAATCGGATTCCTGCAAGCGCTGTCACGAAGATATCTACGACCAGTGGAACAGCTCGGCCCACCATTTTTCTTCGTTCAACAATCAGTGGTATCGCAAAGCGGTCGAGTACATGCAGGATACGGTCGGCACCAAGCCCTCCAAATGGTGCGGCGGATGCCACGACCCGGCCGTGCTCTACAGCGGCAAGATGGATACACCCATCAAGCAGATCGTGCACACGCCCGAGGCTCAAGCCGGACTCGGCTGCATGATGTGCCACTCCATCGCCGACGTAAAAAGTACGATGGGCCAAGGTGATTTCTATCTGGAGTATCCCAAGCTGCACGAACTGGCCGCGAGCAAGAATCCCGTGGTCCGTACCCTGCACGACTTCATGATCAAGCTGAATCCGGAGCCGCACCGGCGCGCGTTCCTCAAGCCGTTCATGAGGGAGCAGACGGCGGAGTTCTGCTCCTCCTGCCACAAGGTGCACCTCGACGTGCCAGTCAATCATTACCGCTGGATTCGCGGCTTCAACGAGTACGACAACTGGCAGGCCAGCGGCGTTTCCGGAGAGGGTGCAAGATCGTTCTACTACCCGCCGAAACCGCAGCAGTGCGCCGATTGCCACATGCCGCTTGAGCCCTCCAACGATATGGGGAACGTTGCCGGCAAGGTGCATTCTCACCGTTTCCCGGCCGCCAACACCGCGCTGCCCACGGCCAACGAAGATGCCGCGCAGTTGAAGGCCACCGAGGATTTTCTGACCAGCGGAGTCCTGACGGTGGATATTTTTGCGCTCACTCCGGCCAGCGCCCCGCTGAAGGCAGGAGCGGTCGCGCAGCACGAACTCGCAACCACGTTCGCGGTGGGAGAAGAAGCGGAAGCCAAAATCACTCCCGGAACCGCTGCCCCGGTCACCGCGCCTGTCACCGCTCCCCTCGATCGTGTGCGGCCAGCGGTCCGTCGCGGCGACACCGTCAGCGTGGATGTTGTGGTTCGTACCAAGCGCGTCGGACATTTCTTTCCCGGCGGCACGGTCGATGCCTACGATACCTGGCTCGAACTGAAAGGCGTCGACGACCGAGGGCAGACGATTTTCTGGAGCGGCATGGTCGAAGACAACGGCAAGGGCCCGGTGGAAAAGCGCGCGCACTTCTACCGCTCGCTTCAGGTGGACGCGCACGGCAATCCAATCAACAAGCGCAACGCCTGGGCCACGCGCGCCGTGGTGTACGTGCGCCTGATCCCGCCCGGCGCCGCCGACACGGTGCACTTCCGCATGAAGATCCCCGAGAAAACGGGCGGCAAAGTTACTTTGACTGCGCGGCTCTGCTATCGCAAGTTCGCGTGGTGGAATACGCAATTTGCATTTAAGGGCGAGCCCGACTTTACTCGGCCAAAGTCCGAGGTCACCGCTGACTATGACGACCGGAAGTTCGTGTTCACCGGTTCTCTTCAGGGAGTTTCGGCAAAGAGGGAAAAGGTTCCAGACCTTCCGATCGAGGTGGTAGCTCACGATCAGGTGGTTGTCGACGTCCTGCCCGCGAACGCCGCAGCGCCGCAGCCCAAAACCGAACTCGCGAAAGAAGATTGGCAGCGCTGGAATGATTACGGCATCGGCCTCTTGCTGCAGGGCGATTTGAAGGCCGCGCAGGCGGCCTTCGAAAAAGTCACCGAGGTCGATCCGCAGAATCCCGACGGCTGGGTGAACATCGGGCGCGCCGCCCTGCAGGAAGGCGACGTGGCTCGCGCCCGCGCTGTTCTCGAAAAAGCGCTCGCTCTTAGCCCCGATCTCGCGCGCGCGCACTTCTTCTATGCCGGAGTTCTGCGCCAGGACGGCAACTACGACGGCGCGGCACAACATCTGGGGAAAGTCCTCGCGCAATATCCCCGCGACCGCGTGGCGTTGAACAATCTCGGCCGCGTCCTGTTTCTGCAAAGGAAGTATGCGGAGGCGGTGAAAGTGTTGCAGCAGGTGCTAGCCGTCGATCCGGAGGACTTGCAGGCGCACTACAACCTCATGCTCTGCTACAACGGCCTGGGCGACGAGAAGATGTCCAAAGAACATCAGGCGCGCTACCTGCGCTTCAAAGCCGACGAAGCCTCGCAGGCCATCACCGGTCCCTATCGCCAGTTCCATCCCGAAGACAACAACGAACGCCAAAGCATCCACGAGCACACGTCAGTCCCTCTGCCCATCTTGAAGAACGCGCCCGTCAAGCACCTGACCGCGAGCGCCAGCACGATCCGTGAGGGGTCCAACCGGTGAGGCGACCATCGCAGTGCAAAACCACCACGGAGACACGGAGACACGGAGGGCAGCTAGGGTTTTCTTTTCCAGCTTTCCTCCGTGTCTCCGTGCCTCCGTGGTTATTATTCCTTTCGCTCGTCACGACCAGCCACGCGCAGGAGCGCATCACCTTCCGCGACATCACGGCGCAAGCCGGCATCCACTTCACCCACAACAACGGAGCCTTCGGGAGGAAGTGGCTCCCCGAAACTATGGGTCCCGGCTGCGCCTTCGTCGACTATGACAACGACGGGTTTCCCGACATCCTGTTAATCAATGGGCAAGACTGGCCTGGCCACCCCAGGAACGGCCCGACATCGTTGAAGCTCTACCACAATAATCACGACGGCACCTTCACCGACGTGACGCGCAAATCCGGCCTGGGTATTTCGCTATTTGGAATGGGCGTCGCGGTAGGTGACTACGACAACGACGGCTTCGACGACATCTTTATTACTGCCGTCGGCCAGAGCCATCTCTTCCACAACGACGGCAACGGCACCTTTACCGATGTCACCAAGTCGGCTGGACTCTGGGGACCGAACGAGTTCTCGACCGGCGCCGCCTGGGTCGATTACGATCGCGACGGGAAACTGGATCTGGTCGTGGCCAACTATGTGCAGTGGTCCGCGCAAACCGACCTCTACTGCACCATCGATGGCGCGCACAAGTCTTACTGCACGCCCGAATCGTATAAGGGGACGTCCGCTCGCCTCTGGCACAACCTCGGCAACGGCAAATTCGAAGACGTCACCAAGAAAGCGGGCCTCTACGATCCAACTTCCAAGGGTCTCGGCGTCGCCATTTTGGACTACAACAATGACGGATGGCCCGACATCCTGATCGCCAACGACACCCAGCCCAACAAGCTCTACCTCAATAAAAAGAACGGCACTTTCGAAGAGCGCGCCGTTTCCGCTGGCATTGCTTTCAGCGAAGACGGCATTGCCCGCGCCGGGATGGGCGTAGACGCCGCCGATTACGATCGCTCAGGCAGCGCCAGCCTGATCGTTACTAACTTCGCCAACCAGATGCTCTCGCTCTACCACAATGAAGGCAACGGGCTGTTTGTGGATGAAGCTCCGCGCTCGGAAGTCGGCCGCTCGACGCTGCTGACGCTCGGCTTCGGCTGCTTCTTCTTCGACTACGACAACGACGGCTGGCAGGACATCTTCATCGCCGACGGCCACATCGAGGACCAGATCGAGACGGTGCAAAAGCGCGTCAGCTACGCCGAGCGGCCGCACTTATTCCGTAACCTCGGCAACGGCAAGTTTGAGGAAGTGACGATGAAAGTCGGAAGCGCGTTGGCCGCTCCGAAAGTTGCGCGCGGCGCGGCCTACGCCGACATCAATAATGATGGCGCGTTAGACGTGCTGCTCATGACCAACGGCGGCCCCGCGCGTCTCTACCTCAACCAGGGCGGCACGAATCACAGCCTGCGCATAAGACTCATCGGCACAAAATCGAACCGCGACGGTATCGGCGCGGTCGTCCGCGTAAGCGCCGGAGCGGATAGGCAGTGGCTCACCATGAAGAGCGGCTCCAGCTATCTTTCGCAAAGCGAACTGGTGCTCACCTTCGGCATGGGGCCGAAGACCAAAGCCGACACGGTCGAGATCGATTGGCCCAGCGGGCAGGTGGACAAACTGTCAAACATCGCGACCGGGCAGACCATTACCGTTCAAGAAGCGAAAGGGCAGGTAGCCACGCGGCCGTACGGAAAGAAGTAGTAGTGCGTCGGACATCTTCCTATATTTGTCATCCTGAGCAAAGCGAAGGACCTGCTTTCTTATCGGACGGCAACAAAGCAGGTCCTTCGCTTCGCTCAGGATGACAAATTATTGGTTTAGTCCCGGGGGAGGATGGCTGAGCTTACGGACACACGCTCGCCGCTCGGATAGAATCTTCTCGAACTCCCAATGACCAAGACGCTCAGCATTGCCCTCGTCGGCATCGTTTTTCTCATCGCACTCGCCGCGACTGCTCCCGCCCCGAATCCGCAAGAAGCGGCGCGCCTCAACAATATCGGCGTCGCTTACATGAACCAGCAGCTTTTTGAGAAAGCTTTGAAGTCGTTCGAAGCCGCTGCGATGGCCGACCCGACGCTGGAGGTGGCGGCGGTCAACCGCGGAGTGGCGCTGCTCAACCTGCAACGCGGCGAAGAAGCGAAGGCGCTGCTCGAGGAAGAAACAAAGCGCAATCCGCGAGATGCTCACGCCTGGTATAGCCTAGGCCTCTACTACAAAAATTCGTCGAGCGCGGAATTGGCCGTCGACGCGTTCCGCCGCGTCACTGAAATCGATCCGGACGACGCCGACACCTGGTACTTCCTGGGATCGACCTACGCGCAACTCAAGCAGTTTCCAGAGGCGATCGCCGCCTTCGAGCACGCATTAAAGCTCGACCCGCACCACGCCTCCTCCGAGTTCGGACTGGCGCGGGCCTACCAGCAATCCGGCCGAGCCGACCCCGCCCACGAAGCGATGAAGAAATTCCAGTACATCACGCAGAACAAACTGGGCGCGCCCATCAGCCTGGCGTATGGCGAGCAGGGAAAATATTCGCGCGCGGAAGATTCGCCGGTGGCGGTGGCGAAAGTGGGGGCGGCGATTCCGGTGCGGTTTGTGGATGTGACCGCACAGGCAGGGATCATAACTAAGCCCAGCCCCATCGGTTCCGCAACAATGGAGGATGGCCATGTTGAAAGGCACGTTGCGGAGGGCATCCTTGGTACCGGCGCTTGCTTCTTGGATTACGACGGGGACGGGCGGATAGATATCTTCGTCACGGATGATGGGCCACAGGGCGGTTTTGGCCTCTACCGCAACCTCGGTAACGGCAAGTTTGGGGACGTCACAAAAGCGGCTGGCCTTGATCCCAGCTTGCATGGGATCGGATGCACGGCGGGCGACTATGACAACGACGGCGCCACGGACTTGGTTGTGAGCTTTAGACACCTTGTCCTGCTGCTGCACAACGAGAAGAACGGAACATTCAAAGATGTCACTGAGGTCGCAGGAATCAAAGCCGACGGTCTCAACGCTGGTGTCGCCTTTATTGATTACGACCACGATGGCGATCTGGATTTGTATATTGCGCGAACATCATTCCGCGCCCTGGCGGGAGGCGAAGCGGAGTGGCAGGACCAAGTCTGGCGCAACAACGGAAACGGCACCTTCACCGACGTCAGCCGAGAGACCGGACTTTCAACTGGTGGCTTTCACACGGCGGCTGTTGGGACCGATTACAACAATGATCGCGCCATCGACGTCGTTGTGACAGGGGTTATACCCACGGTCTTTGAGAATCCCCGGGAAGGAAGGTTCCCAGCGCGCCAGCCCTGGACTGGCTCAAAGCCCGCGGACACACTCGGCGTTGCCGTCCTCGATTTTGATCACGATGGCTGGATGGATCTTGCCTTTACGCACATGGGAGCGCCTGGCATCACGCTGTGGCGAAACAACCGAGGAAAGAGTTTCGAACAAATCCATTTGCCAATAGTGGACTGGGTGAATGCCTACGGCGTCACCGCTATCGACTACGACAACGATGGCTGGGTCGATCTCGCAGCCGTCGGCGAAACCAAAGACGGCAAAGGCGAAGTCCGCCTCTTCCGCAACCTCGGCCCCGACGGCTGGAAAGACGTCACCGCCGACGTTGGCCTCGACAAAATTCAGCTCAAAGAACCGCGCGCCATCATCGCCGGCGACTACGATAACGACGGTGCTGTAGATCTTCTGATCACGCAAAACCACGGCCCCGCCGTCCTGCTCCACAACGAAGGTGGCAACAAGAACAACTCGCTGCGCCTTGCGCTCAAGGGCCTGAACGATAACAAGAGCGCAATCGGCACTAAAGTCGAAGTGTTCTCCGCCGGCCTGCGGCAGAAATTTGAAGTCTATGGATCGTCCGGCTACCTCGGACAGAACTCGCCTGACCTGACCATCGGCCTTGGACAGGCGAAAGTTGCCGACGTCGTCCGCATGCTGTGGCCGACCGGGGTGCTGCAGGATGAAATCGAAGTCGCCGCCAACCAGGTGCAGCACTTCACCGAAATGGACCGCCGCGGCAGTTCCTGTCCCACGCTTTTTGCCTGGGACGGTCACGAATACAAGCTTGTCGGCGACATGCTCGGCGCGGGTGTCGTCGGACACTGGATCGCGGCGAGCGATGGCAGCCTTGCCCCTCAGGGGCTAAAGCCCGCACCCTCTCCGGCGGTTAGCGGCACGGCTGAAGCCGTGCCCTTCCCAAAACCAATTCATGAAGCCAGCTCCGTGTATGAATCCGGTTCTAACGTAGTGCGTAATATTGCGCGGCCAATTGAAACCATCAAGCTCGACCGTAACTCGCTCCGCGAAAAAGATGAATCCCACCCTTCCCAAAACCAGGGAAGGGTGGGGCACCCAATGCTGAGTTTTCGCTTCATGGAGCCGCTTGAGGAATCCGTTTACCTTGATCAGGTGGAGTTACTGGCTGTTGATCATCCGGCCGAGGTTGACGTTTATCCCAACGAATATTTCGCTAGCAATCCGCCTTACCCTCCATTCAAGGTCGTGTTCAGCAAGAGTAATGAGGCGCGTCCGCCTGCCGGTGCGTGGGACGAGCACGGCCACAACGTGCTTCCTGATTTGCTGGCGCATCGCTATTTCGGTGATTTCAAAGTGCTTCCGTTCCTGGGATTCACCAAGCCCCACAGCCTGGAACTTGATCTCGGCGAGCCTTACCGCGGCGGTCCGCTGTGGCTGCTGCTGCATGGCGAGATCGAATACTTCTCGGCTACCAGCATGTACGCTGCCGATCAAGCGCACCTGCGTCCGGTTGCGCCGTATGTCGAGGCGTTGGCTGTGAATGCGAGGTCGACCGAAAACGGCGTGAAAGATAGTTGGGTCCGCGTGGTTGATGACATGGGATTCCCCGCCGGCGGCGCGCGCACCATGACCGCCGATGTCACCGGCAAACTTCCACTGGGTACACGGCGCATTCGCATCACCACCAATTTGCAGATCTACTGGGACAACATCCTGATCAGCCGGACGAACCAAGAGCGGAGCCGCGATCAAAGCGCCCGCGTGACGCCGGTTCCGCTGGCGCGCGCGGAACTGAGTTTCCACGGTTTCCCGCTGAAGATCGAAGGCCAGCCGCCGGGGAACGTGAAATACATTTACGAGAGAACGAGCGCCACTGGGCCTTACACGCGGCCTGCCGGCGCCTACACGCGCTATGGCGACGTGCGTCCGCTGCTCGACTCGGTCGACGATAAGTTTGTCGTCTTCGGATCGGGCGATGAAGTAGCGCTCGATTTCGACCCGGCGACGCTGCCCAGGCTGCCGTCTGGCTGGGTGCGCGATTATTTCTTCGTCGCCAACGGATACGAAAAAGACATGGACTTCTACGCCTACCGCGGCGATACGGTTGATCCTCTGCCCTTCCGCGACATGCGTACCTATCCCTATCCTGGGCGATCCTTCCCTTCCGACGCCGGCCACATGGATTACCTGCTTGAATACAACACGCGGTTTATGTCGGGGAATGAGGCGAGCGGATATTCGTTCCAATACCCCAAGTGATGATTTGTTAGGTAATAAACTTGTCCTCCGGAGTAGTGAAGGAGCCGCCGTCTCGCAGCGTCGAGAGAAAGCAGGTCCTTCGCTTCGCTCAGGATGACAATCCGAGATTGGGGGTAGTCCGATCGCTTTCCTCATCACCGAAGGACACGAAATCAAGGTGGAGGCCACTTTGCCTGCGCCGGAATCGATTTCATTCTGGGAAGATTGTTTGAAACGATTCAGCCCCTTTCCGCACTATCTCAATAAGTGGATGACATCGCGCTGTGAGGCGATGGGCCACAGTTTAGGAGCCCGACCGGGAAACTCCTGGCCGGAATCCAGTAAGGCGCCGGAGTCGACGGGGAAGCGGTTCCGGCGCTTTGTTCGCAGTCTTCTCCACCCGCGAAGTCACAGGAGTTTACCCACTTCCCAATGCATGCCGCCCGTTCCATTTCGCCGACCGGACGCCGGTACCGTGGCCACACGGTTCTGAAACGGCCATTGCTCACGCTCGTGCCCGGAAACAGCGCCGATTCACCCTCCAGTTCCCCGCCCCAGGTGCTACACTGGCAGGCACTTCCGGGTTCCCGGGGCAAGCCCTTGCAATTCCAATCCTTTGACGAAGCCTACGTCGAGCGCCTGCGGGCAGGCGACTTCCGCACGCAAGAGCATTTTGGCGAATATTTCAGCACCCTGATCCAGGTGAAATTGCGTTCCCGGCTGCAATCGCGGGAGGCCATTGAGGATGTGCGCCAGGAAACCTTTGCTCGATTTTACGCGGCGCTGCACAAGGGCAAAATTCTGCACCCGGAACGGCTGGGATCGTTTGTAAACTCGATTTGCAACAATGTTTTGCTGGAACACTATCGTTCGGACGCGCGCCATAGTTCGATCGAGGATGAAGAAAAAGACGTGCGCGCCTGCGCCACCGATCTGCTCGGCCTCCTCTCCGCCCGAGAAACGGAAAAGAAAGTTTTGGAGGTTCTCGACCAACTGTCAGAACGCGACCGGCGCTTGTTGCGCGAGGTTTTCCTCGAGGAGAGGGACAAAGACGATGTGTGCCGCGATTTCGGGGTCGACCGGGAATATCTGCGGGTATTGCTGCACCGTGCGAAGCAATCGTTCAAGTCGCTATATTTGAAAAGAACGGGAAACGATTCGCCGGAATTTAAGACGGCCTGACGGCTGTGAAACGCCGGGCTGCCGGCTCACGATTTTATGAGGGGGCATCAATGGACCACGATCTGGTGGTTCGCCAACAAATGACGGAACGATACCTGCTCGACGAGCTTGATCCCGAGGCACGCGACGAATTTGAAGAGCATTTTTTCGACTGCCCGGATTGCGCAAGCGACGTCCGCGCGTGTGCCCTATTCGTGGAGCACGGCAAGGTTGCATTGGCAAGAGAATCTGAGCCGGTTCCGGGCTGCCTGCCGGCGTCGGCTCCGGTCCCACCCCAAGCGGGATGGTTCGCTGGGCTGCGTGGAATGCTGCGTCCTGCGTTTGCGGTCCCGTTGATGGCGGTATTGCTGGCGGTGATCGGGTACCAGAATCTGGTGACCTATCCGCAAATGCAGCAGGCATTGAACCGGCCGCAGGTGTTGCCGTGGACGCAGGTGAACGTCGGCACCTACGGATCGGAAGGTCCGGTGGTGGCAACGCGCGCGGGAGAAGGTTTTCTGCTTTTTGTGCGCATCCCGCCAGAGGGCGGCTATACCCATTACCAGGCGGACTTGTATAATCCCGCGGGAAAGCTGGAATCGTCGTTCACCATCCCGGCGGTGGCAGGTCAAGATCAGTGGCCGGTACGCATAGCGGGAGCGAATCGGCCAGCGGGCGGCTACACTCTGTCCGTGCACGGCATAACCGCTGCGGGGGAAAGTAAGGAAGTCGGCCGGGCATCATTTGAATTGCAAATTCAAAAGTAAGCTCAAGGGGAAGGAGCCAGCCTATGTCCGCAAATCCGAAACCACCTATGGAGTCGCAGTCTGACCAGGGACCGTACCACGTGTATCACGCCGAAGCCCACGTGCTCAGCGGCAACTTGAAACATCCTGTCGAGCAGCCCATCGAAAAGAAGGCGCGGGTTGTGCTGGAGAAGACTCGCGACGCCGGCCACGTCACCGAGTTTGTCAAGGAGACGAGCCTGGAAGGCCTGATTTCCTTCAAGGCGGGCTACACTCATGCCTCCGGCAGCAAGATCGAGAAGAAGGATCTTTGGGGCAACGATCATTCAGGCTGGGTGACGCTGTCGACCTCGGTGCTCGAAGGCCTGAATGTATTTGAAGTGATCACCGCCGATCGTCTGGTGGCGCAGGTTTCGACCGAACATGCCATGAAGCACGGGCACGTTCCCAAGGTGACGTTTCTGGGCACGCGCTTTGAAAACCTGCGGGTGGGCGGATATCCGGTGAAGGTGGAACTCGACCTGGCCATTTGCGGCGACAAACCGAAAGAAGACAAACCCTACCTGCAAGACCGCGGCTTTCTCGATCGGGTCCAGCGCCAACTCGACGACATCGCCGGCGCCAAGGGTCTTCCCGAGGAGTTGGAGAAAAAGTACGATGCCAAGATCGCCTACATTGACGATCTCAAGAAACGCGCCAATGGACGCTCGAAAGGGGAGCGGAACGGCTATCCTAAGCTGGAATGCACACTGGTCAAAAGCATCGGGCCGATTCCGATTCCGGGAGTCAAGACGTTCGGGAATATCATTTTTATTCCGGACTTTGGGACCGTGTCGCTGGCCGAAGTCGAAGTTGGCATCGCACCTTACGATGGCTCGTCCGACAAGACCGAGGGTGGCCCGCAGAACAGCAACTATTTCGCGCTGCACATGCTGAACATGCATCTGGGCTGCATCGGCGGCGGGACGGTAACTGGGGGCAGCGTTTCGGCCAACGGACACACTCATCCCTGAAGTCATGTTTGCTCCTTCTCGCATTAGTGGGGATGTTTTCATGTAGTGATCGTCGGAGTTCTCCACAGTTGGACTTCGAGCGTGCTTACCAGGACTTTGTCCATGGAGAACTGACGAAGTGCCGCGAGGAGACGGGACAAGGGTACAGAAGATTCCTCAATTCGAATCCGGAATGGTCCAGAAAATTCAGAATCCTTGAAGCGAGAACGCTTTTGGAGCAAGGGCTCTTCGCTGATACCCTGAAGGTCCTTGAATCTCAACCACTACCTTCCGGCCAGCCAGACTCGGACGTCTCGATCTTGACACTGGTGGCGCTGGCCAAGCTTCGCATGCATGAGCTTCCAGAGTCTGAACATGCCCTTAACGATGCACTAAGACTGTGTGACGCTTCCGAAGTTGCGAGTTGCGGAGCCCTCTTCCAAGCCTTCGGAATATTCGCCAGTGAGCAGTCTCAGTCGTCTTCTGCAGAAAGGTCTTATGGACGCAGTCTTGTGTTCGCACGCTCCCATAACGACCCGTATCTTGAATCCACTTCACTTCTCAACCTGGGGTATGAGTCGCTGGCACAAGGCCGCTTCGACGAAGCAATCGATCGCTCGGAAAGTGCATACCAGGTTGCGAAGACCATCGACGCCAGGGTCATCCAGTTGGTCACTCAGGGCAACACGGGATGGGCATATTACAGGCTCGGCGATTCCGAAAAGGCCCTGGCTCTATCAGTCGAGGCGGAGAAAGCTGCCGCCAAGGTCGGAGATGTTTTCGACCAGGAAAATGAACTCACGAACATCGGCTACATCCATATGGACTCGCGCCGGCTTGATTTGGCGGAGCAGTCGTTTCAACGGGCTTTGGGTCTCGCGGCGGGAATCAAAGCCAGGCAAGATATGTCTAACGCGCTGCGCGTTCTAGCGCGGCTCGCGATGCAGACCGGCGATCCCGACAAGGCAAGCCAGTATGCCGAACGGGCCTTGGCAATCGCACGAGAGAGCGGGAACCATGTCGATGAACTTTACCCCATGCTTGTTGAAGGACAAGTCGCTGCTCGCCGGGGCGACGTCGCATCGGCTGAGAGCGCGTTCCACGAGGTCGAACGCGACAAGATGTGCCCCGTTTTCTTGAAGTGGGAGGCGGAGCACTCGCTGGCGCGGCTGTATGAAGACGAAAAGCATCCAGATGCCGCGGAGCGCGAATATCGGGTAGCGCTCACCACATTCGAGGCGGCGCGCGACGACGTGCGGCATGAAGACTCCCAGCTGTCGTTTCTTACGAACGCGGCTCGCATCTACGACGACTACGTTCATTTTCTGGTGGCACGCGGAAGGACGGACGACGCGCTGCGCTGGGCCGACTACAGCCGCGCCCGTACTCTGGCCGAAGGATTGGGATTGCTCGCCAAGGGAGGTTCTGCTGGGCCTCCGCCATTGAACCCTCAGCAAATTGCCCGGCGGGTCGAGGGCACGGTTCTCTTCTATTGGCTGGGTGAGAAGCAATCGTACTTGTGGGCGATCACTCCGCGGAACACGAGTTTGTTTACACTTCCTTCCGGCGCGGAAATCGATGCGGCGGTCGGACGGTACCGCAAAGCTCTTGGCGGGCCGCAAGACGTTCTCGCATCTGCCGATCCGGACGGGGGCTGGCTTTACCGCACGCTGATCGCGCCGGCGGAAGCGTTGCTGGCGGCGCGGCCCGCAGGGACAAAAGCCCACCTCGTGGCCCCTAAAGGGGCGGCTCATTCCGAGGCGCTCGCGGTATCGCTAAGGCGATACCCTGATACGAAGCCGGTTACGAAGATTTTCGTCATTCCGGATGGCAGCCTGAACAACTTGAATTTTGAAACACTCCTGGTCCCCGGGCCTGGACCGTCGGAACCCAAGCTCTCCGGAGCAAAGGTCCCCGAACCCAAATTCACCGAAGCGAAGCTGCACTATTGGATTGAGGACGTGACGATTGCCAATGCCAGTTCGCTTCGGGTGCTGAGCGCGGCGCGCACTCCGGAAGGAGACGGGGCAAGCCCCGTCTCTACAGGCGATGCGGGTAGAGGCACAGGCTTCGGTGGAAGGAAACGCAGCCTGCTGCTCGTCGGCAACAGCGTCGCGCCGAACGACAAGTATCCGGAACTCCCGAAAGCCGCAGTCCAGATGGAAACCGTGGCCCGGCATTTTCCGGCGGCGCGGCAGCGGGTATTCACGCGCGAGCAGGCGACTCCGGCGGCGTATCTGGCCAGTAATCCCGCGCAGTTTTCTTATATCCATTTTGTTGCGCATGGAACGGCGAGCCGGATGAGTCCGCTCGACTCGGCGATTGTGCTGTCGAGGATTGCGTATTCGAGAACCGCTTCGTCGACAAACACGGGCGGCAGCGACTCTTTCAAGCTCTACGCTCGCGACATCATTCGCCATCCCCTAAGGGCCGACCTGGTCACGATCTCGGCGTGCTATGGCGCGGGCGAACGCGCGTATTCGGGCGAGGGACTGGTCGGGCTCTCGTGGGCGTTCCTTAGGGCGGGCGCCCACAACGTGGTTGCCGCCTTGTGGGAAGCGACCGACGCCTCCACCGAGCAACTCATGGACAAGTTCTATGACGAATTAGACAAGGGAGCGGAGCCGGATGCGGCTCTGCGCGCCGCGAAACTGTCCTTGCTCCGGGGGGGCGGATTCCACAATCCGTTTTACTGGGCGCCGTTTCAACTCTATGCGGGATCGTGAGAGATCGACCAAACTACTCCCTCAGTGAATTCAGAGTTGTCATGATCGCCGGCAACTGCCGAGCTGCGCTCGGCTTGGACAGCCGAGGGCGGCTGTCCCTACGCAACCATGGACGAGGGCGCGCACGCCCCTCCGTGAACTCAATCTCTAGAAGCCCGGCTGAGCGGTGATTCCTTTTCCTTCCACGCACTCGTAGGCCCGGCCGGCGGCGAGGCTCTTGTATTCTTCCGTCCTTCCGCTGGGCCATTCGATCACCAGACGATCGATCTTGTCCCGCTTCCCCAGTCCGAAGGTTACGGGCAGTTCCGACTGCGACAGATAACTGGAGCCGCCCTTGACCAGGCGTGACTGGCTCGATCCGCCAGAGAAGATCTTCACCACGGCCCCAATGGCATCGCGATTGGACTTCGTTCCTACCAGGCGAATCCGGATGCTTCGGTTGCCGGAGGTCTGGTCGTTGCGGTAGAGATAGGCGGGGCCCTTGTTGGTGGTTACCAGGAGATCAAGGTCGCCGTCGCGATCGAAATCGCCGTAGGCAAGGCCGCGTCCGACCTTGGGTTGACTGAAGCCGCCGCCGATCGCAGCGGCCACGTCGACAAACGTTCCCTTGCCGCTGTTCAGGAAAAGCTGCGGAGGCTGCGCGTAACCAACGCCGCTGACGTTGCGCACCGTATCGTCGATGTGCCCGTTCACGACCGCGAGATCGAGCGCACCGTCAAGATCGGCATCGAGAAACACGCAGCCGAATCCCAACTTATCTTTCGACGCCTGCCCCACTCCGCTCGGCATGGCCACGTCAACATAATTGCCGCCATCGGAGAGCCGGTAGAGCCCGGTCATTTCGTTATCGAAATTGGTGATGGCGACGCCCGCGTAACCGGAATTGTCGAAGTCGGCTACGTCCACGCCCATGCCGGCGCGGGCCCGGCCCTCGGCGGAAAAGGCGATGCCGGCCTCTACGGCTACGTCCTTAAACGTGCCGTTGCGCTGGTTCCGATACAGCTTATTGGGCTGCGTGTCGTTGGTCACCAGCAAATCGGGCCAGCCATCGCGATCGTAGTCGAGCATGGCCACGCCCAGGGACTTCGAGCTGCTGTCAAAAATTCCGCTGGTGGCGGTGACATCTTCAAAGGTTCCATTGCCGCGATTGCGAAACAACCAACAAGTCTCTCCGCGGTAGGCTTCGGGCGTGCAATAGGACTTGTGCTTGCCGTCGAGGCTGCAAAACACGTCGTGCTCGGGAGACCACTTGACGTAGTTGCAGACGAATAGATCGAGCAGTCCATCGCGGTCGAAATCAAACCACAAAGCGGACGTGCTCATCGCCTGGCGGTTACCAAGGCCACTCGACTTCGTAACATCGACAAAGGTTCCCTTGCCGGTATTTTTGAACAGGCGGTTCTGGCCGACGCAAGTGATAAGGATGTCGGGATAGCCGTCGTTGTCGTAGTCTCCGACGGCCACGCCCATGCCGTACATCTCGAGGTCGAGCCCGGCGCTGTGGGTCACATCGGAAAACGTGCCGTTGCGATTATTGCGATAGAGCTTGAGCGTGCTGGGCTCCGGCTTAAGGCCGCGTTTGTGTCCGGACCAGTCAGCGCCGTTCACCAGAAGAATGTCTTGCCAGCCGTCGCGGTCGTAGTCGAGGAACGCACAACCGGAGCCGAGCGTTTCCGGCAGCAACTTGCCGCCGTAGGCACCGTTGTTGTGCAGGAAGCGAATTCCGGACTGGAGGGTCACGTCGACCAGCCGGAAGCCGGGATTGGGTGCGGGGGCGGCGAATGCATCGAGCTCCCACTGATTCGCAAACCAACGCGATTGAGTGGGACACCCGTGCCACAGAGAGGCTGAGGTCAGGCCTGCCATTCCCCAGAGAAACGACCGCCGGCTCAGAGCAAGGCGGTTCACGGCAGGTCGTTTCACGGCAGGTCGACCAATCCGTTGCGGATGGCGTAGACGACCAGCTCGGCGGTCTTGTGGGTTCCCAACGCGTCCATCATGTTGGCCCGATGGACGGCGACGGTGTTCACACTGAGGTCAAGGGCAGACGCAATCTGCTTGTTGGACTTGCCATCCACGATCATTTGCAGGACTTCGAGTTCGCGGGGAGTAAGGCCAGCGGTACGGCTGCCTTTGAGCGCCGCCGGACGCTTGAGTTGGGAGTCGAGCACGGTTTCGCCGTTGGCCACGCGCCGGATGGCGGCGCCCAACTCGAGGTCGACCGCATTTTTCAGAACATAGCCGCGCGCTCCGGCTTCGAGCGCCTGCCGCACCAGAGTCTCCTCCGGATGCATGCTGAGCATGAGCACCAAAGCCTCGGGATGCTTGCGAAGAATCTGACGCGTAGCTTCGAGTCCGTTCATGCCGGGCATGGCGCAATCCATGACAATCACTTTCGGGCTAAGCTCGTCGGCGAGCCGGATTGCTTCCGCGCCGTCCCCAGCCTCGCCGGCAACTGCGATGTCCGCCTCATCCTCCAAAATGCGCCGGAACCCGCGCCGCACCAGGCTATGGTCATCCACCAGCAAAACTGAAATTTTGTCCGGCATGCGCATCAACCTTCCAGCCTCTTTCTGGGAACTCGTAATCGAACCAGCGTTCCTTTTCCACCCGCCGCTGGTGGGGGCCGCAAGAACTCAACCGTGCCGCCCATCAACTCGGCGCGCTCCCGCATCGCGACCAGGCCAATTCCCTGCTTCGCGGCCTGCGTTTCGAAGCCACGGCCGTGATCTTCTACTTCGACTTCCAAAGCCTGCGGAAGAAACCGCAGACGGACCCACGCTTCCCTGGCCCCCGAATGCCGGGTCAAATTATTCAAGGCTTCCTGCACCACGCGGTACACATGAATGGCGGCGTTGCCGTCGACAGGAAAAGGTTCGCCCGATTTCTCATAGAATACGTGAACGCCAGCCTGCCTTTCCACCACCGGCAAATACCAGTCGAGAGTGCTCTCCAGTCCGGTTTCTTCGAGCATCACGGGATGCAGGGCCTGCGAGAGGCTGCGCACTTTGTCGAGCGTACTTTGGGTAATCTCACAGACTTCATGCAGTTCCGCGCGCAGGTCTGAATTTTCCGGGGAATGTTTTTCCGCGCGCGTCAGCATCGCTCCCACGGCCGTCAGAATCTGTCCGAACTCGTCGTGCAGTTCACGGGAGATGTGACGCAAGGTGGATTCCTGGGTGGCAATGAGCTTCTGGGCAAGTTCGCTGCGCTGTTCGGAAAGCGCGGCAAGTTGCCGGAACAAACGGCGGTTGGAGCGGATCAGGTAAAGACTGGTAAAGAGGATGGCAACCAGAGTCGCCGTCAGGAAAAGATAGACCTGGCGTTGCACGCCGCTGTAAATCTGCGAAATACGCAGCGCGGCTTGCTCTTCGCTCTCGTTGTTCTGGACCAGCAGGCGGGAGACGGCGGTGCTCAGCGCTTCCTGCCGGGCGCGGAGCGAGATTCGAATCTGCGTCCTGGCCTCGGCCTGGTTGGGAGCACGCGCCAGGGCAAAGGTGCGATCCGCGGCGTCCCAGAATTGCGCGACCGAATTCTCCAGGTATTGCTCCTGGTCGGCGGTGCGGTTCACCGGGGCAACTTGCTGTTCGCGGCGCAGCGCGTCGTCGAGATCGGTGCGAACGCGCTGGAATTGCGCCGACCAGGCCGTCAGGGGATAGGGTTCATCGTTATCCAGCATGTCGCGCATGGCCAGCGCGAGCAAGTTCAAATCGTTCTGGATGCGTAGCAACTGCAGAGAGTCTTTCCGGTTGCGGTCGACCAGATTGTTCTGCAGTTCGCGCAAGCCGGAGATCTGCCGCGTGATATATCCCGAGTAGGCAACCACGGCCGCCAGGGTGATGATCAGCCCCAAGAATAATCCGGGAGTTGGAGACCGGTGGGGAGCAGGCGAGCGCGGCACGTCCCGAGAATACAACGGGGGCGGCTCAATTTACCAACCTCGCCGGGGGCGCCTGGTTCTACGCCGCCATGGCCTTCGACTTCTGCTGCCTCACCTCCGACTCGGCTTGCAGCCAATCGGCCACGTCATGCCCGTTGACTCTTCCTCGCTCCTCGTACAGTTCGTAGGCCCGACGGCGGACTTGCTCTTGAAGGTCACTGGTAGATCCGGCGGTTTGGTTGGTTGTCGTTAACCGGGTGGACGTGGCGGGCGCGGGTTTCATGGTGATGTCACTCCTTTAAGGTAATGGCGGACGGCTTGTCTGATGCACCATGGGCATCTCCAGCTACGCACTCTCGCCTTCGGTTGCGGAGCGAAGAGTATTGCGTACGACCCTGGGCAATCGCAGTTTCGCTGAAAGGCGGGATGGGATTCAGTGAGACCGCTCACACCGAAAATGTGATGAAAACTGCGGACACGGCGCGCGGGCTGGGAACGGTCGCATCTTTTTCGGACAGCCGGGATCGCGATGGAGCCGAGGTCGCGGCGAGAGCGGAGGGCGTTGGGGACCCGGGGTGCACCTCGAAAGGCTGAGCGTGCGGGCGGCGAACGGTCAGTCAGGACCCGCGACCCGATTCGGGTTCCCGCATCGGGAATGGCAAGAAAGAAGGCTGCTCAACGAACTCGTAACCACAACGAACAGAACGACAAACCTCAGCCCAACGCGCGCAACGCGGTGGCAGGGCACGTGCAATAGAGGGCGTGGGCTGTCAACTAGAAATATGAAAGTTCTAAGGAACCTCGCTAAGCGGGGCTAGCGAAGCTTCACTCGTTGGGGAAGGCAAGTCATGCAGACGGTTGTGGCAACGCGAGGAGAGCAAGAGGTGGGCGGGTTGGCATCGGCACAGGAGTTTTCCGCGAACTGGTTTGCGGCCTACACTAATTCGCATCACGAGAAACGCGTGGCCTGGCACTTGGCCGAGCGCCAAATCGAATCGTTCTTGCCGCTGTACCGAGCCCGCCATCGGTGGAAGAACCGCTGCGAGATGAACCTGGAGCTGCCGCTTTTTCCCAATTACGTATTTGTGCATATCGACCCCCGGGAACGGGTGCGCGTGCTCGAAGTGCCGGGGGTACAGTCGCTGGTTGGTTTTGGACGAACTCTGGCGCCACTTCCGCAGTTTGAAATCGAAGCCCTTCGCTCCGGCCTCGGGCAGCGGAACATCGAACCTCATCCCTACCTCGTGATTGGGGAGCGAGTCCGCATCAAGGCGGGACCGATGAGGGGGATCGAGGGCGTGCTGGTCCGCAAGAAAAACAATTTTCGGGTGGTGGTGGCGCTGGACGTGATCATGCAAAGCGTAGCCGTGGAAGTTGACGCCGACGATTTGGAACCGGTGGCGAATCGCGGTGGCCGCATCGTTCTGCCGCCCGGCTTCGCCGCTCCGCCCAACCCGCAAACCCAGCCGTGCCGGCCACTCTAGGACATGCTTGCTTCCGGCAAATTCCGGGGGCGTTTTTGTCCGACGCTGGCCGTGGCTCTGCTGTTCGGTTCCACCGTCCGCGGCTGGGCATCGACTCCCGATACCGAGAACCCCTGCGCCGGCCGGGGTCGAAGCCGCACGCGCCAAGGACTCGGGGCCGGTGGGGCGAAGCCGCGCAGAGTCAATCCCAATGAAGATCCCAATGAAGATCCCAATGAAGATCGAAATGAAGATCGAGCGGCAAAGAAAGGATCAGAAGCGGGGCACGGTTTGTGCCTGGCGCGTCTGGAACACAATCTTTTGCTGGATCAGAAAACAATCTGGACCCGTCCGCTGCATCTTCATGCCTTGCGTGCCCTGGATAAAGACAGAAACTGGCTGGTGCCATTCGGCGTCGGAACCCTGGGCTTGGTGGCGGCGGACGGCGACGGCGATATTATGCGGCATTTCGGAAACTCTCCGGTTGCCCACAGCAGCGCCTTCAGTAACTACGGACTGGCAGCCATGATCGCGAGTGCTTCGAGCCTGTACCTGCGCGGGACCGCCACCCACGACGGCCACAGCCGGGAAGCCGGTTTTCTGGCGGGCGAAGCGGCGGTGAATAGCGTCGTCGTGGGCGAAGTCATGAAATTTGCTTTTCAGAGGCCACGTCCGAACGAAGCGCACGCCGCGAGCTTCGGAGCGGGAGGCGCCTCGTTCCCTTCCGAACATGCCCTGGCCGCCTGGTCGATCGCTAGCGTGATCGCACACGAATATCCCGGACCGCTGACCAAACTGCTGGCCTACGGTGCGGCCTCGGGCATCAGCGATGCCGTGGACGTCATGAAAGCCATCCTCACGGGTTCGCTCTGGTTCTTCCTCATCGTGCGCTATGGGTGGGGACTGAAGGCGTTTCCGCTGTCCGTTTATGTATTGGAGGCGTTGATCACCTTTATGCTTTTGACGGGGATACGCGTTCTCTCCCGCATGCTGGCGAGAACGGTGCGGGAGGACTCGGCCTCGAAACGTCTGCTCCTGGTGGGCGCGGGGCATGCCGCCCAGATGATCATTCGCGAAACCCAGCAAGCGGAGACGGGCTATCGGGTGATCGGTTGTGTCGATGACAACCCGCTCAAGAAGGGGTTGCGGGTTCTGGGCGTGCCGGTGCTAGGCGGGGTAGAAGCGCTCGGGAAGATAGTCGGCCAGCAAAGAATCGAGGAAGTCCTGATTGCGATTCCCTCGGCGAGCCCGGCCCAGATGCGCCGGCTGGTGGCGGTTTGTAAAGAGGCGAACGCCGCCTTCCGAACCGTCCCCGCCCTCGCGGAATTGATCGCGGGCCGGGTCAACCTGCAGCAGTCGCGGGAAGTTTCACTTTCGGATCTTCTGGGACGCGTCCCGGTCGACCTCGATCTGGAGCCGGTCGGCGAGCATATTCGCGACCGCGTGGTGATGGTGACGGGAGCCGCGGGATCGATCGGCTCCGAGCTATGCCGGCAAATCCGCACCTACCAACCGAAGCTTCTGGTCTGCCTCGACCAGAATGAAACCGGGATCTTTCACCTGCAGCATCAACTGGCGCAGGGCGACGGCAACAGCCATTACCACAATAATCGCAAGGTGTTTTGTGTCGCCGACTTCACCCATCCCGAGCGCATGCGCAGAATCTTTCTGACCTACGGGGTCGAGGTGGTTTTCCATGCCGCCGCCTACAAGCACGTGCCGGTCATGGAAGACAATGTGGAGGAGGCGGTCGGGAACAACGTTTTCGGCTTGCTGTCGTTGCTGAACGTGGCCGAGAGTACGAAGTGTTCCACCTTCCTGATGATTTCCTCCGACAAGGCCGTGAACCCGACGAACGTCATGGGCTGCACGAAGCGGGTGGGAGAATTGATTCTCGCGGCCTGGCCCCTGGAGCGAATGCGCTGTGTCTCGGTGCGGTTCGGCAATGTCCTCGGATCGAACGGCAGCGTGATTCCGATCTTTCAGGAGCAGATCCGCAAGAATCAGCCCATCACCATCACGCACCCCGAAATCACCCGCTTTTTCATGACCCTATCCGAGGCGGTGAGCCTGGTCTTGCAGGCGTTCGCGATCGGCCGGAAGGGAGAAATCCTGGTGCTCGACATGGGGGAACCGGTGCGCATCACGGACCTGGCGGAAACCCTGGTTCGCCTCTCCGGCAAACCCCGCCAGGGATTCAAGTTCATCGGCCTGCGTCCGGGCGAAAAGCTGTTCGAGGAGCTCTTTTATTCCGAGGAGCGGGTTTTCCCGAGCGCCTGTGAAAAGATCGCCTGTGCGGAAGGAGCAAAGCTGGCCTGGCCGGCGCTGAAACGCAGTCTCGACGAACTCTATGTAGCGATGTCGCTAGGAAAGCGCGAGCCCATCCTGGCTCAACTCAAGCGGATCGTGCCGCAATTCACGTACGCCGGTTGCGATCAGGCGGGGAACGCGGAGGAGATGCTCTCGCCGCCGAGTGCGTCCGATAGGCAACCGCCAGAGGCGCCCGTGCTCGTGGATATGCCGGCGTTGCTCTATCCATCCTGGCGGGCAAAACCACAGGCGACCCCAGAGCTGGGATCGAGACCGGTGGGTGGTCCCGGGGACTGATGTTATTCTGTCGAGGTTTATCGCGGACAGGCAATTTCCAGGGGTCTGGAAGGCGGAACCTGGCGTCGCCGTCCGGCCCTTTCAACCTCGAGGATCGTTTTCATGGGAACCAGCGCGCGGCTCGTCCTTCTTGCCATTTTTTCCGTGATCCTGGCAGCGCGGGCTCCGGCTCAGGTAAGTGCGTCGCAGGACTCCGACGCGGTTGTCATCGACGCCTCCGCCCCGGCTCATCCCTTTCCTCACTTCTGGGAGCGGATGTTTGGTTCCGGACGCGCCGTTCTGTCTTTGCGCGAGAGCTATCGCGACGACCTCCGCGAGGTAAAGAAGATTACCGGGTTCGAATACGTGCGCTTCCATGCCATTTTTCATGATGAGGTCGGCATCTACGACGAGGACGCGCAGGGTCATCCCCTGTACAACTTTTCTTATGTCGATCAGATCTATGACGGCTTGCTGGCCAACGGCGTGCGTCCGTTCATCGAACTGAGTTTCATGCCGAAGAAACTGGCGGCGGACAAGAACGCTCTTCATGCGTTCTGGTACCAGCAGAACGTCTCGCCGCCCAAAGACTGGAATCGGTGGGACGACCTCATCACCCAGTTCACCCGGCACCTGGTGGAGCGCTACGGTATCGACGAAGTTTCGCAGTGGTACTTTGAGGTCTGGAACGAGCCCAATCTTGATTTTTGGGCGGGCGATCCGAAACAGGCCACTTACTGGCAGCTTTACGATCACACCGCGCGCGCGCTCAAGCAGGTAAGTCCGCGTCTGCGGGTCGGTGGTCCCGCCACTGCGCAAGCTGCCTGGGCCGATGCTTTCATTCGACACTGCGCGGAGAACAAGGTTCCGGTGGACTTCGTTTCGTCGCACGTGTATGGAAACGACAAATCCGAAGACGTGTTTGGCACGCAGGAAGCGATCCCGCGCGACCGCATGGTATGCCGCGCGGTGAAGAAGGTTCACGACCAGATCAGCGCCTCGCCCATGCCCGGCCTGCCGTTGTTCTGGACCGAATTCAATGCCAGCTACATGAATGAACCGGACGTGACCGACTCGGCCTACATGGGCCCGTGGCTGGCTGACACCATCCGCCAGTGCGACGGTTGGGTCAACGGAATGTCTTACTGGACGTTCTCCGATGTGTTTGAGGAGCAGGGGGTGGTGAAGCAGCCTTTCTACGGCGGCTTTGGACTGATCGCGGCCGGGGGAATTCCGAAGCCCGCCTATAACGCGTTCCGGATTCTGCACCAACTCGGAGACGAGCGGCTGGCGGTCGCGTCGGATTCGGTATTGGTCACCCGCCGGCGGGACGGCACGCTGGTGGTTGCGGCCTGGAATCTCGCCGCTCCCGGGACCGCCGGGACCGGCAAGGAGGTGAAATTAACGTTCCGCGAAACGGGCGCGTCCCAGGTCACGGTATGGCGAGTCGATCCCGAACATGGAGACGTGCATCAAGCGTACCTTGCCATGGGTTCTCCGCGTTATCCCACCGAGACACAAATCCGGCAACTCCGCCGCGCCGCCGAACTCTCCGCGCCAGAGGTGCACGAACTGAAGAATGGATCGGTCGCCATCAAGATTCCGGCGCACGGACTGGTGCTGCTGGAACGGAAACGCGCTCATTAGAGCGGTTCTCGGTATGCTCTCGGATGCACGCCCTCAGCGGGTAAAAAGCCGTTGATGAAAGACAAGCCGGTTATGGCAGCGCTGAAGTGGGTGCGCGAGAACTCGGTCGTCCCTCCGGGACTTGAGTGATTTCTTCCACTTTTCCCGGCACTGAAGCGCTGGGCTAAGCTGGTCGCCCCTCCGGGGCTGCATTTTCCCGTCCTTGGTTCCACCGTACTGTCCGAAAACGAGTTCTCACGGACACACTGAAGCGCTGCGTCACCCAAAATCAAGTGCCACGGCCGACTCTTTCTGCCAGATGTCAAGCCGTGCCCTCCCCGTTTCTGCCTTCCCTCTACAGCAAATGGAGAACTGCCCTTAGCAGCCAGGAGGTCCTCCTTACCAGTCTTGGATGTGGATCAGCAATAGGATCGCCGTGGCTGCGAACGGCACGGCAAGACCGGTACGCAGATTGCCGGTGGCTTTCGAAATCACTCCCACCATCCAGGGCAACACCGCCGGTCCCACCGACGCTAAGGAAAACATGAGCGAACCGATGCTCCGGGCGGCGACTCCGAAGCGATGCGAAAAGCGGGCGACGGTAATGGGGTATAGAGTCGCGAAACTCAATCCGGTGACGAGCGTACTGGCAGCCGCGCCCACCAGGGTCGATGACCAAAGCGTCAGCCCGATCCCCGCTGTTGCCGCGGCGAAGCCCAGTTGCAGCACGCGCCGCTCCGGCAGGTATTTGAGAATGAGGCCGGCCGACGCCCGGCCCAGCATCAGTGCCGACCAGAAGAAAGCCGGCATCATGGGTCCCATGGCCGCGCCACGAGATCCCATCCGTTCCACATAGGAGCCAATCCAGCCTCCCATCGCGGTCTCGGCCCCGGGGTAGAGAAAGAACACGGCGGCGAACAGCCATATCGTGGGATCCTTGCAGATTTTCCGCCACGCCAGCGGGGAACCGGTGGACTTGACGGCAGGGGGAAACGGCAATTTGCGCACGCTCGCCGCCAGAAGTACAAGGAAAACCGACACGGCGGCGAGAAAGACGGGAATCCAGTGGTGCCGGTTGGCCCACGCGACCAGCAGCGAACAGAGCACGGCGCCCACTCCCCAGTAGAGATTCAGCAGGCTCACGGCCGCCGCCCGCGAACCTGGCGCGATTTCTGCGATCATCAAGTTGCAGGTGGGGATGATGAACCCCAGGCCCAGCCCATACACGGCGACTGAAATCATTCCCAGTCCGGCCGATCCCAGGTAAAGCGTAGCCACGCCGCCGGCCATGAGCAGCAGTCCGGACAGAAATGCAGGACGGAACCCCATGCGCGCCAACAGGATGCCGGAGAGTTGCACGCCCGTGAGCGAGGCCAGGAACTGCACCAGGAAGAGACTGCCGGCCTGCGTGTCGTTGAGCGCCCAGCGCGCGATCAGTATGGACAACATAGGGCTCAGCAGGGTGGTCAAGATGCCCGTCGGAAGGAAAGCAATCTGGGCGGCCAGGATCAGCGGCCGGTTCGACCGGGGCCGGGGATGCTCATGCGGAGGGCTCGCCATGCGGGAAGCAGTCATTCCCAAATAGAATTTCGAGAACCTTCCAGCATAGCGTAACCGTGGTGATTTCCGGGTTGTGGTGGAGAGAGAGCGCGTGCGAGGCTGCGGATTCGCGGCAGGATCCCGAAAACGGTGGAAAAACGAAAGCGCCCCAGACTCATTGAGTCATGGGGCGCGTTGTCGTTGAACAGCCCTCCCCCGAAGTCTGCTCATCCCTACCTTAGGCTATGGCGCAAACTCTGGGAATGGCCCGAGCGTGCCATGGTGTAGCACGGTTGCTCCTGGTCAGCGATCTCGGGCCCGGCGGTGAGGTGTACACCCCGTTGACATGTTCCTACCCTTCCGCGGAGAATGCCCTTCCATCCGAAAAAGGAGAAGAAATATGCGCCCGTTTCTGCATTGCTTTTTGCTGGTGGCTTTCGGCACGTTGGCGTTCCCGCAAGATCGGACGAACGCCCGCTCCATGGTGATCTCGCGGTACGGCATTGTCGCCAGCAGCCAGGTGCAAGCTTCGCAGGCGGGAGCGGAAATCCTGTCTCATGGCGGTTCGGCGGTTGATGCCGCGATCGCGACCAATGCTGTACTCGGTGTGATGGAACCGGACATGAATGGCATCGGCGGCGACTTGTTCGCTATCTACTGGGAAGCCAAGACCGGAAAACTTTACGGCTTGAACGCCAGCGGATGGGCTCCCAAGGCACTCACCATCGACTACTTGAAATCGAAGAACGTCACCCAAATGCCCGAGCACGGCATCGACACGGTAACCGTGCCGGGCACGGTTGAGGGCTGGAACCAGCTGCATGAACGCTTCGGCCGCATGGCTTGGAAGGATCTTTTTGCACCGGCGATCTTTTACGCCGAAAACGGGTTCGCGGTCCAGGAGTTGATCGGCATGGACTGGCGGGCTGCCGCTCGCGCGAAGCTGAAGAAAGACCCGGAAACCCGGCGCGTATTCCTCGTCCACGACGAGGCTCCTCAGACGGGGGACATTTTCAGAAACCCCGAAGTTGCCAAAGCGCTCCGTCTGCTTGGCGAAGGCGGTCCGCAGGCGTTCTACCGCGGCGAAATCGCGAAAGCCATTCTCGCCACCTCGCGCGAACTTGGCGGCACGATGACAGCGGAAGACCTGAAGGATTACTCGGCGGAGTGGGTCGAGCCAATCTCCATTAGCTATCGCGGATGGAAAGTTTACGAGTTGCCGCCAAACGGGCAGGGCATGGCGGCGCTGGAAATGTTGAACCTCATGGAGCAGTTCTCGCCGGCGAAAGCCGGCCCGCTCAGCGGCGAAGAGTTGCACAAGAAAATCGAAGCGATGAAGTTGGCCTACGCCGATCTGGCGCGGTATAACGCCGACCCCCGGTTCGCCAAGGCGCCGGTTGCCGGCTTGCTCTCGAAGGAATACGCGAAGCAGCGCGCGCAACTGATCAATCCCCGGAAAGCCAATTGCGATGTGGAGTCCGGGCGGCCCCCGGCAAGTGACACGACATACCTCACGGCCGTGGACAAAGAGGGCAATATCGTCTCGCTCATCCAGAGCAACTACTCAAGTTTTGGCTCGGGCATCACCGTACGCGGTATGGGATTTGCGCTGCAGAATCGCGGAGCCTTGTTCATGCTGGACCCGGCCAAACCGGACGCGCTCGCCGGTCACAAGCGCCCATTCCACACCATCATTCCGGCCTTCATGGAGCGAGGCGACGACCACATCGGCTTTGGTATCATGGGCGGCGCCAACCAGCCGCTCGCGCACGCCCAATTCGTGTCCAATGTGGTCGATTACGGCATGAATCTTCAAGTCGCCATGGAGACGGCTCGTTTCACGGTACGCAGCAATTTCGATATCGGCTGCAACATTGCCATCGAGGATCGCGTGCCCGCCGAAGTGCGCCAACAACTCACGAACATGGGCCATCAGCTCGAGGTCCGCGGCGATTTCTCGCTCTACATGGGACGAGGCCAGGCGATCGACCACAACACAAGAACCGGCCTGAACTTCGCGGCCTCCGACGCGCGAACCGACGGGTCGGCAGAACCGGAATTTCCACCGGGACTACGTCTCGCTGGCACTCCAATCGCGGAACAAGAGAAGCGCTAGCGGTTCGCCGGCGTTCCGCCCATCTTTTCTGATTGGAAATTCGCCGGCAAACGCGTCCGTCTTCCGATCATCTCGGGTCAACCCGCCGCCCTCCCCAGTTTGCGCAGGAACACAGGCACGGGTGACGCGCATCACGGCATGCGAGGGAACCTCTGCTGAGAATGGAAGATGTGAAAGTGTGTCCTGTGCCTCCGCACAGGAGAGTTCATGACAGCTCGCCCTAGCCTGTGCCGCCCGCGACAAGAGGCCGAGCGATGCTCCTTCACGGCAACATTCGAAGGAGGGTGTTATGAAATCTCAAAGGGCAGCAAAACCCAAGTCTGATCGACCCGCGGTGCTGCTAAACCCATCCAATCCTGCAGATCTCCAACGGAAAGTGCAAAGGGTGCAGCTTGCGATTTCGCGGCGTGCCCATGAGTTGTTCGAAGCGCGCGGCCAGGAGCATGGTCACGATCAGGAAGACTGGTTCCGAGCGGAATCTGAACTGCTGTGCCCGGCATCGGTTTCCATGTCAGAATCCGAAGGCCGGATCAGTGTTCGCGCTAACGTCGCCGGCTTTGACCAGACTGAACTTGAAGTTAGCATCGAGCCGAGTCGCATCTCGATTCTGGGTGAGAAAAAGACGAGTGGGACGAAAGCCAAGGATGGAACCATCGGGCGGACCAGCCTGAATCCCGCCCAAATCCTGGAAGTTGTCGACCTGGCAACGGAGGTGATGCCGGAGCGCGCAGTCGTCGAATTGCAGGGGGGAGTGCTGAAATTCGAGCTCCCCACAGCTGCCCCGAACAACGTCGGAACTGCCGCCTGAGTGAAGAATTCAAGGTGCCTCGATGAACGAGGATCACCCGGCGTCCCCGTCGAGAAGGGCGCAGGAACAGACTGAACGACGGCACCTGCCGGACGCAGCGAAATTTTCGGGGGGGGACCGTATGACTAGTTTTGTACGCAGGTCTCCGGACGTTTTAGACCGCTTTATTTCGGAAGGCTGACTTTCGGAAGAACAGAGTACGGCATCGGTGCCGGGAGGTGCACATGGCAGCGTTAGCGAACATCGTATTCGGGGAAACGGCTTCCCTGGCGAGCGCCGAGTTCCTGGAGGCGCTCCTGAAAGACTACCCCAATCGAAATTTTCAGGTTCGGCTGTGGGATGGCACCACCTGGGGAGCGGTAGAGCATCCGCGCTTCACGTTGGTGCTCAAGCATCCGGGAGCGTTGCGCGCGATGTTCTCTTGCCCCAGCGAGCTCACGCTGGGAGAAGCGTACGTCTATGATGACTTCGACATCGAGGGCGACATCGAAGCGGTCTTCCAGTTGGCGGATTACATGCTTGGACAGGAACGCAACCTGGGGCAGACTTTTGATCTTGCGAAACGATTGCAGATGTTGCCGGTCAGCGACCGCGTTCATAAGGACCGGCGACCAGCCAATTTCAGCGGATCGCTTCATTCTCGAGAGCGTGACCGGCAAGCGGTCAGCTATCACTACAATCTTCCGGCCGAGTTCTACGCGCTGTGGCTCGATCCGCGCATGGTTTACTCCTGCGCTTACTTCGCCACCCCGGAAGAAGATCTGGATTCGGCTCAGGAACGGAAGCTGGATTACACCTGCAGAAAACTGCGGCTCTGCCGTGGCGAGCGTCTTTTGGACATTGGTTGCGGTTGGGGCGGATTGATTGTGCACGCGGCTGCTCACTATGGCGTGGAAGCGGTAGGAATCACGCTGAGCGTGCCGCAGGCGGAACTCGCCCGACAACGGCTGCGGGAATCGGGGTTGAGTGACCGCTGCCGGGTGGAGGTTGCAGATTACCGCGACCTTGAGCATGGTCAGCGATACGACAAGATTGTCAGTGTGGGGATGTTTGAGCACGTGGGAGAGGCATTGCTGCCGGAATACTTCGCCCGAGCGTACGAGCTATTGCGGCCGGGCGGAGTATTTCTGAACCATGGGATTGCGTATAACGCCACCTACCACCGGCGGGGCCCGTCGTTCAGCGACCGCTATGTCTTTCCCGATGGGGAGATGGTCCCGATCAGTACCACCCTTCGAGCGGCGGAACAGAGCGGGTTTGAGGTTCGGGACGTGGAAAGTTTGCGCGAGCACTATGCATTAACGCTCCACCACTGGGTCCGGCGTCTGGATGCCCATGCCGAGCAGGCGCGTGGAATCTCGGATGAAACAACTTACCGGATATGGCGCCTGTACATGGCCGGCTCGGCCCATGGATTCCGCACGGGGCGACTGAACCTGTACCAGACACTCCTGGCTAAGCCGCGGCAAGGCGACAGCGGGTTGCCGCTGACGCGGGGAGATTGGTATCGCATCTAAGGAACCACCGCTCCGGTCTTCGGCCTCGACCTCATCGTGGGTCTCACACGACGGGTAGAGGTCCTCCCCGCTTCAACTCCTCCGGCGGCTCTCCCCGTATCAGGCCTTCGAGCATGTGCATGAGGTCGAGACTTCTCTGGTAGTAATGCTCAGCCAGGTACTTCTCAATGACCAGTCCCATTTGCGGATTGGCGTCCATGACCCGCTCTAAGGCGGTTTTGCCGATGGTCATGATCTTGCAGTTGGTGACACACTGGGCCGTCACCATATAGGTCTCCCCCAGCAGCACGCTAGCCCCAATCATCGTACCGGGACCCACTTCTTCGATCACAATGCCGTGACCCGCTGGAGTGGGAGCGCGGAGCACAACGTCCCCTTCGAGTAAGACGTACGCACGGGCGGCGGGCTGTCCTTTGCGGTAGACGATTGCGCCGGCTTTGTATTGCTCGGTGCTCGCGTAGTTACTGAGGATATCGATCTCCTCGGGCCGGAGATAGCTGAAGACCTTGGTTGCTTTCAAAGTCGCGGTTGTCATAAGTTCTCCTTTGCGTTCATGAACGTGTTAAGCACGAAGGTCGCTCCTCATGCGAGTGGGGAGTCCGCTATTCTTCGAAGCAGGGGCCACCCTCATGACCATGCTCCTGGTGATCCTTGATGGTGCGACTGAGCCGGGAATACGCGACCTGCAGGGAGCGTTTTTCCCGCTCGGTCAGGTACGGATTCTCGAGTGCGGTAAGAATGTCATCGAATTCCGCTTCCAGTTCCTCAAGCTCTGCACAAAGCATGCGACCTCCGTTTCCTCCTGAAATCGTCACGGAGTTGACTGCCCAATGAACTCGGCGCGGGCGCTCGGCTGCTCTCATCAAGAGATCAGTCGCCGGTTACGCAACGGCTCTCGCCATGAGCTCCTTTTTTCCCAAACCTAGAATGCCGTGTTTCTTCCCTACTCTCTTGAAACCCTCGATGGCGGCGTCCAGATGGTGTTTATCGTGAGCCGCGGACAGTTGCGTGCGAATCCGGGCTTGCCCTTTAGGCACGACCGGGAAGAAGAACCCAATGGCGTACACGCCCTCGTCAAAGAGATCGCGAGCAAAGTCTTGCGCGAGTTTGGCGTCGTAGAGCATGACTGGCACGATCGGGGCATCGCCTTCCTTCAGATCGAAACCAGCCTCTTTGAGCAAGCCGCGCCAGTACCGGGCATTCCGTTCCAGTTTGTCGCGACGATCGGTGGAAGCGCTGATCAAGTCCAGTACCTTGATCGCACCCGCCACGATCACCGGCGCTACGGCATTCGAAAACAGGTAAGGACGCGCTCGCTGACGGCACATCTCCACCAGCTCGCGGCGGCCGCTGACGCAGCCTCCGGAAGCACCGCCCAACGCTTTTCCCAGCGTCGTAGTGATGACATCGATCTTGCCGAGCACGCCGCAGTGCTCGTGCGTCCCACGTCCGCTTTTGCCCATGAAGCCGGTGGCGTGCGAGTCATCCACGAACACCATGGCGTTGTACTTCTCGGCCAGCGCGACGATCTCGGCCAGCTTGGCGGTATCGCCGTCCATCGAGAACACGCCGTCCGTGATCACTATGCGCGACCGCTTGTCCTGGTGTTCCTGCAGCTTCTCCTCCAGATGCCCCATGTCGGAGTGCTTGTAGGTGTCTTGCGTTGCCTTGCACAGACGCATTCCGTCGACGATGGAGGCGTGAACGAGCCGGTCGGCGATCATGACATCCTGCTCATTCAGGCAGGCCTCGAAGAAGCCGGCATTCGCGTCCATGCAGGAGGGGAACAGCAAGGTATCTTCGGTGCCGAGGAACTTCGTCAGGCGATTCTCCAATTCGCGGTGGATGTCCTGCGTACCGCAAATGAAACGCACGGAGGACATGCCGTAGCCGCGTGCGTCCAATCCTGCGTGCGCGGCGGCGATCACCTCGGGGTGGCTGGAGAGTCCGAGGTAGTTGTTGGCACAAACATTGATGCATTTTCTGATTGCCGAGCCCATCGGGAACTCCACCTCAATTTCCGAGGACTGCGGCGAGTGGATATACCTCTCCTCTTTGAACAGGCCGGCAACTTTTATTCCCTCGACATCGGTCTGATAGCGGTGGCGAACTGCATCGGCAAAAGCCATGACGCGCCTCGCTTCACAAGATTTCTTTCCAGTGGGGTGCCCACGCCGGACCGGGTCCGGCAGCGGGCACGGTCTAGTTCCTGATGACTTCAGCCTTCTGAAAACGTCGCACCAGCCCCACGATGCGCTCGACGGTGTCGAAAGCTTCGGGGGTGGCGCATTCGTCGGGAATGTCAATCGAGTACTTCTTCTCCAGAAAGCGAAGCAGAGATACCATGGAAAACGAATCCACAATGCCACCTGAAATCAGGGGCGTTGTCTCGGTAATCGTTCGGTCATCCCCTTCTTCCAGGTATTCCCGCACGATGTAAGCGCGAACTGCTTGCGTGATTTCGTCCATAACGAGCCTCTGTTTAGTCGTCCATGATGGTGGAAAGATCGCCCACGGGCTCATGGAACTCCTTGCAGCGCAGGATGCGGCGCACGATCTTGCCGCTGCGCGTCTTGGGCAATGAGTCGACGAACTCGATTTCCTGGGGCATGGCCAGCGGCGATAACCGCTTGCGAATATGGTTCATGATTTCCAGTTCAAGGTCGTCGGATGGTTGAAAACCTTGCTTAACAGTCACGTACGCTTTCACAACTTCCATGTTGACGGGGTCAGGTTTCGCGACGGCGGCAGACTCGGCGACGGCCGGGCATCCTAGTAGAGCCGATTCGACCTCGAAGGGGCCGACCAGGTGCCCGCCGGTGTTGATGACGTCGTCATCGCGCCCCATGAACCAGAAATAGCCGTCCGTGTCGATGGAGGCACGGTCGCCACACAGGTACCATCCATTTCTGAATTTGGCCTGGTATCCGGCGGCATTGTTCCAATAGCCACAAATCTGCGACGGCCAGCCTGGGCGCAGCGCAATCAGACCTGCCGCGCCGGCCCGATTCACCAGTTCGTAGGTCTTTGGGTCTAACACGGTCGCGGTGATTCCCGGAAACGGCTTCCCCATCGAGCCGGGTTTGATTTCCATCCCGGGAAAGTTCGCAATTACGATGCAGCCAGTTTCGGTCTGCCAGAATGTGTCGTGGAACGGTTTTCCGAAGACTTCTCTCGACCAGTTCACGGCCTCGGGGTTCAGAGGTTCGCCCACGCTGGCCAGATGGCGCAGGCTGGATAAATCATGCTTGCGGATGATTTCCGCTCCCTCCTTCATCAGCAGGCGGATGGCAGTTGGCGCTGAATACCAGACGGTAACGCGGTACTTCTCGATGAACTCGTACCATTTTCCGGCGTTGAAACCGGAGTCCAGAACTGCTTGTGTAATCCCGTTCGCCCAGGGGCCGATGATGCCGTAGGACGTGCCGGTTACCCAACCCGGGTCGGCATTGCACCAATAAATGTCGTCCGGCTGAAAACCGAGGACCCATTTCGCGGTGAGATACTGCGCAATAATCGAGTAATGGACGTGCTGCGCACCCTTGGGCTGACCCGTAGTGCCAGAGGTGTAGTGCAGAACCGACGGAGATTCGGCCTTCGTCGGGTAGATTGGGAAGTCCTGGACGGGCGACGCTTGCTCCATCGCGAAGGCCGTCTCGCGTTCCTGTAGAGACGCCTGGGGTGCGTCCACCACGATGGCGTACCGCAGGTTCGGGAGTTGCTCCCGGATCTTGCGGATCTTATGGAGATGTTTCTTTTGCGTAATGATCGCTGCCGTCCCGGCGTCTTTGAGCCGGACACACAGAGATTCGTCTCCGAAAGCTGAGAACAGTGGTTGGGCCACCGCGCCCATCTTCAGAATGCCCAGAAATCCGACGTACAGCTCGGGCACCCGGTCTAGAAAGAGGCATACCCGCTCGCCGGGGCGAATTCCCAGGCCGGACAGGAAATGGGCGATGGTGTTGGAGCAGACACGAAGATCGTTATAGGTGAAGCGCTTCTGGTTGCCCTGATAGTCTTCCCAGAGCAACGCCAGTTTCTGAGCCAGTCCCAGGCGGCACAGGCGATCACTGCACATCCAACCGATGTTGATGACATCGCCCGGTCGATAGCCCAGCTCGCGCTCAGCGATCGCCCAGTCAAAATTCGCGTTGAGTTCATCGTAAGAGGGTGGATGGCTCATGGGCTTGTCCCCTCCTGGTGTGCGTCCGGCAACGTTCAGCCAAGCCAGCCGCACACTTGGAAACCGCAGCAACGGAGCAAACAAAGCCATTTTCACCGTACTCCCTGTCTAGGTCGGCCCGCAGTGACCCCCGTCAATCACGGCTGTGACGCAGCGAGCCTGGTCCTCCGCCTCTACTCTGACGGTGGTGGATGCCATCACGAGGGGAAGCGCCCAGATTGAGCCCGGCGCGTGCGGGCCACAACCAGTGATCTTGGTCACAGAAAGCGGAAGTCGCCTGGCAGAACATTGGGGGTGCAGCGCCAGGCGCGCAGAACGCGCCGACGGTTTAGTGTGCGCCGCGCCGATCCACTGCGCGGAGATGCGAGGAGTACGAGGTGCGACTTAAGCCGACAAGGTGGCGCTGGCTTTCGCAGATTATTTTCTTCTCTCTATTTCTGTTCCTTCTGCTACGCACGGAGTTCCGCGGATCGCTGCATGCCGGCGGGGACGCGATTCGGCTTCCCTACCCGGTGCAGCTGTTTTTCCAATTTGATCCGCTGGTAGCGCTGTCGAATGCGCTCTCCAGCCGCGCGCTCTACCGCGGCCTGTTGTGGAGCCTTGTGGTTCTCGTTCCGACCATGTTGCTCGGACGCTTCTTCTGCGGATGGATTTGTCCTCTGGGCTCGATACACCACTTCTTCAGCAGCCTGAAATCCGAGCGTAAACGTGGAAAGCAACTGATTGAATCGAACCGCTACAAGCGCTGGCAGACAACGAAGTACTACCTCTTGGTCGCGGCCTTAATCGTCGCCGTATTGGGCACGGGGATCGTCGGATGGCTGGATCCTTTCTCATTGCTGGTGCGCTCACTCGGCCTCTCCATTTTGCCTGGAACCAACTATGCCCTGAACGCAGGGTTGTACGCGATGGAACACAGCCGATTTGCTTCGGTGCAAATGGCAGGAAGCGGGTTGCATTTCATTTTCGGAGCACTGCTGCTCAGTTTCAGACAGCCGTACTTCCGGCAAGGGATTTGGCTTGGCATCATTTTCATCTTTCTTCTGGCGTTGAATTTTCGTGTGACGCGTTTCTGGTGCCGGGCGCTTTGCCCACTGGGCGCTTTGCTTGGGATGGTGTCGCGCTGGTCGATTCTTGGATTGGTCAAGACTCCGGAACATTGCGAGGACTGCAACCGGTGCCTGCTGCGCTGCCAGGGCGGCGATGATCCGATCGGCGGAGTTCCGTGGCGTCAACCGGAGTGCCATCTCTGCTTGAACTGTATTGACGACTGCCCGGAGCACGGCCTGCAGTTCAAGTTTTTCCCCGCCCAAAAGTCGATCGGTGTGAACCTGCAGAGACGCAAGGTGCTCACCGGATTGGCGGCGGGAGCGGCCGTGGTACCCCTGTTGCGAAGCACGCCGGGGTTCGCGGTTGAGCGCCACGAACGGTTGTTGCGTCCTCCGGGGGCGCTGGACGAAGAGTACTTTCTGTCGCGCTGCATACGGTGCGGCGAGTGCATGAAGGTGTGCCCCAACAACGCGCTGCAGCCGGCGTTTACGGAAGCGGGGCTGGAAGGGCTGTGGACGCCGGTCCTGGTGCCGCGGATTGGCTACTGCGAGACGAGTTGCGTGCTGTGCTCGCAGGTTTGTCCTACCGGGGCAATCTGGGAGATCACGGCGAAAGAGAAGGGGTGGGAGGCGCGGGTGGACGGCGACGCCAAACCCGTCAGTCTTGGGACAGCGTTCTTGGATCGCGGACGATGTTTGCCTTGGGCTACGGCTACTCCCTGCATTGTGTGCGAGGAGTGGTGTCCGACATCGCCCAAGGCCATCTACCTGCAGCCCGCCGAAGTCGCGGATGCAGGGGGCCATCTGCAGCAGGTAAAACAACCGTTTGTCGATCCTCATCGCTGCGTGGGATGTGGGGTGTGCGAGTACGCCTGCCCGGTTCAGGATCGGCCCGCAGTTTACGTGACCAGTGTTGGCGAGAGCCGCTCGCGCACGAACCAGATCCTGCTGAACCGGGGCAAGGAAAGGCCCAGATGAATGCCCGTAGAGTGCTGTTGATCATGCTCGGTGTCGCGCTGCTGCTGAACGCCGGATGCAAACATCAAGCGGGGGCGGATACGTCGTTTTTTCCCGCGTCCAATCAGGTTGCGGGCTGGGCGAAGAGTGGGGACACACGGACCTTCGGGGCCGTAGATCTGTGGAAATACATCGACGGCGAGGCGGAACGGTATTTGAAAGCTGGAGTGCAGAGAGTGTCAACCGCCGACTACAAGTTCCAGAACAAGGTCGACGCGACCGTAGACATCTACACCATGGGCAATGCGGAGGGCGCCGCGAAGATTCTTGAATCGGAGCCGGCGGTCGATGGGAACCCGATTCAACTGGGAGACGCCGCACGTTTGCACGGCCAGAGCCTGGTATTCCGCAAGGGAGCTTTTCTGGTGCGAATTGTTGCCTTTGATGACTCGGCGGGAACAGAGCAGGCACTCTTGCAGCTCGGGCAAGGCATCGAGCTGCGGCTTGCCAAATGACGATCGCCATAAGTGCTGTCCGTCACTGAAAAGTTACACGGATTGCGGTATAGGTGGTTTGACCATCCTCGAAATTGGTCGTGGGTTCACCGGAGAACCCTCATGAGTGCAACGCGCAGCGCCAATCGACGAGATTTTCTGAAGAAGTGCCTCACCAGCGCCGCGGTTCTGGGCGCCAGCGGCAGGATGGGACTGCTGGCACCGGCAGAACAACAACAGCAACTACAAGCAACGGCGCTCGCGAAACCGAGGGTTGTGGTCGCGCACGATGCCATGCTGCGCGGCGCGGGGGCCACAGTGGATTCGCACCGGATGCTGACGCTCCTCGATCGCGCTATGCAGGCTCTTTTCGACCGCGATAATCCCCTTGAACCGTGGAAGAAGCTGGTCCGCCCGGGTGAGATGGTGGGGGTGAAAGTGAACGCACTTGGAGGACGCGGACTCTCCAGCAACGTTCAACTCGTCGAAGCCATTTGCGAACGGTTGCAGGAGGCCGGAATCAAGGCGAGCGATATCGTGGTCTGGGACCGCGACAGCGAGGAACTGGAACGCGTTGGATTTCGTGTGGTGACGGGCGGAAACCGTGTGCAATGCTTCGGCACCGATCGCGTTGATTACGAACAAGAACTGGTCACGCATGGCAGTGTGGGCAGCCGGCTTTCTAGGATTCTGACCGAGCGCTGCAACGTCCTGATCAATGTCCCGGTGCTGAAAGACCATGACGGTGCCGGCGTAACCATGGCTTTGAAGAACATGTATGGCGTGATTCATAACCCGAACAAGTACCACCCCAACGGCTGCAATCCGTACATCGCAGACTTGAACATGTTGCCGGAAATCAGAACCAAGATGCGATTGACCATTTGCGACGCGACCACGGCCTGCTTCGAAGGCGGCCCGGGATACAAGCCGGAATACAGTTGGAAGAACAATGGCCTGATCGTTTCGCAGGATCCCGTCGCGCTCGACTACACCGGGTGGCAAATTATCGAGCGCAAGCGCACCGAAAAGGGATTGAAGACGCTGGAAGGCGACAAAAGAGCGCCACATTACATCGCGACCGCTGCCGATGCGCTGCACCGGCTGGGCACGAACGATCCGAAAAGAATTGCGGTGGTCGAGGTGTAGTACCGAGTGGCGCCGGCATCTTGCCGGCTGTCCCGAGGGCGTCTCGCCATCGGTACGGCGGGCGAGGACGCCAGCCGGACAGCCGCCGGGACAGCGGCGCTACTCTCAGTGATTGAGGGTGCAACATGACGCGTAAGCTCGATCGGCGGTCGTTCTTGCGATGCGCTATGACGTCGGGAGCAGCTCTCGGCGTCTGTGAATTCGCGCCGCGTCTGGTCGCGATCCCGGCGTGGGCGGGTCCGCAAAAGCAGGACGATGCCCGATTCACGGTCGAGGCAAAGTTCTACGAAAAACTTCCTAACAACAAGAGGATCAAGTGCAAGCTGTGTCCACGCGAATGCACGGTGGGAGACCGGGAACGCGGCTATTGTGGGGTGCGGGAGAATCGCGGAGGGATCTACTACACGCTGGTGCACTCGCGGGTGTGCGCCGCGCACATTGATCCTATCGAGAAGAAGCCCCTGTTCCACTACCTGCCGGGGACGCTGGCTTTTTCGGTGGCCACGGCGGGGTGCAACGTCAACTGCAAGTTTTGCCAGAACTGGGACATCTCTCAGGTGCGTCCGGAGCAGGTTCCCGCCGACTACGCGCCCCCGAAATTGGTTGCCGAACTGGCGAAACAGAACGCCTGTCCGACGATTGCCTACACCTACAGCGAGCCAGTGGTCTTCAGCGAATTTCTTATGGATGGTGCCGATGCCGGGCACGAAGCCGGCGTCCGCAGCGTGGTTGTGTCGAATGGCTACATGCAGGAGGAGGCGCTGAAGTCGGCGTACGGAAAGATGGACGCGGTCAAGATCGATCTGAAGGCGTTCTCTGAGTCTTACTACAAGGATGTAGTCGTCGGCGAGTTGAAGCCGGTGTTGGACTCGCTGGTCACCTTGCGGAAGATGAATAAGTGGACGGAGATCGTGTACCTGGTGGTTCCGACTCTTAACGATAGCGATTCCGAATTCCGCGGCCTGGCTCGCTGGATTAAGACAAACCTAGGCGTGGATGTCCCGATCCATTTCACGCAATTTCATCCGCAATACCTGTTGAAGAACCTGCCCATCACGCCGGTGCCCACCCTGGAGCGTGCCAAGGCGATGGCCGACGCCGAGGGGTTGCACTACGTCTACATCGGGAATGTACCAGGACATCCTGCGCAAAATACCTACTGCCCGAAGTGCCACCGCATGTTGGTGGAGCGCGTAGGATTGACGGCGACAAAAATGCTGATCCGCAAGGGCAGTTGCCCGTTCTGCCAGCAACCGATCCCTGGTGTTTGGCACGCCTGAGAGCGCGAGAGGAGGGTTCGCGTATGAATGTCAGAATGCGTTCCAAAGTCTATTGGCTGGCGGCCCTATTCATCGCGATCACGGCGATTGCGGTGCTGAAACACGTCCGTGCTGCCGGTCCCCAGAACGTCAGACAAGAAAACGTCAAGCAAGAAAACGTGAGACCAGCCGCGGTGGCCGGCGGCTTCTATCCGGCCGACCCCAAGACACTTTCGGCGATGATGGATGACATGTTGGCGCATGCGTCTCCGCCGCCGATTAACGACCCGATCCTTGCCGTGGTTGCACCTCACGCCGGTTATCAGTTCTCTGGCCCGGTCGCTGCCTACACGTACGCGGCGCTGAAAGGGCGCAAATTTTCGCGCGTGGTCGTGATTGCGCCGTCGCACTACGCGGCCTTTGATTTCACATCCGTCTATGACGGTGACGCGTACGCAACGCCGCTGGGAACAGTCCCGGTAGACAAGGCATTTGCAAAACAACTCGTGCAGATGAGCGGAACCATCAAATTCTCCAGCCAGGGACATACTCCCACCAAGGAGGGTGCTGAGCATGCGCTCGAGGTGGAGTTGCCGTGGTTGCAACGGGTGCTGGGTGATTTCCAACTCGTGCCCGTCGTCATGGGAGACCGGAGTTATGAAAGCAGCCGCGTGCTGGGAGTGGCTCTGGCAAAGCTGATCCAGGGCAAAGACAAAGACACGCTGATTGTGGCCAGTTCCGACCTGTCGCACTATCACCCTTACGACGAAGCGGTGAAGATCGACCATAAAACGCTGGATGCGCTGCAGGCGTGGGACTACTTCAGCATGTCGCGCAACTTTGAGGCGCGGATTTGGGAAGCCTGCGGCGGCGCGCCCATCGTGGCCGCGATGATTGCCGCCGAGCGCATGGGAGCGAACCAAGCCCTGGTGCTCAAGTACGCCAATTCAGGCGACATCACCGGCGATCACTCGCGCGTGGTCGGATACAGCGCGGACGTCTTTTTGAAAACTCCAAGCGGAAAGACCGTGGAGCCGCAGTTTTCACTGAATAGCCACGAGAAGAACGAACTGCTCACTCTGGCTCGCAAGTCAGTGGAGTACGCGGTACGGGAGAAGAAGGCGTATGAACCAGCCGCGAGCGCAAGCGAGGTGCTGAATCAGGAGCGCGGCGCATTCGTGACCCTGCGCAAATCGGGGGAACTGCGGGGGTGCATCGGCTATACTTCGGCGGCTAAACCTCTCTACGTAACCGTGCGCGACACGGCCACGCTGGCCGCCCTGCGCGATACCCGATTCCGGCCGGTATCGCCTTCCGAGTTGTCGCAAATTGATTATGAAGTCTCGGTGCTGTCGCCCCTTCGGCGCGTGCTCGACGTTCGACAGATCAAGGTTGGCCAGCACGGTTTACTGATGAAGAACGGCGCGTACGAGGGCCTTTTGCTTCCGCAAGTGCCGGTGGACGAAAAATGGGATCGCCAGCGGTTTCTGGAAGAAACCTGCATGAAAGCGGGAATGCACTCCGGTTGCTGGAAGGATGAGACCACAGACATCTTCATGTTTACCGCGGTGGTATTCGGCGAAAAGAGGCCGCAAGCGCTTACGCCTGAGACCTCTTTGCCTCCAGGCTTACCCGCGCGGCCAGCAAGGTTGGCGCCAGGTTTACCGCCGCACTGAGCCAGGCCGTTTTCCAAAAGCCAAACACCGGGATGAAGTAACTGCTTAACAAAAGCGCGCCCGCGCATCCGCCCAGCAGGTCGATGGCATAGAGTGTACCCAGCCGTGATCGACCGCCGCGGGCATCATCATAGTCATAGTCATAAAGGTAGATCTCCGTCGCGATAGGAAATTGATAGCCCCCCAGCATTCCGCAGAGAGCGGCCAACGCAGGGAAGACAAATTGCGCGGCCAGCCAGGTTGTCGCCATCCCAGAAATCCTCGACAGCAAGCTAACCACAAATATCAGCGCAGGGCCGGAAAGGCCGAGCAGGAACTGCGTGGTTGTGATGGTGCGGTAGGGTGGACGATCGCTGGAGCGAGTGCGGCGGATGCCCAGCCAACTTCCGAAGGCAATACCCGCCATGCACATGGCAATGAGGATCGCGAGTTGGTGGTAAACGTAACCGTAGACGGACTGGAATGCCAGCAGCAGGAAAATCTGCAGAGCCATCAGGGTGTATCCGGTCGCAGCCATGCAGCACGCCGCGGAAGAACGGACAAGCTTCTCGCGGCGCGGCACAAACGCCAGAAGAACCGCCACAAACAATGTGACAACCAGAACCGCATCGATGACACCCGTAAAAGTGATGCGCGCGGCGGCTCGGAACCAGCGGGAATAGCCCAGCTTGAACTGCGTGCTCCAGAGCGCAACGTCGAAGTAATAGGCGATCGGCTCGAAATCGCGATTCACGGGCGTCGAGGGCAGCGGCCGCAGTTGCTCGCGGACCTGCTCCATACGATCAGGCATCATCCGGAATGGGATGAAGTATTCCCGAACATACTGTGTCTTCAGATTCCGCGCCTGCAATCTTGCCATCAGCGTTTGGGGATTGTCCGTCAGAACATCGGGTCGCGTAGCGGCGAAGAAGTGGATGGTTTCGCCGGGGATCGCAACAACGTAAGGGAAGACTTCCCGCAGCGTGTGGTGAATGCAGCGCAGGTATTCCCCCAGGTCGGGGCTGATGTAATCCTCCGACGAGCGCAGTTGCAGGGCGAGCAGTCCGCCTGACGCGAGGTGGTCGCGAGCGGAGCGAAAGAACTCGGCCGTGTAGAACCGGTTCAACTGCGCGGTCTGCGGGTCGGGCACATTAAGAATGATCACGTCGAATGTGTCGCGAACGGTTTTAAGAAAGTACCGGCCATCGGCGTAGTGCAGGTGCACGCGCGGATCTGAGACAACCGGGGCAGACTGCCCGGGAAAGAATTGCCGCGCCATGCCGATGAGCGCGGGATCCAGCTCCACGTAATCAATCCGCTCGACGGTGGGATGCTTCAGCGCCTGGGCGATGCTGCCGTTCACGCCGCCACCGATCATTAGAAGATGCCTCGGCGCCGGATGCTCCAGCAGCGCGTAGTGAACCGCTTCTTCGGCGGCGTTCTCGTCCGGCGCGCTGGCCAGGATCACGCCGTTGTCGTAAATGCTGCGGACCTTGCCGGTTTCGGTGCCAGTTTCAATGACCGCCAGGTTGCCGTAAATCGAGTCGCGCGATGCCACCAGACGGAATCCCCGCCACTGGCGGGCCTGCGCCGACGTGTCCAACGCCGGCGCAACATATATAAGGAGAACGACTGTAACGAGACCGACCGCGAAAAGCGCGGCTGCTACAGTGGCGGCCCCAAGCTGCTTGCGGCTCATCCGGAACAACAAGACTGCTGCCATACATAGGTTCAGGACGGCGACGACGGTCGCAATCTGGAAAGACCCAAGAAAGTGCAGCAACACAATGCTGGCCAGGATTCCTCCGACTCCGGAGCCAGCGGCCTCCAGTAAGTAAGCCGAGCTGGTAGCGACGCGCGCAGAGGCGGCGCACTCCTGTTCGTACATCCGGGTCGCAGCCACGAAAAGCGCCCCTGCGACCGCGCAAAACAGGCTCAGACATGCCAAGGATGCAAGCAGCATCGGCACTGGACCAACCAGTTCGCCCGGTACGGTCTGAAAAAAGGATCTGGAGGCGCGCAATGCCCAGATCGTCGGCAGCAGGCTGACCCCGAGCACGCATTCAAGCGCCGCGACCGCCCGGCGAGCGTTGTTCCCGCCCAGTCGAAAACCGCTGCTCAGGCCACTGCCGGCGGCGGTCCAGAACAGCCAGGTGGATAACATGATTCCCAGCGAAATCTCGTTGCCGTTGAAGACGACGATGAGCTCCCGCATGAGAACAATCTGGCCGATGACGGCGCTGAATCCGATTAGCGTCAGAGCCGCCCTTACGGCAGACGTCGGTTGTTTCGCACGCGCCATCGTGACGGGCTGCATAGCTGCGCCACCAGAACGAGATTAGAATTCAGTTGTCGGACAAAAGCAAAGAGGTCAAAACAACATGCCGCCGACCGAAGGCACCGTACTCAACCGCCGTGAAGCGTTGATCAAACTGCTCCGCGTGGGCGGAATCGCTGCAGGAACCGCGGGCCTCGGATACTGGCTGAGTGAACACAGCGAACGTCCCGAGCGCGCACTGGCAATGAGTGCAAAGCGCAGTCATACTGTAGCGGCCGACGCGGCTTTGCCCGAGATGGCGGTCATCCAGGGAGATGATCCCGAACAACTGGCGCGGACTGCCATCGAAGAACTGGGCGGCATCCATCGCTTCGTCTCCCGCGCCGACGTCGTGTTGGTGAAGCCGAACATCGCTTGGGACCGCACTCCAGAACAGGCGGCTAACACCAACCCGAAAGTCGTCGCAGAGATCGTCCGGCAGTGCTGGAACGCAGGGGCGAAGCGGGTGATCGTGACCGACGTGAGCTGTAACGACCCGCGGCGGTGTTTTCAGAGGTCGGGCATTGCCGAGGCGTCGCGACGCGAAGGCGCCGAAGTGATCCTGCCCGATCCCGCCCGATTCAAAGATGTAGACCTGCAGGGAGAGGTTCTGCGGGACTGGCCGGTTTTCGATCCCTTCCTGAATGCCGACAAGATCATCAACGTCCCCATCGCCAAACACCACAGCCTGACCGGTGCAACTCTGGGGATGAAGAATTGGTACGGGATCCTGGGTGGACCACGCGATCAGTTGCACCAGAAGATCCACGAGAGCCTGGTGGACCTCGCCGATTTCATTCGTCCGACTCTTACGATCATCGATTGCTATCGCGTACTCATCCGGAACGGCCCCACCGGAGGCGACCTTGACGACGTCCTGCTTAAGAAGACGCTGGTGGCCGGAACCGATCCGGTGGCGCTCGACGCTTATGTGGCGAAGGCTTACTGGAATTTGGAAGTCTCCTCTCTGCCCTATTTGAAGATGGCGTCCCAGCGCGGTTTGGGAACCTATGAGTTTGGGAAGATCCGCACCCGCGTAAGAAACAGTGCATGACAGAGGTCATACAATTGAGGCCTAGATGCCTCCAGGGGACTTCAAGCGATGGCTGTACCGTGGGCAGCGACCCAACTGGATCGCGAGGATTCTGAATAGAGCCTGGGCGGCTGTAGCCTCGTCGGGCGTTGCGTCCAACTACCTTGAGACATTAGAAGTGATCGGACGAAAGTCGGGGCGGACTTTCTCGCTGCCGGTGGTCATTGCCGTCGTCGATGGACAGAGGTACCTGGTGTCAATGCTCGGAGAGAATGTGAGCTGGGTCCAAAACGTACGTGCTGCCGGCGGAAGAGCAGTTCTTCGGAGCGGCAGTCGTGAGGAGGTCCATCTCGAAGAGGTTCCCGCCGACCAGCGGGCACCCATCTTGAGGGCCTACCTGCAGCGAGCACCGGGAGCGCGACCGCACGTACCCGTGAACAAAGATGCGCCGCTTGCGGAATTCGAAAAAATCGCCGCGGCATTTCCTGTCTTCCAGGTTGCCTCTATCGTTCACGGGCGCGGCGGACGGCACAGTCCCGTTTGACGAATTAGTCCCGGACAAGAAATGGCAACGACTTTACGCTCCGTACCCCTTCACACTTATCCTGAAACCGCTAGGGCGCTCGGTTGGCGTTCTTCTCTCCAGTGCCCTCAGTAGCCAGGCGCAGCACCAATTCGCGGAGTTTGCTCATCTTGAAGGGCTTGGGGATAAAGTCGACGGCTCCGCCCTTGAGCACCTCGCGGGCAGTCTCCACCGTCGCGAAGCCGGTAATGACGATCACCTTAGTCGAGGGGTGATTCTCCTTCACGAAGTTCATCACTTCGATTCCGTTGGGTCCGCGCATCTTGATGTCGGTGATCACCAGATCAAAATGCTGCGATTCGATTCGCTGCAGTGCCTGTCCACTCTCGGTATAGGCTTCTACCTCGAATCCCTCCCGCTCCAACTCCATAGTGAGACGATCGCAGACGATCTTCTCGTCATCGATGACCAGAATGCGGAAGTTCGGTTTCATTCGCAGTCCTCCGAGGTTGCCAACGCTGGACGAGTCACCAAGGCTGGCATCAGGTTGCACTCCTGCTTCTCGCTTTTTTTGCAGCCTTTTTCACTAAGTCGCGCAGCTGCTCCAAGTGGAACGGCTTGTCGAGGAAGGCATAGGCTCCCACGCACTCTGCCGCTCGCGTCGCGTCCATGGTGCGGTAGCCAGTAATGACGATGACTTCGGTGGGAAGATTCTGGTTCTTGACCGCGACCAGGACGTCGATGCCGGTGGGCCCCTTCATTTTCAGGTCGGTGACCACGACTTGAAATCGCTGCTGTGCCAGCCGCTCGACCGCCACGCTGCTTTCCGTGAAAGTTTCCACCTTCATTCCGTTCTTCTCAAGAAAATCCTTGAGGCGTTCGCACACGGTGGGCTCGTCGTCAAGGACCATCACATCAATGTCCGTCGGCATGGTCACGCTCCTTCATAAGAGTATCGAGGGTCATATGAAATCTGCTTTCGAGAAATGCGTTCACCAGCTGATCCACGGTGCGATCATCGCGCAGCAGAATATCAAGCTGCCGCGAGAACCCGATCAGGCGGCCCACCATTCGCAGTTGCTCCTCGCAGAGGGCCTGGGGCACGCCTTGCAGCCGCCCGATGATCAGCTCGCCGCTGAGGTCGGTCGTGAATCCCTGCTGCGACAGGATGGTCGCCAGCAGGCGGGCTCGCCGGGTGCGTCGCGTAACATCGGTCACGCCTCCGACGAAACGGAAGAAGATGTAGCTATCTTCTGGATTCTCACCCAAATAACAGTCGACCACGTTGAAATGGTATCCGACTCTGAGGTTAAGATTCAGGTAGTCGGCGGAAACGATCGCCACATTGCGCTGGAGCACGTCGCCGCCGGGCGACGTCAGCGGCCCCGCCCGGGTAGCGCTGGCCATGAATCCATCGAGGTCCATCTCGGCCGGATTCGTCGACCAGACGCCGGGAGCAAGCAAGCCTTGCAGCAAAATCTCCAGCGGCCGGGAAGCAACCTGGCTTCGGGATACGGCCTTGCCTCGGGCACTGGAGGCGATGCCGCCCCCTAGATCGACGAGGACGAGGTCCAGCGGGATATCCAGATCGAGCGCCCGCGCATTGCTGCCCTCGAGCTGGAAGTCGCCCAGACGACTCAACTCGGCGAGCGCCCGCTCATGCGCGAAGCGAATAATATCGTGGTAGGTGCGGCAGTGTTCGGGCTCAAAGTCGGGGGAACTGGGGTCTCTTTGATGCAGGGGCGAGATATGCCTCAGCATGCGGCGCAAGGCGCGGAACTCGTGCGTCTCCTCGTAGGGCTGACTCCGCAGCAGTTGATAGCGGAGCAACTCCTCCACGCTCCCCTCGTAAACGGTGTTCTCATTGGCATCGACCGTGACCACCGTTCCCGACGGCAGGAGTGCGGTGGCGTCCCGGGCTCCGACGATGGCCGGAACACGATATTCGCGGGCCACCGTGGCCAAATGTCCGGTCACCGATCCCACATCGCTCACCAAGGCGCTGGCGCTGGCGACGAGTCCCGAGAGGCGGGGGGACGCAAACCGGGTCACGAGCACATCGCCAGGCAGGAAACCGACAGTCGCTTCGTCGGGCCCCACCACGAATACCCGCCCGGCGCCGATTCCGCGGCAAGCGACCTCACCGTGGCCGGGCATGAGAATGCGGTGGCGGGCGCAAGCCGACAGGACTTCGTCCGCTGGATGGGGCGCGATGGATGGGAGGCGCAGGGGACGTGCCTGCAGGATGACCAGGCTGCCATCGTGGCGAATCGCCCACTCGATATCCTGCGGGCATCTCATGTGCCGCTCGATTCTGAGGGCTGAGTCGGCAAGGGCGGCCAGCGTGTCGTCGGTAATCGCGGGCGCGCGGCGCAGTTCGTCAGGAACGGGCGCGATGCTTGTTCCTTCATTGAGCAGCGGGATGCACATCTCCTGTTTGTCGGCGATCTGGCGTGCGAGCACTTCATGGGGCGGGCGGCGCGAGATCTTGAACTCATCCACGGAGCCTCGGCCCTCGACGACCAGGACGCCGAGGCCGCAGGCCGCGGAGACAATCATGTCACCGCTTTCCGGTGCATTGGGATCCACGGAATAGAGCACGCCACCGGCGCGCGCTGGGACCATGAGAAGACACCCCACTCCCATTTCTCCGGCCACGGTGGGCAGGCCATGGCCGCGCCGGTAGCCACTCGCCGGCTCCGAAAACAGGCTCGCGACCACCTTCAGCCAGGCCGTCGCGACGCGATCGCGAGGCACGTTCAGGATGGTTGTATGTTGGCCCGCGAAGGTGAGGTCGGCATCTTCTCCGAGCGCACTGCTGCGCACCGCAAACCTGGCATTCCGGCTGAACGGCTTCAGAGCATCCTTGATGGCTCTGGCCACTTCCGCGGGTGGCTCCGACGCGAGGATCGCTGCTTGCAGCATGGCGGCCGCGCCTTCGGCGCCGGCGCGATACTTCTCGAACTCGACGGCGACTTTGGGGCGGTCCAGCACCAGGTCGCAAGCGCGCGCGGTAATGACGAACCCGTCCGGCACGGCGAGCGCGAGCCGGCGGCGAATCTCCCCCAGTCGCGCCATCTTCTCTCCCACGGCATCGGCGAGTTCGGTGCCGAGTTCGTCGAGGGTGAGGGTGAGGGGCAGGTCCGGGTCGATCTGGTGCGGCGTGAGACTGGCTCGCACCGCCGCCCGCATACGCTGGAGTTGGGAAGCAAGAGTGGGGTAAGCATTGCCGGACATCTCGGCAAGGTCGCGGACGACGGCGGTCACCGCCTCGCCCAATTGTGCTTCCAGGGACAAGAGGTACTGGGTGTCGAAGAGGTATTCGCCTCCGAGCTTCTCGTTAGCATCGGCGATCAGGCAGAGCACGCGATTGTTATTTTCGAGCAGGCTGCGAAACCTGGCAAAACGCGCCCGCAACAGCTCGACGTCGGCACGGCGCGCACTGCGGAATAGATCCGCGAATTTCACGGTCAGCCCCCTCAGTGCCCTTCATTCGATCTCGACCGGAACAGTATGCCTGTCAGCAGGCCGACGACAATCGCGATCAAGGAGGCGGCGCCGCCGTAAGTCAGGCCGTGGTCGATTGCCAGATGTCTCATAATCTTTACTGCTCCGGCATGCTCGACATGCAGAGTAGCACTGGCCAAGTGAACTGCGCGCTGGTCCTTGAAAGCGATGAGATCGACAGAGTAGTCGCCAGGCGGCGCCGAAGCGGGCAAGTGGAAAGTACCGCGCAAGCGCTGCGTCGGCTCGGCCATGGGGGCGGAGTTCTGGGCCGCGCCGGCGTCTAGCGGAAAGGCGGGCGCTGGATTCTGCCTCCGGGCCAGGGCTCCCTCGCGCACCGCAAAAAGCCCGTCGTGCTGCTTCAATCCAACCAGTTCACCGCGCAAGTCAGCCCCAGGAACCTGGTCTGGAATCAACGACTCGTAGCCCAGCATCCACTGCGCGCGCAGGGCCTGCGGTCCCAGATCCGCCAGCGGCGCTGAACTGAGCACCTGGTAGACCACCGGTATGTTCTCAAAGGTCACAGTGCCCGCCCCCATCCAAAGCAGTCCGGCCTTTTTCCCGAGTTTTTTCAACTCCAGCCGTTCGGGCTGCGTCATGAGCCTTATCGCCGCCTCGTACCCGGCGGGCACTTGAGCGCCCACTTCTATGTTAGCCCCGTCGTAGGAGAGGTCGATTTCGACACGCTCGGGAACGACCATGAGATCGCCGGTCGCGCGAGCGGGCTGAGTGGCGGCGGGCCGAGGCAAGATCGCGAAAATTGCGAAGGCGATGGCAGCCAGGCGGACGGGTCGCATCGGGTCAGTGGCCCCCCTTGTAGGCAACCAGGAACGCCGGCCGCAAGAGCAACCCGAGCAGCATTTTCACCATCACGCCCAACACCAATACCGCCATCAGGATCTTGAGTTGGTCGGCGCGGAGCCGGCGGCCGATGCGTATACCGACCTGAGCTCCCACCACGGAACCGATCAGCAACAGCAGCGCGAGAAGAAAGTCCACGCTGTGATTGAAGCGTGACTGCAGCACGGTGACATTGATGCACGTAAATAAGATCTGGAAAAGGCTGGTGCCGACCACGACGTGCATGGGCATGCGCAGGAGGTAGATCATGATGGGAACCATGATGAAACCGCCGCCCACTCCCATGATGGCCGCGAGCGTGCCCACCAACGTTCCGAGCAGGAGTGGCATCAGGGCGGTGATCGTCACCTTGGACCGGGGAAAGAAGACCTTGAAAGGAAGCGCCCCGACCATGCGCCGATAGATCGGCGATCGAGGGGCAGCCGCCCTGGACGGGCGCCCCCGCAGCGCAATCAAACTTTCGAAGAACATGTAGGAGCCGATGCCCCCAAGCATCAGCACATAGACCACGGTGATGGCGAAATCGGCCTCTCCCAGACGGCGCAAAATCTTGATGAGTTGGACCCCGAGCGTCCCCCCGGCGATGCCGCCCACCAACATGAGCAGGCCCATGCGGACGTCAATGGTCTTGGCGCGAAAATGGGTGTAGCAACCGGACGCGGAGGCGGCCACAATCTGGTTGGAATCCGAAGCTGCCGCCACCGTGGCCGGGATCCCGTACATCATGAGCAACGGCGTCATCAGAAAACCGCCCCCCACACCAAACAGGCCTGACAGGAACCCCACCAATCCGCCCAGGCCAACCATCAAGAACACATTGACGCTATTACCCGCGATGGGAAGATAGAGATGCACCTACACCTCCCTCGATGGAAGAAATTGGAAGGCGCACTACGAAGGTGGTACCTTCTCCGAGTTTGCTGCGCACGGTGATCGTGCCGTTGTGCTTCTGGACGATCCCGTAGCTCACTGCCAGGCCGAGTCCGGTTCCGGCGCCCACTTCCTTGGTCGTAAAAAAAGGATCAAACACGGAACCGATGTTCTCTTCGGGAATGCCAACGCCGGTGTCGGTCACCTCAATTTCGATGGCCCGGTCGCCGGTCGTCTTACCTCGCACCGTCAGCACTCCTCCGTTGGGCATGGCCTGGATCGCGTTCAGAAAAAGATTCAAGAACATCTGCTGCAAGTCGCGCGGATTGCCCTGCACCTTCGGCAGATCGAGCGGGAGCTTGAGGTCGAACTCCACCCGGTTGATTTCCGCTTCATTGGCCACCAGCCGCCGCGCCTCGCGCACCACATTTTCCACCGACAAGGAGACCACCACGGGCTTTTCGACGCGCGTGAAATCCAGCAGATTCCGCACGGTTGCGCTCGCCCGCTCAACTTGGCTCACGATGTCGGCCAGCATTTTCAGTTTCTGGTCGTCCGTGTAGTTGCTCAAACCTTCGTGCAGCGCCTCGGCGTTGAGGCTGATGTTGTTGAGGGGATTATTGAGTTCGTGAGCAATGCCGGCGGTCAGGGTTCCCACTGCGGCCATGCGGCTGGTGCGGGCGAGTTGAGCCTCCCGATCTTTCAGCCGGAACAACATGCGATTGATGGATACGGCGAGCCGCGAGAACTCGTCGCGATAGCGGCGCGCCGGCAGAATCGGCGAGAAGTCGCCATCCGCAATCCGCTCCGTGTAGCCGGCGAACCGGCGCAAGGGATCGGAGACCTGGCGGGTCAGCGTATAGGTGACCAGGGCCATGGCGAGCATGATGAACAGAAGCGAACTGGCCGCCACAATCCACGATGTGCGAATCGCGGTGCGAAGACGAAGCCGTTCCCGCTCCAGCAGATCGGTTGCATCGGCGATGAGCTGCGCGCCGCGCCGTCTGAGATCTTTCTCGACCAGGGTGCGTAACTCCTGGGTGCGTAAGTCCTGGGAAGTGGCGCTGGGCTGTCTCGCCAACTCAGCCAGGCGTTCGAGTGAGCGGTCGTATTGCTCGAGGTTTTCTTCCATGCGCTCGAACACCTGCGGGCCGGTAACTTCGACCATGCTGGCCTTGATGCTGCGCAGCTGATTGTGGGCCGCTTGCGCTTGCGTGAGCGCATCGTCCAGACCCGTCCCGTAGAGGAGGTAGTTCTTTTCATAACGCCGGGTGTTCTCCACCTCCAGCGCGTAGGTGCTCGCCTTGTCGAGAAACTCCTGCAGCGTGCCGACTCTTGAGACCAGCACCATCGAAGCGACCACGACCCCGGCGACCAACAAAAAGCACAGCAGCATGCTGATGCCGATGCGCAGGCTCATGGTGATACGCGGGCGATCGTCGAGGGCTCGCTCCGCGTCGGCGAGGAGGCGCCGGTCTTCGTCGGCCAGGCTCGCCACCCCGTGGGGAGGGAGGGGTACGGTATGCGAGTTTCCCGGTTCCGAAGATTGGAAGGGGAGGGCCGTCATCGTCATCCCTGGACTCCAACTCCGAGGTTCCGTAGGCGAGACTCACGGGCGTTACCGCGCGGCTTAGTACAGTGGGGCGGCTTGCTCTGGATCTCCATCGCTGCACAACCAACTGGGGGCGCTCCGGGCACACACGACTGCACCAGCAGCAGGTTTATCACATGGCCCGACAAGGTTCCGTGACCCCCATCACTGTGCGCGGGGCATGATTCTGGCCTGGGCGCGGGACGCACGCGCTAACACACCATGCCACGTACCCAGGTGCGTCCGCTTATCTTACAAACGGCATTCCGCGAGCGTCTTTATTTGTAATGAGACACCAGGTCGAGCAAACGAAGCCGCCAAGTTACGTCGCTTTTGCCAGCCCAGGATCGGTGGCCAATAACTTCCCGATTCGCTGGTCGTTGAGGTGGGCGCGGCGGTAACCTCGGCTGCCGTAGACCACCAAAACCGCACTTAACAACACCAGCGCTCCGTCAAAGAGGCTCCAACGGGAGACTCCGAAGTAGCGGAAGAGGGTGAGGCCAATGGCGAGAAACGCGAGGCCGGTTCGAATCATCGCCAGGAAAGTCCTTCCCCGGGCTAGTTCTGTTCTCTGGAACGAAAGACGGGTTCGGGTTAAAGCCCGTATCGTGCGCTCAGCCGCCAGGTCGTTGCGCTCTTGCGCCAAGTCGGTTCTGGCCTGGGACAAGACGTTGCGCTGTTCCGCCAGAGAGGTTCGGCTTCGGGCCAGGTCGGTTCGGGTGTTGGCCAGCGAGGTTCTGTTCCGGGCCAGGTCGGTTCTGGTGGTGGCCAGCTTTGTCCGCTGGCGGGCTAGTTCGGTGCGGTTGAGCGCAAGTTCCGTTCTCTGTTCGGCCATGGAGGTGCGTTGGCGGCCGAGATCGGTGCGGATGTGCGCCAGTTCCGTACTGCGAGTGGAGAGCTTGGTCTGCACTCGCGTGAGGGAGGTTCTCTCCCGCGCCATCGCCGTCTGGTCTTCAGTGTACTTCGCGGTGGCCGAGGAAAACTGAAGCAGATTTGAGGTGGTGTCGGTACGCCGTTTCGCCATCTCGTTCTGTTCTTCGATCAATTCGACTTGCTTCTCTTCGTAGTCGATTCCTCTGGCGAGAAGACCCTTGATCTCGTTCAAAACTTCCGGCGATCGGGGTTCGAGTTCGGTGTGATTCATTTCTGACCTCCCTGGTTACTAAGTCGCTTATCAAGTCAAGTCGAACGCAGGAGCGTACCCCTCCTTGTACTGCACATCCGTTACCCCGGAGACCGTCCTGGCAGTTTCCAGAACCGCGGCGCGATCCGCGTCCTCCAAGTAAGGGCCCTCCAAGGTGACGCACCCGCCTTCCGCGGTTGCTCCCACCTCCAGTTCGAACGTCCTGGGGTTGTCGATCAGAGCCGCCAGAACACAGGCGGAGAGGTAACGGTTCTCGACGGCTGCCAAGGATTCGGGGGTGGGCTTGAAGTCGCTCTGCTGCATGAGATTCAGCAACATGCTGCAGGCGGTGGGGAAGGAAACGCGCTCCAGGTTGATACAAAGGTCGAACAGTTCGGGATCCTTAAGGTTCTTTCCGTACATGAAGCGGGTCCAGCGGCTTCGCTCCTCGTCGACTTGGCAGATGCGCTCGCGAGCCTGCTCCTCGCTGACGCCTTCCTGCTTCATCAGCAGTTCGATTCGTAGTTGTATGGGTGCGAGGATTCTCACCCGTGCGGCATGCGAGATTCCCGGGAGCAGAAGATGTCCGGAGTAGCCGAAATAGGCGACGTCGCCTTGGCGCACATATTCGAGAAGGGCCCGTTGCATCAGAATTTTGTATGGCCGCCGCAATGCGCTGAGCCGACTGTAGTCCTGCGCCGCTCTGGCCATGCTGGTAACGACCTGGTTCGCCAGATCGCCGTGGGTGTTGACCACCGCCGTCAGATCTTCCCGCGTCAGGCAGCGCGTTCCCGCCGTGCGCGAAAGGCAGTGGCTGATAAGTTGACCGCCGGAAAAAGAACCCCTTGATATCAGGAGCAGCCCCATATCGATTTACCTCGCGCGCAGTCGTAATCCAGCCATGCTCACACCCGAATCGGAGGCGAGAGTTGTTCAAGGTTCACCGAAGAAACGCCGGCTGCCGCTGACGCCACCCGTTTGACTTCATCGACCTGGGCCAGGATCGCCACCTTGCCTTTGATTGCGACCACGCCGTCGTGCGCGACCACCTCGAGTTCGAGATCCGAGGTGGACTGGTTGATCGCCAAATCTGCCCGTACGCGGCTGCCGAGGGCGAGATCGTCCATTCGGCGCTGACTCTCCGCCGTGAATTCGAAACGCGGCCCGAGCACGACCGCGGCGATCACGCGGCAAGCTTCTTCCATATCGACGTATTCCAGGTTGAGCACGAGGTCATAGAGGGAAGGATCTTCCCAGTCCACGCCGTAGAGAAAGCGGGTCCACTTGCGCCGGTCCTCATCCACTTTCAGGATGTAGGCAATGGCATCTCTGCGGCTGTAGTTGAGCCGTTCCTGCAGCATCTGGATACGACGTTCGATGGGGGCAACGATCCGGGTCCGCAGGATGGGTTGTCCGCCCTTGAGCAATAAGTGGCCCGCCAGACCGTGATAGATCGCCTTTCCCGTTCGCACTTCTTCGGCCAAAGATGCCTGCATCAAGGCCAGGTAGAGATAGCGCTTGTGCTGGAAACGGTCGAGGAACCTGGGGGGTTTCTCGAGAGCCTCCCTTAGAACCTCTTGCGACACTCCGTAGGCCGCGGCCCGCTCGACGATGACGTCGCGGTCCACGCAGCGATAGCCCAGTCTGCGAGCCAGGCATTCCGCCAGAATCTTGCCGCCACTAAACGAGCCCCGGGAAATGGTGATGACCGACATCGTAAGTACCCCCGCTTTCCAAGTTCGAAAAATGCTGCTTCGAGTCTATTTGCGTCCTAGGGTAATCGTGTGCGCCTCACATGCTCAAGAGATCAGGAGGCATCGAACTAAGGCAGCGGAGGCGGCCTTATCGAACTGGGTAGCCCCAAATAACCGAGGCGGGGTGTAGCGACGTTCTCTATAAAAACAGAAGCGTAAAGCTCTGGGGCAGGAACGGGTAGTGGAGAAAAAGAAGCAACGGATGGGGTGCCGGGGCTTGCGGAAACGATCGCGGGCTGAGAACGGTTCGTGTCCGCTTTTAGTTTCAGGCGTTCGTAGTCATTCGCAAAAGCCTTGATCGACCGCTGTCTGGGTTCGACAGGGCAGAGCCTGGTGCTCAGCGCCAGGAGAAACACTGCCACGCACAGGGCGACTACCAATCTCCGGCTCCGGAATAGCCCGGACTGTTCGCAAACCAGTTCGCAAACCATCGATAGACACGCCGACGTCAGGATTGAAGCGCAAGTGTGGCGACTCCAAAACGGAGTGTAGCCGCAGGCTAGTATGTGCCACACCCGGTCTACCCGCCGTGATGGTAGTCACGGTGATGGGTGACAGTCCGGAGCGAGCGCGCTCGTTTGGTGCGCTTGCCAGGCCGAGGCGATGCAGGAACCAGAGAGGGCTTGGCCAAGTGAGAAGGCTGGTAGTGCGGTTGCCAATCTCCGCCGGAATTCATGCGGGAACTCACGTTCACAGGTGACGTTAGTCACGGTGAATCGGACAGCCAAGGCGCACCATTTCAAAGGGAATTGTTTGCCGCCGCTGGATGGTTGGCGGTGTGATTCCACGACCGATCGGCGGGTTCACCATGCAGGTTGTACCATGCAGTTGATCTGCGTATCGCGAGGGAGTTACAGCTGTGGCAAGGCTTTCGCCGAGAGCCTGGCGCGGAAGTTGGGGTGCGCCTGCATCGGGCGAGAAGAACTGCTGGAAAGGGCGACCGTTGCCGGCATTGCGGCGGGAAAGCTGGAGATGGCGTGCGTCAACCCACGCGGGCTGAACGAGCGCATGATGCTGGAACGGGAGCACTACCAGGCGTTCGTGACCAGTGTGCTCACGGAGATGGCACTCTCGGGCCCGCTGGTGTATCACGGGCTGACGGGGCACTTGCTGTTCAAGGGCGTTCCCCACGTCTTGCGTCTCCGGGTGGTGGCCGACATGGAGACGCGCATTAAGTCGGTGACCGACCGGCTGGGCCTGGACCGCGCGAAGGCCAAGAAGTACATTGACGAACTGGAAGAGGACCGGCGCAGGTGGGTGCGGACGTTCTACAACATCGACTGGGAGCAATCGCGCAGCTACGACTTCCTGATCAACGTGGAGCACGCCAACGTGGAGAACGTGGCTTCGGCGTTTTGCACGGTGGCTCAGCTGCCTGAGTTTCGTGAGACGCCGGCGGCGAGGGCCGCGATGGAGAACCTGCTTCTGGCCAGCCGCTGCCGCGTGGCCCTCGCCGAAGACGACCGCACTTATTACGCCGGCTTCCAGGTGCAGGCGGAGCGTGGCAATGTATCGGTATCCTACCTGCCCCGTCACCTGAAGGTGGCCGACTCGATTGCCGCAGTAGTGGAAAAGGTTCCCGGGGTGCGACAGATCTTCGCCACTATGGCGGCGAGCCGGATCCTGTGGATCCAGGAGCACTTCACTCCCACGGATGAAACTTTTCAACACGTCGTCGAAGTGGCGAAGAAATGGGGCGCAGCGGTGGAACTGCTGCGGCTGCAGCCGGCGGAGACCTCGTGCATCGTCGAGCAAGCGACGGCCGATCACGGCGTGACCGCCCCGGCCGCAACGCGTGGAACCGGCGGCATCGAGGACGATGCGCCCACAGACGTGCAATCGAGCCAGCTGGGCGAGGGAGGCGTGGAGGAAACCTTCAACGAGTTGGTCAAGCTGGGCAAGGCGGGCGGGCGCAGGGTGGTACAAGGCACGGTGAACAACCTGCTGGGAGCGATCGACCGGTCGATTTCCTACAGCCTGGTGGTGATTGGAGAAGTCTTCCTCGACAAAGGGAAGTCGGCGCGCACGCGGCTGAGTCGCGAGCTGGCGAGCACCTTGCAGGAGCGGTTGCGGGGTGTATCCGTGGTGCAAGCGGAAGAGATGCAAGAGCGCTTTCTGTTTGGAGCCGGGCAATTGGTCACCATGCTGCTGTGCGCAGCAGTGACCGCGTTGATCTACGCGGCGGTTTTCACCCATCAACGAGCGGTGCTGGACTTCCTGACGCGGCCGGAGATGATGTGGCGGCTGACGGCATCCGCCAGTGTGGTGCTGTTCATTCCCATGGTGGCGTATTTTTCCGGCAAGGCCGTGCATTACCTGCTGAAGTTGATCAAGATGGAATAGCGGAACCATGCAATAGCGGAACGGGCGCGCTCCGACACGACCCGAGCGGCGCCGGGAGACGGGAAGGCAGCATGGATTTATTTCCTTACACGCTCAACGCATCGACGATGATGCAAGTGGTGTTGCTGGGGCTGATCGGCGGCACGCTGAGCGGATTCATCGGCAGCGGCGGTGCGTTCTTCATGACCCCGGGCATGATGAACCTCGGGGTGCCTGGAGTGATCGCGGTCGGGTCCAACATCACCCACAAGTTCGGCAAGGCGCTGGTCGGCTCCCGCCGGCACAGTGACATGGGCAACGTCGACAAGAAA
>JAIQFO010000070.1 GCA_020073215.1 Terriglobia bacterium | reverse complement strand
TGCTCTCCTCCGTTGCGAAAGAAAGCAGGTCCTTCGCTTCGCTCTGGATGACAACCGATATCTACGCCGCGAGCGTGAGGTCATTAGCTGACAATAATCCCCGCGTAACCAACCACCGACTCGTAATCGCCCGAGACTTCGCCCGAAGTTGCGTACTTCACCAACGTCGCTGAAGCCGCTCCCAGAAGCTTTGCTGCCGTCAACATCACAATCGTCGGCCCAAATCCGCACATGCTGATGTCTTCATTCATCACCACTTGCCACAGTCCGCGCGCGTCCAAGGCCAGCACGCGCTCGATGGCCTTGCGGTCCTTGACGCGGGTGATCGCATCGGGCTCGTAGTGGTTCATGTCACTGGAGGCGATGATCAGGACTTTCTCCTCGCGCTCGGCAATCACCTCCGCCAGCGCTTCGCCCAGTCCGCGCAGCACGTCGAAGTTGCTGGTGCCGATTACGATCGGAACCATATTCAATTCCGGCTGTCGCGCCTGCAGGAACGGAAGCTGGACTTCGATGGCGTGTTCCGCGCGGTGCGCCGCGCTGTCCTCATGCAGGGTAGGGAAGCGACCGAGCAGCCGGGCGCTCAATTCCGGGTTGGCCGCCACCTCGCCCAGCGGAGTTTGCCACTTGGTGCTGGCCATGACCGCCAGCGGATGTCCCTTGCCGGTGTGGTTGGGGCAGAGAATCACCGAGCTCTCGGGGATTTCCAGGCGCGAATACACGGCGCCCGCGACCCTGCCTGAGTAGATGTATCCCGCATGGGGAGCGACACATCCGATGGCGGTGATACGGCCCGCAGAAGTCTCAACCGCAGACTCGTATTCCCGAACGTCGCGCAGCAATTCGCTCGCGCGGCCCGGATAGAACCGACCGGCAACAGCCGGAGTTCGTAGGGCGGAAGTCATCAGAAGCTCGTGTGGCAATGCCTCGTGTAGCAATGGGTCGTGTAGCGCGGGCACTCCTGCCCGCGAACAGCCGGCCCGCACAAATAAAGCCCGGGAAACTACGAACCGCCGTCGCCCAGCGCGCGGAACAAAGCGGCCGTCTTTTCCAGCGGCAGCGCCTCGGCCCGGACCGAAGGTTTCACTCCGCTCTTCGCCAAAGCCGCCCGCAACCCATCTTCATCGTACGCCGTCTTCAGATTATTCCAGAGAGTTTTGCGTTTCTGACCAAAGCAAAGTTTCAGGAATCGGATGAACTCCGCTTCGGGAACCCGAAGCGACTCCAGCCGTGGCTTGATCGTAATCCGAACCACGCTGGAATGTACTTTAGGAGGTGGAGAAAACGTTCCCGGCGGAAGCGTGAACAGTTGCTCGACCCGGCCGTAGAGCTGCACGGTTGCCGAAAGCAAGCCATAGTCGCGCCTTCCCGCCGAGGCCGCCAATCGGTCGGCAACTTCTTTCTGCACCATGACGACCAGCGTCGAAAAGTAACGGTGATATTCCAGCAGCCGCAGCACAATGTCGGACGTAATGTAGTAGGGCAGGTTGCCGATAACGCGGGCCGGTTCGGGCGCGAAGTTCAGGCCGGTGCGCAGGCTGCCCGGCTTGGCACCGAAGACTGTGTCCAGTTCGATCTTCAGGATATCGCCTTCGATGATTTCGACATTCGGTCGCATGGAGAATTTCATGCGGAGCTGCGCCGAAAGAACGCGGTCCAATTCCACCGCGATCAGCCGCCGCGACTTCCGTGCCAGCAGGTCCGTGATGGCGCCCCGACCGGGGCCGATCTCCAGCACCGTAGCCTCGGAAACATCGCCCAGCGCCTCGACAATGCGCAGAGCCGCCGCTTCGCTCGTCAGGAAATGCTGTCCCAGTTTGGGCTTGTGTCGACTCGTTGAAATGGCCGCGCCCTTTGGCACGTTGACCCTCTTTCTTTCCGGCTTTAGACTGACGGAGTTCTCTTTTGTAGAGACGCGGCTCGCCGCGTCTCGGTGTACGCCTCGCAGCCCGTGGTGAACGATTAGATTCGTATCAGGGTATGCCTTCCGGCATACCGCAAGCGCCGTGTTATGAAACCACCTTTAGGCGCTCTTTGTGGCCACTGGAGTTTCACGCTGGGCTGTTAGCTCGTCACCTCGCGCCAGAAGACGCGGCTGCCGCGGCTCTGCAGAAGCAATCATAACGTGAGCGAGGCCGATCGAGCCTGCGCTCAGGAGGCTTCTTCGCCATGCATATCGCTTTTGCCGCATCCGAGTGCGTTCCCTTTTCAAAAACTGGCGGACTGGCCGACGTCGTTGGAGCCCTGCCCCGTGCCCTCGCCGCTCTCGGGCATCAGGTGAGCGTGTATATTCCGCGCTATCGTCAAACCAGGCTGAACGAGCCGCAAACCGTCGTTCGTAGCATCACCATCCCCTTCGACGACAAGTATCGCTTCTGTTCAGTGGTGACGGCTGGCACCAGCGCAGGAATTCGATTCTATTTTGTGGAGTATCCGCCCTACTTCGACCGCGAGGCCCTCTACGGCAGCCCGGCTGGCGACTATCCCGATAACGCCGAGCGTTTCGCAATGTTTTCGCGGGCCGTGCTCGAAGCTTCCAAGATTCTGGGCGTGCCGCATGTCTTCCACTGCCACGACTGGCAATCGGCGCTGCTGCCCGTGATGATGCGCACGCTTTACGCTGAGGATCCTGCGTTTCGCGATGTCGCCACCGTGTTTACTATCCACAACATCGGATACCAGGGGTTGTTCCCGCCCGATACTTTGCCACTGCTGATGCTGCCCTGGGACCTGTTCACGATCTCGAAGATGGAATTTTTCGGGCAGGTGAATTTCCTGAAGGGCGCGCTCGCGCTCTCCGATTACGTCACCACCGTCAGCCGGAAATACAGTCAGGAAATCCAGACCACCGAGTACGGATTCGGTCTGGAAGGCGTGCTACGCCAGCGCGCCGCGACCGTGACCGGCATCCTGAATGGCGTGGATTACGACGAGTGGAGCCCACAAACCGACAAGTTCGCGGTGGCCAAATATTCGCCACAGGATCTAAGCGGCAAGCTGAAATGCAAACACGACTTGCTGCACGCCTTCGGAGTCACCAACGCCGATTCGAGGGTGCCGGTGATCGGCATCGTCTCGCGCTTCGCCGCGCAGAAGGGCTTTGATCTGATCGCTCAGATCATGGACCGCCTGGCTCGTGAAGAGATGATCGTGGTGGCGTTAGGAGCGGGCGACAAGCCCTACGAGGAGATGTTCCAGCGGCTCAACAAGCAGTTTCCGAACAAGATTGCGACCAAGGTCGCGTACGACAATGCCATCGCGCACAAAATCGAAGCGGGCGCGGACATGTTCCTGATGCCCTCCCGCTATGAGCCCTGCGGGTTGAACCAGATTTACAGCCTGAAGTATGGAACCGTTCCCATCGTGCGGGCGACCGGCGGTCTGGACGACACCATCGAGCCCTGGGACGCGCGCACCGGCAAAGGCACGGGTTTCAAGTTTGCGGACTACACCGGCGAGGCGCTGCTGGCGACCATCAAACAAGCACTCCTCGCCTACCGCGACCCATCGTCGTGGCAAACGCTGATGCGCAACGGCATGAGCCACGATTTCTCCTGGGGAGCGTCAGCGCGCGAGTACGGCAAGATCTACGAGCGGGCGCGGCAGGCGCGGGCCGCAGCGGACGCAACCCCAGTGACCGCGGACTTGAAGAAGGAGCCGGTGCTTGGCTAGTGTCGCGTCCGGTAGATTCAGCACACAAGATCAAGTGTTCGTCCTGAACCCAGATTGTCATGCTGAGCGAAGCGAAGGACCTGCTTTCTGAGGCGCCGGCAAGGCAGTAGGTCCTTCCTCTTCGACTCCGCTCGGTTCAGGATGACAGTTACCGGTTAATCAGTCCGTCCTGCGGAAGCCGGGTCCGCCACCCATTCGCGTTCTTTACGAATGTGAGGGTGTGCGCACCGTCCCATCGGGGTTCCCATCCAACGCGGTACACTTCTGCAAGGCATCCCGACTCCCATGAGCACCTCCTCCCAACGCACCATTTTTCACGTCGATATGGACGCTTTTTTTGTGTCGGTCGAGGAGTTGTTCGATCCATCGCTGAAAGGCAAGCCCGTAGTGGTAGGCGGGCAACCCGACGAACGGGGCGTGGTCTCAGCCGCATCGTACGCGGCGCGGAAGTTTGGCGTGCATTCGGCCATGCCTCTGCGAACGGCAGCGAAACTCTGTCCGCAGGCGATTTTTGTGAATGGACATCCGGAGCGCTATCGCGAATATTCCGGGAAAGTGCACGAAGTGCTTGGCCACTTTTCTCCGCTGGTCGAAATGGCTTCGGTGGACGAGGCTTACCTCGACATGACCGGCACCGAGCGCCTGCACGGCCGGCCGCTCCATTCCGCGCATCGCCTGCATGACGCGATGAAGGCGGCCACGCAATTGAACTGCTCGATTGGGATCGGCACATCGCGTCTGATCGCGAAGGTCTGCTCCGCCAAAGCCAAGCCGAACGGAGTGCTCTGGGTGCTTCCCGGAGAAGAGGCGAAATTTCTGGCGCCGCTCGCGGTCGGCGACATTCCCGGCGTGGGCAAGGTGATGGAGCAGAAGCTGCACGGCATCGGCATCCAGAAAGTGGGCGACCTGGCGCGCCTCGACGACCGCGATCTCGAACACCGCTTCGGGAAATGGGGCCTTGCCCTGGCCGGGAAATCGCGGGGTGAAGATGCAGGTGGATGGTTCGACACCGAAGTCGGAGAAAGCGTCGATCCCAAATCCATCAGCCACGAACACACCTTCGACGAAGATACGGGCGATGCCGAGCGCTTGCAGTCCACGCTGATGCGCCTCAGCGAAATGGTCGGGCGGCGCCTGCGCGAGGGCGGATTCTTTGCGCGCACCCTCCAGCTGAAATTGCGCTACAAAGATTTCTCGACCATCACGCGAGCGCATTCGCTGGACGAACCGACGCAGATGGACAATCAGATATTCGATCAGGCGCGGCGTCTGTTTTTCGCCAATTGGAAGCCGGGAGCGCCAGTGCGATTGCTGGGAGTGCAAGCTTCAAATTTCGAATCGGGTTCCGCTCAGCTTGATCTGTTGGAGCCTTCGCGGATGCAGGACGAGCGCTGGCAGAAGGCCCTGGCCGCTGCGGACCATCTGCGCGACAAGTTTGGTGAATCGGCAATCGGACTTGCCCGGGGGATGAAAGGCGGATTTCGCGAGCGCACCCACGAGAACCCGGTGGGCCTGCCGGGCAAGACCGGAGAAAAGAAGAACGAACCAAGAAAGACGTGAAACTTTCCGTCCGCCCAGGAGTCAGATACCGGGTGGGGTAATAAGCATGACAAAGTGGTTGGCAATCTCGCTGTTTTCGACGGCGCTAGCGATGGCCTTGCCCGCGCAGGCAGCGGACAATCTCAAGCTCAATCAACATCTCAACTACTCGAGCGATAGCCAGGATGGGCCCTTGATCACAGGCGACCATCTCGAAGATGGGACCGTCCCAGGCAAGCCAGCCTATGCGATTTTCTACGGTGAAGGTTGCTTCAATTCCAAGCGGCAAGCGCGGCGCACCGTCGATCTCTACGAACAGTACAAGGGCAGGGTGCAGTTCGTGGTGGTCGATCTCGATCGTCCGCGCTCTGCTGCGCAGGAAGAGTTGGTGAAGCGATTTTACGAGGGGTCTATTCCGCACGTGGTGGTGTTGAATCGCGACGGCAAAGCCGCGTACAACGCTGCTGGCGAAGTGGATTCGGGAGAAATCTCGAAGGTGTTGGAGAAGGCACTGACGCAATAAAGCAGTCTGCAACTTTTCTGCGATGACCTCCCGTAGAGACGCGGCTTGCCGCGTCTCCCCTGACGGAGCAAGCGAACTCAGCAGGCGAGGCGACGCGCGCGGAGACTGGGCAAGCCCCGTCTCTGCAGATTGTTGCTGCCATCCTACGAAATATATTCGCGAATGTAGTCGTCGCGCGAAGCGGCGAGTTGGTGAGCGTCGCCATCGAAGAGGACTTTGCCGTCGCGCAGGATCAGAAAGCTCATGGGCACTTCGCAATGCTGGCCCTTGGGCAGGACGACCATCTGGTTACTGGCCCGATCGAACTGGTGAGTCGCCATGGTGAAGGCATCCTGCAGGCGGTGGGTCACCAGGAGGGCGCTGGTTTTGTAGACGTCGCGTTGTTTCATGATGAGTTCGATGATGGTGTTCGAGGTTACCGGATCGAGTCCGCCGGTAGGCGAGTCGTAGAGCAGCACCTCGGGCTCGGTAACGATGGCGCGCGCGATGGCCACGCGCCTTTTCATGCCACCCGAGAGTTCCGACGGACGCATATCATACGTCTGCTCCAACTCCACAAAGCGGAGCACCTCGCGCACGCGCCGCTCAACTTCCTCCGGCGAGACGCCCTCTTCCGTCAGGCGGAACGCGACGTTTTCGCAGACTTTGAGCGAGTCGAAGAGCGCGCTTTCCTGGAATACGATGCCCACGCGCCGGCGCAACTCAAAGAGGTCCTGTTCCCTGAGGCGCGTGATTTCTTCCCCCAGCAGGAAGATGTTGCCACTGTCAGGCCGCACCAGCCCGATTGCCAACTTGAGCAGGACGCTTTTGCCCGATCCGGCGACGCCAAACAGCGCTTTGGTTTCACCGTGCGGCAATTGGAACGAGACTCCATCGAGCACAACTTTTTCATCGAACGCGATGGAAACGTTGTCGAACTCGAGTGCGAAGCCCGAGGGAGTTACCACGGAAGCAGCCGAATTTTCGCTGGGCAGAGTGGGAGCAGACATGGCTTACCTGTAACCAAAAATTGCGAAGATCAGCTTGGTGACGAAGAAGTCCACGATCAGAATCAGCACGGAAGCGGCGACCACGGCCTGGGTGGTCGAACGCCCCACGCCCTGCGTGCCGCCCCGCGTCGAGATGCCGTAGTAACAGCCGATGGTGGAGATGATGAACCCAAACAGCACGGGCTTGATCAGGCCGGTGAAGACATCGCGGAAGACCAGGATCTGCCAGACGGAGGTCCAATACTGCTGCGAGTTGAGGCCGAAGAGCAGATGCGCAACGGCGTAGCCGCCGATCAGTCCAAGCAGATCGGCGATGATGGTCAGGAAAAACAGCATGAACACCGTCGCCCCCACCCGTGGCGTTATCAACTTCTTGGTGGGATCTGTGCCCAGCGCGCGCATGGCATCGATCTGCTCGGTGACGATCATCGAGCCCAGTTCGCTGGCCATGCCGGAGGCGTTCCGTCCGGCCACCATCAGTCCGGTGATGAGCGGACCCAGTTCGGTGACCATGCCGATCGACACCAGTTGGCCGATGAGTGTGATCCCGCCGAATCGCTGCAAAGTGCTAGCGGAGTTCAGCGCCAACAGCGCACCGACGGAGAGTCCGGTCAGAATCACGATGGGAAGCGAGCCGACGCCGATCAGGTCCGCCTGGTGCAGCATGTCGCCCATGTACAGGGGACGGCGGAAGAAGTTGGCCAGCGATTGCGCCGACAGCAGAGTGTATTCCTGAACCGCCAGCGCCGCATCTTTGGCGATTTCAATGGGCGAAACCAATTCGAGTTCGAACGCCATGTCGGGTCAGGGAACTTCCGCTCAGGGAACTATAGCAGAGAGAGAAATCATCGGGTGATCGGGCCATCGGGTGATCGGGCCATCTCAAACCCATCGATCAACGGTCTCAGATCACCCGTTCACCCGATGATCCGATCGCCCGATCTACTCGCGGTGGTTATTCTTTTTCTTGATCTCGATGGCCAGCCGTTTGATTTTCTGGTTCAGGGTCGACAGCGGGACGTGGAAGCGTTCCGCCGCCTCGGTCTGGTTCCAGCCGCACTTCTCCAGCATGTCGACGATGATCCGCCGTTCGCAGTCTTCCATGATGCCGAACAGCGTGGCTCCGGCACTCGCATCCAGGGTCGGAACCGAGCTGCCGCGGCCCACAATGTGATCGGGCAGCAGATCGATTCCAATGTCGCTGTCGGAGGAGAGCACTACGGCGCGTTCGATCGTGTTCTCCAGTTCGCGAACGTTGCCGGGCCAGGAGTAGCTCACCAGAGGACGCAACGCCTCGGTGGTAATGCGGCGCGGGGGCCGCTCATTTTCTTCGGAATATTTGTGGAGGAAGTGCTGCACCAGCAGCGGAATATCTTCGCGGCGCTGGCGCAGCGGCGGCAGATCGAGGCTGATTACGTTGAGGCGGTAGAACAGGTCTTCGCGGAAGCGGCCTTCTTTCACCATCTGGCGAAGATCGACGTTGGTGGCGGCGATGATGCGCACGTCCACTTGAATTTCCTGCACGCCACCCAGATGCATGAATTTACGGTCCTGCAGTACGCGCAGAATCTTGCTCTGCGTGTCCATGCTCATGGTGCCGATTTCGTCGAGAAAGAGCGTGCCACGATCGGCAACTTCGAATAGCCCCTTCTTCGAACTGACCGCACTGGTAAAGGCGCCCTTGACGTGTCCGAACAGCGTGGATTCCAGCAGGTCGGGGGGTGTGGACCCGGAGTTGACGGGCACGAATGGCCGGTCGCGTCGCGTGGAGTTCAGATGAATCGCCTTGGCGATCAGTTCCTTGCCCGTCCCGCTTTCGCCTTGCAGCAGTACGGTCGAACGGCTGGGCGCAACCTGGGCGACAAGATCGAAAATCTTCAGCATGGGCTCACTCTTGCCCACAATGTTTTCAAAGTTGTAGCGCTGTTTGAGGGCGCGCTTCAGTTGAATGTTTTCTTCTTCCGCCTTCTGGCGGGCAACCGCGGCGCGCACGTCCGCCAGCAGTTTCTCGTTGTCCCACGGTTTCTGGATGAAGTTGGTGGCCCCCGATTGCATGGCCCGGACCGCGTTCTCCACCGTGCCGTAGGCGGTGATCATGATCACGGCCTGCTGCGGATGCACCAGGCGGATTTCCGAGAGCACCTCCATCCCGTTCTTGTCGGGCAGGGCCAGGTCGAGCAGCACGACATCAAAAGCGCGTTCTCCAATCTGCGCCAGACCTTCGCTTCCAGTCCCGGCAACGACGACGGTGTAGCCCTCGAGTTGGAGGAGAGTCTCGAGCGACTCCCGGATCTCCGCTTCATCGTCAATGATGAGGACTCTGCCCGCGCTCGGCGGCGTACTTTGCGGCGTGCTTTGAGACGCACTCCGGCGCGAGACGGCCGCTACTTCAGACATGGCTACTTCAGACATGGACTGCCTTCCTCGTCGATATCAATGGAAAATCCAGGGTGAAGGTGGTGCCTTCGCCCGGACGGCTCTCCACGCGGATGTTGCCCGCATGTTCCTGGATGATGCCGTAGGTGACAGAAAGCCCAAGACCCGTGCCGCGATTCTGGCCCTCCGCGGGCGAGGTTTTGGTGGTGAAGAAGGGATCGTAAATTCGTTGAATGTGTTCCTGCGCAATGCCCGAGCCGGTATCGGAGACGCGCACGGTGACGAATTCGCCATTCAGCGTTGCCACGTTCAGCACTCCGCCTCCGGTCATCGCGTCCTTGGCATTCAGGAACAAATTCAGAAACACTTGCTGCAAGCGCCCGGCGTTGCCCTGAATCAAAGGCAGGTTTTCGTGGAGTTGGTGCCGCACCTGGATGTGGGCCACCTTGAACTGGTGTTCGAGCAACGCCAGCGTATCCGCGATCACCTTGTTCAGATTAATTTCGGTCAATTCCGTGCCCGTCGTGCGGGAGAAGTTCAGCAGATTGTTGACGATCTCGGAGGCGCGGAACGTCTGCTTGGTGATTTTCTCGAGCACGCCCGCCTTCTGCGGATCCGACTGCAACTGTTTCGCCAGCATCTGGGTGTAGGAGGAAATTACGGCCAGCGGCGTATTCACTTCGTGCGCCACGCCCGCGGCCAGCAGTCCGATCGAAGAAAGTTTGTCGGCCTGGGTGAGCTGGACCTCGAGTTCAATCCGCTCGGTGATGTCGTCCACGATCACCAGCCGCCCCACCACGTTGAACTTGCGCGTGACCAGCGGCGCCATCGCAACATTCACAATGCGCGATTCCCCGTTGGGAGTCGCCAGCCGGAACTTATAAAGATTGTGGATGCCGGGATTCTGCCGGACGCGATAGAACTCCTCGACGAAGGCGGCTGGAAAAACCTCGCTCAAAGAACGCCCCACCACTTGCCAGCGCGGCTGGGCGTACATGACTTCCATCTGCGAATTCCAGCTCTCGATGCGATCCTGCAAGTCCACCGCCATCACGCCGACGTTGATGGATTCGACAATGTTTTCGTTGAAATCCTTGAGCCGCTCGTACTCGCTGACCTTTTGCTCAAGGGAGGCGTAGAGTCGCCCGTTCTGGATGGCGATGCCGATGTATCCCGCCAGCGCTTCGAGCAACTCCACGTCCTCACTGGAGAGAAAGTCGCCTTGCATGGTCTTGCCCAGCCCGAGGAACGCGATCGTCTTCTGCCGCGCGTGGCAGGGAATGTAGTAGTTCAGATCGAGGCGTCCGATGGCTTCTTGCGCGCTGGCGTTCTCGCGCGGCAACTGGCGCGTATTTTCGAAGAAGATATGCCCGGCCGCATCTTCGACTCGCGGTTTCGCGAGGAACGACAAGTCAAGACCGGTGACGTGGGCGAGCCCGAACGATTTCGCCAATTCAAAACGCGAAGAGTCGCTGTTGCCGAGGAAGATCGCGATGCGATCCACCAGCAGCGTACGGGCTAGCCGGTCCACCAGCGAGGAAAGCATTTTGTCGAGGTCGGTTTCCGAACTCAACTCGCGTCCAAATTCGATCAGCGTGCGCCGGTAGTCGTAGCCGGTGCGGTAGAAGAACTGGTCCAGCTTTTCCTGAATCCATTTCCGTACCGGGTCAAACAGCAGGGCGGTGACCACGATGGCCAGCATCAACCCGTAGGGTCCGGAACTGGGTACGCGCGTGTGCACCAACTCGGCAATCGCGGCTACGCCGGCGAAGTACGCTCCCACAATGGCCGCCGCCGCCAGCGTATACGCCATGCCGCGCTTGAAGATCAGATCCACATCCATTAACCGGTAGCGGAAAATGGCGTAGCCAAAAGTGAGCGGCAGCAATCCCAGCGACAACACCGACACCTTCATGAGGGGCGAAGGCATCACTCCGAGCAGATACGGCACAACATAAAGGACCGTGAACGGCGTGATGGCGAGGATGGTACCGCGCGTAATCCACTTCAGTTGCTGCCGCAGAATCGGAGTCGTGGCCTGGCGGTAGTTGCGCCACAGAACCGCCGCCGCCGAGACGAAAAAGACTGTCAGATAAGTCCAGTGCACCCGTTCCAACTCGAAGAGGAGCGAAGCGCTCGCTTGCAAGAACTCGAACGACAGCACCTGGATTCCAAGCAGTACCGCTCCCGGCATGTAGAGCAGCGGAATCGACCAGCGATGCCGGTTGACGAATTCCCGCCGTTCGGGGAAGGTCAGCACGAAGTGCAGGAAGAGCGCCGGCTGCAACAGCCAGGCGACTTCATTGGCCCACAATACAGTCCAGTCGAAAGCGTTGAACTTGCCGGTGTAATGCAGCGAGTAGAAGACGAACGATACCAGGCAGAAGATGTAAAAATGGGTGGAGCCCACCGCCGTCCAGCGCCGCAACAGTACGTAGAGCCCAATGCCCAGGTAAATGAGCGCGATCAGCCGCAGCCAGTCGTTCATGGAGCGCTCGGCCGGAGCCAGCACCACTTCCACATCCAGGGGGACCGAGCCGCGAATCAGCGAGTAGGTTGCCTTCGACCAAACGCCGGAGTAATAGAGTTGCCGCGTGACCGCCGCCGCCGTGTCTACCGCGCGGCCGTTGACGCTAACCACCACGTCGTCGCGGCGAATTCCGGCGCGCTCGGCCGGACCGTTCGGTTCCAGTCGATCCGCGACTAGACGGCCGTTCCGTTCCATCCACCACGCGCCGTCGTCGGGGATGGCGGAATGGTGTTCGATCTTGAAGTTGAAGGAGGCGAAAACCACCGCCGCTACTGTGAGGAGAGCCAGCAGGATGGCGGTAAACCGGGCCTCAAATTCGCGGTTCATGGGCTGGGACAGCTGCGCGGCGCGGCCAGAGATTCGGCGCCGTTCAGGCATTAGCAACTTCACTGCCACCCCTCCCGGTTTCCCCTGCGCGCGTAACTCGCTTCCATAGAACGATTTCCGCAATTATAGAGCTGATTCGGGATAGTGGCTATGAATTATGGAAGGCAGCTTCTGCTTTTTGGGATGCACATAGCTTGCTGGGAAGAGGGTCTGGGTGCTCGGTAAGCCGGAGGCAGTTTGCGGATTTTCTTGGTTTGCGTGTGTCTGAAGTGCAGTGACGGGCCCAAACCCCTTATTTGGTTTTGAGGGTTCGAGAACCTTCCCCGTTTCTCAAACCCCCAACTCACTGGGCCCAACCTGACTCGTTCTAGGAGAGGCGAGCCGTTCCTGGCAAGTGAGTGTGATCTTGCGCTTCATTGCCGGAAAGGTCCATGGAGCCGGTCTGAAGCCTTCTGAACTGATCTGAAGAAATCCCGAAAGGCCCTGCCGAAAATTGAACACTTGGGTTGACGGCTGGCGCCTGACAGGCGATCCATCGCTCGTTCTACCGCTCGTTCTACAATGAACCCATGCCCCGCCTCGACCAGATTGCCGATCTTGAAAAACGCTATCTTCTCTCCACCTACAACCGCTATCCCGTGGGTTTTGAGCGCGGCAAAGGTGTTTTCCTATACGACTTCGAGGGCAAGAAGTATCTTGACTTCGTGGCCGGGCTGGGAGTAAACGCGCTTGGGCACGCTCATCCGCGCATCGTGAAGACCATCCGCGACCAGGCGGCCCGGGTCATTCATCTCTCGAATCTCTATTACAACGAATATCAAGGACAACTAGCCGAGCGCCTATGCCAGCTTTCGGGCTTTAATTTTGATCGCGTCTTCTTTTCGAACAGCGGCACCGAAGCGATGGAAGGCGCCATCAAACTGGCGCGTCTCGCCGGACACAAGGCCGGCGGCGATGCCAAGTGTCAACTGGTGGCGTTGCAAGGCTCCTACCACGGACGCACCTTTGGCGCCATGTCCCTAACCGGCCAGGACAAGTACCGCAAAGGTTTTGAGCCGCTGCTCGAGAACGTGACCTTCGTGGCGCAGAACCACGTTGAGGGATTGCACGCCGCCGTCAATGCCAACACTTGCGCCATCGTGCTGGAGCCCATCTTCGGCGAAGGCGGAATTCTTGAATGTTCCGAAGACTTCCTGCGCGCCTGCCGGACGCTCGCCGACCAGCACCAGGCCGCGCTCATCTTCGATGAGATCCAGTGCGGACTCGGCCGCACCGGCAAAATCTTCGCCTTCCAGAGCTTCGGCGTGGTGCCCGACATCGTCGCCGTCGCCAAGCCGATCGCCGCCGGAGTGCCGCTCGGGGCGTTCCTGTCGAAAGAACACTTCGCCTCCGCGATTTCGCCCGGACAGCACGGCACCACTTTTGGCGGTGGTCCGCTGGCGTGCCGCGTCGGGCTCGAGTATCTCGCCATCGTCGAAGAAGAGCACCTGCTCGAAAACGTCGCAAAGGTTGGCGGCTACCTGCATCAGCAATTCGAGGAACTGGTCTCGAAGTACGCCGCCACCCGCGAAGTTCGCGGCCGCGGATTGATTCAAGGACTCGTGCTGGATATTCCAGCGCGCCCCTTGGTCGAGCAGGCTTTGGCTGAGGGCGTGTTGTTCAACGCGACCCAGGACACCGTCCTGCGCTTCTTGCCGCCGTTTCTGCTGGAAGAAAAGCACGTGGACAAAGCGATCAGGGTACTGAAAAAGCTGCTCGGCAAGAAGCGGAAGAAATCACCTGTAGAGACGGGGCTTGCCCCGTCTCCCACCGCGCTGGCGAACTGATGCGGGATTCGTATCCGGCATCACGTTAGCGGTGCCAACGCAAGATCGCGTCCTCAGGCACGCCCCTTTAAAGGCCATGGATCGAACGCATTCTTTCCACAACGCGTTGGCGCGAACACAAAAAATAAGGGGAGCCAAAATAGCAGCTCCCCCAAAGCGTTAGAGGCGATATCACTTAGTAAGATTCTCTCGTCGAGGTTTTCGTTGCCTACGGAAATGCAACATCCCGCGGAAAAACCTGTTCGCGCCGTTGATCGCAACGTGCTCATCGAAGAGCGCTGGCTCGATCTCCCCGACGGACGCATGCGCTACCTCAAGGCCGGGTCGGGCCCGCCGCTCATCCTGATTCATGGGCTGATGGGCTATTCGTTTTCCTGGAGATTCACCCTCCCCGCGCTGGCGCCCCACGCGAACGTGTATGCCATCGACAATCTGGGCGCCGGATTGTCGCCAGCGAATGAGGGCATGGATTGCACCGTACGCGCGACCGCCGAGCGCGTTCTGCAGTTCGCGGACGCTCTCGGCATCCAAGACTTCGACCTGTTGGGCACTTCGCATGGCGGAGGCGTCGCCGTCATGGTGGCGGCGATCTGTGCGGAAAGATGTGAGAAAACAAAGAATAACCGCCTGCGGCGTCTGGTCCTGGTCGCGCCCATCAATCCCTGGTCAGCGCACGGCAAGCGCCTCGCGCCGTTCATTGGCAGCCCTTTCGGTTCCATCCTCTTCCGCAACACGATCGAGCGTTGGCGCTCGCTCGACTACCTGTGGCTGCGCCGCATGTTTGGCGACGGATCAAGAATTCCGCCCGATTCGCTCGAGGGCTACCGTGTCCCCGCGCTCAAGAATCATGCGTTGCGTCATGCTTTGCGCATCGTAAGGAATTGGACAGCGGATCTGGCGGCACTGGAAGCGGCCCTTCCCAAGATTCGCGATTATCCCACTCTCCTTATCTGGGGAACCAGAGACCGAGCGGTTGAGTTTCGATCGGCCGAGCCGTTGCGCCAGAATTTTCGCAATGCCCGGCTGGTGGCGTTCGAAGGCGTCGGCCACCTGCCCTACGAAGAGGCGCCCGAGGACTTCAATCGCGCCCTGGTTGCCTTCCTGACCGAGGGAAAAGGAAACTAAAGAAGTTCTCAGTTCCCGGTTCTCAGTCAAACCCGCTATTCTGTGAACTGAGAACTGGGAACTGAGAACTCGCTTCCGCAACTCATGCACCACACGATCTCTCACGCCCTCCGCGAATTCGTTGCCACCTACGGTTATTGGGGCGTCGCTCTGGCGCTGCTGTGCGAAAACGCCGGCATCCCTGTGCCCGGTGAAAGCGCTCTCTTGCTGGCAAGTTTTCTGGCCTATTCCGAACATCGGCTACATCTCGGATGGATCATCGTGATCGCCACCTGTGCCGCCACCCTGGGCGACAATCTGGGCTATGCCATCGGCTACTATGGCGGGCGTCCCTTGCTCGATCGCTATCAAAGCTTCTTTCGGATCTCGTCGGCTACGCTGAAACGCGGCGAGGAAATGTTCGCCCGTTACGGCGCACCCACAATCTTCTTCGCCCGCTTCGTCTTCGGCATGAGAATATTTGCCGGACCGCTGGCCGGCGTGTTACGCATGCGCTGGCGGGCTTTTGTTCTCTTCAACTTTCTCGGTGCGGTCGTCTGGGTCACCGTCATTGCCAGCGCCGGATATCTGTTCGGGCGACATTGGCGCACGCTGCTGCGCGTCATGCATCGCTTCAATATCGCTGTTTTGATTGTCGCCCTGGTCGTGATCCTGTTTCTGTGGTGGAGATATCGCCGCCAGTCCGCGCCAGAGGATGATTGATGCCATCCCCCGGTTCCGAAATTGTCAGTCAATGGCGATTTTTCGCCAATAATCTCGAAGGCCCGGTATCATCGGGAGAACTGTCGGGAGAGTCTCTGCGACGCTCCGCATGACATCGATTCTCGCTTTAGCCTCGCAGAGAGGCTTGGTACAACGCGGCTTCGTCGATTTCAAGACCCCTGGCCTCACCGGAGTGTCCTATGAAGCCGACGTTGCTGTTGGCCCTGATCGCGGGAAGTGTCCTGCTCGGTCTGGCAGTCCACTCTCGCGGACAATCACCCACCCAGCCCCCAGAGGCCGTGACCGGATTCGATGACCAGAGCAACGGATTTTCCGATCTCAGCCGTCGCCAAGCCGACCAGAAGGGTTTTGAGGAAACAGAACATCTTGCTCCCGACGGACTCGGGCCGCTCTACAACGCTCAGTCGTGCCGCGAATGTCACCAGACTCCTGTGACCGGCGCCGCCAGTCAAGTGACCGAACTGCGGGTGGGACATCTCGATGCGCACGGCCAATTTCAGAATCCAGAGATCGCGATCAATCACGGAGCGGAGATCATCAGGGATCGGAACCTGGTGAATGACCGCGCCATCTGCCCCGAGATTCAGGAGCGCGCACCCGAAACGGAGACGGTGCGCACCGCCCGTCTGGTTACGAACACGCTCGGCGACGGATACGTGGAAGCCATCGCCGACGAGACCCTGCTCAAACTTCGCAAGGAACAATGCAAGGCGTCCCATGGCAAGATCTGCGGACAAGCGATCAAAGTGCTCGTCCCCGAAAGCGAAGGCAAAGACCGGATCGGGCGCTTCGGCTGGAAAGACCAGCACGCCAGTTTGCTCGCCTTTGCCGCTGACGCGTATTTGAACGAGATGGGAATCACGAACAGTCTGCAGAAAACCGAGGTGACGACCATCTGCAATCCGCCGGTGGCGACCACGGTTCCGAACGCCGACCCCGCGAAAATCACCGAACCCAACAGCCTGCCCGATCCCCACGACAATAATCTGGAAGACATTGACCGCTTTGCGAGTTTCATGCGGTCGCTCAAGGCGCCCGCCCGAGACGAGGCGGTGGCGGCCACCCCCGAGGTCAAGCGGGGCGCGCAACTGTTCACAAAGATCGGCTGCGCAAGCTGCCACGTGGAAACGATTGTCACCGGCAAAAGTCCGGCCGCGCCGGGAGGTCCGGGCCTCCATCCCGACGCTCTCGAAAACCGGACGATTCACCCTTACAGCGACTTCCTGCTGCATAACGTCGGCACGGGAGACGGCATCCCGATTGCGCTGGTTGAACACTTTGGCCGCGAGCGGGTCGAGAAGCGCCTGCGCGAACTGGAAGGCTCGCGAGCTGCGGAAACAATGCCGCGCCAAAAAGGAACGGCCGAGGACGAATGCAGCGAGAGTTTTCAGACCGCAGTGCTCGAAGGAGAAAAGCACCCTGACCTGTTGCGGGATACGCTTTGCGCTCGCAACAAGATCAGGACGGCCCCGCTCTGGGGACTTCGAGTGCGCTCGCGCCTGATGCATGATGGCGCATCAGTCCAACTCGGCGATGCCATTCGCCGCCACAAGGGAGAGGCTGAAGAAGTGACCGAGCGCTTCTCCAAGCTTGCGCCCGCGGATGAAAACGCGCTGCTGGCATTTCTCCAGTCGCTTTGAGAATCGGGTCAGCGCGCCCTGCATTTCTCGTCAGAGGAACATTGTGGCCGGGGGAAAATGTGACCGGGATTGCTGGTTAATCAAAGTCTGTCCGCCGATTCGGCTCGGCCAGCTTTCTCGGGCCTCGGCCAAGTGTCTTCCGTCACTTCCACTCTTCCCTTCGCCGTCATATGCTGGCAAAAGGATCGCCCGGGACCGGAGAGCTCCGTGATTTCCGAACGCACATCAACGAGTCCGCAAAGCGTCGCTGCCCCCCGCTTCCCGTCCTTTCCGAAGCTGGGCCTTTCGCAGGTCTGGGTGCGATTCCTGCTGGCCATCGCGGGCTTGATGCTGGCTTTCGGCGCGGCGTTGTTTTCCACCGTATCGCGCGAGGCGGGCAATTTCTGGGGAACCCTGATTCTGGCGTCGGTGGCTTTGTTGCTGGCCACCTTCGTGGGCCTCACCACGGTGCCCTTCCTGGCGCGGCGGGTCGTCGCCAGCCGTGTCCGCGAAGCGATGGACTACGATGTGACGCGCGCTGGCATCATCTACATCCTGATCAGCGTCGTCATCGGAATCGCCGCCATCAACACGGGAAACAACCTGCTGTATGTCGTTGTCGCCGCGCTGCTCTCGGCGATTCTCGTTTCCGGCATCGGCTCGGCTCTGGTGCTTCGCAGTCTCCGACTCGATGTGCACTTGCCCGAACACGTTTTTGCCGGCCGTCCGATGCTGGCGCGCCTGCTCCTTGGCAATACCAGTTCTTGGGTGCCCTCTTTTTCCGTGCGCGTGGTTCCCGCCAAGCGTAAGAAGAAAGAGCGCTGGGGTTGGGAAGCTACCACCTTCGGCTGGCCCCCCAACCGCGCGCCCCAGGAGCAGTGGCTCCGCCTGCCCGACCGCCGTCTGCGCCGCGTGCGCGAAGAGGCGGAAAGGCCGATCCTCGAGGAATCCGTCTATTTCCCTTTTCTCGCTCCCGGACAGGAACTCCGCGCCGATCTCGAGATGAGCTTCCCAGCCCGCGGCCGCTACTCGGAGAAAAACTTCGGCCTGGCCACGCGATTTCCCTTCGCCTTCCTCATGAAAACCCGGCGGGTGAATCTCGCCCGCGAAGTGATCGTCTATCCGGAGGTCGAGTCTACCGAACAGTTCCTCGAAGTTCTTCCCATGGTCACGGGCGAGTTCGAAGCCTTTGTGAGGGGCCGCGGCAACGATCTGTACCTCATCCGGGACTACATGCCCGACGATTCGGCCCGTCATGTGGACTGGAAAGCCACGGCCCGAACCGGGGCGCTCAAAGTACGCGAGTTCAGCCGTGAAGATGAACGCAAGCTCCGCGTCGTGTTTGACAATCCGGCACCCGGAGTCCTGCCGCCCGCCGTGTATGAACGAGCCGTGCGCCTGGCAGCGTCACTGGGATGGCACTTCCACCACGAAGATGTCGAAGTCAGCTTCGTTGCGCCGGGATTGGAGCCGACCGAAGACGTGTTCGCATTCCTGCGATACCTGGCGCTGGTCGAACCGCGGGAGGCAACGCCGGTGTTCGGTCGTCTTCGTGCGAGTGACGATTACAACGTCATCATTACCGCCCGCGCTGCCGCTGAGATGCCCGCCGCTTTGGCCGCCCGTTCCTACATCATAAGCAGTTGCCAGTTGCCAGTTGCCAGTTCTCAGTGAAACCCCGGACGATCCCAAGGTTTTCCTGGCAACTGCGAACCGCCCACCGCTTTTTCATTTTTTGCTTTCCCTCGCTCGAATTTCGACATATACTCCGCGCCGGGGTCCAAGAAACCAAGCGGTTTTGCTTCCTTCGTTGCAGACGAATTTGAAGCTGTTCGCCGGGCGCGGCTTTCCACATGCCCACGGGAGGCGCAAATGTTCATCCGCGATCTGCTCAAGAACCAAGTCACCATATCCGCCGAGGTCCATCAAACCGTGCTCGAAGTTGCCAGCCTGATGGCGGAACACCACATCGGTGCCGTGCCCGTTCTCGAAGGAGGCCAAATGGTCGGCATATTCTCCGAGCGCGACCTCATGAACCGTGTGGTGGTCGCGGGCCGGGATCCCGCCCGCACCCCAGTCGGCCAAGTGATGACCGACGATCCCCTTACCGTCGCGCCCGAAGACCCCCTCGAAACCTGTATGACCCTGATGAAACGGCATGGATTCCGGCATCTGCCGGTGTGCGCGGGACGTGAGCTGAAAGGCGTCGTTTCGTTGCGCGACCTCCTTCTCCACGACCTCGATGAAAAGGACGATGAAGTACGAATGATGCGCGCCTACCTGCATTCCATGCCCGATGCCGGATAGTTTGCACCCTTACTGGCTGTAGAGACGGGAGTTACCCCATTCTCGCCGGCGAACAGACACGGCGAGGCGCGTCTCTAGAGGAAAGGGGATATGGTTACCAAAGTTACCGTAAATGGGTTGACCTCCTGGGTTCCCTGCCTCAGGATATAGAAGGTCGAGGTGCGGCAGTTTCGGCGTTTCGTCGCTACTCCACCTGCTTGGCCCATGAATTGGCACAGCCAAACCGTAGTGTTTTGTTTGTGGGGCGCGCAACCAATCCTGCAAGCGGCGGTAGCGGCGATCTTCTGGCGTCGTAAGCTGTACCGCCAGTTCCCGGCGTTTTATTGGTTCCTCCTGGCGCAGGTTGCGAATTTTGCCGTCACCTTTCCCCTTTGGCTCGCGGGCAGCCGCATCTTGTATTTCTGGTTCTTCTGGCTGGGAGAGGCGGTCAACGCGGTTCTCGGCTTCAAGGTGATTCATGAGATTTTCCTCGACGTGTTCCGTCCTTATCACACTCTGAAAGACCTGGGCACTCTGCTGTTCAAGTGGACGGGCGTGGTCCTGCTGCTGCTTTCGTTGGTGGTCGCCTTCTCAAATTCTTTGGACCACGATCCTCTGGTGCACGCCCTTACCACTCTGCAACGCTCGGTCGGCGTGGTGCAGCTTGGCCTGATCCTCTTTTTGCTTTTGTTTTCGCGCTTTCTGGGCGTATCCCGAAAGCAAGTTAGTTTTGGTATCGCTCTCGGTTTTGGGCTTTTCGCCGGCGTGGACTTGATGCTAATGGCGTTAAATTCAGGGGGATTTATCGCGCAGGACACCCTGAACCTGATCAACATGGCGACCTGGAATATGGCCATTTTGATTTGGCTCGGATACTCGCTCTCGCGCAAAGCCTTGAGCCAAGCCACCGTCAACCGTTTGCAGACTCAGCGATGGGAACAGAGCCTGGCGGGTCTTCAAACCTCGGAGCCTTCCGATTCGCTGATCCCAATGTTCGAAGGCATGGTGGAGCGCGCATTATTGCGGAACTCGAATCTCGAACCCGGGGAAGATGTAACCCCGCTCGACCAGTCGTTTACTCGTCCCAGGACCAACTCCGCTGTGGCCGGTTCCAAAACCCAGCGATAGCCTCGCTGCGCGAAAACAACCACCTCGCAAAAACCTTGTCAAGAGGTTTTTTGGGCCTTTCCCAACCCGTCTCCTCAGGGCAAAAGCGACGTAATTCCATTCAAACCATTACCTTAAGAAAACCGCGTAAAAGCCGCTTGTATTGCCTGCCGGACGGCCTCGCCGATTTACCGTAACCCAGTCAGGCGGTTAGACCGCCCTGCGCTCTTCAGATAACCCCCCCTGAATCAGAAAGTTGCAGGGTTGTGTATAATTCCGGCACCGAACCCTGGTAGCTTCACGCCAGTGTTTCGGCAGACCCTAACAAGAAAGAAGCAAGACCATGAAACGTTCACTCAGGGCGTTACTGCTACTGGTAGGCCTGGTGGGTACATTTGCGTATGCGGCTGTCCCTAAAGCTCCCGCTCCAATAGGGCCGTATCCGCTGTGTTCTCCCTATCGTCCGCAATGTACCGCGTAGCTGCGAGATGTTCAGAACTTAAGTAAGATAACGTCGTTACTTTCGTAACCAATGCAATTTTCCGGGCTGGCCACCGAGGTCGGCCTTTTTTTTACTTCCCGTCTTTCCTCCCCGTAGTCTCAGGCTCCACCTTCGCGCCGGTTGCGGAGGGGTTCCCCTCTCCCGATGGCTGGGCATCTCCTCCGGAAGATTTCCCTTCGCCGCTGTCATTGCCGAGGGCCTGCACGATGATCGAAATGCGCCGGTTCGACGGGTCCAGCGGATCTTTTGCGTTGCGCAGGTGCTGGTCCGCGAAGCCCCGCACCTGCGAGACCTGATCCGCGCGCAATCCCGACTGCTGCATCAGGCGCCGCGCCGCATTCGCCCGATCCGCCGACAGTTCCCAGTTGCTGTAGCTGCCCTTGCCGGCAAATGGTTTGGCGTCGGTGTGTCCCTCGATCGAAAGACGGTTGGGAGCTTTCCCCAATTGCGCCGCCAGTAGCACAGCAACCTCCTGCCCGCTCTTGTTGAGTGAGGAACTGCCGCTGTCGAAGAACGTTCCGTTCTCCGATTCCAGCAACTCGATGCGCAGCCCTTCCGAGGTGATCGTCATCTGGATATTGTTTTTCAGCTGGGCGAGGTCGTTGATGTCCTGGATACTTTTTTGCAGATCCTCTTTGATCTTTGCCATGTCCTGTTTGGCCGATTGCGTTTTGGCGCCGGTTCCCTCCAGCGTGGTTCCGGTCTGTTTTCCGGTTCCGCTGGGATCTTTGAAGTAGCCGCTGACCGCCACCTGAATCGGCTTGCTACTGTTCATCAACCACAACACGATGAACAGCGCCATCATGGCGGTGACGAAGTCGGCATAGGCGACCTTCCAAGCGCCGCCGTGATGGCCGCCATGGCCGCCTTTTTTTCTGATGACGATGATCGGCGGTGTGGGCATGGCTCGTGTTTATCCCGCAGCCGGAGCCGCAGCCGCGGCCGTCCCAGCTTCGTTTCTCGCGCCCCGGCAAGCCTCTTCCACCGCCTTGAACGAAGGACGCACATGACCGGGCACGGTCCGCCGCCCGATTTCAACCGCCATGATCGGGGCCACCCCTTTCAGAAAAGCAATCATCGTCACCCGCAACACCATCAGGAACGCGTGTTCCTCCTCTGCCATCTTGCCCATCCGCGACGCCAGCGGGCCCACCAGTCCGTAGCACAAGAGAATGCCGAGAAACGTCCCCACCAGCGCCGCCGCCACTTTCTTTCCAATTTCTTCTGGAGGTCCGCCCATCGCGCTCATCGTGATCACCACCCCCAGCACAGCCGCCACAATGCCCAGCCCGGGCAGCGAGTCGGCCATCGTGCTCAACGACGTAACCGGTTCGCTGGCTCCATGATGATGCACGTCCATATCCGCCTCCAGCATCTGATCCAGGTCGAAGACCTCCACGCCGCCGCTCACCGCCATGCGCATCGTGTCGCAAACGAAATCCACCGCGTGGTGATCCTTCACAAAACCTTCGTACTTGGAGAACAGCGGGCTCTTGTCCGGCTCTTCAATGTCGGTCTCCAAGGCCACCAATCCTTCCTTGCGTGCTTTTTGCAGGAGTTCATACATCATCTTCAAGGAATTGGTGTAGTGCTCGGTGCTGTACTTCGAGGAACCAAACACCCCAATGACTCCGCTGATGATTTTTTTCAGGGTGTGGATGGGATTCGAGATCAGCACCGTGCCTACGGCGGCCCCGCCGATGATGAGCAACTCCGCCGGCTGCAGCAGCACCTTGATATTGCCGTGCTCCATCAGGTAACCGCCCGCAATGCAGCCGAAAACCACGACGATCCCAATGATCGAAAACATCGAACTTCATCCTCGCGAATGTTCAGAATC
>JAIQFO010000069.1 GCA_020073215.1 Terriglobia bacterium | reverse complement strand
ATTCTTCTGGACCGTTTGCGCGTGAATCTTGTGGAACTTGACGGCCAACTCGTGGGTAACCCCTCGTGCGCTCTGCTGCAAGTCGAAGGCGGATGGTACGCTGTGCTGCGGGTGCCCGCGCTAGGAACTGACGAAGATCTGGCTATCGACGTCTTGCGGAAGATGGGTGTCATCGTGCACCCGGGGCACTTCTACGATTTCGCGGGTGAGGGCCATCTGGTGCTGAGCCTGATCAGCGAACCCACGGCGTTTCGAGAAGGGGTGGCGCGGTTGCTGCAGTGCGTTGGGGACTAGAGGTCAGTGTCGGTTTAGCGTTATTGGTGAAGGTGGAAATATTTCGCCAGACGCTTCTCTCTTTATAGTTTAGATCGGTCGGGCAAAGGAAGAGGGGCCGCGGAGCGGCCCCGTCTTGAGTTTGGATAAAACAAGCTAGTCGCCTAGCGCTTTCTGCGCGTTGACCCGTCCGTTCCCGCTAAAGGGATCAGCACCGGGCTTGTACAGATCGTCGGCCGACTGCTGCAGGATAGCCTTGATCGATGCTGGCCCTATGTGTCCATACTTGCCAACGATCAGCGCCGCCACGCCGGAAACGTGGGGAGCGGCCATGGAGGTGCCGGCGGCAAAAAAGTACGCACCCTTGCTGTCGCTCAGGACGAAGTCGAGGTAGAACGTGGGGTTCGGGCAATCCACGCCGCCGCCCGGTGCGGCCAGGTTAATGACGGATTGGCCGTAGTTGCTGTAAGAGGCAAAGCGATCGAAATCGGCCTGGCAATAGGGGCCCGTAGCCGAGACTGCCATGCCGTTTCCAGACTGTGCGGGAATGGTCATGATACTGCTGTTGAGGTTTAGTCCATTATTTCCCGCCGAACTCACCACCAGCACTCCCGCGGCGGTGGCGTGGTTGATGGCGCGGTTCAGAGCCGAGAGCAGGGTCCCAAGTCCTTGATTGTTTTTTCCTGCGTGAGCGACATCGAAGGTGGCGCCCAGACTCATGTTGATGACGTCCGCTCGGATGCCGGCGGCATATTCGATGCCCGCGATCACCCAGCCAAACGCGCCACTCCCAGACTCACTTAGGACCTTCACGGGGACTAGTTCAGCCTCCGGGGCAACGCCCTGCACGCCAACATTGTTGATCGCGGCGGCAATGATCCCGCCGACGTGTGTGCCGTGGTTGAAGCACGGCGCCGTGCATTGCGGCTGCACCACCTCGCCAGGGACGAAAGAGATGGCAAGCCCCTGATTGATGTTGGGAACCAGATCAGGGTTGACCAGGTCCATGCCGGAATCGAGAACAGCCACACGCGCACCGGCACCCATATCGCCGCTGGCAGCAGTAACATCCGCATGGATGGCGCGCAGGTTCCACAGGTAGCCGTTGAAGGGCTCGGAATTGACGCCCTCAACTCCAACATCATTTCCGGTGAATTGTACGGCGGGTTCCTTGGGCAACCACTGGATCTCAGGGTCTTCGGCCACGGTCTGCACCCCCGGCAGGGCTGCTGCCCAAGTGGCAAAGCCCGGATCCGCGGAGGTCGCGAGTACGACTCCGATCTTCTCCAGGTTAGCGGTCAGCGCCGGACCGAGCGACTTTGCGAAGTTCGTGCTGCCCGGACCCTGTCCTTTCGCAAGGATGACGTAGTTCTTGGATATGTTTTGGGCACTAAGAATGGGAACGAATACGATCGCTGCAACCAGCAGTACCATCAGCGGTCGCAGCATATTGGCGGTTTTCATAGTATGTCACTCCTGAGAGAAATTTAAGTGCTGATGCACGAGTCAATGGGAACCTGGAATCGAGGGGGAAACGTGGCCGCTTTGCCGCGTTGCTACTACAGATAATGGGTTGTCCTGGAAGGGGGGAATGGTTCTTCCGCGCGGCGAGGACAACCCAAGTCGCTAGCAGAGCAAAGTGCAGAGTACTGCCAATGAGACTCCTAGGTTGGCGGATCGGTTGGCATCGGCGTCGCGGACACGCGCACGGACAAGCAGCAATGGAGCACCAGGTTTAGGGTGTAAGGAACTCGGGAGCTCCTGAGTTGTCCGGGTGGCCACCGGCGACAGCACGGTTGAGAATAAAGGAGTACCTTCGCAAGGCAAGGCTTCCGATTCATCGTAGACGGCGTCCAGAACGTCCTCTGCCGGCAGACCCAGAGACGCACCCAAGGTGAGGATCATCAGCAGCACTGCGGCAAAGTTTGGCTTTGTCAGTCCAGCCATCCGACCTTTATTAACACGAAGGATAGAACGAAGTCAGTGAGAAGAGTCACAACACGGTGTGCGGGGGTGCAGACTTTCCGGGAAAGTCCTGCCTAGTCGCTTACTGGTTTACCGATAGTTGTCGAAAATAGCAATTTCACTCATTGAGAAGTGGCCGATCCGGGTCAATGAGTGATATCGCGATTTTGCAGCAGTTAAGGTGTGGCCAGGCTTTGCGCTGTGGTCCTTGGTGGCCACCTCACATCAGGATGTGACTTTTCTCACTGACGGGACGCGCTCATTTGTGTTTGCATAATTGCGCCCCCGCCTCTCCGAAGAGCAACTCCCACCCGAGTGCAGCACCCCTCGAGGCCGCAAATGCTAGCGAGGAGGGACTATGTCGAAGCCTTATTTGACCGGTTGTCTCGTCCTGCTGCTGACCCCGCAGCTAAGCGCGCAGTTTCAGTCGCCCGCGAACTACGCGGTCGGCTCTAACCCTTACTCAGTGGCCGTCGGCGACTTCAATCAGGACGGGCATCCTGACCTGGCAGTAACCAACTCTGACGCTGGCACGAGCAACGGAGTGAGTGTGCTGTTGGGTAATGGCGATGGTACCTTCCAGCCGCACGTGGATTACGCGACGGGCACCCGCCCCACATCAGTGGTCGCAGCCGATTTCAACCGGGACGGCAAGCTCGACTTGGCCGTAACGAATGGTTCCGCCGACAGCGTGAGCGTGCTGCTGGGCAAGGGCGACGGCACTTTTCAGCCGCACGTGGACTATGCGACTGACCTCAATCCCCAATGGCTGGCGGTGGCCGACTTCAATGCCGATGGCTACCTGGATATTGCCACTGCCAACTATGGCCCCGATTACTCATACGGATCGGTCTCGATCTTTTTGGGAAATGGTGACGGCACATTCCGAAGCCAAGTAACCTATGCCGCGGGCGTCAACCCCTTCGGCGTGATGGTGGGAGACTTCAACCGGGATGGCAGACCCGATCTGGCAGTGGTGAACAACAACGGATGGTTCGGCGTCCAGATCTTAATTGGCAATGGGGATGGCTCTTTCCAGTCCCCTGTTTACTATGCCACCGGCATGAACCCTCGCGTGGGCGTCGTCGCCGACTTCAACTCCGACGGCAATCTTGATCTGGCGATCGCGAACTGCATCCAGAACAACGTGTCGATCTTGCTGGGCGACGGGAATGGGCACTTCTCGTCCCCTGTGAACTACCCGGCTGGCGCCTACATCGGGAAGCTTGCAGGAGGCGACTTCAATGGAGATGGGAAACTCGATCTCGTTACCGCGAACTCCGCATCCAACAACATTTCGGTGCTGAAGGGAAATGGCGATGCTACCTTCCAGAGCAATGTGGACTACGCAACAGGAAACGGTGCGAGGTGGGTGGAGGTTGCGGATCTCAACCATGACAAAGCCCCGGATCTGATCGTCACGAATGCTTCCGACAACACCATCACGGTTTTCTTGAACACTGGCATCGATTTCTCTATCTCGGCATCCCCAGCCAGCCCAGGTACGGTGAGTCGCGGACACAGTTCCACGTCCACCGTGACCCTGAATCTGCTGAACGCATTTGATAACCCAGTCACTCTTGCGTGTTCTGTGCAGCCGACACAATCTGCGCCTGCCTGCTCGTTCAGCCCGAACCCAGTCACTTTCGATGCGAACGGAAATGCAACAGCGACGTTGACCATCAACACGGGGGCAGCGACCGCCTCGCTTGGTTCTTCTTCTCTGCGTCACGATTCGCGCCAACCCCAGTTCCTGTGGCTCCCGGTTGCGGGTTTCGCTCTCATCGGAGCGGGTTTCGGCTTTCGTCGGGCGACCCGGAGGAAGCTAGCAGTTTGCGTATTGGGCGGCCTACTGTTAGGCGGGCTGATCTTCCAGACGGCTTGCGGAAGCGCAAGCAGTGGGGGCCCGCACTCACAGACCATCTATACCATCACGATCACAGGTACGTCGGGGACGACCCAGCATTCCGCGACCACCAGTCTCACGGTTCAGTGAAGGTGGGTCTATTCTTCGGTTAGGAGTACGAGAGTTTCTCCGAGAGAGCTTGGCCGCTCCGTCCTTGGTCTGCTTCTCATGGCGGACGGTGACTTCCAGAGGAGGCGGTGGTGCTTGATGTAATCAGGCGAATCGCACCAACTGAGAAATCGCTGTGTGCGGTTCAGGAGCAGTGTCTTCATCCTCGGGCCCAAGCATATACTTGGACTGGTTGTCGGAAAGGATACATCTTATGAATCGCAAGAGCCTTTTGCTTACCGTGATCTTGACTCTGGCCTCTCTGGCGTGGGCGCAGACGCAGAGCGCACCGCCCCCGGCGCCTCCCACCAAGGGCGGGTCGGGCCAGATGGGCATGGAGCACCACAACAAGATGAAGGAGATGCACAAGCAGCACATGGAGGCCATGCAGGCCGACGTGGACAAGATGAAGGCATCCCTCGACCAACTGAAAGCCAACGTGGATAAAATCAGTGACTCCGCGGAGAAGGCGCGGTGGCAAAGCAACGTAGATATGTGGACCGTGATGGTTGGCCACATGGAACAGATGATGAAGCACATGGACGCCATGGGCTCCGAGAGCATGATGCATCACAACATGATGCACCACGGCGGTAAGGGGGCCGCGACTCCGCCTCCACCAACCGAACCGAAACCGCAGTAGGGGCGGTCACGGCCTCAGCCGCGAGGCCGTGATGAAACCAGCCGGTTATTGCAGAACCGAAAGAGTGCGCGTGAGAGCTCGGCCGTCCCTTTGGGACTTGTATCACTTCTTGACTTAGCCCGGCGCTGAAGGGCCGGGCTAAGTTCGGTCGAGCCCTACATCAGTTCGCCAGCGCGGCGGGAGACAGGGCAAAGCCCCGTCTCTACAGTTGATTTCTTGGGCTTGATGCCCCGCTCCTCCGGGGCTTGCACGGCCAACAGCGATGCCAATGCGGGTTCGTGGTATTCTTCTCGCCGTTTCCTGGTGGAGCATTCATGTCGATCACCCGTCGTGGATTTCTGGAGTCCGCTGTGGCCGCATCGCTGGCCACCGGCTTAAACGCACAGAACAATAACAACAATAATAATGACGGTGAAAGTTCGCGCCGCGGCAAGCGGCCAATCATCATCTGTGCTCACAATGGCGTGAAATACCTCGACGACGCCTTCGCGTTCCTGAAGAATGGCGGCGACACACTGGACGCCGCTCTCCGCGTGGTCAAAGGCCCGGAAGACGATCCGAACGACGATAGCGTCGGGTTGGGTGGGCTACCGAACGAAGAAGGCGTGGTCGAACTCGACGCCTGCTGCATGCATGGGCCCACGCGCCGCGCCGGGTCGGTGGGCGGCGTACGGAACATCAAGAATGTTTCGCTGGTGGCCAAAGCGGTCATGGAGCACACGGGGCACGTGATGCTGGTGGGCGAGGGCGCGGAGCGCTTCGCCGTTGCCATGGGCTTCCCGCGTGAAAATCTGCTCACCGAACGCTCCCGCAAAATCTGGCTGCTCTGGAAGGAGCAGCACTCGACCGACGACTGGTGGGGACCGGGATTGGCTGACCCGCATTGGGAGGCACCTGCATTACCGTCCACGACACCGCCAACGACGGCGCCGCATAGTGAACTTTGGCAACAGCGCATTCAGCGCCTGGAGGAACGCGCTGCCGAACTGGGCATCGAACCGGAATTCCGGGCGGCTGCCGTCCGGCGCGTTCTGTCTCCACCGACCGGGACCATTCACTGCTCGGCGCTCAATGACAAGGGTGAAATCTCCGGATGCACCACCACCAGCGGCCTGGCCTTCAAACTCCCCGGGCGGTGCGGCGATTCGCCGATTATCGGCGCCGGCTGCTACACCGATCAGGACGTGGGCTCGGCCGGCGCCACCGGCAGCGGGGAAGAGAACATCAAGGTAGCGGGAGCGCACACCATCGTCGAGAACATGCGGCGCGGCCTGTCGCCCCTCGAAGCGGGCATGGATGCGCTCCAGCGCATCGTGCGCAACTACAACCACGACATGAACAAGCTCCAGTTCATCGATGTGGTCTACTTCGTCCTGCGCAAAGACGGCGCCTATGCCGGCGTCTCTCTGTGGAGCGGCTATTCGGAGAAGCCGCACACGATCGTGGTCCACGACGGCACGCGACGCTCTGAGGTTACGGTCTCGCTGTTCAAGGGCGCGTCGCATGAGTTCCCGCCGTTCCCGGTAGCGATGCCGAAGGAATTAACTAAGGATTCGGTGTACGTGAAATAGTGTGCCGTCGCTGCACAAGCTGATACCACTCAATGAATTGTCATCCTGAGCGGAGCGAAGGACCTGCTGTCTCGCGCACCAGAAGAAAGCAGGTCCTTCGCTGCGCTCAGGATGACAAAAACTGAGATGACAAAAGTTTGGCAAATTGAGCTCGTGCACGAACCTTCAACTTGGGCTCTTTACCCCTTCCCACCGGGTGTACAATTATCTTGTTAGGGACCGCCGCTTCATGGGGCTCTTGCCCGCGTTCGAGGTTCGAAAATGAACGTTCACGTCAGCTACAAGGTCCACAAAACTCCCGACATCGAAAAAGAAATCAGCCACCAGATCGAGAAAATCCAGAAGCGGCTTCATGTCTTCCGGCCCGAACTGGTGCATCTGAAGGCCGTCATCGATCAGAATTCGGCGCGCGAGGGGACGCTCGTCTCCGTGAACCTGCGCTTGCCCTCGGGCCAATTGACCGCCGAGGCGAAAGCTCCCAGCCCCACCGCGGCCATCAAGGCGGCCTTCGACGAACTCATTCAGCAGATTAGCCGGCACAAGGAACTGCTCCGTTCCAGCCACAAATGGCGGCGGTGGCGGGGAGGGCCGCAGGAATCTCCCGAGCCCGGCGTTCCCTTTGAGCAAACGCTGGCGGCGGTTCTGCCGCCCACCATTTCCGCCGACGACATCGGTTCCTATGTAAATGCGAATCTTGGCCGCCTCGAACGTTTCGTGGACCGCGAACTCTACTTCCGCCGCGCCGACGAGGAAATCCTCGAAGACGGTCTTTCCACGTCCGAGGTGGTGAACGAGGTGATTGCCCGCGCTCTCGGTGATCGTGAGCGTCCGGAGAAACTGACGCTGGAACCTTGGCTTTACCACCTTGCCCTGGAAGCCATGAACGAGATGACGGCGCGCCTGCATGAACTGGAGTCCCCCGACGCTCTGCATCTCGAAGCCAGTCGCCGCCGGCAGAATGTCCAAGGCTCGGACGAAGCCGCATTGCAATTCCATCAGCCTGACGAGGGCTGGACACGCGAAAGCTCGATCCCCGATCGCCGCGTATCTACTCCGGAACAGGCCGCCTACTCCGACGAAATGGTTGCCCTGGTGCAAGCGGCGCTCCGCGGCGCCAGCCGCACCGACCGCGAAGCCTTCCTTCTCTACGGGATCGAGGGTTTTTCTCTCAACGAAATCGCCGCCATCACCGGGCGGCATGTGGAGGCCGTGCGCGAGAGCGTGCAACGGGCGCGCGACTGCGTGCGCAGCGCGCCTTCCATCGCCAGCGAATTTCACCAGGAACTCTTAGTCAAAACTCGAATCTAAAATTTCCAAAACCAGCATCTCAGTTTTTATCTCAAGTATTTAAGGAGAGTCGAGATGATGACCCGGGACGAAATCCGTGAGTTGGCGTCTTTTCAAGTGGACGAAACCAAAGGGGCGTGTGCCCTGAGTTTTTACTTCCAGCCCGATCCTCCGCAAGATCGTTCTCATCGCCGCGAGGCCATCGTGGCCAAGGATGTGGTGAAGCAGGCCCTGAAAAGTGCGGCTGCGAGTGGTAAGAATGGATCGGTTCACGCCGATCTGGACCGCGTGCTTGACCTGGCCACGAACCTGCGCGGCAACGCCCGGGGGAAGGCGGTCTTTGCCTGCTCGGCGCGCAATTTCTGGAAGGAGTACGAACTGCCGCCGCATCTTGGAGCCACCCGAATTTTTCTCCAGCCTCGCTTTCAGTTGAAACCGCTGGCCGCTTTGCTGGGTGCGCAACCCGCACTCTGCGTCGCCATGGTTGATCGCCAGCGCGCCCGCGTCTTCGACCTTCGCCTGGATGACCTCCGCGAACGCGGAGCCATCGTCCACATGCTTTCGCGCAATTCCGCCAGCTACGGCTACAACGGCTACGAAGGCGGCCATGCCGAACGGCGCGTGTCCGAGGAAGCGCTGCAGCATTTCAAGGCGGTTGCAGAACGCTTGCGGACCGACTTCGAGAAAGGTATCTGGGAGCGGCTCATCGTCGGTTGCCAGGATGCCAACTGGCCCGAGTTCGAGGCGCACCTCCATCCGTACGTGAAGCAGCGGCTGATTGGCCGATTTTCAGCCGACGTTGCCAGCGTCGGGAATGAAGAAATTCGCGATCACGCGGGAGCCGTCTTGAATCGCTGGATCACGGAGCGCGCTTCGACGAAGGCCAGCGAAGCGGTGGATTTCGCCAAATCCAACGGACGCGGGGTCACCGGCCTGCGGCGCGTGCTGCGAGCCCTGGAAAGCGGGGAAGTGCAGACTCTTTTCCTCGCCGACAACTATTCGGCTCGAGCGGTCGAGTGTCCTAACTGCGGCCATCTCGACGCCCATCTGGTGACGTCGTGCGTCGCGTGCGGGCACCTCACGCGCGAACTCAACGACGTTTCGGACGCCATCATCCCCATTGCCATTCGTCGCGACATCGAATTGCTCTACCTCAAGGAGCATGCCGACCTGGATCACGCCGGCAGTATCGCGGCGCTGCTGCGCTTCCGCTCCGATCAGAGGACGGGGCAGATTGCGGTGGCATCGTAGGAAGTCAGAAGTAAGAAGTTAGATTGCAGAAGTGACTTCTGCAAGCTGACTTTTGCCTTTTGACTTCTCTACAATAGAGCCGATGATCCACAAGATCCTTCCCGTAGGCCCGCTGCAATGTAACTGCTCGGTCATCGGCGATGAGACCACGCGCGAAGCCATGGTCATCGATCCTGGCGACGACATTGAAGACGTTCTTGCCATCGTCCGTCGGTACCAACTGGAAGTGAAGCAGATTGTCATTACCCATGCCCACATCGATCATGTGGGCGGAGCGATGAAGCTGCGGGCGCAGACCGGCGCACCCATCCTGCTGAATCAGAATGACTACGCGCTGCTGAAGATGCTCGACGTGCAGGCTTCCTGGCTCGGCATGGCTCCGCCGGGCAAAGTTGCCATCGAAGCGAACATTGCCGACGGGGAAACGCTGCAGACGGGCGGCTTGACTGCGAACGTGCTCCACACTCCCGGGCACACCGAGGGCAGCGTATGCCTCTATTTTCCTGCGGAAAAATTACTGATCTCCGGCGACACCCTGTTCGCCCGCAGCATCGGACGCACGGATCTTCCCGGTGGATCGTTTGAGAAAATCATCCGCTCGCTGCACGATCGGGTGTTGACCCTACCCGATGAGACGGTCGTGATTCCTGGCCATGGCCCCCGCACAACTATCGGCGAAGAAAGGGAAGAGAATCCGTTCCTGGCGGGGAAGTGAGGGATGGTCGGCGAGACGTGACGGACCTCTCGCGAGCCTGCCTTGCGCGAAGGCAAAGAGTCCAGCCGGGCGGGGACACCCGGCTCACCATAGACAAAGCTATTTCTGAGTCGGGGCCTGGTTCTGCGGAACGGTGGGCGGCGCGGACGGCGCCGCGGGTGCGGCGGGCTGCGACTTTGTCTGCGACGGCTTCACTCCCGAAAGTACGGAGGTGGGTCCGGTTCGGCGCGCTGCAAAAATCGACAGCGTAATCGACGTCAGCATGAAGATGATGGCCGACCAGGTGGTCGCGCGGGAAAGAACCGAAGCTGCGCCTCGCGGGCCAAACGCGGTCTGGCTGCCCTGACCGCCGAACGCCGCGGCCAGGTCGCCGCTCTTTCCGCTCTGCAGCAAAACGACTGCAATCAGAAAAAAGCAAACGATAACGTGAACTACGGTGATTAAAATGGTCATTGCTGAAAAGCTCTCCCTCGGGGCCGCAGCCCTTCAAACTCCGCTGGAATCAATATGGATGACGCGAAAGGGATGTGAGCCATCCTCTTTCCTGCATACAGTTTGACATCCGCCCCTTCCATCGGTCAACAGGACGCGCAGGGTCGCGAAGGTTCTTCGCGTCGACTATTCCGTTCGTGTATCTTGGTGCCTTTGGTGGGTTCCGCACCTGATCCACTGCCACGCGATTTCATGAAGGAGGAACGTCCGGTGAAGCGATGGATGGTTTGTGCGCTTCTCGTGCTCGTAACCGCCAACTTAGTCTCCGCCCAACAACCAGTTCCGAACACAACCGACCCCTACCGGCCAATGTTGGATCGTCTGGAATCGCTGACCACGTTGCCGCTATCCGAATGGCGATTTCACACGGACCTGCCACATCCCGAAGATTCGGCCTTGAATGACTCGGGCTGGGACGCCATGAGAGTTGGGGAGACGTGGTCAAGCGGGTCTCGCGTGCTGCGCCGCTGGGTCGAGATTCCGGAGAAGATCAACGGATATGCAGTGCTGGGCGCCCGCGTGAAATTGGACCTGAGGTTCGACTTTCTGTGGAACAACAAAGGCCCAGTCACAATCGCAGTGTTCTCGAACGGATCGCTGGTGTCTCGGGGAGACGACGACATGCAGCAACCGATTCCGTCGCGGAAGGCGCCAACGAAATGGAAATCGCGCCCTGGATGCTGATCTTTCCCGCAGCATTCATGGCGGTGACGCTGTTCTGCTTCAACTTCATTGGCGACGGACTGAGGGATGCCCTCGATCCCAAGGATCGCTGATCATGGCCGATGTCGTATTTAATCTGAAGAATTTTGATGTCCGGTTCGATACGCCGGAGGGTGAAGTCTACGCCGTGCGCCGCGTGGGCTTCGACGTGCGCGAGGGCGAATGCCTGGGCGTGGTTGGCGAGTCTGGCTCTGGCAAAAGCCAAATGTTTATGGGCGCCCTGGGGCTTCTGGCGCGCAATGGTCTCGCAACAGGAAGCGTGCGTTATCGCGGTCAGGAAATTCTTGGCCTTCCTGAGCGCAAGCTGAACCAGATTCGCGGCGCGAAAATCTCTATGATCTTTCAGGACCCGCTGACTTCTCTTACGCCGCACATGCACATCGGCGGCCAAATTATCGAGACATTGCGCACACATCAGAAGATGGGCCAGCGCGAAGCCGAACGCCGCGCGCTGGACATGTTGGAGCTTGTTCGCATTCCGGAAGCCGCGCGCCGCATGCGGCAATATCCTCACGAACTGTCTGGCGGCATGCGACAGCGCGTCATGATCGCCATGGCTACAGTCTGCGGGCCGGATCTGCTCATCGCCGACGAGCCGACAACGGCTCTCGACGTCACTGTGCAGGCGCAAATCCTCGAGATCATGCGCGACTTGCGCAAACGGCTGAACACATCCGTTGTAATCATCAGTCATGACATGGGTGTCATTGCTTCGATGTGTGATCGCGTGCTCGTCATGCGCGAGGGGGAATTTGTAGAAGCCGGCTCAGCCGATGACATCTTCTATCGCCCTAAGCACGACTACACGCGGATGCTCCTCGAAGCCATGCCGCGGCTGGACGAGCCGGACAGCGCGCAACGCCCGATGGTGCCACCACTTGCCGATCGCGAAAGCCGTCCAACCATTCTGTCGGTGCAGGACGCGAAGGTGTATTTCCCTGTGCGCACAAGCGGGCTGATTTTTCCGAAATACAAGCAGCTACGTGCCATCGATGGCGTGAGCTTCGAACTCAAGCTAGGCGAAACGCTGGGTGTCGTAGGGGAATCCGGTTGCGGCAAGTCCACCCTTGCCCGCGCGATACTACGCCTTCTCCCAGCAACGGCTGGAACCGTACTCTGGTGCGGTACCAATCTGGACAAGACAACAGTGACCGAACTGCGGCGCCTGCGCAAGGATCTGCAAATCGTCTTTCAAGACCCTCTCGCCAGCCTTGATCCACGCATGACCGTGGGGGAAAGCATCGCCGAGCCCTTGCGCACGCTGCGATCCGACTTGAGCGCCGTGGAAATCACCAACCAAGTGAGAGCGGCGATGGAGAAGGTGGGGCTCGACCCGCTCTCGATCAACCGCTATCCGCACGAATTCTCTGGCGGGCAGAACCAGCGCGTCGGCGTCGCACGCGCCGTTGTCCTTCAGCCGAAACTCGTCATATGTGACGAGGCTGTGAGTGCGCTCGATGTTTCCATTCAGGCGCAAATCATCAACCTGATCATCGGGCTACAGACTCAATTGGAGATGTCGCTGATTTTCATCAGCCACGATCTCTCCGTAGTGCGCCAGGTGTCGCACCGCGTCATGGTGCTTTATCTCGGACGTATCGTGGAACTAGCGGATCGCCACACGATCTATCTGGACCCGCGCCATCCCTATACCAAGGCCCTGATTTCGGCGGTCCTTATTCCCGATCCCAAAATCGAGCGCAGCAAGCCCAAAATCCAATTCGCGGGCGATTTGCCCTCGCCGCTGGACTCGCGCGCGGCGCTCACCTTCCTCAAATCCAAGATCATCGACGATCCCGATGCGGAACAATATGTGCCGAAACTTATCGAGATCACGCCCGACCATTTTGTCGCCGAACACGATCCCATGCCCTGATTATTTCAACCGCTTCACTTTGAAGACCTGATTTTGGTCGTTAATCTTGAGATTGTAACTCCCAAGCAGCCCGCGCGAAATTATCAATTTGTTGTCCTTCATCTCTTTCAGGAAATGCGCGGTGCCCGCATCGCTGTCGAGCTGACGCCAGACCTGGCCGTTATCGAGAAACACGATGAACTTTCCGAAAGGCGTCTTGGCGTAGTCAGTAACGCCGGCGCTGATGCTGTCCAGCGCCTGGCCCTCTTCGGCTGCTTGCGGCATCTGGTTCTTGCCGAACTCTTCCGGCGTCGTCGGTCCTTCACGCGAGCTGAATACGCCGCCGAAATCGAACCCGAAGAGCGTCGCCTTATCTTCATCGGTGCGTTCGGAAGGTTTTTTCACTGCCGCAAGCGTCTCGCGCATCTCGGGCGCCAGCTTGTCATAACAGGCGAGCCGTTCCGTCGCGTCCTTCATATCGGCGCATTTGGCAAGCAGATCGAGCATCTCGTGTGGCGTGGCCGCGCTTACCTGCCCACACACGGCGGCCGTCAATAGGCCTGCCACCACCAAAACCGGGCGGAAGTTCATATCCAGTTCATCCGATCCTTGCTGAACTGCGGGCATCAGGCTGCCCGCAAGCCACTGGACTTATAGGATAGGCCTGGGTTTGGCGCGAGGGCCCGCTAACCGAAATATTCACCTTTCGCGTGCTATGACGGCGAAGCAGGAAATCGGTAAGAAGGAGTCCATGATGGCCGGTCGCGCCTTGCTGGCAGTTGCTGCGCTTGCATTGCTTGTGGGCGCAAGCACGGCCAGCGCGGAAACGGTTCTGAAGCGCGGCAATGGCGGCGAGCCCAAGAGCCTCGATCCGCATTACGCTGACCTTACAATGGAAACCAACATCATCGGCGACATGCTGATCGGCCTGACCACCGAGGACGCCGCCGGCAATGCCATGCCAGGCGCCGCAACGCGTTGGGATGTTTCGCCGGACGGCAAGACCTGGACATTTCATATTCGTAATCATCTCTGGTCCGATGGCTTGCCGGTCACGGCGCAGGATTTCCTGTTCGCTTGGCAGCGTATCCTCAATCCGAAACTGGCTGCGCCCTATGCCTATCAGCTTTGGGTGGTCAAGAACGCCAAAGCCATCAGTGACGGCAAAATGCCCCCGAGCGCGCTCGGCGTAACCGCGCCGGACGATAAAACGCTGGTCGTGCAACTGGAGCACCCGGCGCCCTATTTGCCCGAACTGTTGACTCACCTGGCCACCTATCCCGTGCCACGTCACGTCGTGATGGCCAAAGGCAATGCCTGGTCGAAAGTCGGCAATTACGTATCGAACGGTCCTTACGTCGTGACCGAATGGGTGCCAAACGATCATGTCACGCTGAGCAAGAACCCGAAATTCTACGACGCCGCCCATGTGCGCATCGACCGTGTCGAATATTACCCGACAAATGACGCGGTCGCCGCCATCAAGTGGGTGCGCGGCGGCGTGATCGACACGCAGAATCCTTTCCCGGCGATACTGATCGACTGGCTGCGCGCCAACATGCCGAAGGCGCTGCAGATGATTCCCTATCTTTCGGTCTACTACGTCAACTTCAACATGACACGAAAGCCCTTCAATGACGTGCGCGTTCGCGAGGCCATGAATCTCGCCTTCGACCGCGAGATCGTAACCGACAAGATCATCAAATTGGGCGAGCCGCCCGCCTACGGCATGGTGCCGCCCAACACCACGAACTATCCCGGTGGTGCCACGATGGGCTTCAGGTCCATGCCCTATGCCGAGCGCATCAAGCGGGCGCAGGCGCTGATGCGGGCAGCGGGCTACGGGCCCAATAACCGTCTGCGCGTGACTTATGCCACGACGACCAATACCGACAGCATACGCATGGCGGCGGCGTTCCAGTCCATGCTGCGCGCGATCTATGTCGATGCCAGCATCGTCCAGTCCGAAGTGCAGGTGCACTACAAGAAGCTGGAGACCGGCGATTTCGATCTGGCTTATGCCAACTGGGTGGCCGACTTCAACGACGCGACCAATTTCCTCGATCTGCTTCGCTGCGGCAACGGCGACAACTGGGGAAACAATTACGCGCATTATTGCAACAAGGATTATGACGGGCTGCTCGACAAGGCCAACCAGCAGACCGATCTGAAAACGCGTGGCGAGCTGCTCAGGCAGGCCGAGGACATCGCGCTCAAGGATTTTGCCTGGATTCCGGTTCGCTTCTCCAACACGCTCGACATCGTGCAGCCCTATGTAAAAGGCTGGATCTCGAACGCGCGCGAAATCAACCGCTCGCGCTGGCTCTGGATCGAAAAGCAGACCGCGGCGAGATAAGCGGCTTGCGCGGGGCAGCCCTTCTCGGGCAGGTTCGCACGAGCGACCCCGTAGCTCAGGTGGATAGAGCGGCGGTTTCCTAAACCGTAGGTCGGTGGTTCGAATCCTCCCGGGGTCGCCACCTGAAAAATATCTGATTGAAAATGTTAGAGAATTTCGAGGGTTGGGAAAATTTTGGGAAAAGGTTTGGGAGCCGCAATAAGAACGAATCGGCACCTTTGCTATCCAAGGCTTAGCGTCTCGGTTACGCACAGAAAAATTCCAAAAATCTTCACGCGCGTGGCGATTCTTCCATCACGACGCGCTTAGCCGGCAGAGATCCGGCGTGTAACCAAAATAACCCTGACCATCGGGCGTTCAAGCATAGAACTTAGTCCCGCGGTTTTGTCGCGCTCCAACGTTCGGCTTATTTCCGCTTTTTGGCTGCCACGCTTTGCAGAGAATTAAAACGTTCCTTGTGCCCGTCTATCGATGGGGAAAGAAGCGAGCCGGAAGTTACTTCGTGGCCGCCGACAGTGCCGATCCATCGCGCCGTATCGAAAAATGGATCGGGTTTTTTTCTGATCACAGCCTTCCAATCAAATGCAGGGGCATTCGGATCAGCCGGGCTTATAAGCGTTTGGTTGGCTTCTACAGTGGCCTTTTTGATTACTACCTTGGCATTCATGATACCGCGCCTCTGGTGATTAGTAGGTTGAGAGCGAGAACTTAATGTTCTGTTGCCGCAGTAATCCAAGAACAGTGGTTATGTGGACACCGCGACCAACGCTCAGAAACTGATGCAGCTTTTGTCCGGGCCTTGGCTCCGGCTCAAATCCAAGTGGATAGCATTCCGTGTTGCTTTGGATTGCCCATATGGTTCCCTTTTCGTCAAAGATTGGGCCACCACTTTGTCCTTTTAGACCGGGGCTAGATGTTTCAATCCAACGCATAGGAAATGGATGCGGAGGTGTACCTGCCACTGCTTGAAATTCCATCATTCTGGCGAGCATGCCCTCCGACGCAAAAAATGGCGGCGGCGCCGTTCCGCGCGGAAGCAGAAATGCTCCAGTTGCCGGATCGAAAGTTGGTGTTATCTCGAAGAGGGGGTAACCAAGACGACACAGGCTTACGCCTGGCTCATAGTTCTGAGCGTCATCTTTTAGTGTGGGGTATGTGGCAACCGTTTTGGGATCGAAAGTTTTTAATTTTCCAAATCCTAAATCAATTTCCTCAATTCCGCCCATGTACTCCGTTTCGAGCCTGTCAGTACCTAACCAGAGCGACGCATCTGTTACCGCATCGCTATGAGGCTTCGGCATCTTTTTGATCTGGCGTCGCTTCTCATCTGGTTTTAGCGATTGATCGTCTTGAATTTTTTTTATCGCGGCGAGCATCTGGCGCGTTTTGTCCAGCTCATCCAGCGTATCATGCCACTGCTTCACAATATGAAACGCAGTAAGAAAAATACCCTCATCATTGACGATTACATAAGCACCTATTCCTGCTGTGCATTTGCCAGCCACAGTTCTGCGTGACATCACAACTGGGCGCGTAAAATCGCGCGCCATCTTGTTCGCCAGCCGAAACATAGTTTTCGTTCCCTTGTCGCCTCGCCACTTCGGCGCGTTTTCCGCGCTCTGTTCATAGGCAGGCTTCCACCTGAGCGGCACCGTAGCGGCCACATGTAGAAAATGCGAGGCGGCGACACTAATTTGTATGCGAACTCACATCATAAACGCTAGTCTTTACAATCACTTAAGCTGTCCTCCATTTACTTGCTGTCAGGGGACAGACATGGTCGGCTAACACCCATTTAACAGCGCATCCGCGCCCAGATTTCCTGACTTTTCCTCGCCTTACGAGATCGGCGAGATTGCCCCGAACGCGTCCTGCCACTGCGGGCTTTACGGGCTCGCCTTGGTGGCCCGCTGCCATGACGGCTGTCACAATGTCCGCCGTAGAGATTGGCCGTCCAACCCGCCTCAGCGAGTCAAAAGTGATCCGTCCCAACTCGTCTTATTTGAACCTTAAGGCCCCAGAATTCCATGGTAAAAGATGAGTCGCGGAGGCTGACTCCCTCCGCGACCCCAAACGTCCTGCGGTTTGCCGGAGCCTCCGCAAGACGAAAACGGTTCCGGTGCCGTCGGCACACGAGAACGCGGCTCCCCAGACAATCGAGGAAAGGAGAGCTGCGTTATGCAGCACATTCACGGCAGAGAGCATTTGGAGGGTGGCGGCCTTGTGATCGTTCACTCTTCACACCAGTGCAACGTTTTGGTGATGGACGATTTGAACTACCGAAGCTATTGCAGCGGTAGCCGTTTCACCTATCACGGCGGCTGGTATGAAATGTTTCCGGCTCAGATTGGCATTCCCAGCACGGGATATTGGAACGTAGTGCTAGACCTTGGCGGCGGGTCGGCCAATATCCGATACGATATTCAATACTTGAAGCGTGCCGCCTGATTGTCCGCGTGCTTCGATTAAGGCAGCAATCAGCGCATCAATGATGCGCTGTTGCGTGCCATCACGAAGATATTTCAAGGCTGTCATGCCTTGTGTGGGTGAAGAGCAATATGACCAGACGTGTTCATCGCTCGCATCAATGACGATGACTTTCATAGCGCCCTATGTTTCTGATTAATGTGCTGCGGGCCGGTCGCTACTCCGGCTCTGGAACTTTCTCCCGAGACTCGCACTACAGGTCACCTGCACTCTTGCCCTGATGCTCGGGGTTGGTCGTTAGCCGCTGTTGCCGTTGCTTCGGCTCTCACGTGCAGCGCAATTTGTTCCACTACCAACTCGGCCGCGTGTCTGCTTTCCACGCCGCCACAGCGCGGGCGTCATACTGCAAATCCGTTCTCGAAACCAGCCCACCACCGCGGCGGGCGTGACGAAGCGCCTTTGTGAGATTGGTGATATTGTGAAGGTGGTGGAGGATTGGGAGGAAAGCAAATGAGATATTTAGTGGGAATAGGAATATTGCTCTTGGCAAATCTCGTTCATCCGGCTTCTGCCGCTGAGGCGAACTTGCCGCGCTTCTCTGGGATACCGGCTCCGTCAAACCCGAATAGCATTTGGCTGATCGACACCTTTACGGGCGCGCTGTCTCGGTGTGAAGCCCGCAGCTTAGATGCAATGCCGGTTTGTTCCCCGTGGGCGTCCGCCCCCGGCGCAAACGCGTCATATCGGTATGATCCCACGTCGAAAAATCTTATTCCCATGAATGACGCCGCGCGTCTTAAGGACGCCAAGCAGAAAAAGTCAAACTGACCCACTACCCACCGCGTCTATAAATGTAACAAGCTCCATAGGCAAAAATATCTTCATGGGTCGAAATCTTTCTTCGAGCCATGTACGGTGGGGCTCAATGATCGTTTCTTGATCACGCGTCAGAAAGACATCGCATTTGTTGCATACTGCCTGGGTCACATGCTCGGCGTCCCTGGGCTCAAGACCCTGGTCAATGAGTTCGGCGCGAATGCTTTCATCTTGAACGTCGGAGATCAGAGGAGAACAGATAAAGCCGCCACGCCAATCTGTCTGTGTGTTGAACCCCAGAAGTTTTTCATCCTTCTCAACGCACCGGCGCGTGTTGTGCTCAGCGACAAGTACATTCCGCTTCTGCACGCTTTTTGTGTTTGATGCCTCATGCGCGCCGAGGTGCGAGCAGACGAGCTCTATTCCTTCGTGGCAGGCGAGCCGCTCAAGTGCTGCCAACTCGTCCGGGTCTCCAATGTTTCCGGGAAGAGTATTTGTGTCGCAATAGACCTTGAGTTTCTTCGACATCGGCTGGTTATCGCTTCGACGTTAAGGAAGGTTTGGGAAAAAGCAAAATTCGCTATGAGATTCAATGAGGGCATTTAAGCGGGTTGGGAAAGCAAGCCTTTGATATTGCACGTTGCCCATATACCTCCCGGGGTCGCCACTAGTCTCATTTAGCAAGTAAGCCTTCTTTCGCCCGCGACCACGGGAAGACGATTCTGCGGTCGGGCGCGATGATTTTCTTCTTCTTGCCCTTGTAAGCGAAGCTCGCCAGCAAATCGCCGATGAAGGCGAGGCGTGCGCGCTTTTTGTCGTTGGCGATCACCACACGCCAGGGCGCCGCCTCGTGGCTGGTGCGGCGGAACATTTCGTCGCGTGCTTTGGTGTAGTCATCCCACTTCTCGATCGCCAGCGCATCGACGGGCGAGCTCTTCCACGTCTTGAGCGGGTCCTTGTGCCGGTCGGCCAGGCGCTGCTTCTGCTCATCGCGTGAAATGTCGAGATAATATTTGCGGATCTCGATGCCGGAGCGCACCAGCATTTTCTCGAAATCGATCACCGAGTCGAAAAAGACTTCCGCGTCTTTTTTGCTGCAGAAGCCCATCACCCGCTCGACGCCGGCGCGGTTGTACCAGGAGCGATTGAACACCACGAACTCGCCGGCGCTCGGCAAATGCGGCACAAAGCGCTCAAAATACCATTCGCCTTCTTCATGTGCCGAGGGCTTGCCGGGCGCATGCACGCAGGTCTCGCGCGGGCTCATGTGCTCGATCAGGCGCTTGATGGTGCCGTCCTTGCCAGCGCCGTCGCGCCCCTCGACGATGACAAGTACGCGCGTGCCTTCGGCGATCAGCTCGCGCTGCAGCTTCACCAGCTGGACCTGCAGATCGTACAGCTTGCGCTTGTAGCGATGGTCTTCGCCGTCTTTGTCTTTTGTCATGCGTTCATTCTAGCAGCGTGGATAAGCGGCGCGCAGTTCGGCCCTTTGGTACAGCAAACGCGCATAGGGCCCAGGCATTCCGCCGGTTTCCGGCGGTATTCGTTTTTCACTTTCCGCCCCTCCCCCTCCCCCCGGTGTTGGATAGGGCGTGCCTTGTACGTCCTGCCATGTCCTTCGCCAAATTCATCGCGCGCCCATTCTAAGCGAGCAACGATCCTGTTGGATAAGATACCGGCCTTCGCCGATTTGCCTGACGAAAGCGCGCGGATAAGCGGCGGCTAGGCGATCAGCCGCGCGTGCCGGACTCGCGCAATCTCGCGAACCGGCTTTCCAGCAGCGCAAAGCCGCCAAACAGCAGCGCCGTGTAAAAGAGATCGCCCATCAGCGTGTTGGTGAAGAAGGGCAGCGCCGCCGTGTAACAGGCGATCAGACCTTCGAGGTTCGTGGGATACATCCCGCTAAAAGCCCAGACGCCAAAATTGGTGAGGACGAAGAAAAGCACCGAACTCGCCAGTGCCGCGCCTGCAATCGGCAACACCGTGCGATGTTTCTGCAGCCACAGGCCGATGCAGACGATGAGCCCGAAGCTGAGATAGACCACTTCCATCCCCGGATAGTAACCGCCCAGCGCCAGATCGCTGACGAACAGCGCCGTCAACGGCACCAGGAAAGCCAGGCGCTTGTCGGAGAAATAGGCGCCGCCGAACAGCGCGATGGCGGCGATGGGCGTCATGTTGGGCAGATGCGGCATCAGGCGCGCCAGCGCCGCGGCCAGGACGATTGAGATCAATACCATCAGACGGGGCTTCAGCATTTCCGGTCTCCTGTTCGTGGGAACTCTACACGTGCAACGAGTGATTTTCACCTCCCCCCGTTGTGGGGGGCAAAAAGAATCAGCCGCCCAAACTCACCTTGACGCCCGCAAAGGCGCCGAAGCCCTGCGTGCGAAAGCCAAAGACTTCTTCATAACGCTGGTCGAGCGCGTTTTCGATGCGCGCGGTCAGCGCGACGCCCGGACAGATTTCGTAAGAGCCCGCGATGTGGACCAGCGTGTAGCCATCCAGCGTCACCGGCATGGTGAAAGGCGGCGCGTTGAGAAAGGCGGTGTCGGGCTGCTTGCCGTGATAATCGACGCCGAGATCAAGCAGCCCGCGGTTATCATCGAAGCGCCAATCGAGATTGGCCGAAGCGATGTGATGTGGCCGGCGGATTTCATCCTCGCCATTCTGTTTCGCATCGAGATAGGTGTAGGCGGCATCCAGCGCGAAGCCATTGCCGAGATCGGCATGACCCGCAACCTCCAGGCCCTGACGCCGGCTCTGCCCGTTCGCATTGCGCGCCGTATTCGGGAACACCGAGAAGTCGGTGAATATCTCGTCCTCGAGATCGGTATGGAAATAGGTGACATCGATCAACGCGCCGTCTACGGGCCGCCATTCGAGCCCCGCATCGAAGCCCAGCGATTTCTCCGGCTTCAAATTGGGATTGCCCACGAAAAACGGCGCCGGGAAAAATCCGAACAGCTCGAAGAAATCGGGGTTCTTCACGCCGGTGCCGGCACTTGCATGTAAGCGCCATGCGGGATCGAGCCGCGCGCTGACGGTGGCGCGCCACGTGGTTGAATCGGCGAAAGCCTGGTTCCAGTCGTGCCGCGCACCCAGCGACACGAACACAGCATCGTTGATGCCGATCCAGTATTCGCCCGCCACGCCGCTATGCGTCTCATGCTGGCTCTGGCTGGCGGACGGCAGATCGAGGCGCAACGAGTCGAAGGTGTCGCGCGCGGTTTCGGCCAGCAGGCTCAGCCGCTGATTTGGCGCCCAGCGGATATTGGCTTGCAGGTCGAAACGGTTCTCGCCGCCTTTGGTGCGATCGTTGAAGGCGACATCGAAAGGCGCGCCAAACGGGCTGGTGAAATCATTCACCGTGGTGCGCGTGAACGAGGCACCCGCGATTGCTTCGACCACGCCCCTGAACAAATCGGCGGAGGCCTGGGCCCGGCCATAGGTCGCCGAGAATTTGCTGAAATCGCCGGCATCAAGCGGAATCGAAAAGGCGCCGAGGAAGTCCGTCGCCTCGATGTCCGTGCGCGTGTCCGCGTGATGGAGTGCCGCGGTGAAATGGATCGTGTCGCTGACATCGGCTTTGGCGCGGAAGCCGAAACTGGTGTTGCGATAGCCGTCGTCCTCGTGGCCGTTATGCGCGATGTTGATGCCGTCGGTGTCGAGCCAGGCGCCGTCGAAAATCGCGGCATAGCGCTCATTGCCGATATTGACGAGACCGGACGCTTCCTTGGTGTTGAACGAGCCGTATTCGGCGCGCCCGCTTGCATCGAAGCCATCATGCGGCGCCACGGTGACGACATTCACAACGCCAGCCAGCGCATCCGCGCCCCACAGCGCCGATTGTGGTCCGCGCAGCACCTCGACGCGGCCGATGGCCGCCGTCAGCAGATGCGCGAAATTGAAGCCCTCGCCCGAGGCCGCCGGATCGTTGGCACGCGCGCCATCGATCAGCACCAGCTCGTGGCCGGCTTCTGCGCCGCGAATGCGGATTTGCGAAAACGAGCCCACCGAGCCCGTGCGGCTGACCTCGACGCCAGGCACCAGGCGCAGCGCGTCGTAAAGCTGATCGATGTCGCGCGCGCGTAGCGTGTCGCCCAACAATACTGTGACGGCGCTGCCCGATTGATCGGCGTCGATGGGAACGCGGCTTGCCGTCACGACGACGGTTTCAGCCTGCTGGCCGCGCGCGCCCGAAACAAAAACGAGAGAAAAAGCCAGAACGGAAACTGCGATACGCGAAAACATGTGAACCTCCTTGCCAGCGTTGAGACAAAGAGGCCGGAACGCGCGCGAACGTTTTCGAATATGCCGTCATACCTTCCACCCGCGTCCTAGCCCCATGGCCGTCGCCGCAGCGGAAGATTCCGCACCGACGACGCACCCCGGGCGCCGGATGGACGACGCGCGCTGGCAGGTCTCCTGGCTCGCGGGTCTTAGCCCGGTCTCGCCTTCCCGGCCCCAATTTGATTTGGCGCCAGTGGCATGGTGAGACCGCGCTCGCCGCTTACAGTTGCGGGGGCAGCCGCGGATTAGGAGAAAGTCTCCAACCGCGTTCCCTCTTGGCCCCTTGCGGGGAACCGGCGCGTGGCCCGAACTGTAGCGCGGGCATTAGTATTCGCAAGCGTGGTTGCCAAGTGCCTGAATACCTTTGGATTATGGCGGGGCGTGTTTTCAAATTGCCGTGAGTACCGGCCGTGTCATTGACAGGGGTACCGCGCCCGTCCATGTGCACGCCATTCTTCACAGGAGACACCATGCGTATAGTCTATGCCGCCGTGGCGCTTTGCGCGCTGCTCACTTCACCCGTTTTCGCCAGTCCCGCCGACACCGTGCTCGACGCCAACAAGGCCGCCTCCGGCGGCAAGGCATGGGACAACAAAGCCACGCTGAAACAGGAATTGACCCTATCGGGCCAGGGCCTCGCGGGCACCGCCACCTATATGGCCGACCTGACCAAGGGAAGGTTCGTTGGCAGCTTCACCCTCGGCCCCGCCACAGGCGGCAATGGTTATGACGGCACGCATGCCTGGATAAGGGACCCGTCGGGCACCATCACCATGCAGGATTCGGGCGAGAGCTTGAAGAACGCCGTCAACGAATCCTATCGCGACGCCAAT
>JAIQFO010000068.1 GCA_020073215.1 Terriglobia bacterium | reverse complement strand
ACAACGGATCTTCGATGTACTTCTGCAATGCTCTCCGCAGTGGACGCGCTCCGTAGCTGCGGTCGGTCAGGGTCTGGTTCAGAATCCACTTCTTGGCTTCGTCGGCCACCGTTACTGTGATCGAACGCTGGGCGAGATTCTGGTTCAGTTGGCTGACCATCAGTTCCAGGATCTGGATCAGGTCGGCCTCGCTCAGCGCCATGAAGAGGATGACTTCATCCACGCGGTTCAGGAATTCCGGGTTGAAGGTGCGCTTGACCTCGCCCTTCACCAGGTCTTCGATTTTTGCGGAAACCATCTCGTCCTTCGACGACTGGAAGCCCAGACCCTCGCGTTTCATCAGGTGCCGGGCGCCGATATTCGAGGTCATGATGATGATGGCATTCTTGAAATCGACTGTGTTTCCCAAGCCATCGGTCAACTGCCCGTCTTCAAAAACCTGCAGCAGAATGTTGAAGACATCCGGATGCGCCTTTTCGATTTCGTCGAGCAACACTACGGAATAGGGAGCGCGCTTGACGCGTTCGGTTAGTTGGCCGCCCTCTTCATAGCCCACGTATCCCGGAGGCGAGCCGATCAGTTTCGAGACGGAGTGCTTCTCCATGAACTCCGACATGTCGAAGCGGACCAGCGCTTTTTCGCTGCCGAACATGAACTGGGCGAGAGTGCGCGCTACTTCCGTCTTGCCTACGCCGGTCGGTCCCAAGAAGAGGAATGACCCTATCGGACGATTCGGGCTCTTCAACCCGGCGCGGCTGCGGCGGATGGCGCGGGCCAAGGCGCTGATGGCTTTGTCTTGCGAGATGATGCGCTTGTGCAACTCTTCTTCAATGCGCAGCAGCTTTTGCGTTTCTTCTTCTTTGATCGAGGTGATGGGAACGCCGGTCCAGCGGCTCACCACGTCCTCGATGTCCTCCCGACCGACAACGCCGGTGGAGGACTCATCGAGGTGGTATTTTTCGCGAAGAGCACGCAGGTTCTCGCGCTCTTTGCGTTCTTCATCCGAGTAGAAGCGCGCCTTCTCGAACTCGTGGTTCGCGATGGCGTTCTCCATACGATGGACGATGAACTTGATCCGCTTCTGGACTTCCGTCAATTCTTCGGGCAGCGTGGTCTGGCGCAGTTTTACACGCGCGCCCGCCTCGTCGATCAGGTCGATCGCTTTATCCGGCAGAAAACGGTCGGGGATATAGCGGTTGGAATGCGACACGGAAAAATTGATGGCGTCGTCGGTGTAGGTGACGGCGTGGAATTTTTCGTAGCGTTCCTTGATCCCGAACAAAATTTTGACCGCGTCGACTTCGTTTGGCGGCGGAACTTTCACGGCTTGGAAGCGGCGTTCCAGCGACCGGTCCTTCTCAATCGACTTGCGATATTCAGCGGGCGTGGTTGCGCCAATACACTGAATTTCGCCGCGCGACAGGGCCGGCTTGAGGATGTTGGCGGCGTCGAGCGAGCCTTCCGCCGACCCCGCGCCTACCAGCGTGTGCAGTTCGTCGATGAAGATGATGGAATTCTGCGACTCCATCAGCTCTTTCATGATGGTCTTGAGGCGCTCTTCAAACTGTCCGCGATACTTGGTGCCGGCGACGATCAGCGAAAGATCGAGCGCCAGAATGCGTTTGTCGGCGAGGAACGAAGGGACTTCGCCGTCGGCGATGCGCTGGGCCAAGCCTTCCACAATGGCGGTCTTGCCGACGCCGGGCTCGCCGATCAGGACAGGGTTATTTTTTGTACGGCGGCAGAGAATCTGTACGACGCGTTCGACTTCGTTGTCGCGGCCGACCAACGGGTCGAGCTGGCTATCCATGGCCGACTGCGTCAGGTCGCGGGAAAACTCACTTAGTAAAGAAGATTCGCGCTGTCCGCGCTGCGGCGCCGCTTTTTCCTGGCTGGTACGCGCCAGCTCTTCGCGGATGGTCGAAAGGCGCAATCCGCGCTCGTGCAGAATCTCAGCCGCAAAACACTTTTCTTCGCGCAACAATCCCAGCAGCAGGTGCTCGGTTCCTATATGTTTGTGGGAAAGCCGTTCCGCCTCTTCCGCCGCATACGCCAGCACCCGCTTGCATTCGTTGCTCAGCGGCAGATCGACCGACGTCGAGACTTTTTCGCGGATGGTGGTGTGGCCCTCGATCTGTTTCCGGATCGATTCCACCGAGGCATGGGAGCGCAGGAAGCGATTGGTCAGGGCTTTGTCTTCGCGCAGCAGCCCGAGCAGCAAGTGCTCGGTCTCAATATAAGGAGAGCCGAACTGGCTGGCCTCGTATCGCGCGAAGAAGATTACGCGCCTGGCTTTCTCTGTGTACCGTTCGAACATAAACCAATATCCCCCGGACTTCCCGCGGAAGGGCCCTCCGCCCAACCCTCATCCAACCCTTAATTATGCATTTATATCGCCGAATCTCCCAGCGATATCCGTTTTCGAGTGACTTGCCGTTCTACCTCTGCAAACCCCAATTTCTCAACTTCCACTCTTCAATCGTGTTTCTGTACTGTCTTTCGTTACGCCGGAAGCGATTCGGGAACAATTTCCTCTATCTTGCCCCGATCCAACCGTAAAACGCGATGGCACCGTCGTGCAAATGCCAAATTGTGCGTCGCAATCAAAGAAGTCAACTGGTGCTCTCGGTGCAAGCGAGCGACCAGTTCAAAAACCAATTCGCCGGTGCGTCCGTCGAGATCGCCGGTAGGCTCATCGGCCAGCAGGACTTGCGGCTGGGTAATGAGCGCCCGTGCTAGGGCCAGGCGTTGCTGCTCGCCTCCGGAAAGCTCGCCCGAACGATGGTGCCCGCGGGCTTCCAGTCCCACTTCACGCAACCACCGCGAAGCCTCTTGTTTTGCGGCAGATAATGCTTGCCCGCGCGTCAGCAGCGGCATGGCAACATTCTCCAGGGCGGTAAATTCCGGCAGCAGATAATGGAACTGCCAGACGTAGCCGATTTCGCGGTTACGAAACTCGGCGGCGTCATCCTCAGAGAGCGAATTCACGCGGGCGTTTGCGCAATATACCGCACCCGCCGAAGGCCGATCCAGAGCCCCGAGGATGTGCAACAAGGTACTCTTTCCCGCACCCGATTGCCCCACAATGGCCAGCATCGTTCCCTTGGCGACCTGGAAAGACAGATTCTCAAAGAGCACGAGATCTGCTTCGCCTGAGCGAAACACCTTACTTAACCCTTCGACCCTCAACAGAGGATCTTGAGCTATTGGATGCAAACCACCCCTCCTAAGTATCAAAAGCGTCTCCTGCCGCTACCTGAGGAAACGCACTTTGATCCATTAGATCATGATCCAGTCAGACCATGAGGAGGAACAACCCGTTCCCACGATTCCATTTTCGGGAACGGGGTATGCGAAAGACTGTATACCTCTGGAAAACAAATGCAATGTGACCGTGGTCACTGATGAAAGAAGCCGGCGAACACCTTCGACGGGAGATGCAGAAATCACTTCCCGTCGATCTGTAATTTTCGAGTCTGCAGCGCAAGTTGATACTTCTCAAGCCTTTTCTGAAACCCGCTCTTTTCAGCGGAAGGTGCCAGTGCAACTGCTTGCAACTCCATCTTTACTGCGTCTTCGGGTTGGTCGTTCACGTACAAGGCTTCGGCCAGAGTGTCAAGATGATTGGAATTAGGGTGATCTTTTTCCAGGTCAACGGCTTTGCGAGCGTACTCGAGAGCGGCCGCGGGATTGCGAATGGCTGGATCGGTGCTGGTAGCGTACTCCCATGCGACATTATTGAGAGAATCGGCATCGCCTTGCTCGGCTAACTTGCGGAACCAGTAGAGCGCTTGCCCAGTGTCCTTGGGCAAGCCTTCGCCCCCGGCTTCGTACGACATGCCGAGGTAGTATTGCGCGTGCGCGTCACCCAGCTCCGCGGCTTTGCGATAATCGGCGAAGGCCTCGCGTAAATTCCCGGATCGTTGGCGTGCGACGCCGAGGTCATACCAAAACGCGGCCACCTTTGGTTGATAGGAAACGGCATCGCGGAACCACCGAACTGCTTCCTGGTTCTTCTTAGCCAACAAGGCGTCATAGCCCCATTGCGCTTCTTCATAACCCGCTCTACCCGATAAGTTGATCCTGGGCCTGCCAGCGGTGGCCCCCCAAAGTCCAAGGAAGAGAACCGCGCCAAGACCAGCCGCGAGCGGCGCACGATTTTCCGGAAGTGTAATGGTGAGTCCAGCGAGAATGCCGAGCACAGCACCCGCGCCATGAGCAATGTTGGCGACGGGCATGGTATGGGTCACGGTGGCGACGATACAAAAGAAAGACCAGCCGACGAATAGCTGCACCGTGCGCGCGTCGATGGCGTCCTTGAAACGCTCGTCGTGGCGGGAGAGCATCCAGATCAGACCGAATAAGCCGTATCCGACTCCGGACAGCCCGACGCCACCGCTGGCAAGGGCAAATTCCCACGCGCCCGAGCCGACCGCGAAGAGAAGGATCAAGACCGCGGTCGTGAGATGACCAAATATCTTTTCAATCAGTGTGCCGAACACCCAGAGCCAATAAATGTTGAAGGCGAGGTGCAGGATTCCGGCGTGGGGCAGGATGCTGGTGACCAGTCGCCAGAGTTCTCCCCGTCGAATCATGCCCGTCTCGAACAACGGAGAGACATCAATCTTCGCCCACCAAGCAAGTGTCACTCCGATAGCCAGCAGCACAGTACCTGCAACCACCGGGTATTGCGGGCTTTCCCTCAAGCTGGGAGGCGGACGCATGACTTTACACGCTACAACCGAGGTGGACCGCGCGTCTAGAGGAGTTCTTACTCGTACCGCAGCGCTTCGGCCGGGAGAATTCGCGCGGCCGACCAAGACGGATAAATCGTGGCCACGAATGAAATACCAATCGAGACCAGCGCCACGATCACGCCATCGATCAGCCGCGGCGCGAAGGGCACGTAGTCGATCGAATAGACCTCGGGGGAGAGTGAAATGAAATGGTAGTGTCCGCCCGCCCATGAAATTGCGTAGCCGAGCACCAGTCCGATCGCGGTCCCAATCACCCCAATCAGCACACCCTGGGCGATGAACACACGGCGGATCTGCGCCTTCTTCGTCCCCAGTGACATGAGCACGGCGATGTCTTTTGTCTTCTCCATCACCATCATGATCAGCGAGATCAGAATGTTCAGCGCGGCCACGAACACGATCAGGCCGATGGTGATGAAGGTGACTACGCGCTCCAGACGCAGGGCGCGGAACAGAGGCTTGTTCTGTTCCATCCAACTGGTGGTCATGAAGCCGTGGCTTCCGGAAGAAAGATCGGCGGCCTGTTCGAGGGCGCGTGCCACGTCGCCTGCCAGGTAGATGTCGTCAATCTTGAATTGGATGACTGAGATTACGTCTCCCAAGCCAAACAACCGCTGCGCGTCGGAAAGCCGTGTGAACGCCCAGGAAGAGTCGTAGTCAAAGAAACCGGAGTTGAAGATTCCCGCCACGTGAAAGCGAATATACTTCGGAACCATGCCGAATGGAGTCAGTTCCCCCTGTGGAGAAGTTACGAGCACCACCGAACCGACGTTCGCGCCGATTTCTTCGGCCATGTCTTTGCCAAGAATGATCGGAGGCATGGCCGCGACGCGCTGCTGCACGCCGGCAAGGTCGTCCGGCGATTGCGCTGGCGGATCTTTTGTGTGGGGACGGGCGCCCTCGCCCGTCCACGTAGGGACAGCCGCCCCCGGCTGTCCAGCCGAGCGCAGCTCGGCTCCGCCGGTGCTGTCTGCGGACGCTTCCTCCAGCGCCGCCGCCGATCCCGTCGTCACCGTCTTCAGCAGATCGCTGACCTTGCGCTCATACTGCGGCAGCATTCCCTTCAGCACCGCGCCGCGCGCCCTCGGCCCGCGCGAAATCAGCACCTGCTCGTAAATCGCCGGAGCGGCCGCCACCACGTGCGGCTGCTTCGATAACTTCTCCAGCAGCGGACGCCAATCGCGCATGCCGTCGCTTTCTACCCGCAGCAGACTGATGTGGGCGGTCGAACCGAGCAGCCGCGCCTGCAAATCCTGCCGAAAGCCGTTATTCACGGCCAGGGCCACGATCAGCGACGCCACTCCCGCCGCTACCCCCAAAATCGAGATACCCGTGATGACGCCAATGAACGCTTGGCGGCGCTTGGCGCGAAGATAGCGGGTTGCGACGAAAAGCTCGAAGCGCATAGGGGCGGCTGTCAGCCGTCAGCTTTCAGCTAAGTCGGATTATAGCGACCGGAGAGGTAAAGACTCGTTACGATTTGCCGGACCCGTAATCGTAAGGCTGGTAGAGCACGGTTCTTGGATACAGGCGCGGATGGAAATAATCCGTGCAGCGATATACCTTGCCCCCGTCCAATCGAATCTTGCCTCGCACCCCAAGGAAACCGAAACGTTGTTCACATCTTCCAGAAATCACGGCGAGACCCAAGCTACGAACAAGCTCCAAGAGTTTGTCGACATCTCCATTCAACTCAAACGTAGTGCCGCTGCCGAAGAAAACATCGATGGGGGAAAGCTCACCATCTTCCGAATGGGCGCCGAACTCAGCAGCGCTCTTGCTTGCTGGGGTTAGCCAAACGATCGTGCCATCATTGTTCTTGGTGCGCTTAGACCCCAGCGTTGCCGTTCCTTCGGGAACGCTGTTGAGTAATTCTTGGAACAGTTTCAGCAGGCGTTCGCTCGTGTCGGCGTTCTTCGTAATCGAGATCATGAGTGGAGTTTCGGCAGTAGAGCTGGGACATTCCGCTCATAGTCACGATACTCCTGGCCAAACCTCTGCTCCAACTCCGCATCCTCCATCCGGATCATCACCGCTCCCGTGGCCATGGCGAAGGCGGTCAGCGCCCAGCAAACTGCGAGTCCGGTGCCGGCGCTCCATGCGATCATCTCGCACAGATGCGCCAGGTACACCGGATGCCGCACGCGCGACCGGATTCCATCCGTCACCAGCCGCTGCTCGCGATTCGAGCCATGGACTTCCGGCAAGCCGCCGAGTTGCTTTGCGCTGAAATTCTTTCCGGATTGCGAATAGAGGTACAGCCCACTGGCGAAAAGCGGGGCCGCCGCGATCCAACCCCAGTCGAATCGGTAGAGTACGATGCCCCGCCAGGGCCGCGTCACCAGCGCGACCACAACCCACATCGCCATCCACATTGGCAGCAGTACGCCATAAGGTGAGCGTCGGGAGGAAAGATGCCGCGCGCGCCAGCGCTCGGCAAAGGGATGAATCATGAACCAGAAGGCGGGGATAGTCGAGTAGGCGACGCACGCCAGCCATGCGATGAGTTGGAGCCAGTGACGCATGCGCGGATTTTAGCAGGCAGCCACCGAAGCGCTGCGCGACTCAACCGTTTTGCTGACAACCGACCACTGACCACTGGTAACCGCTTCCTGCTATGCTTCTCACGCATGTCTCCCATTCTTACCAGCGTGCTGCTGGGACTGACGGCCGCGGGCGCCAACGTCTTTGGCGGCGCCATCATTGTGCAAAGGAATTGGGAGCGCTCTTACCTCCGCTACTTCGTCGCGCTCGGTGCAGGCTTCATGCTAGCGACGGCGCTGGTTGAGATGGTGCCGGAGAGCATTCATCTGCGTGGCCCGTATGCCGGATTTCTCATCCTCGGCGGATATCTGCTTGTCCATTTCTTCGAGCACACCGTCACTCCGCATTTTCACTTTGGAGAAGAAACTCACGCCGACCAGTTCGTCCACTCTCACAAAAGCTACTCGGTTCTGATCGGCTTGCTGATTCATACATTTTTCGACGGCATCGCGATCGCTTCGGGATTTCTGGTTTCTCCAGCGCTTGGCTGGATCATCTTCGTCGCGGTTTTTCTACACAAAATTCCGGAGGGATTCACCATTTCATCGGTGATGCTGGCCAGCGGCCGCAGTCGTGCCTTCGCCTGGGGGGCGTCCATGCTGCTGGGCGTAGCCACCGTCGCGGGAGTGATGACGATGGCCGTTTTCCGCCACGAGGTCAGATTCGGCTTGCCGCTGTCGGCGGGCGTTACGATCTATGTGGCCGCGTCGGATCTAATTCCGGAAGTGAACAAAGAACCCGGCGTGAAGATGGCGCTATTGGTGTTCGTCGGAACGGCATGCATGTTCTTGCTGGATCATTTTTTTCACGCGCACTGATCCTTTGCCGCGCTGGGTCCACCTACGCTGCAGCAACGACACGGCTCGGCTCACCGCACAACAAACTCAAGCCGTAGGTCATCGGAATCACAATCTCGGCTGCGCCACGATAGCGCTCCGCGCGCTGCAGCGCCAACGCGCCCTGGGGAGAAACTTTGTCAAGAAGCTGCTGATAGTTCTCAAATCGCTGCTCGGTACGAAATGCCTGCTGGCGTATGCAGTGGAAGTCCGCCAGTGCCTCCGTGCTGCGGCGAACCTTCTCTTCCTCGGCTCCCTGGAAAGCCCATTCTGAATCCGGCAAGTGATCGAAGACGAGCACTTCGGGGGCCAGCGTCAAAGCGTGTCGCAGGGTCTCGGTGGGATCGTCCATTTCGTGCAGGCAAAACTCGAAGTACACGACATCGCCGCGTGGCGAAGTTACACCGAAGTCCGCTTGAACAATATCCACTCGATTCTTAAGCCCCCCGGCGGCAATCCTTGCTTCCCACTGCCGAATCGCAGCGGGGTCTTTGTCAATGACAATCAGTTTTTTGGATTCGCAAACAAGATTGGTAAACGGCCCACCACCGGCCCCAACCCCCACCACCGTCTTGCCGGAAAAGTCATAGAACTGCCTGAAGTTCTGCTCCATTTGCTTGTAATCGGCGGCCATGGGATACCTGCCTGATGGAAATCTGAGAACTGTCTACCCGCTGTGTCGGATGTGCATCACATCCCCATCCTGCACAATGTAATCTTTGCCTTCGAGGCGCAGCGTGCCCTTGGCGCGGGCGTTTGCTTCGGAGCCGGCTTCCAGCAACTGGTCCCAGCGAATGGTCTCGGCGCGGATGAAGTGTTTTTCGAGGTCCGAGTGGATCGCGCCCGCGCCGTTCTGGGCTCGCGTATGCAGTGGAATGGTCCAGGCTCGGCACTCGTCTTCGCCGGCCGTGAAGAACGAGATCAGGCCCAGCAGGTGATAGCTTTTGCGGATCAGCCGCGAGAGGCCGCTTTCGGTCAGTCCATAACTGCTTAGAAATTCGGCGGCGTCTTCATCGGTCATCTCGGCCAGTTCGGCTTCCACTTTGCCGCAGATGGCGCTGGCTCCTGAATTCGGACGGGCGGCTACTTCGCTCAGATGGTATTTTGCAACCGCTGCTTCCAGGTCTTTGCCCAGTTCGGTGCTCTCGCTGATATTGAGCACGTAGAGCATCGGCTTCTCGCTGAGAAACATGAAGCCGCGGATGCGCTTTTTGTCCTCGGGCGACATTTGCATTTCGCGCAGCGGCTTTTCGGTTTCGAGATGGGCTTTGGCTTTTATCAGCAGTTCGTTTTCTTTTTCCAGCTCCGGCATCTTCATCTTTTTCAAGTCTTTTTCCAGACGCTCCAGGCGTTTTTCTATCTGACCCAGGTCGCTGACCATTAGATCGAACTCGACGTTCTTGATATCGCGCAGCGGGTCGATGGGACCGACGTGGGGAATCGCGTCGTTTTCAAATGCGCGCAGGACGTGAATGAGCGCGTCCACCTGGCGCAGATGGCCGATGTAGGCGGTCTCTTTCAGCGCATCCTGGCCAATGGCGCCTACGTCCACGTACTCGACCGAAGCGTGCGTCAGCTTCTTCGGGTGGTAGAGCGCGGCCAACTTGTCGAGGCGCTCGTCGGGGACTTTCGCGACGCCGATGTGCGCCTCGCGCGGATTTGCAAGCGCGTGCTCGGAAAGATTCATCTTGGTCAGAATGCGAAATAGAGATGTCTTGCCGACCTGCGGCAGACCGATGATGCCAGTTTTCATGGGGAGTTCTCAGTTCTCAGTTCTCAGTTGTCAGTTGTCAGTGCAAGCAAAAGAATAAATCATGACGCTCGATACGCGTATGCGCCAATGCTGGAACGACGAGCGTGCTCGCTTGTCCAGCTTGCGCCGACGCGCCGGGCGGGGACGCCCGGCTCTCCACAAGATATTTATCGGAACGCTTGCGCGGTCATGTACAGTGCTACCAGCCCTAGCAATAGCACGGCCTCCTCGAACTTTTCCGACCACACATGCAGGCGGTTGAACTCCATGCGCGGCGGACTATCCAACGGCAGGTTATCGATTACGCCCACCTCGGCGCGAATGGCGTCGAGCTTCGGAGAAATGGCGAACTGCGAGATCACGGTCAGCAGCAGCATCAGCACGATCAGAAGATGCCGCGCTGCCAGCGGCCTTGCATTCCCGGTGGCGAACCGGGCGTAGAGCATCGACGTAATCAGAAAAACAATTCCGGAAACGATGGCAATGTAATGCAGCAAATCGAGGGAGCGGCCTACGATCGATCCGGCCAGGTGGCGGGTGGGAAGAAGTCCGGGCGAAAATGCCGTGGGGGCGAGCACGAAGGCTAGAAAGATCACTCCGCCCAGCCAGACCACGAGCGACAAGAGCATGAAGAAGCGCAGAAGTGACATGAGCGAATTATAGATGTGCCCGGGCAACGCCTGAAGGCGCATTCATTTTCGGGCGATATCGGCATGGCTGGAAGAGGCCGTCGAAAAGTCGCGTTCCCTGCGGCAGCGGCCCTCAACGGCTAAACATTGAATTCTTCCAGTGCTTGTAAACTCGTGCTTGGTTATCCACAGGCCGAACCAGTCGTGTCACTTACTCCGGCGGGCACGAGTGTTTACCCTCATTCTTCCTTGTCGGTCCCGAGGAAATCATCCACATGCTGCGTTCACTGACGGCCGCCGGTGTGAATTTCCTGTCATTGCAGTCGGCAGTATTTTGCGTGCAGTGCGAGTTGCTGAGCGAAAATAACACGCCCCGGTGTCTGGCCTGCGGCAGTAGGGCGGTGCTGAGTCTCTCGCGCCTGCTGGGAGGCTCGCTGCGCGGGCAGCAGACCGCGCACCTGATTGAAGATGCGGAACTGGACCGCCTGGTGCGGTCGCTGCTCTACAGTGTTCCGCAGACTCCCGCGGAAGCTCAGGCCGAGTTCGCCGAGGCGGCGTCTTTCTCCCCTCGCCACCGTCCGCGGCTGCGCCATCACGGACCGCTTTCCGCGCCGCATCCATTGATGAACGCGGGCGATATTGATCTGGAGCCGGGCATCAGCATCATCGCGGAAAAAGCGCAAACTTTAACCGGCGCGACCGGGGCGGCGATCGCGCTGCGCCGGGGAAACGAAATTATTTGCCGGGCGCGCACCGGCCGCACCGCTCCGGACATTGGGGTCCGCCTGCAAACCGACAGCGGACTCTCGGCCGAATGTGTGCGCACGGGCGAAGTGCTGCTTTGCCACGATGCCGAGTCGAACCCGCGCGTGGATTGGGCGAGTTGCCGGCGGCTGGGGGCGCGCTCCATCCTGGTCGCTCCGCTACGCCACTTCCGGCGGACGCTGGGTGTTTTCGAGGTGCTGTCGTCAACGCCACATGCGTTTGACGGCAACGATGTAGCCACCATGCAGTTTCTCTCAGGAATGATGGTGGCCGCGATCTCGCGTCTTTCCCGGTTGCAGCCACCGCCGTTGGCGGCGGGCGAGTAGACGCGCCGGCGTCGCACCGCGTCCGGAGCCACCTGCGTTTCGTATCGCCTCGCGGTGGTGTATCCTACGGATAACTTCGTTCGTGTATTGCGCGTGGTCGCGCATCCCAGGCCAGCCCAAGACACTCCGCCGAGTCGTACAACCAAGCAGGACAATGACCGGGGATTTCTCTGGTCTGAGGCTTCACCCTATTCCAATTTCGCCGGAGGAACCATCCATGTTTCAAGCCTTCCCCAAGGTATTTCTCGGGTCTGTTTTTGCGCTTACCGCGGCGCTGTCATTCGCGCAGCACGCCAACACGAACGCAACCGTAAAGTACCCGTCCGCATTCGCGATTTCGCAGCCGCTTTCCGAATTGCCAATCGACGAAATGGGCATTGGCGAACGAGGGAAGGAAGCTCCCCGCCCCAGGCCGGTTCCGCTGGGATCTCGCGCCGGCGCCGTTCCCGCGGCGGCAGTGGACTCCGTGTTGCAACAGGAAGTCATGCCCTTCGTTTCGGCGACGAAAGGCGCCGCCTTTGATGGCATCGCGGCGAAAAACTTCGCGCCTTCGGACGCTAATCTGGCGGTCGGGCCTAACCACATTGTGCAAACGGTGAATGTGCGCCTGGCGGTGTACAGCAAGAGCGGCGCGCTGCTTTCGGGTCCAACCAATCTCACCACCCTTTTTGGCCCGCTCGGCGGTAACTGCAAGGCGGGGGCGAGTGATCCGGTTGTGAACTATGACCGACTGGCGGACCGCTGGGTGATCAGCGACATCGGCATGAGCACCAACATGACCACCTTTTCGGAGTGCGTGGCCGTGTCCAAGACCAACAATCCGGCCGGGGCCTACACCCTTTATGCGTACTCCTTCGGCACCAATCTGAACGACTATCCGAAGTTGAGCGTTTGGCCCACGACCAGCAACAGTGCATATCTGGCCACCTACAACATTTTCCAGCAGGCTTTGTTTTTCGCCGGCGCGGACATCTGCGGATTCGACCGCACTAAAATGCTCGCGGGTAACGCGACGGCAAAGCAGATCTGCGTCAAGACTCCCACCAGCGAGGGCGGTTACCTTCCCTCCGATCTCGATGGCCCCACGCCTCCCGCAGACGGAACGCCCGGACTTTTCCTGACCTGGCAAGACAACAATCCCGGGCAGTTGCGCCTGCGCAAACTTAAGCTGAACTTCACGGCGGGCACGGCTTCTCTTTCGGCCGCGACTAACATTCCGGTGGCGAACTCCAACTTTGCCTGTGGCAACGGCGGCACATGTGTTCCACAGAAAGGTACAGCTGAACTGTTGGATAGTTTGGGCGACCGGCTGATGTACCGCATGGCCTACCGGAAGTCTTCCGATCACGAGCGCGTGGTCGTGAACCACGCCGTGGGTAGCGGGGGGCATGTGGCTGTCCGCTGGTACGAAATTTGGGACCCCAGCGGCGCCGTAACCGTGCATGAGCAAGGCACCTTCGCCCCGGACGCGACCTACCGCTGGATGGCGAGCGTGGCCATGGATAAACTGAATGATATTGCCATCGGTTACAGCGCCTCCAGCAGCACGATTCACCCTGCGATTCGTTTCACCGGCCGTGTGCCGACCGATCCACTGGGCACCCTGGAAACCGAATCCAGCATTCTGGAAGGCAGCGGATCGCAACTCCCAACGCTGAGCCGGTGGGGCGACTACAGCGCGCTGCAAGTTGATCCGAGTGACGATTGCACATTCTGGTACACCAACCAGTACCAGAAAGTGAATGGCACGTTTGATTGGAGCTCGCACATCGGGTCGTTCAAGTTCTCCCGTTGCCCGTAGCGGTTCGAACATTGGAATGGCTCAGCAGGGGCGGGATCTTGATCCCGCCCTTTTTCTTGCGTATGCAATGGATGGTTAGGCTGAGAACCGAGAACTACACCGGCACCGGCACGCTCTCCACGATCTCGCGCAGGACTTGCTCGGCTTGCTCGGACTTTTTCAGCGTCGAGGCGTAGAGCGAACTTACTACTACGCGGTGGGCGAAGACGGAAACAACCAGGGGTTTGAAATCTTCGGGAGTGCAGTAATCGCGGCCCTCGAGAAAGGCCATGGCTTGGGCGGCGCGGTAGAGCATCTGCGAGCCTCGGGGAGAAACTCCGAGGGAGAGATATTCGGACTCGCGGGTTTTGTTGACGATATTCAGCATGTAGGTGATGAGCGATTCGTCGACGTGAACCTGGGCCACGGCTTGCTGAATTTCAATCACATCGGCGGCGTTGAGCGCGGGGCGCAGATTCTCGAGTTGGGCGGCGCCGGCTTCGGCGCGCAGAATCTCGCGCTCGGCGTTGCCTTCGGGATATCCCATGCGAACTCGCATCAGGAAACGATCGAGTTGCGACTCGGGCAAAGGATAGGTGCCGTGGTGCTCGATGGGATTCTGGGTGGCGAGGACCAGGAACGGTTGCGGCAGCGGATAAGAATGCGCGTCGATGGTGACTTGGCCCTCGTTCATGGCTTCGAGCAGGGCGGACTGCGTTTTCGGAGTGGTGCGGTTGATTTCGTCGGCTAGCAGGACGTTGGCGAATACCGGTCCGCGCTTGAATTCGAACTTCTGCTCGATGGCGGAGTAGATCGAAATGCCCAGGACGTCCGAGGGCAACATGTCGCTGGTGAACTGGATGCGCTGAAAGCTGCAATCGATGGCACGAGCGAGGGCTTGGCCTAGCGTGGTCTTGCCGACTCCAGGGACGCCCTCGATCAGCAGATGGCCTTTGGCGAAGATGGAAACCAGGGCGAGGCGAAGGACGTCGTCTTTGCCGCGAATGACGCGGCGCAAACTCTTCTCGAGTTCCGCGGCGCGGCGCGAGGTCGCCACCAGAGTTTCGGGAGCCATTGGAGGCGATTCTACTATGTGCGCGGGGGGGCAGGGAGTTACGGCGGTCATAGACCAGCTCTCAATCGGCAGTGGGCGGAGCTTCGCTCGGCTGGGACGGCCGAGGGCGGCCGTCCCTACGTGCTACTGAATGAATTCCGCTGGCCTCCCGGTCAGCCGCTCGATCCTTTTCGCCGTCGGCGGATGCGTCGAGAACAGGTTGCCGAAGCTCATCCCACCTAAGAACGGCGCAATAATGAAAAGATGCGCGGTTGAAGGACTCGCCACTAGCGGCATGCGGCGGGAATAGGCGTCGATTTTTCCGAGGGCGCTGGCGAGCGCGTAGGGATTGCCGGTCCAGTGGGCTCCGGTGTCGTCGGCACCGTATTCGCGCGAGCGCGAGACGGCGAGCTGAATGAGCATGGCTGCGAGCGGAGCAAGAAAGATCATGGCAATGGCTGCAATGCCACCGCCTCCGCCGCGATCCTCGCGCTCGCCTCTCATGCCGCCGAAAATCATGCCCCATTTGGCGATCGAAGCAAGCCAGGTGATGGCGCCGGCCAAAGTGGCAGCGATCGAACTGATCAGGATGTCGCGATTGCGCACGTGGCCGAGTTCGTGAGCCAGCACGCCCTCCAGTTCGTCGTCGTTCAGCAGTCCGAGGATGCCCTGGGTTACGGCTACAGAAGCGTGGTTCGGATTGCGTCCGGTGGCGAAGGCGTTGGGCGAATCGGTCGGGATGACGTAGATCTTGGGCATCGGCAGGCCGACTTTTTGCGCCAGGCGCTCGACGATGTTGTAGACGCGCGGCAGATCGTCACGGCCAACGGGCTGGGCGCGATAAGTAGCGAGGGCGATCTTGTCCGAGAAAAAGTAGGCCACAAAATTCATGATGGCGGCGAAGACGAGCGCCATCAGCATCCCATTCTGGCCGCCGAATGCCCGCCCCGCCAGCATGAGCAGCAGGGTCATGGCCGTCAGCAGCAGTGTGGTTTTGAATACGTTGCTCATAATTATTGCCTCAGGATTGTCTCAGTCGATTAGATGCGTGGCGCGGCCCTTTAGGCTCGTGTGGGGACGGGCGCCCCGCCCGTCCAGGCCGAGCGCAAGCTCGGCAGTGACCCGTGCTCCCGCTCTCCCTTGGCTACCCCTGCCGCTTCAGCGCCCGCTCCAAAGTTTGGTCCAGCGCCGCTTTGGCTTTTTCGTATTCCGCGGGCGTGATCTTGCCTTGCTTCCGTTCCACTTCAAGCTGGAACATTTCGTCTTTCAAAGCTTCAAGCAGGACCGTTGATTTTGCGGCCGGAGCACTGGCAGCAGGCGCCGCTGCCGCCGCAGGGCGGACGGCTGCGTCTCGACCGCTCGATACGGCACTGGGTACTGGGTACTGGGTACCCTGTACTGCCACTCCCGCTTGCCGTTTCGTGACCACCCATCCGCCGATGGCAAGCAGCACGGCGAATCCGACGAGGATCGGCCAGCGATATTTCTGCAGAGCGTCAGGCGCATCAATGGGCGCGCCGAGTCCGCCGCCCGGCCGATTGTCGCGGCCCTGCTGTTGGTCCTGCTGTTGGGCGGCTCCGGAAGCAACCTGGCTGGGCGACTCGTTGATGGTTCCGGTGCCTTGCAGGCTGAAGCCGAGCGCCTGGCCGGGCTTCACCTGTTGCGCCACTTCCACCATGGTGTCGGCCTGGTTGGGATCTTGCATGGACTGGAAACTCGACCCAGTTGCGGCCTTGAAGTGCATCGACTTGGGAAGCACAATCACCAGGTGTTCGGCGGCATAGAGCGGCTTGGGATCGATATTGATCTGGCCCGAGTAGGGCAGAGTGTACTCCACCTGGAACTGCGTTTCTCCGGGACGAAGCGGGAAGGCGATGGCGTAGCGGTTCTTATCGGCCTGTGGCGTAGCGTCGGCGGCGATCGGCTGGCCGTTGGGAGCGCGGGCCTGGACTTGTCCGACCTTCGCGCCGGCAGGCAGATAGAACTCGAAGTTGTGATCGTTCATCTGCGTCTTCGCGGGAGAAGACGTGTTGCTGACGACGAACAGGCGCACGCCCTGCAGGGTTCCGCTGTCGGCCTGGAAGCGGAGGACGTCGGCGGTCACGCTGAGCTCGGCGACTTTGGTCGCGACGTCATACACCTGAACGTCGGCCGTGTTGACGCCGGGAGGGGCCATCTGGTGATAGTTGACTCCCTGATGAACCGCGCGGATCAGGTGGGGGCCGGGTTCTCCGGTGAGTTTGAAACTGTACTTTCCGCTGCTGTCTGCCTTGGTGCTGGCGGCTACGTCCATGCCGTTGGCGAGGTTGATCAGGATGACTTGGTCGCCGGCGGCGGGTTTGTTGGTGGTGCCGTTGGTGACGGTGCCGGTTAGGGTCTGGGCGGCGGAGGAGAGGGCCAGCGAGAAGATGGCGGCTAGTAAGGCGGACTTTGCGAGTTTGGTCAAATCAACTCCTTTGGATAGGCGAGACAATAAACTAAGATTGCAAATCCGCCGTGCGCCGGTCGGTAGTTAAATGGCGATGTTGTTACAGTTGAGACCGCAGCCAGTGGAACACAATCACCTGAATGACACCTCGACGTTGATCTCCGAAGCCACGGGTTGGCCGTCCTTTTTCGCCGGTTCCCATCTCCAATTCTTCACTGCCCCGACCGCTTTCTCGTCCAGTTCGGGTCCCAGGGTGCGCGCAACTTTGATATCGTGAGGGCGGCCATCGGTCCCGACAATTAGCCACAAGGCACAAGACCCCTCATTCTCCACCTTGAGGTGTTGCTTGTCCTCGGGCGATGGCGCATATGTTGCTCGGGGAGCCGAAACTCCACCTCCGCGCGTGATTCTGTACACAAGCTGTCCGTCGATGAGCCGAGGGTTAGGAGGGGGAGGGCCGGTAACACCGCCACCACTCCTTGATTGAGCAGGACCAGACTGACAGAGTGCAAAAAACAGGATCAAAGCGACGGAAGCAGCTTGATTTGAATTTCTCATTCTCACTATTTTACGTGACACATGCTGGATAGTTGACGAAATCAGATCACACTACCTGTTCCGCAACCTGCTCCAGCCGGGCAATCTCCGCCATGATCGCAGCCGCTTCTTCTTCGAGCGATGCGCGCATGGATTGATAGTCCACGTCCGGCACCTTGCCTGCCTTGTATTCGAAATTCAGATCGCGCAGGTTTTCATAGACCGCTTCCTTGCGCTCGCGGAGATAGCCGAGGCGCGTCTTTTCTTCTCCGGCGTAGACTTCGCCGGGGAAGAAGAAAACGTAATAGAGACAGGCGAGCGTAACCACGGCGCAGACGAAGAGGGTCATTGCTTCAACTCCCTGCTAAAAATAGCGCTGCCAGCACTTGCGGCATCATGCTTACCACTTGCTGACCGCAGTTAATGGGAAAAGTTGCGACTGTAGCGCCGCCGTCCCGGCGGCTGTCCGGCGGGCGTCCTCGCCCGCCGCGCCGAGGGCGAGACGCCCTCGGGACAGCCGGCAGGATGCCGGCGCTACACTTAATCGTCATAGGTCAGTCTCTTTTCTTGCCTTCTCGCGGAATTCGTCGAGTTCGCTGCCTCGCGGGATGGTGATGCCGTCGGCCAGGGCCGGTTCGGGGCGGTTCTTCCACGCACGCACTACGTACACCACGAAAGCGATGCCTAGCGCCAGCGCTACGAAGGGCATGATCCAGGCCACGCGATTGAATCCGGTGGCGGTGGGCGCGGCGATTACGGTCGGTCCGTATGCCTGCACAAAGCCTTGCAGGATTAGGTCGTCGTTATCGCCCTTGTCGAGCGCGGCCTGCAGTTCATTGCGCATCTTGTCGGACGACTGGCAGCCTACGTGATTGCATTCCAGCAATATCTGGCCGCATCCGCAGGTGCACATCATGCGATGGCCGAGGTCTTTGAAGCGGGCTTCGGTGTTGCCAGCGCCGAGGAAGAGGAAAACGGCGGCGGCGAGAGTGGCGGCCTGCAGCCAGCGACGAGAGCGAATCCAGAGATGCCGTGTCCGCTGGCAACTGCCGAGCTTCGCTCGGCTTGGACGGGCGAGGGCGCCCGTCCCCACACAAGTTCCCGTCCCCACACCAGGCACTGAATCCGCTCTAAGCAAAATCGATTTCATCTTAGTCACCTGCCCCCACATGCGCCGGAGCGCGAGCCGGTACGGTTGCGGCCACCTGGACGGGGGCGGCATTCGGCACAAGGGCGGCGATCGTCCCGAACACCATGATGACCAGGCCAATCCAAATCCACGGCACCAGCGGATTCAAATGCGCTTTAATGATGGGCCGTCCCGTGGTGTCGTTCTTGCCTTCATAGACCAGATAAACGTCGCTCACCAGAAAAAAATCTTCGCGGAAGCTGGGGTAAATGCGCGGCAGGGTCTGCGGCTGTCCGCTGGCTTTGTAGAAGCGGCGCTCGGGATACATGGTCGTAATCTGCTTGCCGCCCCGGAACACGTTGATGATGGCCCACTCGTTGGCGTAGTTGGGATTGTCGTCTTGCGTGTAGGACTGGCAGACCAGGGTGTAGGGTCCGATGTTGATTTTGTCGCCGAAGCCCATCTCTTTTTCAACTTCTTTATTGAAAGGCGTTCCGAGGATGCCAATCACCACCAGCGCCACGCCGAAGTGGACAATGTAGCCCCCGTAGCGGCGCGTGTTGCGGTGGTAGAGGTGAATCATGGCGGAAAACAAATTCTGCTGGCTCTTGCCGGCTATGACGCGGCCTCCGCGTAGGAATTCGGCAATGACGGTGAAGATCACCAGCGCCGAAAGAACGGCGGCCATGGTGGCGTAGAAGAAAGAAGGATCTTCCCAGGGACGCACGCCGAAAACCATCATCATGACGCCGATCGCAACCGAGCCAATCGCGGGGAACAGGAAATTCCGCTTGAGGCTTTCGACCGAAGTCTTACGCCAGGCGAGCAGCGGCCCAACTGCCGTAAGCAGCAAGAGCAGCAAGGCAACCGGGACGGCAACGCGATTGAAAAACGGCGGACCGACTGTGACCTTGTGGCCTTGAATGAATTCCGACAGGATCGGGAAAAATGTGCCCCACAATATGGTGAAGCAAACAACCAGCAAGAGCAGATTGTTAAACAGGAAACTCGATTCGCGCGAAACCAGCGACTCCAGTTTGTGCTCGCTCTTGAGGTGTGACCGGTTCTGGATCAGGAAAAAGGCGCAGACCGCTAGCGTTAATCCGATGAAGACCAGGAACCAGGTGCCGATCGAGGACTGCGCGAAGGCGTGCACCGAGCTGATCACACCCGAACGTGTGAGGAAGGTTCCAAGCATCGAAAGCAGGAAGGTCGCGAAGATGAGCGACATGTTCCAGACTTTCAACATGCCGCGTTTTTCCTGCATCATGACGGAATGCAGAAAAGCTGTGCCAGTGAGCCAGGGCATCAGCGAAGCATTTTCCACCGGATCCCATCCCCAGTAGCCGCCCCATCCGAGGACAGCGTACGCCCAGTGCGCGCCGAGGAAAACGCCGATGGTGAGGAAGCACCAGGTCACCATGGTCCAACGGCGCGTGATGTGAATCCACTTCTCACCGGGATACTTCATGATGAGCGCGCCCAACGCGAAAGAGAAAGGAACGGTGAAGCCGACGTATCCCAGGTACAGCATGGGCGGATGGATGACCATCTCGGGATATTGCAGGAGAGGATTCAGTCCGGTGCCATCCGCGGGGAGCGTGCCTTGCATGACGGCAAACGGGTGCGCCGCAAAATTCAGAATCAGCAGAAAGAAAACCTGCACCGAGGCGATGATTACCGACGCGTAGGCGAAGAGCCGTTGATCGGTCTTGTAACGCAAGCGAAGAACGAAGCCGTAACCGGCCAGCAGCAGCGACCAGAACAGCAACGAACCTTCCTGACCCGACCACAGCACGGCAAACTTATAGGCGGCGGGCAAGTCGCGGTTGCTGTGATGAAAAATGTAGGCGATAGAAAAGTCGTCGTTGAACGCAGCCAGCACCAGAACGATGCCCGCCAGCAGCACGGCGGCGAAGGTGGCGATTCCGGCACGGCGGGCCGTCTCACCCAATCGAGCCGACGCGGCGTCCTTGCCGAATAAAGCCATCAGGCCGGCACAGAAAGAATACGCACTCAGCCCTAGCGCCAGCAGCAGCGCAAAGCTTCCAATTTGAGACATCCGCAGGCTCCCAGGGGATCTTTACGGTATTTTTTCAGAGAAGCGGGTGGTATGCAAACTACCGGGCCCTCGGAAGTGCTTCTTATTCGCTCGCCAGGCAACTACGCAGGCGCTTGGAGACCGGTCCCCCCTTGCCCGACCCCACGCTCGGTGTGCTAAAGATAGAGAGACAACATTTGACACGTTCTATGACGCTCATCATTCGCCAGTCGCGCATACACTCCTACGGCTGCTACACCACGCGGCCCATTCGCAAAGGAACGCTCATCGTGGAATACGTTGGCGAGCGGCTTACTTACGAACAGGCGGACGAGCTTTACGACGACTTTGGAAACACGTATTTATTCGGGCTCGACGGCGGCAAACACATCATTGACGGCTACGGGGTGGCCGCCTTTGTCAATCATTCCTGCAAACCGAATTGCGAGACCGACCAGATCCGGGGCAAGATGTGGATCATCGCGCAGCGCGATATCGAGGCTGGGGAAGAATTGACCTACGACTACAATCTCTACGACGGCGATGAGGATGCGCCGTGTTTATGTGGGGCGCGGCGGTGCCGGGGGAGCCTCTATTCGGCCACGCACCTGCGCAAGCTCACTAAGAAGCGCGCCAAGGCTGCGGCGGCTGCGTCCTCTGCCGCGTAGTGCGGAGTGCGACATTTTCCGATGCTACAATCGTTGTCGTTCTGATTGCCGTTCCCGATCGCTGTTCTGATCGCATTCGCGGCTCTGGAGTCATGCCTTGAACCGTGCTTCCGCCGGTCTCGAAGCCATCATCGCCAAGGCTCTTCATCGCGCGCCGGCCAGCGAGAGCCCGCTGCTGGCCTGGCCGATCGCGTGTGGCAGCGCGGTGGCCGAGCGGACCCGGGCGCTGAGTTTTTCCGAGGGCATTCTGCGGGTAGAAGTGGCCGACGCGGGATGGCGGCGGGAGCTGGCCAATCTGGCGCCGCGTTATGTGGCCTTGATCAACAAGTATTCCGCGACTCCCGTGCAGCGAATTGAATTCGTGGTGAAGGCGTGAAAGTCACCGACAAAGACGTCGCCTACGTCGCCGATCTCGCCAACCTGGAGTTGACCGAAGAAGAGCGCGCTCGCATGCTGCGCGATTTGAATTCCATTCTTGAATATATCGAGCGGCTCAGCGAGCTGGAGACCGAGAAAGTCGCTCCCATGGCCCAGGTCTCGGACCGCTACGGCGTGGATGAGTCGCGGCAGGGAAGCGATCGCTTTGCCTACGCCATCCGCGAGGATGTGAAGGGAGGCCTACGGGAATCACTGCCACACGACGTTGCGGTGAAGAATGCTCCGGATACGGACGGCACTTTCTTCGAGGTTCCTAAAGTGATCGAGAGATGAGAGATCGATGACGACCTCGACGATTGATGGCGTCCGCAGCGCAATCGCAAGCCGCCAGACGACCGCGACCGGCCTGGCGCAGGAGTTCTACACGCGCATCCGGCGGGAAGATCCGGAGATTGGCGCGTTTCTGACTCTCTGCGAGGAGCGCGCGCTGGCGCAGGCCGGGCGCATCGACCGAATGGCCGCCGCGGGCGAGGCTTTGCCGCCGCTCGCGGGGGTTCCGGTGGCGATCAAAGACGTCATGGTGACGCGCGGCGTACGCACCACGGCCGGGTCGAAAATTCTCGACAATTTTATTCCGCCGTATGACTGCACGGCGGTGGCGCGCCTGGAAGCGGCGGGCGCGGTGATTCTGGGCAAGCTCAACTGCGATGAGTTTGCCATGGGCTCGTCCACTGAAAACTCGGCCTATGGCGCGGTGCACAATCCGCGCGACAAGAGTCGCGTGCCGGGCGGATCGTCGGGTGGATCGGCGGCGGCTGTGGCGGCGGAGATGGCCGTGGCTACACTTGGTTCCGATACCGGTGGATCGATTCGCCAGCCCGCGTCGTTTTGCGGCGTGGTCGGATTGAAACCGACCTATGGACGGGTGTCGCGCTATGGGCTGATTGCGTTTGCTTCGTCGCTCGATCACATCGGCCCGTTTGCGAAAACGGTGAAGGACGTCGCGCTGGTGCTCGGCACGATTGCGGGCCGCGATCCCATGGATTCGACTTCCGCCGAGGTGCCCGTGCCTGACTATGTGGCGGAACTCGAGAAACCGGTGCGAAGTTCCGGGGAAGCCTTGAAAGTTGGAGTTGCCAAAGAATACTTTGGCTCGGGGCTCGACCCTGAAGTTCGCGCTGCGGTTGAGGCAGCGATTCAAAAGCTGGCTGAGCTCGGATGCGAGATTGTGCAGGTGAGTTTGCCGCACACCGAGTATGCGATTCCCGCGTATTACATTGTGGCCACGGCGGAAGCGTCGTCGAACCTGGCGCGCTATGACGGTGTGCGCTACGGATTCCGGGCCAAGGCAAGCAATCTTTCTGAGATGTACCGGCTGAGCCGCGACGGCGGGTTCGGCATCGAAGTCAAGCGCCGCATCATGCTCGGCACCTACGCGCTGAGCGCTGGATACTACGATGCCTACTATCTAAAGGCGCAGAAAGTGCGCACGCTGCTGACCCGCGACTTCGACGAGGCCTTCAAGAAAGTGGATGTGATCGCCGCGCCAACCTGCCCGACTCCCGCGTTCCGGCTGGGCGAGAAGGTGAACGATCCGCTGGCGATGTATCTCGCCGATATCTACACCGTAACTGCGAACCTGGCGGGTATTCCGGGAATCTCGGTGCCATGCGGCGAGAATCACGAGAAGCTGCCGATTGGACTGCAGCTGTTTGCGCGGCACTTTGACGAGGCCACGCTGCTGAGGGTAGCGCATGCGTACGAGCAGGCGAGAAATACGTAGGGACAACCGCCCTCGGCTGTCCAGACGAGGTCAGAGGGCGCGGTAATACCGGTCGCCCGCGCATGCCCGGCATAACACCCGCCCATTGCGCAGAACTTCGCGGCGGAAGTTGATGCCTTCGCCACATTCGGCACAGACGATGCGCTCGCCCTTGTATCCGGGGAATTCTTCGGCGGGGAGTTCGACCTTTACCCATTGTTTCGTAAATAAGTCGTCTTCCGCCATCTCGCGATAGGCCAGCATCTGCTGCTGGTTCTTGCTTTCGATTTCAGGATGCATGGTGCGCGCCAGCGCCTTGGACGATTCTTTGGCGGCGATGCGGATCGCTTTCCCGGTGCTAACGTCGACAAAGGTAGCGGCCATCTTTCCCCAGTCGCGAAATTTCAAAGCGCGCTTTCCAAGGCGGCATCCGGTGACCACGGCGATGGCGTCGGTGGCGCAGCGGTCGATTTCGACGAACGTGACCAGCCGCTTGCGATCCTTGCCGCGAGGGTCCTTGATGCCGAGTTTCTCCAGCCCTAGCATCGCCAAGCGCACGCCGAGTACTTGGCCGGCACATAGATGGCCGTGGGCTTGTTCGGCTTCGCGAAGATATTCGTCGAGGGTCATGAGGCCTTAAACCTGTAGCGCCGCCGTCTCGGCGGCTGTCCGGCGGGCGTCCTCGCCCGCCGCGCCGAGTG
>JAIQFO010000067.1 GCA_020073215.1 Terriglobia bacterium | reverse complement strand
TCCAGCTGTTTCAGCGCCCCGATCATCTGCGCTTCCGTGTGCCTGCTCCTCGACATACCTCTTCCCCTTTCCTTCGTCCGAAATCATACTCAGCTTCGTTCCGAAAGAGGGGAGCAGGTCAGATCCTTGGTCGCAAGGACGCTAGCGGCAATATCGCGTAGACGTCCAGTGAGATCAGATTCAGTCATGATTTCATACTCTTGAGTTGTAAGGGCAGAGCTAAGATCCTTAGCGGGAAGTGTGCAATTCTGCTTGCCGCCTGCTTTCGCCCTACGGAACGCCATGCGCCTTCAGGAATGAAAGTATGAATTCGCGGTGTTTGGCCTTCTTCTGACTGGTTTCCGGCACGGATTTCAGATCTTTGCCGTAATTCGGCAACGACGGCGTTGCTTTGGCTCGCTCCTTGAAAGGCGCCGTAATCTGAGTGCCTGGCTTTTTCTGTGTGTTGTGGTGAGACGAGAGTTGTTTCAGTTGTTGATCGAGGAGTGCCCGGGCACTTGGTGTGAGCTTATCAATCCGGGCTTTTAGTTCCGCGTCCCCGTCCTCTCCTTCCGACGAGGCAAGGACACCGGGGGCCCTTGTTGTTGCAGACGGAGGCTTTCTTGTTGCAGGCGACAGCGTGGTTGCAGTCATAGCTTTCCTTGCCGCCGGGCTTTCCGCGACGCCCCAGTCGATGATCAAATCGCCCGTGAAGCCGCACTGGTCGGCCGATTGCTGGAGACCGAATGTGAATAAAGCGCCGTCTGGGACTCTTTGGTAGCCCCACCCTTGCTTGGTGCATCCGTTGTCATCGTCATTCCAGTAGTTATACACATTTGCGCCAACAAGACTGAACTTGGTGGTGCCTGGGCGTTGCGGTATCCGCACCTGAATCGTATTCTGCGGGATCGGCTCCTGGTTGGGTCCGCAAAAGCCCTCGTCTCCCCAGTTTCTAACAAAGAAGGACCATTTCTCCTGCGTCGGCTCCGGCATGGGCGTGCGGACAAACATCGCATAGACCGGATGCAGCTCCGAAGTATTAGTATGCGTAAGATCAGCCCCCGCCATGCCAATGAGGATGACAAATTTCCCGTCAATCATCAGATGTGCAGTGGCATCGTCAGCATCGACTCCCTTATGGTGGAAGTCGTCCCACCAGGTATTCGTATCGTCCCAGTTATCTACGGTCTCCTCGGAGTTGAACTCGAGATGAACACCGCCTCCGGCTGCTGTCTCAAGCGCTTGATCGGTCCGCCTGACGTTCATGTAATAGTCGTCGTCATCCCAGATCGAACTCGAATGTCCCTCCCATGCCACCGTTCCCTCATAGGTAACTGGAAACCAGTTCATGTGATAGGGAATGCCGGTACCTCCCCCGATCGAACTGTGGGTACATAGATCACGACGGTTCTGATGAATGCTTTGGCTGGTGCAGTTTGGGGCCGCATTCCAGGTCTGTGGAGTGTCATTCTGGCCGCACGGACAGAATGTGCAGATGTCCGGGAGGGGCTGACGCCAAACGGGATTGAGGCCGAACCCATTATCATCCGTAAGGCCGTTCGACAAGATTACATCCATTGCTTTTGGAGCGGGAGTCGGAGTCGGAGGAGCCGGCGTCCCGACACAATTGCATTCAATCTCTCCCTTTGGCTGTTTTCCAGTCACGCAATGGCCTGGGGCGGCACCGCTTTCAACCGGGCTACAAGCGGCGCCAGGGCTTGAGCAGCCCTTATAAATGTTACCTTTGCACCGTTGTGCATTGACCAAGGCCGGGGCGAAAAGCGTCATCACCGACATTGTCATAGCGATTGAGAAAAATGCGGTGTATCTGCAGTAGCTCATGAAAGACGGTAGACGCATAGTTTGACTCCTTTTTGCATATTCTCGTAATAAGTCTCTGTAGCTTAGGTGTAGTGCTTTTTCCCTCAGGAGAGTTACCCGGGATCGCCTTTTTGACCCCAACAAACGGCTGCTATTGTCCCCCCAATCCCTGTTCGCGTCAATCCGGATCGCCCCCTACGGTACGAGATTCCGGACCAGCACAGCCGAAATTGCGCCATTGGCGGCCCACTTTTGCAACACTCCTTCCCCCCAACTCGCTGTAGACAGACTTCGCTGCCGACCTGACCACCATCAATCTATCCCGTCGGTACCAGCAGTAGCGCGATCCGGCCCAGCATCGCCCCGAACCGCCGCCGCGTCAGATGTCCTTCCGCCAGCAATAGCCAGTAGTAACGCGCATGCTTCAACAGCCGCCCTCCGGTCTTCACCAGCCTTTGCTGCAGGCTCGTCAGCGACCAGTTTTCGATTCCTCGGGGCAACGCCAGCCGTCGCCACAGATTCCCCAGGTTGTAAGCCAACAGGCTCAATGCCAGCCGCACTTGATTTGAGCGGAACCGATGGCAAGAGAGCCGCGTCATCTTCACCGCCTGCTTGCCTTCCTTGATCCACTGCTCCGCCGTCCCGCGCTTGTTGTAGAACCGCACCACCGCCCGACTCGGTGTCTCCAGATTGGTCACGATGAATCCCAGGCGCGGAAACAACTCCCCGGCATGGAACTCCACCTTCGCCACTACCCGTCGTGCCGTCTTCCAACTCGCCGCCTGATAGAGAAAGCCCTTGTACCACACGATCGGTTTGTGAGTAGGCCGCCCCACAGGGCGCTTCTTCTTCCTGGAAGAGAACATGTCGCTGCTTCATTGCAGCTTTATCTATACCCCACAGCATTCTCATAGTGTGTGAAGGCGTGCCGGAGATGATAAAAGAATCGAGAGAAATCTTGGAGTCTCCCATCCGCTGTTCGATCTCTTTGATCGTTTCGTAGAACTGGATCTTTGGATCAGTGGCTCCGATGTTTCGGATAACTCCGCCCCATTGCACTACTCATTACCTTGGATTCAACTTCGCAATCGAGTGCTTATCTCGCCTTGCGTTTTCTCAACTTTCGAATTGTCTCCGCGTTGTGCTTCTTCCCGCAAGGGCACACGTCTTCGAAGAACTCTTCTAGCCCTTTATTGGTGAGCGCATCCAGTCGAAGCAAAGTTGCAATGTCCAGAAGTTGTCTATGAAGAAACTGGACCTTGGGAACGGGCATAAAGGAGTCGCCATAAACCCCGAAGAGAAAAGAGAACTCCGCGGCTTCAAGGTCCTGCAAAATTCGAGCCTCTTGTCGGCGCGACTGGAAGTTTTCCGCTGCCACAGCTTTGCCTTCCAGAACTTCTGGGTTGGCCCACCAATACATCGAGGACTATTTCGTTAAGGCGCTTGATCGTCGCGTCCAACGACAGAGAAATGCAATTCGATACTCTCAAGGACCCGCACGCGCACCCGCTCGGGTCTTCGGCTACTACGTATTTTCACGGATTTAGCAGTCCCCGGTAGCCTAGTCAAGTTGTTGAAAGTATTAGATAGGGAAGAAGTGTGAGGATGGCACTCTACCGCTGAGTTAAGCGCCCACTGGAATTGCTTGCGGTTTTGTTATTGTAACAAATCGAGCCTACCCTTTCGGCATCTGCCCCGCCTCTTGACCGCATTGCCCGCTCCCGGTAGCCTCATTCTGTCGCCCTGTCATGGCCTCCTCCGATATCCCCGGCGCTCGGCCCGTAACTGATTCACGGAAAAGCACTTCCTCGCAACCGCCCGGCCCGGAAGAGGCGCAACTTTCTCCCACAAATGGGGTTTCTACCAGTGTGAGCAGCGTGGCCATCGATCGCGCACTGCTGAATGGCGGCATACCGGATCGCGGCCTGCCGAACCTTGCGGGAACGCGCCCGACTGCGCCCTCTGCTCGGGCAAGTTCCGTCATCGCCGCAGACGCTGCCGTTTCCGACGTCGACGCCATGCTGCGGGTGAAGACGGGCGACGAATCCGCCTTCGCCTACCTGGTGCAGAAGTATCGCCGGCCGATGGTGGGCTTTATGTACCGCATGTGCCATAACCCGTCGACCGCCGAGGAGTTGGCGCAGGAAGTATTTCTGCGGGTGTACCGCTCGCGCACCAGTTACGAGCCGAGCGCGAAGTTTACAACCTGGCTGTATCGCATTGCGACCAACCTGGCCGTCAACTACGCGCGCGATACGCGGCACGAACGTCCGGAAAATACCTTGCGGCTCGACGAGCCGGATCAGGAGACGGGCAACACGCCCGACCTGGCCGACGATTCGCTCAGCGCGGAAGAGCAGATCTTGAAGCGGGAGCGGCTGGCAGCCATCCGCAACGTCGTGAACGCGCTGCCCGAACGCCAAAAGTTGGCGGTCATCATGCACAAATATCAGCAGATGGATTACCGCCAGATTGCGGGCGTGCTGAAGCTGAGCGAGTCTGCCACCAAATCGTTGCTGTACCGCGCGTATGAAACCTTGCGTGAGCAGCTGAAAGAATATGTTTCTGGGAAGTAAGAGGAAAGCAGTATGAATTGCAATCAAATTCGCGAACTGTTGCCGGATATAACGACTTCCGCTGGCATGGGCGCGGCAACGCCGGAGGTCGAAAACCACATCGCATCCTGTGCCGCCTGTGCCGCCCATCTGCGGGAGATTCAGAAGACCATGGCGCTGCTCGAGGAATGGCAAGCGCCCGAACCGTCGCCGTATTTCGACACCCGCCTCGAGGCGCGGTTGTCCGAAGAAAGGCGCGAAGAAATGGCGCGCCCGGCGACCGGATGGCTGAACTGGCTCGGTTGGCTGCGGCGTCCGGCGTGGGTGATGTCGGCGGCGGGCGTGGTGCTTGCCGGAGCGCTGGCCGTCGGTATTGGTATGGGCGGCCGGTCGTACATTTACGTCTCGGACAGTATCCCGACCAAACCGCCATCTCTGAGTCTACCGGTGCAGCCGGGGACCGCGGTCGGCGACCTGCAAGCGCTGGAGAGAAACGACGAGTTGTACGCCGATTTCGATGTGCTCGACGAATTGCAGGTGCAGAGCGACGAGACCGTAAGTCCGTAAGATTTGCGAACCATGATTTGCGAACCATGATTCGCGAACCATGATTTGCGGACCATGATTCGCGGATTGTGATTTGGGAATGGCAGGAGACCAAAGATGTTGGGACGGGCGATAATTGCGGGATGTCTGGCAGCGCTGCTGCTGACTCCGTCGTTCGCGCAAGTCCGTCGTTTGCCGCCGCCACCTCCACAGCAACAGCATCCGCGATCGCAACCTGCGGACGGTCAATGGCACCGCTTTCAGAAAGAAGACCGTGCCGGCTCGAGCCGTCCCTATCAAGGCCGTCCGCCGCAGAACCAGCCCGGGCATGCCGGAAACTGGCTCCGCCGCTATAAGGATCTGCCGCCCGCGCAGCAGCGCCGCGCGCTCGAAAACGATCCCCAGTTCCGAAGGCTTCCCCCGCCACAGCAATGGCAATTGCGGCAGAGGTTGCAGCGTTTCTCCAGCCTGCCTCCACAGCAGCAGGAGCGCGTGCTCAACCGCATGGATACCTGGGAGCACCTGACGCCCAATCAGAAACAGCAGGCGCGCCAGCTTTTTCAGCAGTTCAGGCAGTTGCCTCCGGACCGGCGTCAGGCCATCAACCGGGCGATCCGCGGTATGCGCGGCCTGACGCCTGAACAGCGCGACCGGCTCATCAACTCCGACGAGTACAGAAACGAGTTTTCGCCGCAGGAACGCGGGCTGCTCGGCCGGGCGTCTCGTCTTCCGCTCGCTCCTGGCGAAGGTGTGCCCGCCGAACCGCTGGAATAATACAGATGAAAATTAGGGAAAGGGAGACATGCTCCGCGTAGAGACGCGGCTCGCCGCGTCTACTTAGCGGCAGGAGACGGGGCAAGCCTCGTCTCTACACCTGGAAGTCAGAAACTCAGAACTGAGCTGACAGCCCGCTACCGCCGAATCAGCGCCATCATCCATCCCGCGAGAAAGACTCCGCCGACGAACAGGGCAAAACAGTAGAGACCGTACTTCAATTGCTCCATCGTCGAACTGCGCTGCGTGATGCCGAACACGATCGACGCGAACAACGCGAACACCACTGCCGCCGAGAAGTGCGAAAGGCTGATGTTCACGGTTTCTTCCCCAGCGCGATGTGGTGCGCATCCGCCGCCGCAATAAAGTTCAGCAGGCCGGCCACGATCAGAAACGTCTTGCCATAATCCGCCGCGGCATTCGCCGCCATCACGTTGCCCCAATCCATGATGCGCGCCAGAAAATAGAGCGCTCCCGCGCCCACGTCGCCAACAAAGCCCAGGACGTCGAGAATGTCTCCGCCGTTCGGCTTGTAAATCCGCCCTTGCATTCCCAAACCAATCAGGAACATCGCCACCACCGACACCAGCAGCAGAACGCCGCGCCCATAGCGCTTCAGCAGGATGTGTCCGCCGCCCGGAATCAGCCAGCCCACGATCGGCGCGACCACTGCCATGGTCGTGAGCGGGTACTCCGGCTCCCTCATTTTTGTTGATTTATCTGTTGTCGGCTTGGCCATTCAGATGGTCACGATCTCTCGTTGGATTTTACCCGTCACTTCGGCCCGTCCCGGCCGCACCAGCACATTCACTTCCGAGCGCACGCCGAACTCGGGCAGGTAGATGCCGGGCTCGATCGAAAAACAGGAATTGGGCAGAATGCGCCGCTCGTCGTGGATTTCCAAATCGTCCATGTTCGCGCCGTTGGCATGCACTTCGGTCGCAATCGAGTGGCCGGTGCGGTGGATGAAGTGCTCTCCATGTTTCGCCTGCTGGATGTGGCCGCGGACCGCGTGATCCACTTCCCAGCCGGCGATCGGCCGGGCGGCAGCCACCGCATTCTGCACGGTTTTCACGCCGATATCGCGGGCCTCGCTCACAATTTTGAAAATCTCGCGCTGCCGGTCCGACGGAGCCTTGCCCACGAAACCCATCCACGTGATGTCGTAGTAAATCGCGCCCGGCGTGTTCTTCTTCGCCCACACGTCCAGCAGGACCAGGTCGCCTTCGCGAATCGGCACCGGCCGGCTTGCACTGGGCTCGTAGTGGGGGTTACCGCTGTTGGCGTTCACGGCCACAATCGGCGGATCGTCGGTCACCATCTTCTCGCGCTGGAACGCTTCCATGAAAAATTGCTGGATTTCATGCTCGTGCGTGCCGCCGCCGCGCACCCGCCGTCCAATTTCCTGGAAGGCCTCGGCGGTGACCGCGTCAATCACATCGCGCGCCGCAAAGTGCGACTGGATCTGCTCGTCCGTCAACGTCGCTTCAAACTGCGCGATCAGGTCGGCCGCGCTGACGATATTTTTGCCCAGCCCGCGAATCGCGTCCGCCGTGCCCGCGTCCACCATCGAAATCGTGAAGACAAAGTTATTGGGCGAAAATTGCATGGCCACATCGCGATACGGGGCCAGCATCTGCTTCAAGCCGTCGAACAATTCCTGCCATCCGGCGTACTGCTTCTTTTTGCCGGGCAGGGTGTCCAGGTGCCCCGACTCGATTTTGTGGACCAGTTTGACGGGCTCGCCTTTGGCGGGGATCAGGTAGTACCAGCGGCGCGTGACCATGAGTCCATTGGGCAGCCCGAGAACGCGGTAAGCGATCGGATCGCGATGGTGATGATCGTAGAAAAGCCAGGCGTCGATGTTGCGCTCGCGCAAGGCTTGTTGGATGGCGGATAAATCCATAGACAATGACAAAAAAGTATTCTACACGACCGCTGGCCTTCGCTGGATTGAGCCCGTGTAGAGACGGGGCTTGCCCCGTCTTGCTTGCGCAGTCACGCGATGCGGCGACTCAGTTCTTAAATGGGTTGAAGGTTCGGACGCCGAGTTGCTTGAAGTCCGGTTCATTTCTGGTCGCGACAATCAGGCGGTGGACCCGCGCGGTCGCTGCGATCATCGCGTCCTCTAACAAGTCAGGAGGCTTGCCCTCCATAATTCGGGCCCATTCCCGAAAGCACGGCGTATCCATGGGGAGCACCTGGTACGAGACGGGCAACCCATCGACCCAACGTTCCAGTTCGCTTGCTTTCCCAGGATCTTGCCGCCGTGTCCGCTCAATCCCCGCCTGTATCTCACCCAGCGTCACAGCGGAAAGGAACAAGTTCGCCTCTTCCATGGCGCTGAACCAGGCGGCCACCGCTCCGTGCGGACGCACTTTTCGCAGTTCCGAGATTACGTTCGTATCGAGCAGATATTGATTCACTCAAACTCCACTACGGGACGGCGCCGCCACTTGCGCCTTTCCGGGATCAGATCGTCGAAGCGAGGCTCGGGTGCGAGCAACCATTCCTTGAGGCCGGGGCGGGCAGCCTTTTGCAGTCTCTCCCATTCTTCGATCGGCACCAGCACGGCGGTCTTAACTCCGCGGCGGGTAACAACCTGCGGACCCTTCTTGATGGTCGCGTCCAGGAACTCGCTGAAGCGCGCCTTCGCGTCTTGCACTTGCCAAGAAGCCAAATTTCACCTCCACGACTGACCTCATTATACTGACTAGTCATATGTCTAGTCAATTGGGTTTGCAGGCAGATCATAGACGTTCGCAGAGGAGGGATTATTCCGCGCACGGCAACGTGAGCCCCTTTGTGGTAAAAAATACTGTAATGCCAACGCACGCCTCTGGCAGTCATAATCCGCGAAAATCCGATCCCCCAAAATCAGGTGCACCATGCTGAGGGCAATCTTCATTGCACTCTCGGAGAGCCGCTCTCTGCGCGGCCTCGCCGAACGCTCCCGCTTCGGCCAGCGCACTTCCGCCCGCTTCGTTGCCGGAACAGAAGTGGCGGACGCCATCCGCGCCGCCGCCGCCATGAATCAAATTGGCGCCGGCGTCTCCATCGACAACCTCGGCGAAAACGTCACCAACGCCGCCGAAGCCCGCGCCAGCGCCCAGCTTTATCACCACCTGCTCGACGAAATCGCCGTCCACCACCTGAACGCGAATATCAGCCTCAAGCTCACGCACATGGGCATCGATGTGGACGAGAACATGGCCTACGACATCGTCCGCGGACTGGTGGCCAAGGCGGCCAGCATGTCGCCCAAGAATTTTGTTCGCGTCGATATGGAAGGATCGCCCTACACCCAGCGCACCCTCGACTTCGTTCATGAGCTCCACCGGGTGCCGGGAAACGAGGATTGCGTGGGAGCGGTGATCCAGTCGTATATGCGGCGCGCCGAGGCCGACGTCGAGAAACTGCTCTCCGAGCGCATCCGCATACGGCTCTGCAAGGGCGCATACAAGGAGCCCGAGGACATCGCCTTCCAGAAAAAATCCGAGGTGGACTCGAGCTACGTGAAGCTGATGAAGAGGCTGATGAAAAGCGGCGTCTATCACGGTCTCGCGACCCACGACGAAACCCTTATCAAAGAGGCCAAGGCTTTTGCCAGGCGTGAGAACATTCCGCCGAGCGCCTTTGAATTCCAGATGTTGCACGGCATCCGCCGCGACCTGCAGCAGGGCCTGGTGAAAGAGGGCTGGGGCGTTCGCGTCTACATCCCGTTCGGCACCGAGTGGTATCCCTACTTCATGCGGCGCCTGGCCGAGCGCCCGGCCAACGTGCTGTTCATCGCCAAGAACCTCCTACGGCGCTGAATCGGTATCTTCTGTATCTAGTGTGGGGACGGGCGTGTGGGAACGGGCGCCCTCGCCCGTCCAGGCCGAGCGCAGCTCGGCAGACTGCCTGTAGTCATAGCAACTCTGAATTCGCTAAGGTCGAACCGGCCGCCACACGCCCACTTTCAGCGAATAATATTTCCCTCCCGGACTGAAGGGAATTGGCCGCCATTTTCGTTTTATAAGTTGGAAGCCATCTTGGATTGGATTCACGGCCTGCCCCCTCGGCAATGTGCTGGGTCCAATCGAGAACAAAGGGCCACGTGGCTCGCAATGATGCTGCATCGAGACCCCGGTTTCCACTTAAATCCTCTGCGTCGTCACGGGGAAGGACGACGCGGAGGTTTTTTGTTTTGGACCTAAGTTCTTGTGTGGGGACGGGCGCCCTCGCCCGTCCAAGCCGAGCGCAGCTCGGCAGCTGCCGAGAGTCACAGCAACTCTGGACATACCATAAGCGCCAATCGCTACCCGCTCACCGCCTCGCTATCCTTCCCAGACAAAAGCGTCAAACACTCTCGTGGATTCAAATCCAATGCGCTTATAGAGCGCGATGGCCCGGTCGTTCGCTTCGGTCACCGTCAGCGAGATGAAATGAAATCCTCGCCCGCGCAGATTCCTGGTTGACGCCGCGAGCATGGCTTCCCCAAGGCCGGCGGAGCGGTATTCGGGAAGCACGCAGACCTGGGTGATGTGGCCGACATCGGGGCGTACCAGCGAGCACAGGATGAGGCCGATCAGCATGCGCGTACGGCGATCGACGACGACAAACGAGGCTTGAGGATCGAAAGTGCCGCACCCCGGAAAGCGCACAATGTTGTTCAAAAAGCGCAGCGAGCCGGTGAGCGTGCGGTACTGATCGTTGATCTCGGAATCGACGTGGCCGCGGTAGGCGGCGGTGATCAGGGCGGCGGCAGCCTGGTATTCCTGTTCCGACCACCCGCGAATTTCGAACTGCGGCGGAAGCGGAGGCGCGGTCTGGGGATGCTTGCCAATTTCGAAGTTCATGAAGACACGCGGATGGCGGCTGAAGCCCTGCTGCAGGAAGGGCTGCGAAACCTCTCCCGTGTGGTGCGTCAGCAACTGCGCCTCCACGCGATGAATGCCGGGCGACTGCTGCAGGGTTTCGATGACGTGGGTAAGCAGGCGTTCTTCGACCTCGTGACGGCCGGAACCGCGGGCTGGGTCGCCGGCCGAGTCGCGAACAAAGAGGTCACCGATGACACCCTTGCTCTGCTCGTAGACAAAGAAGGAGTAGCCGAAGATGCTGCCCCGCTCAATGGCGGCATAGCCGGGGAGAATCTTGGCGTCCATGTAGCGCAGGATCATCTCCGCGGACGTGGAGTAGTCCCACGAAAGCAGGCGGCCCCACATGGCGACCTCGTCTTCCAGCAGAGGTCGCAGGTCGGCGGAAGAGAAGTGCCGAAGATCGAGGATTTCCATAAAACAAGGTCTCAGGTGTTAGGTCTTAGGTCTTAGGAGAACCTTTGGAGCTGATCTGGCGCATGGTTTTCCTAAGACCATTAAGACCTTCTTTCACTTTCCCACCCAATACAAATCCACTTTCTGCGCCGGGATGCTGGTTAAGTATGATACTCGGCGTCCGGGAACCAGTTGCGCTACTTGGGACTGCGAACCTTGTGCGGCAACCACCACATGCGCTCCGGCTGGGATATTTCCGCTTTCGTATGGTTGGGCCGGACGATTGAGATAGAACTCGAGGCCGTATTCCTGCACGCGATTGAGGCGATAGAGAGCGATGGGGACGGGCTCGTGCGAAAAAGCCTGAATGGCTCCGGCAATGGGACGCGCGGATTGGGTGGCGTCGATGACGGGCGCTGCGAGACGAATGATCGCGCCTGCGCTTACGACGACGGCGAACATGGTAACGCGGCCCAACAGGCCGAGTCCGGCGCGGGGCAGCAGCGCGGCGGCGATGCCGAGCGCCAAGACAGCGCCAATGGCAGCGGCGATGTAGGTTCCCGTACCCCACAGCAAGTGGTGATTCATCGCAATGGAGGCGGCGGAGAGAGCGGAAAAGATCAGCAGTCCGCAAAGAATTCCGTGTGCCGCGGCGAACAGGAAAGAAGACTTCTTGTCTTCGCCGCGGCGGGCAGCGAGATATTCCGCAACCAGCAGCGCACCGGCAGGCACGGCGGGCAGAATGTAGCCGGGCAGCTTCGATTGCGAGGCGCTGAAAAACAGGATAGGCACGAGCATCCAGATGAGAAGAAATAGCTGCCAGGAATCTTCCGGACTCGAGAAAGCTTCCTTACCCTCCGACCAAATCAAGCGAACGCGCTCGGCGACAGCGAGGATGAGCACGAGCGTCCAAGGCATCACGGCCAGCAAGAACACGGGCAGGTAGAACCAGAAGGGCTGGCGGTGGTGATAGACGTCGTGCGAGAAGCGGGCGAGATTGTGTTCGAGAATGAAGAACCTGAAAAATTCCGGATTGCGCAGTTGGACGGCGACATACCAGGGCAACATGACGGCGAGGTAGACGACGACGCCGGGAATCCAGAGGGTGCGCGGGATAGCGCGCCAGTCGCCCTTTACGGCGATGAAGAGAACGAGGATGACAGCGGAAAGGGCGGGCGCGACCGGACCCTTCGCCAAGGTTGCAAGCGCCAGAAAGATGTAAAAGACCGCGAGATAGAGGTTCCGGCGGCTTTCGTACCAGGCATACCAGCCCAGCAATGCGATGGCAAAGCAGGCGGCCAGCGGCATGTCGGTCGCCGCGGCGTGGGCAAATCCAACCACGCCGGCGCAACTCGCGGTGATCAGGGCGCCATCGAGTTCACTGCCGCGCCGGAAGCGGCGCAGGAAAAAGTAGATGGCTGCGATGAGCATCGCCGCGTCGAACGCGCCCGGCAGGCGGGCAGCCCGATCGCTGATGCCGGAAGCACGGAACGACATCATCGCCTGCCAGTAATACAGCACCGGCTTTTCGAGCCATGGTTTGCCTTGCAGCGTAGGGGTTACCCAATCGGAGCGATCGAGCATTTCGCGAGCGACTTGCGCGTAGCGGGGCTCATCGGCACCCACAAGCCCGAAGGCGCCGAGACCATAGAAGAAGAGGAATCCGCAGAACGCCACCAGCAGCAAGAGGTCGGTGCGGGTTTGCGGATTTGTTCTCTGCCCGTTCATGAAATGTCACGCCGGGCGCGGCCTGGCCAATGCCCAGATGCTGATGACAGTCCAGACGCCTTCGAGCACGACGAAACCGACCTGAAAGGGATGCATCGCGATCCACCACAGGATCACGGATCCGGCCGCGTTGAGGAAGTTGTAGGCGGGGCGGCGAGCATTCATCCATCCCATTTGGTGACCGGCATAGGCGATCAGAATAAGGAGCGCGCCGGCGAAAGAAATGAGTTGGCGGGTCAGGTCCATGTTATCTCCGGTAGCGATCTCCGCTTGTTATCCAGGCTTCGCCGGCGTTCGTCTGCTGACGTTGGTTGGTCGCATTCGTCAGTTGGTGGATGAGTCCGCGTTCCAGACTACCGCTTCGGCGCGCAAGCGGTCGACAATTCGGGAGACGGCGACGGCCAGAGGCCCATCGATCGAACACCCGCTCGCACACTTGTGGCCGCCGCCGCCGAAATACTCGGCCACGGTGGAAACATTCACCTCTCCTTTACTGCGCAAGCTGACGCGCAAGCGGCGATCGGGCAGTTCGCGAAAGAAGATGGCGACCTGCACGTCGGCGATAGAGAGCGCATAGTTGACCAGGCCCTCGCAATCTTCTTCGCGGGCGCAGAAGCGCTGCATCTGTTCCTGCGTGATCCAGATCCAGGCAAGCGGCCCTTCGCGATGCAGGTTGGAAAGCGCCGCGCCCAGCAGGCGAAGCTTGGCCGTGGAATGTCCAAAATAAATGTGTCGCGCACAAAGCGCCGGGTCGGCGCCGGCCAGCACCAGTTCGCGGGCCACGGTGAAGGTGTGCTCGTTGGTACCTTCGAACATAAAGGAGCCTGTGTCGGTCATGAGCCCCGTGTAGAGGCAGGTGGCAATGTCGCGATCGACAGGCACGCACGCAAGGCGGGCTAAACGAAATACCAGTTCGGCGGTAGCCATGACCGAAGAATCGATCCAGTTGATGTGACCAAAATTGCGCCCGCTCACGTGATGGTCAATATTGATGAGGAAACATTCATCGAGCCCCTCCAGCAGCGCGCGCCGGGTGCTGTCACATTCAAGCAGGATGACGGCATCGTTAGCAGGAACGACATCGGCTTGAACCACGCGGTCGGCGAAAGGAAGATTCTGGTAGATACGAGGGACGCCATCGTACATGACGACCTCGGCATCCTTGCCCATCATGCGCAGAATCTGGCCACAGGCAAGGGCAGAGCCGATACCGTCTCCGTCGGGCCGCGCGTGCGAGGTCACGACGAACCGTTGGCGCGCTCGAATTTCGCGTAAAACCCGTTCTAGCATGAAGTGCTCGTGGCTCTTGGCTTTCAGTTATCAGTTATCAGTTGTCAGTTCCCAGCCCCTAGCTATTGGGTTCGTATCAGGGCATCGCTTTAGCGATACCGTTCGTCTTCCGAAAACAGCGGCCCCTTTAGGGGCTGAGATCAGGATTCTTCCGGGCGCGTTTTTTGGCGCGGCCCAGAAGCTCGTCAACTCGACTCTCTAATTGATCGGCACGATCGATCTGAAAAAAAAGGTCCGGAGGCCGCCGCAGCCGCAGCCGCTCCGCCAGTTCGTGCCGGACATAATTCTTGGCAGCGGCGAGCCCTTCGAGGGTGCGCTCGGCCTCGGCCTCGTCTCCGGTGACGTGCACCATCACGCGGGCGGACCGGGCGTCGTCAGCCATGACCACCGAGCTGACGCTGGCCAGCCCAATCCGAGGATCGCCCAGTTCGCCTTCGAGGATGGTTTCGATCTCCTCGCGAATGGCCTGGCTCAGCCGCCCGCGATGATATTTCTGCCCACGATGCTCCACGGCATACCTCGAATGGAGAAAACGTATGAGGATATCAGAAAAACTAGAGTGCGGGGCTGCTACCATTCGTTCATGGGGCTTGCTCCTGGTCTACCACCTGGATCGATGTGGCCAAGGCCGGCTCGAGCCGCAGCCCTGGTGATTCCCACAGCCACCCTGGTCATTCATTATTGGAGGAGAGGTTCTCGGCGTTGGGCTTTTAGAGGAATTCCACAAACGAGTCGGTGACTTCGGCGCCCGCGTTATTAGCGATGCGGGTGGCGGCGCGTTCCACGTTTTTCATCAGCCCGTCGAGGTAGTCGCGGGAGTGCGAGATGCCGACCACGCCAATGGTCGCCTGATTCCAGAGCGAACTGGGATCGAGTTCAGCAACGGCCACGTTGAATGAAGAGCGCAGACGGTCCTTGAGACTGCGGGTGACCTGGCGCTTGTCTTTGAGCGAGTGCGCCGCTTCGATGCGAAGTTCGAGGGTGAGGAAGGCGATCATAAGCAACGTACAGCGTAAACCTAAAGACAACCTGGTGGGGACGGCCGGCCACGGCGGTCTCCAGGCAGCGCTTTTCGCTGGCTGGGCGGATTGGCGGTCCCCCAGACGACCCGCGGGGTAGCCCGTGCGGCCGGGCCGTACGTCATTGAATCGCAACCACTTACCAGAAGACAGACCCAGGACCGCCGGCTGCGGCCAAAGTTTCCCGGCATTTTCCGGTTCATCGTGGTAAACTAGAAGTCGCTAAGTTGAACTCACAGTTAGTTGAAGGTCGGTACCGCCAACCAGCGTCACCCCACTTCACAGCAGCGAATCTTCTCAGCACATTTCAATCAAGAAACAAAAAAAGGAACATCAATGGCAGAACAAGGAACAGTGAAGTGGTTTAACGACGCGAAGGGCTACGGCTTCATCAGCCGTCAAAATGGCGAAGACGTTTTCGTGCATTTCTCCGCGATTCAAGCGGGCGGCTTCAAGAGCCTGCAAGAAGGCCAAACCGTGCAGTTCGACGTGACCAAAGGCCCCAAGGGCTGGCAAGCGGAGAACGTTACCGCTGTCTAGGTAGCGACAACAATCTCTAAGCGTTAACAAAGTGCCCGGGATTCGCGAGAATTCCCGGGCATTTTTGCGCTGTGCCGCGGGTTATTCCGCGCCGTCTCAGTCGTAAGAATTTGTTTTGACAACGAAGCCGCGGGTGCCCCAGGTCTCGCGCTTTTCGAGACCTGGGATTCCGCGCCGTCTCAGTCGTAAGAAGTTTGTTCGACAACGACGCCGCGGGTGCCCCAGGTCTCGCGCTTTTTCGAGACCTGGGATTCCGCGCCGTCTCAGTCGTAAGAAGTTTGTTCGACAACGAAGCCGCGGGTGCCCCAGGTCTCGCGCTTTTCGAGACCTGGGATTCCGCGCCGTCTCAGTCGTAAGGATTTTGTTCGACAACGACGCTGGAGTCCCACGATTTCTCATCACCATATCCGCCGAGGGTGGTGTCCGTCCTCGTCATAGCCCAAAAACCCCATGACGCAAGAAAGGTCCCCTCTCGTGGCCTCCCTTTTGTCAAGATTGACTTTTTGATCGGGACGAAATGGGGGTCCGGCGCCGGGACGGAGCCGGAACCGGAAGCAGAACATCCGTAAGTGAAAGAAGAATAAATACTTTATATCCAAGTCCTTATTCCTCAAAGACTTGGCGGTATGACCCCGCTAAAGTATTGATTCCAAAACACCGGCCACGGGAGGGGGGCACCCCATTACCCGACCAGCAAGCACCAAACACAGAAAAATACATCTTTCCAAGCAACCACCAAGAAATTTATTTTAGGGCGAACAGACGGAGAACAAAGAACTGCCTCTCAGGTTTTACTGTGAAATGAGAACCGGGAACTCCCTCTAGATCGGAATCGCTCCCTTAAACAGCCAGATCAAATCAATGATCAGGATGATCACCACCATCAACTCCAGCACAAACGCGCGGCTCTGGTGGAACTGGTCGACCATGAAGCGGTAGAGCTCTTCGGCGGTGTGGACTTTCTGGTTGACCAGGTTCTTGTAATCGCTCACGCCGATCTTGGAGGCAGCAACTTTGTAGAGGCGCGCCGAGAACATGTCGCTCAGGAACTTGATGGCGTTGTCGGCGCGCTCGGTCAGTTCGTCCACATCGAGCAGGACGGTGTGCAGGCGATTGGCGCGTTTCGCGGTGCGCCAGCGGGCCCAGATGCCGGTCGAGCCGTGGTCCATAAAATCGTAGACGCTTTGCAGTTCGCGTGTCAGCAGCTCGTCGTAGTGGCGGAATTCGAGCAACTGCGAGTTGGCATACTCGAGTAGTTGAATAACAGTTTCCGCGCCTGCCGTCGAGTCATAGAGAAACGCCCCGTTCCAGCTGATCACGGCCAAATCGTTCGGATAGTACGAAATTTTCGACTGCATGATTTCCTGCTGCTCGCCGTCGGACAGCGGACAGTTCTCGCCGCGCACGATCTGGGCGATGCGCCCTCCCTGGGACGCGAGCAGTTCTGCAGCCGATGGATTGCCGGCGAGGTCGCGCACATGAAAGACAAAATAATCTTCATGCAGCCAGCTATCGTAAAGCTTGACCAGCGCAGGTCGAGCGCGCTCGATCTTCTGTTTGACGATCTTCTGGGCGAAGCTGGTGAAGTCGGTGTCCCAAACCCAACGGCTGGCGAGGCGGACAAGCGTGTCCCAATCGCCGGAGAACGGCAGCTCGAAAACGACGCTCAGTACCCCGTAATCGTAGTACTTGATCTTGACGTCAAGCCGTTCGCCGCTTTCGAGGATCAGCGGCTCAACCGGTTCGACGACCGGAGGACGCTGGAAGCGAACGTATCCAGGCGCCGGATGTTTGAAGCTGGCCTCCTGGCGGCGCGCTCCGAAGATGTCGCGGAGTGAGTCGAGATTGATCACTTCGCAGACGTCAAACTGGATCAAAACCAGTACCGAGCCTTGCAGCGCCTTGTTCTGGATAATAGATACGGAAGGGGACGGCGTGGGCACCGGGGCCACGACGGTTGGGTTTGCGGTTTCCATAGGATTTCAGCTTTCTTCTAGCTTTAGGCGCACGCGGCGCCGGCCCGAGGCACACCGGGAAGCGGAAGCCGCCACGGGGAGGCTCTGCTATCTAATCATCTATTGTCCCAGAAAGCGGCCAGGATGGGCAGTGGGCAGATAAGCCTATATTTATCAATATCTTAACTTGGTATGCCGATCGAGAATTCGGCTGGGGACGGGCTTAGCGCTTTCTTGCCAGCGCCAACAGCAGAGCGGCTCCGGCGGCGATGCCGGCCACTGCCAGTCCGGTGCGCTTCATCGATTTTTCAACGGCGGCTCGGTGCGGCCGGACCCACGCGTCTTCGGGATAGTGTTGCGGAGCGGGATCAAACATCGGGAAGCCTTCGGGGGTTTCGGTGGCTTCGCGAATGGCCATCTGCAGAACTTCGGCTAGATGCAGCGCGTGGCGGTCGGTTTCCTGGGCAATCTGCTCGCGGCAACTGAAGCCGTCGGCGACGATGAGCCAGTCGGTGGGAGCCTGGCGGACGGCGGGTAACAGTTCGAGTTCGCCGATGCCTTTCGAGATCTCGTACTTTTCCTTTTCGAAGCCGAACGCTCCGGCCATGCCGCAGCATCCGGGCGCGGGCGCGGAGAAGGCAATCCCCATGCGGCCGAGCACCGACTCTTCGGCGGTCATCTTCATGATGGCCTTGTGATGGCAATGTCCGTGGATGAGAGCTTTGCGAGCCAGTTGGGGGAGCGGGAAATCTTTCGCCCGCGTTTCAAGAAACTCGCTGAGCAGGAAGACTTGCTTCGAGAGAGCGTGCGCGCGTTCGTCTTTGGGAAAGAGGTTCGTGAGTTCGTCACGGAAGACGGAGGCGCAGCTCGGTTCGAGCACGACGATGGGCGTCGCGGCTTCGATTTCCGGGAGAAGCTCGTCCATGATCTGGAGGAGTAGCGCCTTGGCGCGGTCGAGCATCCCGGCATCGTAGAGCGGGCGGCCGCAGCACAAGTGGGCGCGCGGGACGAGAACGTCGAACCCGGCAGCTTCGAGCACTTCGGCGGCAGCTTTGGCGGTCGCGGGGAGGAAGTGATTGTTGAAGGTGTCGGCCCAGAGGAGGACGGGGTTCGCGAGTTGCCGGTGGAGCGGGCGAGACGCCCGCTCGACAGCCGGCGAGACGCCGGCGCTACGTTTTCTTTCCCACCATTGCTGAAATGTTTCCGGCGCTAACGCCGGGATGCGGCGCTGGGCGGGGATTCTGGCGGCGAGCTTGGCGAGGTCGCGCAGGCCGGGAAGTTGCGTCGTGAGATTCACCAAGCCCGGCACATGCGACGCGGCTCTCAGCCACAGGTCAATATTCGAGAAGGCCAGCGCATTCAGCGGACGGCGATTCGTCTCGTAGTAGTGCGACAGAAATTCGGCTTTGTAGGTCGCAACATCGACGCCGACCGGGCAGTCGCTCTTGCAGCCTTTGCACGCCAGGCAGAGGTCGAGTGATTCCTTCACGGCTTGGTTCTGCCAGCCGTCTTTGATGACTTCTCCCTTCGTCATCTCCCACAGCAGGTGCGCACGGCCGCGCGTAGAGTGCTCTTCATCGCGGGTGACGCGGAAGCTGGGACACATGACTCCGCCCGAATCGCGGCGGCACTTGCCGACTCCGACGCAGCGCAGGGTGGCGGCTGCCAGGCTGCCGTGGTCGTCGGGAAACTTGAAGTGCGTTTCGGGCTGCCAGGGATCATAGCCCGCCCCGAGCCGCAGATTTTCGTCCAGGCGATAGGGCTCGATGAGCTTGCCCGGGTTCATCTTCCAATCGGGATCCCAAAGCGACTTGAACTCGCGGAAAGCCTGCATCAGTTCCGGGCCAAACATTTTCGGAAGCAGCTCGCCGCGGGACTGGCCGTCTCCATGTTCACCGGAAAGCGAACCGCCGTAGCGCACGACGAGGTCGGCGGCTTCTTCCATGAACTGGCGGAACTTGCGGACGCCTTCGGTGGACTCGAGATCGTAGTCCATGCGCGTGTGCACGCAGGCGTGGCCAAAGTGTCCATAGAACGAGCCGTCGTAGTGATGGTCTTGCATCAGCCGGCGCAGGTCGCGGAGGTAGGCGCCGAGTTTCTCGGGTGCTACCGCGGAATCTTCGAAGCCTTCCCAGCGCAGCGGTTCGCCGGGGACGTGCGATGTCACCCCGAGGCTCGACTCGCGGACATCCCAGATGCGGCGGGCCTGGCGGGGATCGACGAAGAGATGCATGTTGGGCGGGGCAGCGGAGCGATCGAAAACTTCCATCAGGTGTCGCGCCTGGGCTTCGGCCTCGTCGGCCTTGTCTGCGCCGAATTCGACCATCAACCAGCCCGCGCCTTCGGGCAGCATGGCGAGGCCTTCGAGGTTCACGCCTTTACGGCGGCTGGCGTTGACCATGATGTCGTCAAAGCCTTCGAGGCCGATGGGGTGATGTTCCATGATCTGCGGGACGTGATCGGCGCAGAGATAAATGTCGGACCATCCAATGACGAGCAGGACTCGCGCCGGCGGACTCTCGACCAGGCGACATGTCGCTTCGAGAACCGTGACGCAAGTGCCTTCGGAGCCGACCAGCGCGCGCGCCACGTGAAAACCGTTTTCGGGGAGCAGGTGGTTGAGGTTGTATCCGGAAACACGGCGCGGGATGTTCGGAAACTGGTGGCGGACCTGGTCACCGTAGCGGTCGGCGATGCGCTTGAGGCCGGCGTAGATCTTGGCGCGGCGCTCACCTTCGCCCGCGTCTTCGCGCAATATGCGGGCGAGATCTTCATCGCTGGTGGCGCCAACGTGCATGCGCTCGCCGCCGTAGGTGAGGACTTCGAGCGACTCGATATTGTCGTCCGTCTTGCCGGCCATGATCGAGTGCACGCCACAGGAATTGTTCCCGATCATGCCGCCGAGGGTGCAGCGGTCATGGGTGGCGGGATCGGGCGCGAAAGTGAGGTGGTGCTTCTCGGCAGCGGCGCGGAGCGTGTCGAGGACGACGCCGGGCTCGACGCGTGCGATACGGCGTGCGGGGTCGATTTCGAGGATACCCGCCATGTATTTCGAAAAGTCGAGGATGACGGCGGCGTTGCAGCATTGTCCGGCTAGCGAGGTGCCTCCGCCGCGGGCGAGCAGCGGAGCGCCGTGGTCGCGGCAGAGGACAACCGTGGCGAGAACATCTTCTTTGTCGCGAGGGACTACGACGCCGATGGGAACCTGGCGGTAATTCGAGCCGTCGGTCGCGTAGAGGGCGCGGCTGCCGGAATCGAAGCGAACTTCTCCGCGAAGGTGGCGGCGAAGAGCGGCTTCAAGCGCGGAGGCGTCCAGTTGCGCGGCATGAGCCGGAGGTGGGGCGATATCTTGCGGCATGGTGTACAGAACATCTTCGAGGATGAGGGCGCTGGGCGCAAGGGCGGAAAGAAATTGGTTGTGTGGGGACGGGCGCCTCGCCCGTCCAAGCCGAGCGACAGCTCGGTGTTGCCCGCGCCACACAACTTGCGTGTCCGCCAGGGATAGGCTTGATGGCGGTACCAAGTCCTTGCTAAAGTTGCTGCGGTCCAGATTGTTTCTCCCCGATTTCGAGTCGTTAAAGACATGATCGCCGGAGCCTCATGAAAATCACCGACACAGTTGGAACGCTGTTGAAGAGCAAAGGCCGCCATCGGGTCCTGTCCGTAACGCCCGATCAGTCCGTCTACGAAGCTATTGAGAAGATGGCGGCGGAGAGCATTGGCGCACTGCTTGTGCTCTCCCAGGGCAGGTTAGTCGGCATCCTGTCGGAGCGCGATTACGCCCGGAAAGTGATCCTCAAGGGGCGCTCCTCGAAGGAGACGCCGGTGCGGGAGATCATGACCAGCCCCGTGGTCTTCGTTACTCCTCAAAACACGGTGGACGAATGCATGGCCATTATGACCCACCACTTTTTTCGTCATCTTCCCGTCGTCGAGGGCGATGCGGTTGTGGGTGTGGTGTCGATTGGCGACCTCGTCCGCTGGACCATCTCCGGCCAGGAGCAAACCATCCGCGAGTTAGAAGGGTATATTACGGGGCGATATCCCGGCTGAGGCAGCCATCGCCAGGTGCGATGTGAGGACGGGACTTTGCCCCGTCCTGGCGGGACAGAGCTACATAAGCGCTAACTTAAGAATTGCTTCCGGTTTGCCCGTCATCCACCCACAAGAGAGTATTCGGAGGCTAAAGTGAGCCGACTAGCCATTACCTAGGTGCTCTCACCTCGGTGAAAGGTGAGGTGTGCGGGTTGCAGTGCTCTCATTGCATTAGGTCTTTATTTCGGTGTAGATTCAATCAACGCCTTTTGTGGGGAAAGCAACGTGCGGTCGATTGTGAAATATTGGGCAGTGATGTGCTTGTTGCTGACGTTCTGGTCAGCAATTGCTTTTGCTGCGCATCATCACTCCAATCGTACCGAAGCGGCCAAATGTACCGTCTGCGTGGCTACCCATTCTGCGGCTCCTAAAGTCACTGCCGGCCTGCTAAAGGCGAAGTTCACTCCCATATCTACTTTCCTACCTGAGCCTGTTTCTGCCGCACAAAGCTTCGTGGCATTCGCGCTCAGCGTTCGCCCACCTCCCGCGATCTAGCTGTTCAGAAGATCGATCTGTCGTTCGGAATCTGTCTTTCATTTCTTCGGGAGGAATTTATGTTGGCTTCATACGTGAAGTCGCGTTCCGCGACTTTTCTGCTCACGATGTTTCTGGGGTTAAGTGCCGTTGCTCATGCGCAATCAGGTAGTTCCACGTCGATTACAGGCACCGTAGTTGATCCATCCGGGGCAGTAGTGACCAACGCAACCGTCGAAGTCCGCAATCCTGTTAGCGGCTTTTCTCGAAATGCAGTCACGGATGCCGCTGGAAAATTCGTCGTCCCAAACGTCCCATTCAATCCTTATCACGTGACGGTTACCGGCCAAGGTTTTGCACCGTACTCTGGAGATGTTGATGTCCGTTCGAGTGTTCCCCTGAATCTCAACATCGCTCTGAAGGTGGGAGGTTCGGCGGAAAGTGTCACAGTGGAAGCAAACGGTGGAGATCTCGTTGAGACCTCGTCTTCGTTTCATACGGACGTAGACCGCGGCTTATTCGACAAACTGCCTCTGGAGAGTCAGTCGTCATCGTTAAGCTCGCTTGTAACTTTGTCTTCTCCAGGAATTGCTGCAGATTCAAACGGTCTCTTCCATGGAATGGGAGACCATGCAGAGAATTCCTTCATGGTTGATGGTCAGCCGATCACGGATCAGCAAAGCAAGGTCTTTTCCAACCAGATTCCCCTGGATTCAATTGCGTCGATGGAGGTTATTGCGGGTGCGCCTCCAGCCGAATTCGGCGAAAAAACAAGTGTGGTCATTAACGCCACCACGCGTTCAGGCCAGGGCTTAACGACACCGACCGGCAGCGTCACGACCAGCTATGGCAGTTTCGGGTCATCGACCGTCGGCATCAACCTCGGCTACGGAGGGCCGAAGTGGGGAAACTTCGTCTCGGCAAGCGGTTTGAATACCGGACGATTCCTCGACCCGCCAGAATTCACCGTCATCCACGCGAAGGGCAATGAAGAAAATATCTTTGACAGGGTCGACTATCAGTTATCGAAAGCGGACTCGATCCAGCTGAATCTGGGCTTCACAAGGTCTTGGTTTCAGAATCCAAACAGCTTCGACAACGTTCTCCATTCTGGCCAAACCGATCCTTCGGGCAACCCGCTGGGTCCGACCGACCAGAGGTCGCAGATTAGAACCTTCAACATCGCACCATCGTGGGCGCGCCTTCTCAGCACCAACGCGGTCTTCACGTTCGGCGGCTTCGTCAGGCACGACCAATACAATTACTATCCAAGCGGAAATCTGTTCGACGACCTCTCGCCTATTCAGCAGGAGTCGGTTGCTCAGGATCGAACACTGACGAATGCGGGTCTGCGTACGACGCTGTCCTACGTGAAGGGCGCCCACAATATCAAGCTAGGAGCCACGTACCAACAGACGTTTCTGAACGAGAATGACAATTTAGGGATCGTGGACAATGGCCTGATTCCCTCGTTGACGGATGCCAACGGCAACCCGTGCTTTGTGAACGGGGTTGCCCTAGACGCTCCATGCTCGAATCTGCTTCCATTTGACCTGACACGTGGAGGAAGCCTGTTTGCTTTTCGCGGCCACACGGACGTAAAACAGCTTGCGCTCTACGTTCAGGATCAGATCACGAAGGGGAATTGGTCATTCAACGTCGGTTTGCGCGGAGACTTCTACAACGGCCTGACCACCCACAAAGAATCCGAGCCTCGCCTAGGCCTCGCCTACAACATCAAACGGACGAGCACAGTCCTTCGCCTTTCCTACGCGAGAGTGCTCGAAACGCCGTTCAACGAGAATTTGATCGTTGCCAGCGTGGGATGCGATAGTCCCGTCTTAAACCCACTGCTCAGCTGTACTTCTTCAAGTTCAACTCCTTTGGGTCCGGGCTGGCGCAATGAATTCCACGCCGGATTGCAACAAGCTGTCGGGAAATACCTGGTGTTCTCCGGTGAGTACATTTGGAAGTACACCCACAATGCTTATGATTTCAGCATCCTCGGAAACACGCCGATTTTCTTCCCGATCGCGTGGGACAGATCTAAAATCCCCGGATTCGCGGGGCGCGTCAGCGTACCGAACCTGCATGGGTTTTCGGCGCAAATGGTCTTCTCAACGGTTTCGGCACGGTTCTTCCTCCCACAGGTCAGCGGCGCCGGAGCCACACCTTCCGCGCCTTCTGGGGTTTTCCGCATCGACCATGACGAGAAATTCAACCAAACAACACATTTGCAATACCAACCCTGGCAGCGAGGCCCATGGATTGGCTTCAATTGGCGATACGATAGCGGCCTGGTGGCAGGGGCGGTTCCATTCGCCACAGACGCAACTACTCCCGTTGACTTGACTGGACTCACGGCGGACCAGCAGATGCAGGCCGGATTGTTCTGTGGGAATGTGTTCCCCACGTTGACGTCACCGCTCACGAGTTGCGCGCCATCTCAGTACGGCTCAACGCGAGTCACGATTCCGGCCCCTGGCACTGAGAATGACGATCACAACCCTCCGCGGATCGCGCCTCGTCACCTGTTCGACATCGCTGTTGGCGATGACAATCTGTTTCGCGGTGACAAGTACAAATGGAGTCTCCGTGTGACGGCGATTAACGTCACGAACAAGGTTGCGCTTTATAATTTCCTGTCGACGTTCAGCGGGACGCACTTTCTGACGCCACG